>DCJL01000021.1:82800-83707 GCA_002320035.1 Clostridiales bacterium UBA1701 | reverse complement strand
CCTCAAGGTTGCGGCGGCTGCCGGAGTTTTCCATCAGGAAATCCAGCGCCCGCCTTCCTACCTCGAAGCTCATCACCGCCCGCTCACCGTGGTATTTACCCTGGCTGGCGAAGCAGTAGGAGCAATTGAGATTGCAGGTGTGAGCCACATGGAGGCAAAGGGCCTTCACCACGTCCCCGGAGCGTTCCTTGAAGGTGCCGGCCAAGGGGGCAAAGTTATCCGGCGTATAGAGCTTGCCGGCCTTTACCAGTGCCTCAACCTCCCCATAACAGTCCTGAAGCTCCGCTTCGGTCACGTCCGGTTGTGCTCCATATTTTCCCAGCATTTCCCGGATAATTTTTTCCCGGGGCATGTCGGGATAGCGGGAGATTATGTCGTAAGCCACCTCGTCCACCACATGGACGGAGCCGGAGCAGGTGTCCAGCACAATATTGCAGCCGTTTAATTTATACTGATGAACCATAGAGCGTTTTTCCTTTCCCGGTCACATGAAAAGTGCCGCCCAAAAAGGCGGCATCTTTTCGATTTGTCATTTTGCTTACTCGTCAGCGTTCTCGCACTTCTGGTTTGCAACGCCGCAACTGGTCTTGCAGGCAGACTGGCAGNNTCTGGCATTCGCCGCAGCCGCCGTTTTCGGCGCTCTCGCAGAGGTTACGGGTCTCAAGAGTCTTGATTCTTTCCATTTTGGCTCTCTCCAATTCCAAACAATATTTCCGGAAAATTTTAGCACAGCAGACCGCATAAGTCAAGTATTCTCCGCCCCTGAAAAAAGAAAACCCGCCGCAGGCAATATTCATTGCGCATTTTGTCCCCTAATCCATCGCATCTGTTTCCGAACAAAGGAAAGCAGGAGACTGTCAAAAAACGTTTGCGAAGCAAAAACCAACGGAGCCGCGGGGGAGCTTGA
>DCJL01000021.1:12004-82676 GCA_002320035.1 Clostridiales bacterium UBA1701 | reverse complement strand
ATGGACTTTTTTGACAAGCTGAAAGCAGACCGCATAGCGTTTTTCCATTTCTTCGCCTTATCAATAACAGAGGCAATGCCATTTCCGGCATTGCCTCATTCTTAGAATTATCAGCGGCAAAGCCGCGCGCTTATTCCAAAAGCAATATAATTTTCATCCCCGCCATAGACCTGTTAATGATCCGGCGGTATATCTAAGTACAGACTTGAAGAAAAGCATCTGCCGCAACGGGCAAATCCCCTGTTTTGCCTGGCCGATCGGAGCCTGAACTCAGCCGTTGCCGCCGAAAAGGCCTTCCCAGTATGCGGGCTCAAGGGGAATATTAATGCAGCCGCCGCCGTACCATACCTCGACGTGAGCGGGGCCGTCATTGCTGCCGACAACGGGTTCAACATTATTAAAAATCTTGTTATCATCGACTTTTACGCCGATCTCATTGCCGCCGCCAACGATTTTAATGCCATGGTTAAAATCAGAATCGGAGCCGCCGGCTCCGCCGCCGTTACCACCGTCACCGCTGGCTCCGCCGCCGTTACCGCCGTCGCCGCTGGCTCCGCCGCCGTTACCGCCGTCACCGCTGGCTCCGCCGCCGTTACCGCCGTTGCCGCTGGCTCCGCCGCCGTTGTAGCCGCCGTTGTAACCACCGTTATTTCCGCCTTCGCTCTCTATCGGGTAATTGGCTTTTTCGGAGATCATATTGCCATCAAGCGTATACTCAATGCTTATCTCAAGCTCTCCGCTCTCTTTGTAGTTGTCAAGTTCGCCTTCTCCTATTGTGAAGGTCGCAATTCCATCTTTGACCTTGACCGTGGCGCTGCCGGAACTCTCCCCGTCGGTATAGTTTACCTTCAGCTTGGTACCATCAGGAATGTCAATGCAAAGGACCGTGATTTTCAGGTCGCCTTCTGCGGGAATAATAATTTTGCTGGGAACCAGGATCGTTGCAGGACCGGTAATGCCAAAAATCACAAAGCCATTTTCTTCGTCGAGCTCATAATTGTAGTCCTCCCCCTTGAGATAACGGTCGTATGCCACATACTCCGCAATCTCTTCACCGGTATACTGCTCAAACAGGAAAGGTGCTTTTTTTAACACGGAGTTCTCGCCGCTCTTTTCAGACAGGATAATTACGTCTTTGACCTCGAAATCATCTGGAAGCGCAAAATTGAATTCGCCGGGCTCTGCATATGCGGCTGTGCTGAAGCTGAGCATCACTGCTACCACAAGCAGAAAGGAAAACAGGGTTTTTCTGATTTTTTGGCGTTTCATTTCCAAATCTCCTTTTCACCTTCACTTTTAACGATTCCCTTCGCATATTTCCTTTACAAATTACCCACCCTATGCTTAGGTCATCTACATATTATATTTATAATACATAATTAAATATGCGTCAAGAAAATATCTAAAAGATTTTTAAATAATTGCAGCTATCATACTTGGCCCCTGTAAATCTATCATTTGCTGCTCCCTCAAACAGGGCCTTTCGCAATCCTATCATATTTGGTCTTTGGGGATGCTGCGCTCCCATAAAGAGGAACTATGGAGCGGACACAACAAAGGACCAGTCTGCGGACTTGTCCTTTGTTGTGGGAGCGTAATGCGCCCCGACGTGGTGCACCGAGGCAATCCAAATCCGAACCGGCTTTCAGATCTGCATGGGGTGAGCGCGAGAGGGGATGGGAGTCCCCTTTCGCGTTTGAGCGTAGCGGATCAAACCGCGCCGAAGGCGCGGCACCAGAAAAGGGGAAATCCTGTTCGGATTTCCCCTTTTCTGGTGCGGGCATGGGGACTCGAACCCCAACGCCGGAAAGCACGAGAACCTAAATCTCGCATGTCTACCAATTCCATCATGCCCGCACATGTTATGAACGTATGCCTGATTATTTAAAAACCCTATTGCTTTCGCAATAGGGTTCTTGGAGCGGGCAACGAGGCTCGAACTCGCTACCTCCACCTTGGCAAGGTGGCGCTCTACCGGATGAGCTATGCCCGCATCGGCAACAAGTATTCTATCACAAATTGCCGGCTTGTCAATAGAAAATTATCCGGTTTCATCCAGATTTTCCAGATTGTCAAAATTTGCTGTCCCGGTGCAGCGAGGATAAGCGGAGACATCCCAGCGGTGGTCGTCCCAGAGCGCCTGATCGCTGAGCAGGAAGCCGCTTTCAAGGCCGGAAGCAATACAGCGGCCCAGGTCAACATGGTA
This sequence comes from Clostridiales bacterium UBA1701, assembly GCA_002320035.1. Taxonomy (GTDB): domain Bacteria; phylum Bacillota; class Clostridia; order Oscillospirales; family Oscillospiraceae; genus Limivicinus. The sequence continues at coordinate 80,470 of DCJL01000021.1, read as the reverse complement.
ATACTCCCCGTCTATACGCACAATATTCCAGCTATAGTCCTCCCAGCTAAGCTGGCCGTAGACGATCTGGCAGTTGATCCCGAGGCGGCGGCAGAGTTCCGCATACGCAAAAGCCAGCCCCTCCCCGTTTGCCTGGCGGCGAACCAGGGCGGAATAGATATCGTTATACTGGGCGTCATCCGTGTAGCTGCAGTTCTCTACAAGATAACGGCAGGCCTCCAGGGCCAGCTCTGCCTGGCCCATGCCGGCCGGATCCAGTTCCGCGAACGGGTCTATCTCCGCCATCTGCCCGCGCCGAAGCTCCAGTTCTCCTGCGGACAGGCCATAGCTTATGTTGATCTCGTAGAGGCGCTGGAGCCCTGTGCCGCTGAACATCTTGACGGTGGTTTTGGGTTCTTTGGGCGCGCTGGCGGGGTATTTTCGGTAAACCCGGCTGACTATGTTTTCCATGTTTTCCGCGCTGTATGAGCTGCGGTTCACCAGAACGACAAGCTTGGTCTCTCCCCTTTGAATGGCGTCTTTTACTGTCTCCTCCAGCCCGGTGGAATACTGCATTTTTACAATGCGGTCCGCCCCGGGCCATACATCGCTGAAGTCCACACTGACGCGGGCCTCAAAGTATGCCACGATTTTGTTCAGCTCATAGGAGATATTCTCCACGCAGTACGCGCAGAGGGCGTCCTGCGTGCGAAGCTGCCAGCACGCGCTGGACAAATCCTCCGCAGCCCTGCCCTCATAGTCCGTATCGAAATAGACGCTGCTCTCTTCTTTTCCCTCAGCCACCTGATTCAAAATTGCCTGCTTCAATTCCTCAAGATTGCGGACCGTAACCCGCTCACCCTCGCTGGGACCGTCCTGCACGGCGGGCGCATAATCCGCGATATAGACATACTCCTTCTCAAACAGGCTGCCGCAGCCGCAGAGAGCCAGGGCCGCAGCCGCAGAGAGCAGCAGCACCGTAAGCCTTTTCCTCATTATCTCACCTCTGAGATATTTTCAAAGCCGTTTCCGAACACGTTTTTGGCATCCGCCACTACAAAGAAAGCCCGCTCGTCCACATTTTTTACAATGCGGCGCAGCTCCGCAATCTGAGGGCGCTTTATGACGCACATGATGACCTGCTTCTGCCGATGAGAGTATGCGCCCTCTCCCTCCAGGATGGTTACGCCCCTGTGAATATGGCCGGAAATAATTTCTTTGATTAGTTCCCCGCTGTTCTCGCTGATGATAAAGCAGAGGGAGGAATTGTCTATGCCGTAAAGGGCAAGGTCGATGACTTTGCTGACAACAAACATGGAGATAACGGAATACATGGCGCTGTCGTATTTACCAAGGATGACGGCGTAAGCGGCGATGATAACGGCGTCGATTATCAGAATAATGGTGCCGAAATTCAGGTGGGGATAGCCCCGGCGGAGCATTTTGGCCACAATATCGACGCCGCCGGTGGTGGCGCCCACATAGTAGATCATGCCAAGGCCCGCGCCCTTGATCACTCCGCCGATAATGCTGGCCAGCATGGGATCCCGGGTAAGCACGATACCGGTGACAGCAAAAATATCCACAAAAGCGGAGGACACCACCATTCCCGCAAGGGAGGCGATAAGAAACTCCCGCCCGAAGGAGCGCCAGGCAATAATGAAAAGAGGGATATTGAACACAATGGTCATGACGCCAACGGGAAAGGCCGTGAAGTAGTTTATGATCATGGCAATGCCCACAACGCCGCCGGACACGATGGCGTTGGGGTACATGAAAAACTGGAAGCCCGCAGCGTAGACCGCAGAGCCCAGGGCAATGGCCATATATTTCAAAAGCCGCTTCATAAAAGGACTGCCGATATTTCCGCTCACTGGAAGCTCACCTCTCATTCGTCAATAAGCGAAAGCTGCTGCTCCTCCCTGTCCTCCGGCTTCAGCAGGGCGCCGGCGGCGGGGAGGGAACGAACCCGGTATCTGGAAAAGTTTTTTATCTGCGTATCGCCGGCGGGAAGCGCTTTTTCCAGGTTTCTCCTGGTTTTCAGGCTCATAACACCCACCCCCTGAGCGCTGCGGCTGGTCTTGGGCTGGAGCAGGGAGCTGTTGAACACAAGGGCCCTGTCGTCACTGGAATAGCAGGCGATATCCGTCTCTTCCTCAAGGAGTATGACGGATTTCAGGGGGCTTTTATCGGAATAGGCGTTCAAAAGCTTGCGGCGGTTGGTCTTTGTTTCATAAGCAGAGAGCTCGATTCTGGCCGCCTTGCCGTTTTCAAAGAAGAACAGCAGGCTTTTGCTGTAATTGCCCGGGTCTATCATACAGATAATGTTCTCGCCCTCTTCCATCTGCAGCTTGGTGGGCAGGTAGAGGCCCAAGGCAGAGGCCTTACCATCCTCGAAGTCATAGACACGGGCCTTGTACATCTGCTGCCGGTCGGTCAGGAAAAGCAGCTCGCGCCGGTTGGAGGACTCGAAGCTCTGGCTGGGACCGTCCCCATCCTTATACTTTTGTTCTCCGCTCATGCGCAGGGACAGAGGCGTGATTTTCTTGAAATAGCCCTCTCTGGAAAGAAACAGCGTGACTGGGTAGTCCTCGATCTGCTCGCTCTCGTCGTACTCCTCCAGCTCTTGGGCGTAGACAATGCCGGTTTTGCGGGGAACCACATATTTTTTGCTTATCTGCTTCAGCTCATCTATAATGATATTTTTGATTTTACGACGGCTGTTGAGCGTTTCCTCCAGTTCTTCTATGGCCCGCTCCAGTTCCGCAGTCTCGGCAGTGCGCTTGAGGATAAACTCCCGGTTGATATTGCGGAGCTTAATTTCGGCCACATACTCCGCCTGGATCTGGTCTATGCCGAAGCCCACCATCAGGTTGGGCAGGACCTCGCTTTCAAGCTCCGTGCTGCGGATGATCTCTATGGCCCGGTCGATATCCAGCAGAATTCGCTCCAGCCCCCGGAGCAGATGCAGCTTCTCTTTCTTCTTTCCCAGCTCGAAGTACACCCGGCGGCGTACGCACTCCATGCGCCAGGCGCTCCACTCTTCCAGAATTTCTCCCACGCCCATGACCCTGGGGTTTCCGCCCACAAGGATATTGAAGTTGCAGGAAAAGCTGTCCTGCAGGGTGGTCATCTTAAAGAGCTTCTGCATGAGCTTATCCGGTTCCACGCCCCGCTTCAGGTCGATGGCAAGGCGCAGACCGCCCAGGTCCGTCTCGTCGCGCATATCGTTGATCTCGCGTATCTTGCCGGCCTTTATAAGCTCCGCCACCTTGTCTATCACCGCCTCGGAAGTGGTGGTATAGGGCAGCTCGTAAATCTCGATTATGTTCTCCTTGGGCAGAAAGCGCCATCTGGCCCGGACCTTGAAGCTTCCCCGGCCACTGCGATAGATGCTCTCCATCTCAGCCCGGTCGTAAATGATTTCGCCGCCGGTGGGAAAATCCGGGGCGGGGAGGGTAGAGAGGATGTCGTGCTCACTGTCCCTGAGGCGGCAGATCGCCGTCTCGCAGACCTCATTGAGGTTAAAGCCGCAGATTTGGCTGGCCATCCCCACGGCAATGCCGGAGTTGGCGGACACCAGCACATTGGGAAACGCCGTAGGCAGCAGGCTCGGCTCTTTCATGCTGCCGTCGTAGTTATCCGCAAAGTCTACGGTATCCCGGTCGATATCCCGAAAAATCTCCGCGCAGACAGGAGAGAGCTTCGCCTCGGTATAACGGGAGGCAGCGTAGGACATGTCTCTGGAATAGACCTTGCCAAAGTTGCCCTTGGAGTCCACAAAAGGCATCAGCAGGGCCTCATAGCCGGAGGAGAGGCGCACCATGGTTTCATAAATGGCTGCGTCCCCGTGGGGATTGAGGCGCATGGTCTGCCCCACGATGTTTGCGCTCTTGGTACGCCCTCCGGTAAGCAGACCCATTTTGAACATGGTGTACAGCAGTTTCCGGTGAGAGGGCTTAAAGCCGTCAATCTCCGGAATGGCCCGGGAGACGATGACGCTCATGGCGTAGGGCATGTAGTTTGTCTCCAGCGTCTCGGTTATGGGCTGCTCCAGGACCTGGGCATGAAGCCCCAGCACATTGGGGTTATCGTATTTTTTCTTTTCCTGTTCTTTTTTCTTTGCCATCACTTATTTCACTTTTTTTCCGGTAGTCAGGCTTCTGTGGCAGCGGGGGCAGCTTTTGGCCACCAGCACGCCCGCCATGATCCGCTTGCCGCAGTAGGGGCAGCGGCAAAAGCGGTACATTACAATGATGGTGGCGATCATCAGCACCACGGTCGCGCAGACCATGATCACCTGGGCATAGCTCCCCTGGGGCACAAGCAGGCTGCATACACAGACCACAAGAGAGAATATAATCAGGTACTTGGCCATTTTTTTACCGTATTCAAAGGTTCTGTCATATCTTGCTTTCATTTTTATACACTCCCTCAGGAAATATCAGCCAAATCCAGATACTGCGCTCCGAACTGGGCGATATGGTTTTTTCTGCCTTCCAGGTTGTCGCCCAGCAGCAGGTCAAACATCCCGGCCATACGCTCGGCATCCTCGGGCATGACCTTTATGAGCCTGCGGCTCTGGGGGTTCATGGTGGTCATCCACATCATGTCCGGGTCGTTCTCGCCCAGCCCCTTGCTGCGGCTGATGCTGGCCTTGGCCCCTTTGAGGCTTTCAAGGATCTCCGCTTTCTCCCGCTCGGAATAGGCAAAATAGGTCTTGCCACGGCTCTCTATCTCGTACAACGGAGACTCGGCGATGTAGACATAGCCCTCCCTGATCAGGCTTGGCACCAGCCGGTAAAGCATGGTCAGGATAAGGGTTCTTATCTGGAAGCCGTCCACGTCCGCATCGGTGCAGATGATGATCTTATTCCAGCGGAGATTGTTTATATCAAAATTGGAAAGCTCCTTTACATGCTTATCCCGCACCTCCACGCCGCAGCCCAAGACCTTCATAAGGTCGGTTATCACGTCACTCTTGAAGATGCGCACAAAATCCGCCTTCAGGCAGTTGAGGATCTTGCCGCGGACAGGCATGATGCCCTGAAACTCTGAGTCTCTGGAAAGCTTGCAGGCGCCCAGGGCGGAGTCCCCCTCCACAATATAGATCTCCCGCCGCTCGGCGTCCCGGCTGCGGCAGTCCACAAATTTCTGGACGCGGTTTGCAATGTCTATGCTGCCGGAGAGCTTTTTCTTCATGCCCAGCCGGGCTCGCTCGGCGGTTTCCCGGCTGCGCTTGTTTATGAGCACCTGTTCGGCAATTCTGTCCGCCTCGGGCTTGTTTTCAATAAAGTAGACCTCCAGCTGGGCCTTGAAAAACTCCGTCATGGCAGTCTGGATGAAGCGGTTGTTTATGGCCTTCTTGGTCTGATTTTCATAGGAAGTCTGGGTGGAAAAGCAGTTTGTCACCAGCACGAGACAGTCCAGTATATCCTGAATTTTCACGGCGCTCTCGTTCTTCTGGTATTTGCCTATCTGCTTTATATATCCGTCGATGGCGGAGGTGAAGGCGCTGCGCACGGCTTTATCCGGCGCGCCGCCGTTTTCAAGCCAGGAGGAATTGTGATAATACTCCAGAGCGGTGGCCTTGTTGGAAAAGCAGAAAGCGGCGGAGAGCTTCACCTTGTATTCGGGCTTGTCCTCACGGTCCCGGCCCCGGCGCTCTGTGGAGATAAACACGGGGGCGGTCAGGGGCCCTTCCCCGGCAAGCTCCGCCACATAGTCCATGATGCCGTTTTCATAGCAGTAGTCCCGGCTGTCGAATTTGCCGTTTTTCTGGATGCGCAGGCGAAAGGTGACCCCCGCGTTCACCACCGCCTGGCGGTGGAGCACATCGTCAAAAAACGCCTCGGGAATATCGATATCGGTAAAGACCTCAATATCCGGCCGCCAGCGGATCGTGGTGCCGGTTTCCTTTCTGTCCGCGGGCAAGACCTGCAGCTCCTGCCCTTTTTTTCCGCAGACCTTGCCTTTTTTAAAATGCAGGTCATACCTGTTCCCGTCCCGGCGGACGGTCACATCCATGTATTCCGAGGCGTACTGGGTGGCACAGGAGCCCAAGCCGTTGAGGCCCAGAGAATATTCGTAATCCCCCCCGTCGGCGTTTTTGTATTTGCCGCCGGCATAGAGCTCGCAGAAAACCAGCTCCCAGTTGAAGCGCTTCTCGCTGGGGTTCCAGTCCAGCGGGCATCCCCGGCCGAAGTCCTCCACCTCGATGGATTTATCCTCGTAATATGTGAGCGTTATCAAGTCGCCGTGGCCCTCTCTGGCCTCGTCAATGGCGTTTGAAAGTATTTCAAAAACGGCATGCTCACAGCCGTCCAGCCCATCGGAGCCAAAAATGACCCCCGGGCGCTTTCGCACCCTGTCCGCCCCTTTAAGCTGGGATATGCTGTCGTTGCCGTACTGTGCGGTGCTTTTGCCCATAAGTGAATCTGCCCTTTCGAATACAACATCTTGTGCGGCAGAATCTGCCTGACCTGCCCAATTTTAACTTATATAATATAACACATTCAAAAAATAATTCAAGCCCGGCCCAGTCCTGCGCCTTTTTTGTTTACAGTCCCGACACGCGCAGGCAGGATTGAATCCCGGCGGATTATATGGTAAAATTTTAGAAAGTGTACTGTAAGGTGGCCGCGAACCTGCGAGAGATTAAATTCATGCTGCTGGGAATCGCGGTTATCCTCATCGGCCTCGCTCTTTCCTCCCCGAATTTCTTTGCATGGTGCGGTGCCGGCTTTGGAGCGATTCTCACCCTGGCGGTTTTTTGGCAGGGTGGGCGATAAGACACAAAGCGCGCAAAAAGCGGGCTGCTTTCGCAGCCCGCCCCGCAGCGGGATATTTTCCTTTTCAGGAAAACTCTCCCGCCGCTTGACAATCTCCCGTTTTGGATATATGCATATATTAAATAATATATACAGGCTCATCCGGCTGCTCTCTTTTTCTCGCTGCCCGGGTTTCTTGTCCGAGTATAGTATATGTCCGGCGGAAGGGAATAAACCGGTATTTTTTTCCGCTGTTTATAATTTTATCATGGGGTCTAAAATATAACCATAAAATGATTATGGAGGTATCCTCATGAAAAAACGCGCTCCCCAAAGCCCGGAACTTGACCGACTGACGGACGCCCTGACCCAGGCCTACCGCTGCTTCAACGCATCCTCGGACCCTGTGGTGACAGACGCTTGTATTTTTGAGATAAACGCCCTCAGAGCCCGCCGCAATTCTCTGCTCAGGGAGCTTCGGCAGGAGCAGGGCGGTTATAGTCAAAGCTCATAGAACAGAAAGGAATTTTTATGGAAACAATTTCAAGCATTCTCATTCTTGCCGCCGTGGTAGTAGGCGTCATCCTGCTGCTTAAGATTCTCTCAGCCCCAATAAGGCTGGCCTTCAAGCTGCTGATAAACGCCGGAGTGGGCTTTCTGATTTTGTTTGTTGTGAACTTTTTCGGGGACTTTGTGGGATTTACCCTGGGCGTGAATTTCTTAAACGCCCTTGTGGCCGGCATTTTGGGTGTGCCGGGAGTCATCCTTCTGATTGTGATAAAGCTCTTTTTCTGAATACATAATCAACAAAAAACCTCAGCTCCGTCAAACTTCCGGGGCTGAGGTTTTTGTTTCGCGGCGCCGGGGCGCAAAGCGCTCTCCATGAAGAAGCTGCCGTATTTTGCCGGAGCTCCCATTATGGCGTAAAATATCACTCTTTCCGCAAAATGACATGGATCGGAAACGTCAAAGCTCCTCGATCTCCGTCACATCGTCTATCGCGGAGAGATTCTTAATGAGCTCCTGGTCAAGCTTTTTTCGGTCCACCTGCACAGTGAGCACGGCGCAGTAGTGATGCTCATCCCCATCCCCGGCTATACGCGTGATCTCCAGGCCGTTCATCTTGACCCGCTGCTCCTTAAGGCTGCGGATAATGGTCTCGATGCAGACGGAATGCTTATATTCCACATACAGGTTCACATCGTTGAGTTTTCGGGCAAAGCGGTATTCCAGCTTTATGAGCAGCAGCTCCGCCAGGAGGACCATGGCGGTAGCAAACAGCGCGCACTCCACATAGCCGGTGCCGCAGGCGAGGCCGATTATGGCCGCTGTCCAGAGACCCGCCGCGGTGGTAAGGCCCTTGACACGCTGGCGGCGGGTGACGATGATGGTACCGGCGCCGATAAAACCGATGCCGGCGACAACCTGAGCGCCCATTCGGGATATATCTGTAAACAGATGCATGACCTGATACAGATACAGATTTGTGAGAATGGTTACCGAGGCGCCGAGACAGATCAAAATATGCGTGCGGAAACCAGCCGGGCGACGCTTGAATTCTCTTTCTATGCCGATAATTCCCCCGCATACGACGGCGGAAATCATTCTCACGGCAATGGCGGCAAGACTCATATCCCGGGCAAAATCAAAACAGGAAAGCATCGGGCAGCCCCCTTCAGACTTCTTCGATGGAGATAATGCCATCGAGAGTAGAGAGCATGGCAAGCACCTCGGTATGGTGCCGTTTCTCCGGCAGGCGCAGGCTGAAAAGCCCGTTTACCTGGGGCATGTGGCTGTTCTGCTCTCTGTCGATATCCACATCGTACATCCGGATCCCGTCCGCCTTTATGCGGTTGACGATATTGCTGAGATTTTCTATATTGTCCATTTCAATATAGATGTTCATATTTCTGGCCCGCGAGAGCACCGCGTCCTCAATAAGGGGCAGCAGCTTCATAATGAATATCACCAGCGCAAAGCCGATGAGGAAGCACTCGTAAAAGCCCGCTCCGATGGCAAGGCCCATGCAGGCGGAAGCCCAGAGCCCCGCCGCAGTGGTAAGGCCCTTGACCTCGTTGCGAGAGGTGACGAGAATGGTGCCGGCGCCGATGAAGCCGATGCCGTTTATGACCTGTGCCCCGATGCGTACAACGTCCGTCCTGTTGCCGACCTGATTCTCCCGCAGAGAATCTGCCCAGCCGGTGGAGAGCATAAGGTCCAGATACTGGCTGAGAATCACCGTCACAGCAGAGCCCAGAGCGACCAGCATATAGGTGCGAAAGCCGGCGGGCCTGTGCTTAAGCTCCCGCTCATAGCCTATGACGCCGCCCATGATCATGGCGAGGATGATGCGCAGCGCCATGGACTCGAAATTAAGCTGCCTCAGATAGTCCAGATAATTCTCCATATTTCCTCTCGCCCCAAAACAATCAGGAGCGCTGACTGCTCAACGCTCCGGCTACTTTTGTGTATTATACACATTTTATTTCTCTGATTCAAGCCGCATTTCGGACAAAAAAGCATAGGCGATTATGGCAATTGTGCTAAGGGAAAATTTCACCCAGCAAGCCCGGCAGTTCTTCCAGCGCGCTTATTTCCCAGTCTGGCCTGATGTCTTCCCGGGCCGCCTTTCCCTTGGGGTTAAACCAGCAGGTTTTTATTCCCGCATTTATGCCGCCCCGTATATCCGAGCTCAGGCTGTCGCCCACAATAAGCGTATTTTCCCGGGCAAAGCCGGGGATCCTTTCGAAGCAGCGGGCAAAAAATTCCGGGCTTGGCTTGTTGAATCCCACTCGCTCCGAAATAAAAATTTCCTCAAAATACCGGGCGATCCCCGCGCTTTTTATGCGCCCGTCCTGAACGGAGGCGGTGCCGTTGGATACAATAAAAAGCCTGTATTTTCCGTACAGGGCCTCCAGCAGCGCCGGGGCGCCGGGCATAAAATAGTGACCGATGGAAAGATAATTTTCATACAGCAGCCTGGCCTCATAGCCCGAATGTGCAAGGCCCAGCTCATTGAAAAGAATTTCGAAACGCGATGTAAGGACTTGTTCCCGGGTCACAAGCCCTTCTTCAAGCTGTTCCCAGAGCCCGGCGTTTATGACGCTGTACCGGGAAAGCGTCTCCGCCTTCGGCTCTACGCCCATGTCAACCAGCGTCTTTGAAAGGGCAGCAGCCTCGGCCTTATGAAAATCCAGCAGGGTGTCATCCACGTCCAGAAGGACGGCGGGGGCGGCATTTATATTCATCGTCTCTGCCTCTTTCTTACTTCAGTTCCTTTAAAGCCTCCGCCGCGCGTTCAAAGTGCATACCCCGGGAAGCTTTTACATAGACCCGGTCTCCCTTTCGGATAAGCGCCGGCAACGCTGCGGTCAGTTCTTCCATCGTCTCAAAATGACGGCCTATGTCCTCCGCCCCCCGGCTGATTTCCCGGGCAAGAGGGCCGCATGTCAGCACCAGGGCTATGCCCCGCTCTCTGGCATAGCGCCCGGCCTCAAAGTGAAGCTCTTTCTCCCGCTCCCCCATCTCCAGCATATCGCCCAGAATACAGACCTTGCGCCCGGACAGCGCCGCCAGGGAGTCGATTCCGCAGGCAACGGAGTCTGGGTTCGCGTTATAACTGTCATCGATAAGGGTCAGATAGCCGGTTTCCAGCACCGCGCCCCGGCGGCCAACTGTCTCATATGCGGCCACGCCCCGGGCAATTTCTTCATCGCTGAGCCCCATCAGTATGCCCACAGCAACCCCCGCCAAAGCGGCATAGACCATGTGCCGCCCGAAAGCGGGGATGGAAAGCGCTATGCTCCTCCCGCCGTAGACGGCCCTGCACCGGGTAAAAAATCCCTGGGGCCTGATTTCCTCCGCCCGCAGGTCACAGCCTTCGGACAGGCCGAAGCTGAGCTTCTTCTGGCGGCATTTCAGCGCCCGCAGCCGAACATCATCCCCGTTCACAATGGCGAAGCTGTCCTCGGGCATATAGTCCAGCATCTCGGTCTTTGCCTCCAGCACCCCGTCCTGGTCATGAAGAAATTCCAGATGGGCGTGGCCTATGACGGTAAACACGGCCATGGTGGGCCGGGCTATCTGGGCAAGGCGGCTCATCTCCCCGAAGTCCGAGATCCCCATCTCTATCACGGCGGCCTGATGCTCCGGCGCGATGCGGGAGACCGTCATGGGCACGCCTATTTGATTATTCAGGTTTTTGTCGGTTTTCAGCACGGAAAAGCGGCTTGAAAGCACCGCGGCGATCATCTCTTTTGCAGAAGTTTTCCCCACGCTGCCCGTTATGCCGATAACCGGAATGCGCAGGCTCCTCCGGTATTCGGTGCAGATGGCCTCAAGGGCATCCTGCACATCGGGAACAAGGATAACGGGTCCGGTTTCCCCTTCGGGAACCCGCTGGGCCAGACAGCAGGCGGCGCCCCGCGCAAAGGCGGCGGATATGTAGTCATGCCCGTCCGCTTTTTCTCCGGCATAGGCCACGAACAGGTCCCCCGGCTGAACCGCCCGGCTGTCGATCACCACACTGCCAAGCTCCTTATCTTCAAAGCCCTCCCGGCTCAGACTGCCGCAGCAGGCCCCGGCGGCGCGGCTTATTGTCATTCCTCTCATAGCATCTCCTCCAGACCGGCAGTATACCATATCCTTACAGGATATGCAAAAAAATATTCCGAAATTTCATATTCTCTTTGCAATGAGCCTGAAACTGTGCGATACTGGCAAAGGAAGGGAGCTGAAGAAAATGAGCCAGCGCGAGGAACGTGAAAACAACATTGCCCGGGTCATCGATGTGGCTCTCGGGCTTTTTATCAGCGATGGGATCGCCGCCACAAGCATAAACCGTATCGCAAAAAAATCCGGTCTGGCGCCTATGTCCATATACCGTTACTTCGGCAGCAAGGACATGCTTGTGGCGCAGGTCTGGCAGAACGCTCTGAACGACTTTTACCGCAGGTACATGGAAAAATATGAGCGGATGAATCTGCGGGACAGCAGCGGGTACGAAAAATTTGTTGCCAGCATGGATGTATATTTTTCAGCCTATTCGGAGTTTCCCCAGTGGTACGACTACACCAGAGAGATGTTCGCATACCGCTTTTCAGGGGACACGGAGGGCGGAGAAATATACAATGTTTTCTGGAAATATTATGACAGGGAAATCCCTATCCCCGCCCTGAAAGCACTGAAAGAAGGCGTTGCCGACGGGTCAATCCGAAAGGATGTGGACATCTATGCGGTATATCAGGTTTTGCTTAATGCTTATACCGGAACCGCCATTTATGAAAATGTCTCCTTTGGTGTCAAACCCGTGGATGTGGTGCGTTTCACCGGAAACCTAATTGCAAATTACATAAAAAATCCCGTGTGATATTGTTGCTTTTGCTATTTTATATGAAGTCATCAGGCTATTTGTTTTTTGTGTAACATTTGATACGGAAATTGAACGCCGTTTTGATAAAATTTGAACATGCAATGGATTTCGAACTGCGTCCTTTTTTTCGTCCGTTTATGTTAGTAGTTATAACATCTTTCGAACTGTCTGAATGGAGGCTGCTTCAATGTATATAACGGATACTTATCGGGAGCAGATTTCAAAGATTCTGCCTTTCTGGGATGCGTTCAGCCCCGAACAAAAAACGCAGCTAAAGCAAGACTTTATTATAAAGCACTACCTTCGCGGGGATTACATCAGCTTTAACAGCAAGAAAAAGGACGGGCTTCTTCTCCTGCTTGAGGGGCGGATGCGTCTCTATCTCTCTGCCGAGAACGGCAGGGAGATAAGCATTCTTTTCATTCACAAGGGTGAGGCTTTCACAATCATGACCGTTGATGAAGCCGGGCCAAACGACATTGTCCCCCAGCTCCAGGCCTATGAGGATTCTGTTATTGCCTATATAAGCCGGGCGCAAATAAGCCCCTTGGCTTTCCAGGTGCCGCAGCTCGCGGAATTCATTTTCGACACGGCGGCCAGATGTGCGCAGAGCATACTTAACTGCATGGAAAAATACATGTTCTGCTCTCTCAGACACAGCATTGCCAGCGTGATCATCGAACAGGCCGGGCGGGAGCGCTGCGACAATATCCATATAACCCACGAGCAGATTGCAAACCATCTTGGGACCACGCGGGAAGTGGTCAGCCGCGAGGTGGAGCGTCTGCGCTGCGAGGGCCTGATTTCCACCTCAAGAGGGAAAATTGGTATTCTTGACCGGGAGAGACTCAGTTTATTGGGAATTGTGCGGTAAAACCGCATAAAAATACAACAATATTTTGGGGGAGGAAAAATATGTATTACAGCAACGGAAATTACGAGGCCTTTGCCCGCCCGGAAAAACCAGAGGGCATTGAGAAAAAACACGCGGTTGTAATCGGCGCGGGTCTGGCAGGCCTGGCAGCGGCCTGTTTTCTGGTGCGCGACGCGCAAATGCCGGGAGAAAACATCACCGTTATGGAGGACATGCCTGTGGCAGGAGGCGCCTGCGACGGTATTCTGAACGTTGACAAGGGCTTCATCATCAGAGGCGGCCGGGAAATGGAGAACCATTTTGAGTGCCTCTGGGATCTTTTCCGCAGTATTCCCTCAATAGAAACCCCCGATGTGTCCGTGCTTGACGAGTACTACTGGCTCAACAAGCACGATCCCAACTATTCTCTCTGCCGCGTGACCGAAAAACGGGGCCGGGACGCCCACACAGACGGCCAGTTCGGTCTGTCCGACAAGGCCTGCATGGAGATCATGAAGCTGTTCTTCATGAAGGATGAGGACCTATACGGCAAAGCCATCAATGAAATCTGGACCAAAGAGGTGTTCGACTCCAATTTCTGGTGGTACTGGCGCACCATGTTTGCCTTCAAGGACGAGCACAGCGCCCTGGAAGTAAAAAAATATGTCCACCGCTTCATCCATCATATCGGCGGCCTGCCGGAACTGCGGGCCCTGAAGTTTACCAAGTACAACCAGTATGAGTCGATGATCCTGCCCATGATCAAGTATTTGCGGGACCGGGGCGTGAAGTTCATGTTCAGCACCTGCGGCACCAATGTGATCTTCGACACCAACCACGCCCGCAAGGTGGCAACCAGAATAGAATATACCGAGAAGGGCGTTCCCAAATCCATGAACATAGACGAGAACACACTGGTGTTCTTCACCAACGGCTCCAACTGTTCCAACGCCACCATCGGCGACCACCACACCGCTCCCGGCTTCGACACCTCCGTCAGGGACAGCTGGAAGATGTGGCAGAACATTGCCAAACAGGACCCCAGCTTCGGCCATCCCGATGCGTTTCTCAAAGACCCGGAGCTGACCCAGTGGGAGTCCGCCACCCTGACCACGCTCGACGAGGAGATCATTCCCTACATACAGGCCATCTGCAAGCGCGATCCCAGAAGCGGCATGGTCGTCACCGGCGGCATCGTCACCTGCCGGGACTCCGGCTGGGTAATGAGCTGGACCGTAAACCGCCAGCCTCACTTCAAGGTGCAGCCCAAGAATCAGGTGGTAGTCTGGATTTACGGCCTCTATACCGACCGCAAGGGCAACTATGTGAAAAAGCGTATGCGCGACTGCACCGGCGAGGAGATCGCCAGAGAGTGGCTGTACCACATCGGCGTGCCCCTTGAAAAGATAGACCGGCTGGCCGCCTCAAGCTGCAACTGCATCCCCGTCATGATGCCCAGAGTCACCACTTACTTCATCTGCCGCCACAAGGGCGACCGCCCCGATGTGGTCCCCGCCGGCGTTGTGAACTTTGCTTTCCTCGGCAATCATGCGGAAACCTTCCGGGATACCGTGTTCACGACCGAATATTCCGTGCGTACGGCCATGGAAGCGGTCTATACGCTCTGCAACGTAGACCGGGGCGTTCCCGAGGTCTTTAACTCCGTGTATGACGTCCGGGTGCTGATGCAGAGCACCAAAAAGCTCATGGACGGCCGCCGGCTCACGGATATGAAGCTGCCCCTGCCTAAATTTATCACCAAGCCTGTCATCCGGGCCATTCTCAAAAAACTCGACCAGACAGAAATCGGCACCCTTCTCCGGCGCTACGACATGGTCGATTTCGATATCTGATCCAAGCCATACAGTCCCCGCCGGCGGCAGATGCACAGCATCCGCCGCCGTTTTCCATGGGTAAAGGAAGAATTTAAGGGCAGCCGCCCTTTGTGACGCAAATATGCGAAAAAAGTAGTGCATTCGTGTTAAGGATATGATATAATTCCTTTCACGAGTTTTAGATAAAGGAATTAATGCTATGAACTATGTGGTGGTGGATCTGGAGTGGAATCAGGCAATGAGCTCCAAGTCCTCCGTATTCAACAAGCTCCCCATCCATCTCAGCGGGGAGATAATCGAAATCGGCGCGGTAAAGCTCAACGAGGACATGACTCCCGGCGAGGAGTTTACTATTGATGTCAAGCCCGTCTACTTCAAACGCATGCACTATAAGGTCAAGAAAATAACCGGTTTTGACAAAGAGCGCCTTGCCAACGGCTTCTCTTTCCCCGAGGCCCTGGAGCGTTTCCGCGCCTGGTGCGGAGAAGATGTGACCTTTATCACCTGGGGCTGTGACGACCAGGGGATTCTGGAACAGAACATCATTATTCACGACTTGGACTGGGACTGGATAGACGGTTGGATAAATCTCCAGCTGATCTACAATCTCCAGACCGGCGGGGACAAAAACCAGAAGTCCCTCGCCAGTGCCATGGAGCATTTTGAAATTGAGCAGACCCGCGTCGCCCACGACGCGCTTGGGGACGCGTATAACACCGCCCTTGTCTGCACCAGGCTGGACATGGACGAGGGCCTGCGCCTTTACCCGGACGCAGGGCGGATCCTGGCCGCCCGTATGCCGAATTTCCGGCCTCCTGTGGAAAACGCCGGTCCAGAGCCCATTCTGCACGAGTCCTGCGAGGGCTTTGAGAGCAAGGCCGCCGCATTTGCCGACGAAAGGCTCTCTCGCTTCTGCTGTCCCGTCTGCGGCGCGGAGCTGAAGGGCGCCAAGTGGGTCAATCAGGGCGATCAGCGTTATATGAACGTGTTCTCCTGCCCGGAGCACGGCAGCCATCTCATGCGCGTTCGCTTCCGGAAGTCCTTGGAAGACAACAGTTGGGGCGTAAACATCCTCGTGTACGAGGCTGACGCGGAAATGCTGGACTTTTACAAGGCCAAAGCCACCCAGGCCCGCCGCCGGGGCCGCAGCCATTCCAGCCGCCGCAACCGTCCGGCGAAATAATCAGAAAATCCCGCCTTTTACGGCGGGATTTTCCTTGTAATACAGGCCTAAAACGGGCAAACTTTCCCCGAGGTGATGTTTTATGCAGAAAAAGAAGAAAGCGCCTGAAAAGCCCGGAAACACGGATAAACCCATCTCTCCGGTCTATCCCGTCATCGACAATGACCTTGCCCGCGACAATGTGGAAAACGATCTTCCCGCCGCCGACCGGGAGGATCTGTAACCACGGGGAAGCGCCCTCCGGCGATCCGGAGGGCGCTTTTTCAGCCCAGGAAATTACTCTCGGCCCGGGGCCAGTTTATTATTTTGAACCAGTCCTCAATATAGTCCGCCCGGCGGTACTGATGCTTGAGATAATAGGCATGTTCCCATACGTCCACATTCAGCACCGGTTTCATCCCTCGCTGGAGGGGGGTATCCTGATTCCCGGTGGTGAGGATCGCAAGCCGTCCCCGTTCCGCGGCAAGCCAGGCGTAGCCTGAGCCGAACACGGACAAAGCCGCCTTTTTGAACTCTTCACGAAACTGCGCAAAGCCCCCGAAATCCCGCTCGATAGCCTTTCTCAGCGCGCCGTGCGGCTCTCTGTCCGCCGGGTTCTGCAACAGTTCGAAATAAAAGCGGTGGTTATAAACGCCCCCGGCGTTCCGGGCCACCTCCTCCCCCAGCAGCGCTCCGCCCCGCACCAGGGCCGCAAGCGGCAGCATCTGCAGCCCGGGCCGCTCTTTAAGCGCGGCGTTGAGCTTGCTGATGTATGCTTCCAGATGCCCGTCGTGGTGCACGCGCATGGTTTTTTCGTCTATATACGGCTCCATTGCCCCATAGCCATAGGGCAGGGGCAGATTGACAAAGGGATAATAATCGTCCCTCAAGGCCTCACCTCATTTTGGCGTTTATATCACTATATGCGGCATCCTGGGAAAGCGTCCCTGTATATTCCCGCTCCGGAGGGGCACTTACATGGGTATTCCGGTTTCTTTGCAGCAACAGGCCCCGGCCGCTTTTGATTGCGGCCGGGGCCTGTTCTTTTTTCAGAGCTTTTCCATAAGATAGTCCCCAAATTGGGCGCAGGTGGCGCCGTCCCGGTGGCCGGTAACGACCACGCGGCGCTCAGTTTCCGTACAGCTGCGGAGGGCTTGGGCCAGCTTATCGGCCTTTTCCGGCATGGCAATGTGGCGCAGGAGCATCTCGGCCGCTTTCAAAATGCTGGCGGGGTTGGCATAATCCCCCTCGCCGTTTTCCATCTTGCGGGGGGCGGAGCCATGAATAGCCTCAAACATCGCCCAGCGCCCGCCGATATTGGCGCTGCCGGCAGTACCCACGCCGCCCTGAATCTGGGCGGCCTCGTCGGTAATAATATCGCCGTAGAGGTTGGGAAGGAGAAAGACCTGGAAGCGGCTGCGTATGGCCTCGTTGACAAGATTTGCGGTCATGATGTCGATATACCAGTCCTCGGCTTCGATCTCCGGGTAATCCGCCGCCACCTCATGGCAGATGCGGGAGAACATGCCGTCGGTCTTTTTCATTATATTGGCCTTGGTGACAATGGCCACGCTCTTTTTCCCGTTTGCACGGGCATAGTCAAAGGCGGCTCTGGCAATGCGGCGGGTGCCCGCGTCGGTGGTGACCTTGAAATCCATGCTGAGCTTGCCCGGCAGCTCCACGCCGCGGCTGCCCAGGGCATACTCTCCCTCGGTGTTCTCCCGGAAAAAGATCCAGTCGATTCCCTGCTCGGGGACGGTCACCGGGCGGACGTTGGCATAGAGATCCAGCTCCCGCCGCAGCGTCACATTGGCGCTTTCCAGGCTGCCGCCCTTGGGCGTGGTGGTGGGGCCTTTCAGGAGCACGTCGCAGGCTTTGATCTCCGCCAGCACCTCATCGGGAACCGCCTGCCCCTTTTCCAGCCTGTTCTCAATGGTCAGACCCCCGATATCCCGCAGCGCTACCCGGCCCTTGGCCAGTTCCCCGGCGAGGAGCTTTTCCAGAGCCCGTCTGGCCTGCGCCATAATAATGGGGCCGATCCCGTCCCCGGGAACGACACCTATGACGATTTTATCCGCCCCGGCAAAGTCCCGGTTTCCGGCGCCCCTCTCCATGCGCTCCTGGCGCCGGAGCTGTTCCTCAAGCAGAGCCTTGAAATGCTCCGCCGCTTTTTCAATGAAATCTTCCATCAGTCTCTCGCCTCTCTTGTGTAGTTAAGCAAGCCGCCGGCCCGGAGCATCGCTTTCTGGCGCTCCGTAAAGGCACAGCGGAGCTTGATCTCGCCGCAGGCGGCGGTAAGCGTTATTTCCCCGCTGTCAAGGCCCGCGTCAATGCCGGAGAGGAGGAGCCTTTCCCCCTGCTCCAGCCGCCCGTAGTCCGCCGGGTCTTGAAAAGTCAGGGGCAGGATGCCCGCGTTTATGAGGTTCGCCGCGTGGATGCGGGCAAAGCTCACGGCAATCACGGCCCGGACGCCCAGATAAAGCGGTACCAGGGCCGCGTGCTCCCGGGAGGACCCCTGGCCGTAGTTGGCCCCGCCTACGATGATGCTCTCCCCCGCCGCTTTGGCGTTTTTGGCAAAGTCCTTATCGCAGACGGCAAAGCAAAACGCGGAGAGCCTGGGAATATTGGAGCGGTAGGGCAGAATCTTGGCCCCGGCGGGCATGATATGGTCGGTGCTTATATTATCCCCCACCTTGAGGGTGAGGCTGGCGGAAATGCTGTCCCCCACGGGCTTTCCCTCGGGGAAAGGCTTTATATTGGGGCCCCGCAGGACCTCAAGCGCCGCCGCTTCATCGGGGCCCGCCGGGGGGATCACGGCGCTGTCGTCCAGCTTGAAGGAGGCGGGCATTTCTATTTCGATCGGCTCGAGACCAAGGCTCCTGGGGTCGGTGATCTCCCCCGTGAGGGCGGAAGCCACGGCGGTCTCCGGGGAAACGAGATACACCTTTGCATCGGCGGTGCCGCTGCGGCCCTCAAAGTTCCGGTTAAAGGTGCGCAGGCTCACGCCGCCGGAGTTGGGTGAGAAACCCATGCCGATGCAGGGGCCGCAGGCGCATTCCAGCAATCTGGCCCCGGAGGCCAGAATATCAGAGAGTGCGCCGCAGTCGGCCAGCATGGAGAGCACCTGCCGGGAGCCGGGGGAGACAGACATACTGACCGTGTCCGAAATCCGGCGGCCTTTCAGCATGGCGGCGGCCTTGCGCATATCCATAAGAGAAGAATTGGTACAGGAACCGATGCAGACCTGATCCACCTTTACGCCCCTGAGGTTCTTTACGGGAACCACATTGTCCGGCATATGGGGGCAGGCTATGAGCGGCTCCAGCGCGCTCAGGTCGATTTTTATGACCCGCTCGTATTCCGCGTCCGGGTCGGGGGCCAGGGGGCTGTAATCCGTTTCCCGGCCCTGGGCTTTCAGAAAGGCTCTCGTCACCTCGTCCGAGGGGAAGATGGAGCTTGTAGCCCCCAACTCCGCGCCCATGTTGGTAATGGTCGCCCGCTCGGGAACGGACAGCGACTTCACGCCCTCTCCGCCCCATTCAATCACGCGGCCCACGCCCCCCTTCACCGAGAGAATACGGAGGATCTCAAGGCTTATGTCCTTGGCGGTCACAAAGGGGCGCAGCGCGCCGGAGAGCTCCACCTTTATGACCTTCGGCATGTTGATATAATAAGCGCCGCCGCCCATGGCCACGGCTACATCCATGCCTCCGGCCCCAAAGGCCAGCATACCGAGGCCCCCGGCAGTAGGGGTATGGCTGTCGGAGCCCACAAGGGTCATCCCCGGCACGCCGAAGCGCTCCAGATGCACCTGATGGCAGATGCCGTTTCCGGGCCGGGAAAACCATATGCCGTGCTTTTTGGCGACGCTCTGTATATACCGGTGATCATCGGCGTTTTCAAAGCCGGACTGGAGGGTGTTGTGGTCAATATAGGCAACCGAGCGCCTGGTTTTCACCCGCTCGATGCCCATGGACTCAAACTCCAGATAAGCCATGGTGCCGGTGGCGTCCTGGGTCAGGGTCTGGTCAATTCTCAGCGCGGCCTCCTGCCCCGGTTCCATTCCGCCGCCCACAAGATGGGCCGCTATGATTTTTTCCGCAAGATTTCTTCCCATTTCACTCAAATCTCCATTTCCAAAATGCTGTCTCTGGCATTGGCCACATGCTGAAGCGTAACGGCGGCGCAGCGCTCCGGGTCGTGGGCCTTCAGGGCCTCGTATATCTCCATGTGCTCCTCAAGGGAATGCACCGCCCGGCTGTGCTTGCGCACAGAGGCCATGCGGTACTTTGCCATCTTCTTGTGCAGGGAGAGGAGGGTATCCGCAAAGGCCCTGCTGCCGATGCTTTTGTATAAAAGCTCATGGAAGCGGGAATCCAGATTTTTTATCTGGTCGGAATTGTCCCCGCCGGTTTTTTCTATATAGAAGCGCTGCAGGTCCAGGGCTTCCTTCATTTCCATAAGCTCCTCGTCACTCACCCGCGCCGCTGATCTCGCCGCAGCCAGGCCCTCAAGCTGCATGCGGATCTCATACATGTCCAGCATATCCTCCCGGGATATGCCGATAACTACAACGCCCCGCCCGGACTCTTCCAGTATATTCTCCTGTTCCAGCCGCCGGATCGCCTCGCGCACGGGAGTGCGGCTGACGCCCAGTTCCGCCGACAGGCGAAGTTCACTGAGGACTTCTCCCCGGGGGTATTTCCCGGTAAGGATGTCCCGTTCAAGCTGCTCAAAAATCTGGTCGGCGATGGAAATGCTCTTATGCTCTCTCATTTTTCACGCTCCCTGTCAATCGCCCGCCGGCTTCAGCACACCGCCGGAAAGTTCATCAATCTTCTGCTCCAGCTCCTCGTTGGAGAGCGCGGCGGTGCGCCCGCCCTCATACTGGGCGTCTACCCAGTCTTTCATCTGCTCAACAAGCTTAGCCCGCTTGTCAAGCTGCCGCTCGCCCTTCAGGCGGTAGTTCTGATTGATCCAGTAGGCTATGCCCGCAAGGCCGGAGGTTTTGCTGATGGCTACGGCGGCAGGGCGGTCAAGGAGCTTTTCGGTGTTGAAGATATTATAAATCTCCTCATCCTTCAAAAGGCCGTCCGCATGGATGCCGGCCCTTGTCATATTGAAGTTCCGGCCTACGAAGGGCGTCATGGGCGGGATATGATATCCGATCTCCCGGCTGAAATACTCGGCAATTCTGGTGATGGCCGTAGGGTCCATACCGTCCAGTGAGCCTCGCAGGGAGGCGTATTCAAAGACCATGGCCTCCAGCGGCACATTGCCTGTCCGCTCCCCTATGCCCAAAAGCGAGCAGTTCACGCCGCAGGCGCCATAAAGCCAGGCCGCCGAGGCGTTGGCAACGGCCTTGTAAAAGTCGTTGTGCCCATGCCACTCCAGATACTCGCTCTGTACATCGGAATAGTGCTGCAGCCCGTATATGATCCCCGGCACGCTCCGGGGCAGGGCTACTTCCGTGTATGGCACGCCGTAGCCCATGGTATCGCAGGCCCTGACACGCACGGGGATGCCCGCCTCCCGGGAGAGCTTCATGAGCTCGTTCACGAAAGGCACCACAAAACCGTAAAAATCCGCCCTTGTAATGTCCTCCAGATGGCAGCGCGGCATGACGCCCGCGTCAAAAGCGTCCTTCACGGTGGCCAGATAGTGCTCCATGGCCTCCCGGCGGGTCATTTTCAGCTTCTTGAAAATGTGATAATCGCTGCAGGAAACCAGAATTCCCGTCTCCCTGATGCCCAGCTCCTTCACAAGCCGGAAATCCTCCCGGCTGGCCCTGATCCAGGTCGTGATCTCCGGAAAGCGCAGGCCCAGGTCCATGCAGCGCTCTATGGCCTCCCGGTCCCTCTGGCTGTAAATAAAAAACTCCGTCTGCCGGATTATGCCATAGGGACCGCCAAGCTGAGACATAAGCTTATAGAGCTCGGCTATCTGCTCGGGCGTGTAGGGGTTTACTGACTGCTGCCCGTCTCTGAAGGAGGTGTCCGTAATCCAGATGTCCTCGGGCATAGCCATTGGCACACGCCGGTGGTTAAAGGCGATTTTCGGCACCTGGTCATAGTCGTACACATCCCGGTAGAGGACGGGCTCCTTTACGTCCTGGAGAGAATAACGGTAGGCGTTCTCTTCCAGCAGATTGGTCTTTGCCGACAGCTCAAGCATATGGACGCTCCTTTCATTTACAGAAGAAGAAAATGTTGTGTTCTTGTGTTCCTGCATTATTGTATACAGTTATACCACCTCGTTTTCCTCTTGTAAACCGCTTTTGAAAGTTATTTTATTGTCAGTCCGCCGCGTATTATAAAAATTTGTGTAAAGCGCTTGTTTTTTCGGGTAAATTTTGTATACTGTGCTTGGATGAATAAAGAATGGAAAAGGAGTCGTGTATGACTGATTTAAACGCTCTGCATTTGAAGAAGGGCTTCATCTGCGATATGGACGGCGTTATCTACCGGGGGAACACCCTTTTGCCGGGGGTGTCCGAGTTTGTGGAATGGCTTGAAAAAAAAGGGAAGAAATATCTTTTTCTGACCAATTCCAGCGAGCGCTCCCCCAGGGAGCTTCGGCAGAAATTGGGCCGCATGGGTCTTGATGTGACGGAGGACCACTTTTATACCAGTGCGCTGGCCACTGCCGCTTTTCTCAGCCGACAGGCCCCCGGCTGCAGCGCCTATGTTATCGGCGCGCCGGGCCTTGTGAACGCCCTGTACGATGCGGGCATTACCATGAACGACATTGACCCGGACTATGTGATCGTCGGGGAAACTTCCACCTATAATTACGAAATGATCAGCAAAGCCGCCCTGCTTGTCCAGGGCGGCGCCCGGCTCATCGCCACCAATTCCGACCTTACCGGCCCCACGGAGGCGGGCATCGTGCCGGCCTGCCGGGCCCTGGTGGCTCCCATCGAGCTTGCCACAGGAAAGCAGGCCTACTTCATGGGCAAGCCCAACCCCCTGATGATGCGCACAGGGCTGAAGCTTCTTGGCGTGCACTCGGCAGAAGCGGTCATGGTGGGCGACCGGATGGATACCGACATTATCGCGGGCCTTGAAACAGGTCTTGACACGGTGCTGGTCCTCTCCGGCTGCACCCGCCGGGAGGATCTTGCCCAGTATCCCTACCGCCCCAGCTATGTTCTCCACGGCGTGGGCGAAATCCCCGAAGACAACGCCCCAAGGCCCCGGGAAGCAAAAATATAACGCGCCCGGCCGTCTCGTTTTCATGGGCGGCCGTTTTTTTGCCCCTCCCTGTCCTTTCGTCCGCGGCGAAAGATCATCTCTCCGGCTGCAAAGCCTTTTGCCGCGCTGAAAACGGCAGAAATCCCCCGGAACAAGAGGGCCTGTATTGATGAATTCATATAAACCTGCTATAATAATAAGGTTAAAAACATATTGCACACCGCATGAAAGGGGCACCGCTATGGGACTGCCTGCGAAGCTTATCCGAGCACAACTTAATTTTTTCAAGCCCTTTGTGGCCTCCTGCTCTCTTGAAGTGACCCGGAAAGGGCAGGACAAGCTGGGAGAGCTGATGGAGGCCATGCACCGGCGGGATGTTATCCTGAAGGATCACTCCTTTGCGGACTTTGAGGGAGCCTGGGTCATCCCCAGGGATGAGCGCCGCGCCGGGGTGATTCTCTACCTTCACGGCGGCGGCTATACCTGCGGTGATCTGGAATATGCCAAGGGCTTTGGCTCCACGCTGGCCGCAGAGAGCGGGGCGCGGGTGTTCTGCGCGGCCTACCGGCTGGCGCCGGAGTTCCCCTTTCCCGCCGCTCTGGATGACGCGGAGGAGAGCTACCGCTATCTGCTCTCCAAGGGCTATGCTCCGGGGCAGATCTGCCTCTGCGGCGAGAGTGCCGGGGGCGGGCTCATATACGCCCTCTGTCTGCGCCTCAGGGAACGGGGCCTTCCCCTGCCCTGCGGGCTTATCGGCATCTCCCCATGGACGGATCTGACGGCTTCCGGCGCTTCCTACGAGGCGAACCGGGATATCGACCCCTCGATGACGGAAGCGCTTTTGCGCTTTTACGCCGACTGCTACACAAAGGATAAGCGCAATCCCCTTGTCTCCCCCCTCTTCGGGGAGCTTCAGGGCCTGCCCCCCTCCCTCATCTTCGCCGGCGGAGACGAGATCATGCTGGACGACGCCCGGGCCATGCACGAAAAGCTTCTGGAGAGCGGCTGCAAAAGCAGGCTCATTGTGGCTCCGGAGCGCTGGCATGCTTATGTGCTCTATATGCTCAACGAAAACATGGAGGATTTTGAGGCGATAAACCGCTTTCTGAGCCAGGTCATGGCGCCTGAACAGAAGCGCCAGTGGCTCCGGCTCGACAACGCGGCAAAAATCTATCCCGCCGCCCTGCGAAAAAACTGGAGCAATGTTTTTCGCCTCTCCGCAACGCTTACGGAGCCTGTGGATCCGGAAATTCTCCGCACAGCGCTGGATGTTACCATCCGCCGCTTCCCATCCATTGCCGTGCGGCTGCGCCGGGGGCTTTTCTGGTTCTATCTGGAACGGATCCCCGAGTCTCCCGGGCTTTCGGAGGAGCAGAGCTGCCCCCTTGTGCACATGCCCTATGCCTCCCTGAAAAAATGCGCCTTCCGGGTGCTGGTATACAAAGACCGGATCGCCCTTGAAATATTCCACGCCCTCACCGACGGCACCGGAGGCCTTATCTTCCTGAAAACCCTGCTGGCGGAATATCTCAGCCGGAAATATGGCATCAGCGTCCCTCCGGTTGACGGCGTGCTGGGCCGGCTGGAGGAGCCCTCCGCCGAGGAGCTGGAGGACAGCTTTCTGAAAAACGCCGGGGCTGTCAGCGCCAGCCGCAAAGAGGCCACGGCCTATCAGCTCGCCGGCACCCGGGAGAGCGACGGCTTTGTGCATCTCACAACGCTCATGCTGGACGCGGCGGAGCTGAAGGAAAAATCCAGGGAGCGCCAAGTCAGCGTGACGGAGCTTCTTTGCGCCGCCATGATGCTGGCGATCCTGCGCATCCAGGCGGAAAAAGTCCCCCGCCGCAGCCGCAGAAAGCCCATCAAGGTGCTTATCCCCGTGAATCTGCGCAGTCTCTTCCCCAGCAAGACCCTCCGCAACTTCGCCCTCTTCGTCACCCCGGAGCTGGACCCCAAGCTGGGAGATTACAGCTTTGATGAGATCTGTCGGGCGGTGCACCACAAGATGGGCATGGAGGTAACGGCGAAGCAGATGAGCACCAAGATCGCCGCCAATGTGAACAGCGAGAAATCCCCGCTGCTCAAGGCGATGCCGCTGTTCGTAAAAAACGCCGCCATGAAGGCCGTTTTTGATTCGGTGGGCGAAATCAAATCCTGCCTGTGCATGTCAAACCTGGGCCTTGTACGCTTGCCCGAGGTCATGGAGGCGTATGTGCGGCGGATGGATTTCATTATCGGCGTGCCCTCCAAGGCCCCCTATAACTGTGCCCTGCTGTCCTATGGCGGGACAACTTATATCAATATCGTGCGCAGTATTCAGGAGCCGGAGCTGGAGATGGCTTTTTATAAAGCGCTGCGGGAGCTGGGGCTCCATGTGAAGGTTGAGAGCAACCAGCGCTGAAAATTGCGGGAAAGGTTTGAGTGCTATATGTATTGTGTAAAATGCGGCGTAGAGCTGGCCGACAGCGAAAAGAAATGCCCGCTCTGCGGGACAGCGGTGTTCCACCCGGAGCTTGCGCGCCCGGACGGACAGCCCCCCTTCCCTGCCGAGCGGCCCATTATGCCGGAAAATGTTAACCGTTCGGGGCTCATGTTCGTGGTAACAATGCTCTTCGCCCTGCCCATCGTCATCGCGCTCCTGTGCGACTGGCAGATCAACGGCCGCATCGTCTGGTCCGGTTATGCAGCGGGAGCCGTGCTGCTGCTCTATGTGCTGGCAGTGCTGCCCCTGTGGTTCCGGGCGCCGAACCCGGTTATTTTCATTCCCGTGGACTTTGCCGCCGCCGCTCTGTATCTGCTGTACATAGACCTGTGCAGCAAAGGCGGCTGGTTTCTCCCCTTTGCCCTGCCTGTAACCGCCGCCGCGGGGCTGATCATCACCGCCGCGGCCGCCCTGCTGCGCTATCTGCGCAAGGGCTATCTCTTTATCTTCGGCGGCACGCTTATCCTCTCCGGGGCTTACATGGTGCTGGTGGAATTTCTGATTAATATGAGTTTCCATCTCCATGAGCGCTTCATCTGGTCCTTCTATCCCCTGGCCGCCTGCTTGCTGCTGGGCATGACGCTCATCATCATCGGCCTTTGCCGCCCCCTGCGCGAATCCCTGCACAGGAAATTCTTTATCTAGGTGTTATGTAAACAACATTATGTAGCCTGGATTATGTAAACTTATCATTTCCCGTCCATACTTCTTTATGGGCGGGAGATAAATTTGTTCTTGCTTTTATCTCATAGAGATATTATAATGTAGTTATAAATCCCCATGGGAGATTTGGAGGTTTTTTTATGGCTGAGGAAAAAGTGTATCTGTGCATAGACCTCAAGTCATTCTATGCCTCGGTGGAGTGTGCGGAGCGGGGGCTTGACCCCATGACGGCCCGCCTTGTTGTGGCGGACCCGGAGCGGACGGAGAAAACCATATGTCTGGCCATCTCCCCGGCCATGAAAGCCCTGGGCGTCAAAAACCGCTGCCGGGTTTTTCAGATCCCGCCGGGCATTGATTACATCATGGCCCCACCCAGAATGGCCCTCTATGTGGACTATTCGGCCCGGATCTACTCCGTTTATCTCCGATATGCCGCCCGGGAAGACATGCATGTCTATTCTATCGACGAGGTTTTTATCGATGCCACCGATTATCTCTCCTATCGCCGCCAGAGTCCGGAAGAATTTGCCCGCATGATCATGGACGATGTTCTGGCCGAGACCGGCATCACCGCCGCCTGCGGCATAGGCTCCAATCTGTACCTGGCCAAGATCGCGCTGGACATTCTCTCCAAGCACGCGCCCGGCGGCATAGCCCGGCTCACAGAGGAGAGCTACCGGAGGCTTCTCTGGAAGCACCGGCCCATTACGGATTTCTGGCGCGTGGGCCCCGGTACGGCGGCAAGGCTCTCCCGCATGGGGATAGACTGCATGGGAGAATTGGCTGCGGCGGACGAGGATATGCTCTACCGGGCCTTCGGCGTGGATGCGGAACTGCTCATCGATCACGCCTGGGGCCGGGAGCCCACCACCATCGCCGATATCCGCGCCTACCGCCCCCATACAAAAAGCATCTGCGGCGGGCAGGTTCTGTCCCGGGGCTATCATTTTGATGAGGGGCGGATCATTATCCGGGAAATGGCCGAGAGCATGGCGCTGGAACTTTTTTCTCAGGGGCTCGCGACGGACTCCATCAACCTTCATCTGGCTTACTCCCGCTCCTCCCGCCCGCCGTCCAGCGGCAGCCTGTCTCTTGGCGTGCCCAGCGCCTCCATGAAGCTCCTTTCCGGCCAGGCGGAAGCGCTCTATGGTCGGCTTATGGACCGGCGGGAGCTTCTTCACCGGGTGACGCTCTCTTTCGGCCGTCTGCGCGAGGAGCGCTTCCCTCAGTATGACCTTTTTGCTTCCCCCGCCGCCAGAGAGCGGGAGCGGCGGCTGCAGCGGGCCCTGCTGGATATAAAGGGCAAATACGGCGGCAACAGTATTCTAAAATGTCTGGATCTAGCCGAAGGCGCCACCGCCCGGGACCGAAACCACCAGATAGGAGGGCACCGAGCGTGAGACAGCCCATGAGCCGGGCGGACCGGGCCAAGCAGTTCATGCCTTTCGCCGCCCTGAAAGGATATGACGAGGCGCTAAACCGTAAGGCCCGCATCCCCCAGGCGCGGATTCTCCTCGCCGAAGATGCCCAGACAGAGCTGGACGAAAAGCTCCGCCGCCTCCGGCCCGGAGATGAGGTCACAGCGCTGTATTACTCCGGCGGGGAATATGTGAGCCTCCGGGGCCGCCTCCGCCGCATAGACCCCATCGGTGGTGTTCTCGCAGCAGGTGAAATTGAAATTCCCTTTGAGGACCTTCTTGATATAGCAGAAATAGAATAAGCGCCCGAATCTTCGGGCGCTTATTCGGGCGCTTTACGTTCTTTATTCGGTCTATACGCTCAGAGCAGGCTGAGAAGCGCGCCGCAGACCTGGTCGGCGTCCTCCTCTGTCAGATAGGGGTGCATGGGCAGGGATAGGACCGTGCCGCAGAGCCGCTCGGATACAGGGCAATCCCCCCTGTAAAGAAGCTTCTCAAAAGCCCCCTGCTGGTGCATGCACTTAGGGTAATAGATCATGGAGGGGATGCCCCGCTCCCTGAGACCCGCCTGAACCCTGTCCCTCTTCTCCCTGTCGGGAAGTTGAACCGTGTACTGGGCCCAACTGGAATAAAATCCCTCCGGCACCACCGGAATATCCAACTTTCCGTCAAGCCGCTCTGTATACATTTTTGCGGCCGCATTTACCTTTTTCAGCTCATAGTCCTCAAAGGCACTGAGCTTGACATCCAGCACCGCGGCCTGAATGGTGTCGAGCCTGGAGTTCATGCCTAGGCGGAGATTATTGTACTTGTCCAGCTCACTCTTGCCGTGCACGCACAGGGAGCGGATAAGGGCGGCGATATCATCGTCGTTTGTGAAAACCGCACCGCCGTCCCCGTAACAGCCCAAAGGTTTTGCCGGGAAGAAAGAGGTCGTCGCAATATCACCGAAAGAACAGGCCCGCCTGTCCCCTATCCGGCCGCCAAAGCCCTGGGCTCCGTCCTCAATGAGGAGCAGGCCGTTCTCCTTTGCCACGCGCTCCAGCGCCGGGAAGTCTGCCGGCAGGCCGAAGAGATCCACCGCCACCACCGCCCGGGGACGGAGTTTCCCCTGCGCCCTGACCCGGTCCAGCGCGCTTTCAAGCGCCCGGGGACAGAGATTGAAGCTCACAGGGTCAACGTCCACAAAAACCGGCGTGGCGCCAAGATCCGCCACCGTCTCTGCAGAGGAGAAAAAAGTAAAATCCGGCACGAACACCGCGTCTCCCGGCCCAATGCCATAGGCCCGCTCCGCAAGCTCGAGCGCGTCTGTCCCGTTGGCGCAGCTGATGCAGTGCTTCACGCCCACATAGTCCGCAAGCCTTCGCTCCAGCGCCTTCACCTGGCTGCCGGAGATGAAGTTGCAGTCGCTCATAACCTGCGTTACCGCCGCGTCCATCCGGGGCTTTAATACCTGATACTGTTTTTTCAAATCCCGAAACTGCATTTATTTTACCTCCTCGAGGCCCTCTGCGCGCTCTATATACTTTCTTCCGCATTCAGAGCAGTTCAGGCCGTCCTTAAGCACGCTGCCGCATTCGCAGACCCAGCCTATGCGCCTGGCGGGTACGCCCGCCATGAGCGCGTGCTTCTTCACGTTCTTTGTGACCACCGCGCCGGAGGCAATCATCGCCCAGCTGCCCACGCTGTGGCCGCAGACGATGGTGGCGTTGGCGCCAATGGAGGCGCCCCGGCAGACCAGCGTCTTTTTATATCCGGCGCTGCCCTTGGGATATTTCGCCCTCGGGGTCAGGTCGTTGGTAAAAACGCAGGACGGGCCGCAGAAAACATCGTCCTCCAGCTCGACCCCTTCGTACACGGATACATTGTTCTGTATCCGGCAGCCGCTGCCGATCTTCACATTGTTGGAAACATTCACATTCTGGCCCAGGGAGCAGTTTTCGCCTATGCTTGCTCCATGCTGGACATGGCAGAAATGCCAGATCTTCGTTCCCCTGCCGATTTTTACTCCCTCGTCAATGTAACTGCTCTCATGTACGAAATAATCGGCCATCAGAACGTCCCCCTCATGTCGGTGCTGGCAAAATTTTTAAGAGGCAGCTTCACAGGCAGTCCGGTTTTCTGGCTCTTGTATATGGCAAGGATGATTTCCAGCGCGTTGCGCCCGGAAACCGCGTCCACATAGGGTCTTCTGTCCTGTTCTACGGCTTCCATCATGTCGGCAAACAGGCTGGTATGGCCATTGCCGTACACATTGCTGGTCACTTCCTTCAGGTTCTTGTTGGACACATCCGCCTCCGTCTCATCGGCAAAGTCCCACACGTCGATGTTATTGGTAGAGGTTCCGCCGATTTTCACCGTGCCGGCGCTGCCGAAGATGTACAGCGTTTCCTCCAGATTCCGGGGATAGACATTGACAGTGCCCTCAATGGTGCCGATGGCGCCGTTTTTAAATTTGACAACGGCCATGCCAACATCCTCCGCCTCCAGATAATCGTGGAACTGCTGGCGGGTTGCGCCGTACACCTCGTCCACCTGCCCGCCGAACATCCAGCAAAGGAGATCAATGCCGTGGATGCACTGGTTCATCAGACAGCCGCCGTCCTGCTCCCAGGTTCCCCGCCAGGGAGCCTGGTCATAATAATTTCTGTCCCGGTTCCACCGTACATGGATAGACCCGTGGGACAGCCTGCCGAAACGCCCCGCTTCCAGCGCAGCCCGGGTTTTCTGCACAGCCACATTAAAGCGGTTCTGATGGCACACGCTGACCTTTACGCCCTTCTCCTCCGCCCGGCGGATAATCTCGTCCGCGTCCTCCATACTCATGGCCATGGGCTTTTCGATGATTACGTTGATTCCCCTGTCAATGCAGGCGAGGGCAATCTGCGCATGGATCCCGCTCTCGGTGGCAATGCTCACAAGCTGGGGCCTCACTTCGTCAAGCAGCCTGATGTAGTCCTCGTAATGCTTTATGGAGCTGTCGTTCTCCAGGCCGTGCTTTGCCAGCAGCTGCCCCATCTTCTCCGGGACAATGTCGCACACGGCGGCGATCTCAAGGCCGTTGGCCACCGCGGCCTTTATATGATTCGTGGCAATCCTGCCGCAGCCTATAAGCGCGTATTTCATACTTTTCTCTCCCCTATGGACAATATCCCGCATGCAATTCTATCGCCCGCATGTCCGTCCCCAAAGGGGCGGTAGTCGGGGTCAACCGTTTGGGCGGCGGTAAGCTTTGCAAGAATATCTTTCGCGTCCGGCTTTGCCAGCCGGTTGCGCCCGCCCCGCATTGTTTCCGGCCAGACCACATAGTCAAAGACAGTAACACACTGCTTTCCAGCAAAGAAAGCTTCACGCTGAAGGCCACCAGAATCTGTGACCACCTTTTCCGCGTGCTTTACCAGCGCAACAGAGGTAAGATAGCCTACTGGCTGACAGAACAACAGCTTTTCCAGCCCATACTCTTCTTTAATCGCCGCGGCTCTTTCCCTGTTTCGTGGGTGAACGGGATAAATCGTAGGCACATCCAGACTGTCCATGGCACGAAGAATATTCACCAGCTTTTCTTCCTCGTCTGTGTTTTCCTGCCTGTGGCAGGTCAGATAGTAAAACCGTTCCGGAATAGCATATTTTTTCCCATCGAGGCCCAAAAGCGCATGCCTGTCCGGCGTTCCGGCCCGAGCGCCGTAGAACAGGAAAGCGTCATACATGGGGTCGCCCACCAGCTCCGCTCTGGCCGAAAGCCCCTCTGCCGCCAGAAAATCCATGGCGGATTCCGTACAGGCCAAAAGCTTTGTGGAGACATGGTCCGTGCAGATGCGGTTGACCTCCTCAGGGTTTTCAAAGGTGCCGAGCCTGTTCCCTGCTTCCGCGTGGCAGACGGGGATATGCAGCTTAACCGCCGCCAGTGCCGCGGCAAGGGTAGAGTTGGTATCGCCGTATACAAGAAGAGCGTCAGGTTTCTCTGCTATCAGAACTTCCTCTATGGCGGCAAGCATGGCCCCGGTCATCTGGCCGTGGCTGCCGCCGGAAATGCCAAGATTATAGTCCGGCTTCGGTATTTCCAGCTCTTCAAAAAAGATGTCGGACATGTTATGGTCATAGTGCTGGCCGGTATGGATCAGGATCTCCTGTGCCCGGAGCCTGAGAATCCTGGAAACCACGGCAGCTTTTATAAACTGGGGCCTCGCGCCGACAACCGTCGCTATCTTCATCATGTTTCCTTTCTGGGCTTTCCCCACTTACAGCCGCCAGAACCTCATTCCTGAGGCCCGCAGCTCGTCCATGCGGTAAAGGCTCTTCACGTCCACAAGGACCTTCCCCTCGTCCGGGATATCCTGGCGGAAGAGCGCCTTGAGCTGCGGCATGGACAGGGAGCGGAACTCGTTATGGCCAACAGCCACAATCACACAGTCCGCACCGGAAACCTCCTCAAATGGGGTAAGCGTCACGCCGTATTCATGCATGGCGTCCGCCGGGTCTGACCAGGGATCGCAAACCTGGGGATTGATGTCATACTCCCGAAGGCGCCTGATAATGTCGTTGACCTTGCTGTTGCGGGTATCCGGGCAATTTTCCTTGAAGGTGATGCCCAGGATGACAACCTTGCTGTTTCTCGGAGCCTGGCCTGCCTCTATCATTTCCTTTATGGCGGCGTCGGCAACGAAAGCGCCCATGCTGTCGTTCACCTTGCGGCCGTTAAGGATGATCTGGCTGTGATAGCCCAGCTTTTCGGCGGCAT
Organism: Clostridiales bacterium UBA1701; assembly: GCA_002320035.1. Classification (GTDB taxonomy): domain Bacteria; phylum Bacillota; class Clostridia; order Oscillospirales; family Oscillospiraceae; genus Limivicinus. Next base: position 48,006 of record DCJL01000021.1, on the reverse strand, counting down.
TGGTAAGATAATAGGGGTCCACGCCGATGCAGTGCCCGCCCACAAGGCCCGGCTTAAAGCCCAGCGCGTTCCACTTTGTGTTCATGCCGTCCAGGACCTCAATGGTATCGATGCCCATTTTGCCGCAGATCATGGCAATCTCGTTCATAAAGGCGATATTGATGTCCCGCTGGCTGTTTTCTATGACCTTTACCGCCTCGGCGGTCTTAATGTTGGACACAGGGAAGGTGCCGGCCTTGATGATGATGTCGTAAACCTGCTTGACGACCGCGCAGGTTTCCTCGTCCATGCCGGAGACAATTTTGCGGATATTGGTGAGGGTATGTACTTTATCGCCGGGATTGATGCGTTCGGGAGAATAGCCAATTCTGAAATCCACCCCGCATTTGAGCCCGGAATTCTTCTCCAGGATGGGAATGCATATATCCTCAGTGACGCCGGGGTAGACCGTGGATTCATAGACGACAACGCTGCCCCTTGAAAGGTTGCGCCCAACGATGGCGGAAGCATTGCGAACCGGCTCCAGGTCGGGATTATTATCGTCCTGCACAGGGGTGGGGACCGCCACGATTATGAACCGGGCCTCTTTGAGCCTTGTCTCGTCCGAGGTGAAATCAACGGTGGTGCGGCTTATGACCTCGTTTCCCACCTCATTGGTTGGGTCGATACCGCTCCTGTACTGCTGGATGCGCTTCTCATTGTGATTAAAGCCGATGACCGGCACATGCTTGGCGAATTCCACCGCAATGGGCATCCCCACATAGCCGAGGCCCACAAGCGCCAGCTTCTCCCTGCCGCCGATAAGGCCGGCGTAAATATCGTCTATCCTTGCCTGTTCCATTTTCTGTTTCCTCCATAATTTGAGATTTTGCTCAACTAGCCCTAGCCGGAGTATTCTGCCGCCTTCCCGGAGGCCTGAAACTCTTTATGCCGGCTGCATAAGACCGGTTTATATGAAACTTGATTTCCGGTTTTCAATCATTTGCGAAGCGTCATCCTTCCCCGGCTTCCAGCAGGGTGCTTTTACATTCTTTCAGCGCTCTCCATGCCTCCGGTGCCAAGGCCAGCACGCACACCAAAGAAACCAAATAAGGTGTCCAAGCTGCCGCAAAGGTATGCGCAAAACAATTAAGCAAGATGACAGCGCTGTAAACGATATACCTTTTCAAGGGAAAGGCATACCAGAACTTACGGGATATGAGCGTCCGCGCCCAAAAGAAAACTATATACGAGATTCCGGTCGCCATGGCTGCGCCTTTTCCAGCCAATATAGGAATAAGAAGAGAATTCAGCAGAATATTGATTACGCCGGACAGCGCTGAGATCAGGATGTTATATTGCGTTTTTCTGGCAAACCCAATTCCGACTGCATTGGCTTCAGACATCGTATACATGATTGGATACAGTATAATAAATGGGAAAATGTATATCGCCTGAGCAAAATCCTTTCCAAGTATGAACGCAACAATATCCTTGCAGAGCAGGATTATAAGGCAGAGGCATGTCATCGCGATGGAAACGATGCGGTTCACCGCAGAAAAACATTCCTTACCCTTTTCCGCCTCATACCAGCGGTAGGCTACTGGTGTCCAGAACAGTGTGAAACACGCCTGCACAATGCCTAAGACCGATACGATTTTATATGCTGCTGAGTAAAGGCCCAGTTCAGAAAAGCTGCACATGCCGCGGAGCATAAGTTTGTCCATTGAGGTAAGCGCCCAGCCAAGTATAGCAGCCGGCATCAATGGAAGCCCAAAGCAAAGCATCCGTGATAAAAGCGCCTTATCCGGGCTGATACGCAAAAAAGGAATTTTTCGGAGGGATGTAAGGGAAATGACGATTCCGGTAATAATCTCCGCGCCAGCGGTTGCGTATATAACACTATGAAAGCTTTTTTCGTAGCTCAAAAACAGAATTACGGTAAAACAAAGCGTCAGTAGCTTAAGTAGAATGACGTAGAGGGAGTACTGCATGCCTCGCTCTTCCATTCTTATCTTCAGCAGGCCGAAATTCTCCAGAACCATAAAAGGCAGCATGAGCGCCAGCGCATATACAGGCAGTTTTTCATAGGGAACATCAAACAGGAGCAGGCTTACACGCTCGGTAAAACACAGCAAAAGGACGCTGAAAAGAAAAGCCATACACATCGGCAGCAACATCGCATTGGCAAGCAGCCGTTCAACCCGATCCTTCTCATGATTAAATTCACGTACGAAAGCCTGATCCATTCCCAAATACAGGACCATTGACATCGTGCTCTGTGCAAGTGTAAACATGCTGCTGCGCCCATATTCGGCCGTGGATATAAAATATGTAATAAGCGGGACTGTAATAAAACCAAGAAGCGCCCCGACAAACGGCCCTATAGAAAACTGGCCGAACTTTTTAAGTAATATTTTCATCAAATATTCTGACCCATTCGCCTTTTACAGCTTCCCAGGAATACTCTTCTCTGACAATTTCCCGGTTACGCTGCACATTTATTTTTCTCTCCCCCCGGATCAGCTCTCCCATTTTCGCCGTCAGGTCGGAAAAATCATGATAGCTTATATAGTCAATTCCAAGCTCCTGGTATTCCGGATAGCGAATCCAGCTGGGATTCACCAGAACCGCACCGGAATACAGACATTCACGGACTGAACTGGACATCGCGTCATTTGTCTGCGCATGCAGAAAAATATCCGTCGCCATACGCATTATGGCAATCTCCTTGAGTCCATAGCTTCCCGGGAGAATCACATAGCCGATGCCTGCTTCATCCGCCGCAGACTTCACTTTTTCGATATAACCCCGCTCCCCTCCATGCATGTGCAGAAGCATCTGAATTTTTTCCTTTTCTTCCCCTGTCAGCCGCGCCAGCGCCTTGATTGCTGAAACATGCTGATGGGAAGGCTTTCCGCCATACCCGACGGCCACGCATATTTTTGCAGGGTCAAGACCAAAGAAAGACTTGCTGCTTTCTTTGGTATATTCAGAGGCCGCCTCGTCACAGGCCGAAAAAGCCAGACTGCCAAATTTGGCGGAATAAATCTTTGGAGAAAATTGCTTGCCAAAAAAGCGGTTATATGCCAGCCGCATTTCCTGTGTTGAAATGTTCACACAGTCGGAGCATTGCACAATATGAGCCAATCTGCCCGCCTGGGCATCATTAACAGCCTGTAGGTCTGAGCCCCAGAAAACCGTCAGCGTCCTGCTGTCCATAAGTCTTACCGCCCAGGATATAAGCAGTGCCTGCACATTGTTCGGCGGGCAATGGATTACAACCATATCCACCTTTCTCCGGTACTTCAGTGCAAGCCTCAAAAGCGCGACCGTCTTACAGACTTTGCCCCAGGGGCCCTTTATATTCACCGCAAGTGGCTCAAAGCATGTGTTTAACCCCTCATAGTCCCTTTCCGGGGCGGGGTCGAAGCTGGCAAGGATCACCCGGTGCCCCAAGGGACAGTGGATATTTCTGATCAGTTCCCGGGTCCATGGAGATGCCGCGTTAGCCAGCAGAAGGATTTTCGGCATTTCCTTCCCTCCCTTTTATCGTTAACGCGCACATCGATATCCAGAAAAATGTGGACGTTGGATAGGTATACATCATATATCCGCTGGATGTCAGGGACGGCAGCAGAAATCCCGCCGTACACAGGCTTGCGAACATCAGTTCCTCTGAAATTCTTCCTGTCCTTATACCACCGATTAAGCCCCTAAATATGTCCTTCAGGGCCAACAACATGAGCAGCGCCATCACAATACCAGCCAGAATTCCCGCACTGTACGCGATCTGAATATAGACATTGTGCGCATTGGTTGCCGCGTAGTGTCTGTGACCGCTTTCAATTTCCCGCTCCTCCGACGCATGTCCCAGGAATCCAAGGTTATCTATATATTCCTCCCATATGCCCTGACGGCCTGAAGTAAAGCTGTCAACGTCAATTCCGGCATCTCCGCTTGCTCCACCCCCCGGGTCAAGGCCTTTAAACAGATACGCATATACATCAGAAGTAATTTTTCCGGCTTCCCCAGGATCTGCATGCTGCATTTCAGGGTAAAGAATCCTTTTTATGGGTGCAAAGATAAAAAAGACCAGAACCGCCGAGAGGAACAGGACAAAGGCAAAGAGAACAATCCGCTTCGCCGTACTGGAAAGCGCTCCCGGCCCTTTTTTTCTTCTTAGGAAAAAAACAGCTATCTCAAAACCTGTCATCTGCAGCATCACGCTCACCAAGCTGGTGCGGGATGCCGTAAAAAAACAAATGGTAATCGCTGAGGCCAACAGAATGAGCAGCGGCAGCCTGACAGACAGTTTTTCCTCGCGGGATACATATATCCTCCACAGCAGCGCCGAAACCACAACAATAATATAATATCCAAGGAGGTTGGGATTTCCCAAAAAGGAGCTGTAATGGGGCTCCAGCGAGGGCCCGAACACAAAAGAAAGGGCCAGAAAAATAATATAGCTGCCAATAATTGCCTTTGACGCAAGCATTATAACACTGCTGATCCCATAATCCATCAGGGAAATATGGATAACAGGGAGCACCAGCGCAAAAACAAAACCTATCACCATATATGCCAATACGCCAAAATAAACTCCGTTGAAGATAAAAGATGCCCCTATGATCTCAAGCAGAATAAGGTATTCTTTTTTAAGGCTGTTGTCCAAAAAGCTTCGCTCGCCCACCGTAACGGCAAACAAGACGAAAGTCAGTATACATCCCACTGAGACTACAATCCTCCAACGTTCCTCCGCCGGAAGCACCGGATTCAGCAGCACATTGAACGAGATAAGAAAAAACGAAAGAAAAACAATCCGTTTTCTGTTTTCGTGAGAAATCTGCTGGTTTTTCCTAGCAAAAAGCATGGCTAAACCTGACAGCATATTTTTTATCATTTCACGGCTCCTTTAGGCGCGGTCTCTCCAATAGTGAAAAATCGCTGTGCGTGATATCTCTTTATACTTTTGGTTATGGTAAAGGTTAATTGCAGGAATGTTATTCAGCTGCGTGCCTACCCGTGCCAGACTGCATCCCCTGCCCGCGGCAAAACTCTCCACAGACGAAATCACGTCAGCGGCCAAATGCTGCCCGCGATAGCTGCTGTCTACCTTTACAAGCTCCAGCGTGGCGACCTCCTCCAGAATACTGAAGAGAATGTAGGCCGCAACTTTACTCCCATCCATTCGGAGAGCAAAATATTTGTTGGCAAATTTGGGGGCGTTTCCAAGCCACCGTTCATAAACCCTGTACGCATTTCTTTTTTTCATTTCAGGGTCAAGCACAAATTTAGAAAAGCAGAAATCGCTCTCCTCAACGGTCAGCTGCCCCAGCAGCTGTTCTCTCAGCTCGGATGCGGGAACAATCACAGAATCCGGGCAAACTCCTATGCTGATATTTTTTTCAAGCTGTATATTGACATCCACAAGGTAGGCCTTTGTTCTCTCCGCTACCGCCCGGTTTACGGACACATCGTTTCCGATATTCTGGATCGTAACAAAGTCAAACTCCCCCAGACCGGAAAAAAGGCTTTCAAGTTCTTGTTCCGTTACCGCCGGCGTAAGCTGCGCTTTCCCGCACCTTATTTTGAAAAAGCCGCTGTCCCAATCCAAATATGAAATCCGCGGCTCTATTAAATCGTTCATCTATTCGCCCCTTCCATTTACAGCTTCACTTATCGGCTTTCTTTCCCGGCGGAGCCTACATTTCCCCGCACAGCTTTGCATAAAGCTCCAGAAGCGTTTTCTCCTGGGTCGACCAGTTAAACTCCTGTTCCACAGCCCGGCGGCCGTTCCGGCCCATTTGTGCGGCCATATCCCGGTGTGTTTGGATAAACCTTATTGCATCTAGTACAGCCTTTGGATCCTGGGGAGGGACACAGATACCGCACTGATAATGCTGAATAATTTCCTGCCAAAGGGTAAAGTTCGTGCAGATTATTGGAATTCCCGACAACATATATTCAAATATTTTTGTATTCCCAATCGTTCCAACATTAAAACCCGTATTTCTACTCGGCTGAAGCAAAGCCATTCCAATATCCGATTTTTTTTGAAGCTCTAAAGATTCTGCATGTGGAAGCATCCCATAGAACTGTACATTTTTCCACCCCGGCATATCCTGCAAAATTTTTATATATTCTTTTTTACCTTGACCGCACAGCATATACTCCACATTATCTTCTTCCGCCAACGCACCAAGTATTGTTTCATGGCTCCATTGTTCAGAGATGCCTCCCGCAAAACACAGCCTAAGCTTTTCCTCTTTTTCGTTTTCGCCCGTTGTCATCTCTTCAAGCAGCGGATAATTGGTAACCATATATGTGCTAGAGTTAATTTGGGCAAGCTGATTGACAATGTGCGGTGTAACTGAGATCAACGCATCAAATTGTTTGAATAATTTTGTAGCATACCAGCGGTATCCTTCCGAAGCCGCTGGCCTGATAAGTGCCGGAATGTACGCCTTATCCAGCATCTGTTCCAAAGTATTTTCGTGACTGTCAAAGATAACTTTTTTGCCTAGTTTTTTTAGCTTTTTTCCATAGGGCAGCAGTTCCGGGTCGTGGAGGTGGTATATATCGGCATCGACTTCAAGCGCTTTTTTATAGATACGCTCCGCAAAAACCGTCATTCTTTTGAGTCGCGAGTCCGGAGCCGCCCCCGTGCCGATAACATGGACCCCGGCTTCTTCCCGGCTTTTCCCCTGGGCGACAAGATACATGTCATAGCCCGCGGAGGCAAGGGAAACACACTCTTTATAAAATATTCTGACATCGTCGCTGTCATGAGCACTTGTCAGATGGCATACCTTTACCATTCTATTGGCTTTCCTTCCTTGTCGAAAAAGCTTTCCACATAGTGCCGTGCCATACGTGTTCCATAGTTTGGAACACAGTCAGGCAGATATTCTCCCAGCAAACGCTTAATTCCCAGATATGGCAGGTTAACGCCAGCAGCCGCGCACGAAACCACGCCGGCAGTCAGCCTGGGGTTTACTTCTATTATGTAAGGCTGTGTCATGTCTTCATTGTAAAGCAGATCGAATCCAAAGTTTCCATCCATACCAAGCTTTTCAGCCACAGCACCGCATAAATCCAGAACCTGACGATTGTCATCTATCACAAGGGACATCATATTGCTTGTGAGTACGGACAGGCCTCTGCGGCTGACTTCATACAGGATTTTGCCGTTACCGGCCAGCACATCCACGCTGTATTCCGTACCGGGAAGCAGCTCCATTACCAGCATCTCCGGTATCTGCGGCTTCTCCCTCAATGTTCTGATCAGCTCCTCATAGCTAATGTACATTGAGTTGGGCTTACTGTCAAAAAACAGATCAAATCTTGATTTCTGGGGATCGATCATTCGCACACCCCTGCTTCCATTTCCTTCAGCCGCTTTGACACAGATCGCTCTGCCGGGATACCCGGCCTTCATGCAGGCATCCTCAAGTTCTTCTATGCTATGTACTGCCATAAACCAGGGCGTAGGCAGACCAATTTCACGCATTTTAGAAAGTAATGCCGCCTTATTGTTGACAATTTCAAGGATTTCACTCTCCATCACGGAGACTTTTATCCCTCTTTCCTCAAACACTTTCCTTGCCAGCGCGAACTTCATCAGTTCCCTTGTTACAATCGGAAGCACAACATCCACGCGTTCTTTAAGACAGACCTCAAAAACTCTGTCGATAAAAAAGGGGTCTTTTGCAGGCGGCACAGTATAAAACCCGTCCACCAATCCTCTTGCACCCGCATTGGGGTTCATATCCACACCGACAATGCGGATCTTTCTTTCCTTCACTTTTCTTAGGCAGCTTATGATCCCCGGCGCACCGGGCGCACCGCAGCCCGTAAGCAAAACCGTGATCCCATTCATATGATCCACCTTACTACCTCAAATACCTCGGCATATTCTGACCCGACCTGAACACCGTGCGTTCTGGCAAGTCCCCTTATAAAGGACTCTTCCGCGTAATTGCGCTCCTTCTGTGTATCATAGCAGGCAATGGCGCCAATTTTTTTTTGAATATGCCTTTCCTCGAGGCAAATATAAGCCTGATTATTAAAGGTATAGTTGTTCCAGGGCACCTCATAACCGAGCAGCGTCGTCCGCTTAAATGCCCTCATAGCTTCCTTTGCTATCGTGTGGTGATCCTGATGTATATCATGAGCAGACGGCATAAAAACCAGGTCTGGCTGGTATTTTCTTCCAAGTCCGATCATGTCGTCCAAAATTTCCTGTCTGTGAGAGGCGAAGTTTCTGACAGGATAGTCCAATATAACACGATTCTCTTCCAGAATACCGTAATGCTCCATAGAATGAAGCATCTCCGTTTTCAGTATATCCAAAGGGAGCCCCTCCGGAATGGACTGCTGGCAAATTGAAAAGGCCACATATACAACTCTGACATTTAGTTCAAGCAAGCGCGCGATTGTGCCTCCGCACCCAAACTCCCCGTCATCCGTATGGGGTGCGAGAAGCAGAACCGTTGAAATATTGTCTAAATTATCCATAATATATCTCCATGCATTGCAAGTAAAACTTAGAAAACAAATTTTGAAAAGATATCCTCAAAAGTTTCTCCTCGCATAATCTCCTTAATTATCCCATTTTTGTCGATTACAACCATCGGACAATTGGGTCTTATAAATTGGGGCTTCGATACAATCGAGTATCCGCCGACATTACCGAAAATAAGAAGGTCACCCCCATTAAGCGTTCCATTGTACGCTCTGTACATGGTGTCATATTCAAGGCAGGTATACCCGACGATATCATATTCACCGTGGTAATTATCATCCCCATTCCTGATTACAGTCAAAGGGAGCTGCTTTTTCAGGCTAATCTCGCCCAGATTATAAAAGCTTCCGTCCGTCACAGCGACAGTTCTTCCCGCAACCGTCTTTATATCCTTCACTTTCGTCAGAAATGAAATATACTTAGATATGAGGGTCGCCCCAGGTTCAGAAAAAACAATCGGCTTTTCCGAGCCGCCTAAATAATGCGCCGCTATCTTGTCCATGGTAACTCCGGCATAGTCCTCATAGCAGGGAACATTGCAGCCAAATTGAGCCGCCAGAGCATCGTCCATTCTTCCAAACATTCCGCTGCCCAAGCTTATGTATTCAGGGATACCGCCCACAAATCTGTCAGCAGACTTCAGCATCAGCTCTGTTCTCATTGACCATGCTTCCAGGTCTCTCGCATGGCTCAGGTGACAATGGACACCGTTTATTCTGATGTTTTCTCTCTTTTTCAGCTCTGACAAAACCCGCTCCATATCGCCGCTGTCCGGGTCAAGCCCAAATCGCGAAACGGAGCCTCGGCCAAGGTTTACATTTATTCTCAGACCGGTTTTGATTATTTTACCGCTGTTCTCATCTGCAAGGCGGCATATTCTAAGAGCCTCGCTGAGATTATCAATATTATTTATCCCGCCATTGAGAAGGTGCTCTTCAAGCATAGGTCCTTTTGCAGGCCCATTATATACAATTTTGTCATTTGTATATCCAAGCCTCTTCGCCAAGGTATATTCCATATCGGAGACCACCTCGGCATACCCGCCTTTGTTTTTAATGATCCTGCATATATAGGGCGTATAATTCGTCTTGTATGAGTACGATATTTGGTAATTGGGATATGCCTTTCTAAAGCAGCCAACCAGCTCGTCATAATTATTCAGGAACTCCTCCTCATGAAATATGTACAGCGGCGTTCCATTTTTTTCAGCCAGCATCCTGTATGTTGCAAAGTCAATCATTGCAATTCCCCTGAAGCTGCTCAAATATTTTGAACAGCTTATCTGTTAGTCTTGTAAAATCAAACTCCAGAGAAGTTTCCCTTGCCTTGAGGCCCAAGCGTTCACACAGCTCTGGGTCTTTCCGAAGTCTCCGTATTGCGTCTGCCACTTTTTCAGGACTATTTTGTACGCATATCCCTGAACCGGATTCCTTAATAATGTCGTATGCACTGTCAACAGGGCTTATAATGGGTTTTCCAGACGCGAGATAGTCAAAAAGTTTGTTTTGGCTCATGCCGTACTTTTCAATCCCTGTAGCCGCTCCGCCATCCATAATACAGGCATCCGCCCGACTGAGTATATTGGGAATGAAGCTTTTATCCACCCGGCCTTTGAACAGTACATTGTCTAGCCCTCTTTTTGCCGCTTCCGCGCACAACTCCTCCCGCCTGTCTCCGTCCCCATAAATCAGGACGCGCAGCCTGAGCCCTTCCTCCCTCTTCAGTAGCTCCGCCGCCCTGATCACCGCGCTCAGGTCGTTCACCATTCTCAGTGAGCCCGTATACACAAGCTTAAACGCCTCCGCGTCATCCAGGTCGGCATCATCAAGCACATAATGCTCTTTGTTATAGTCAAAAGCCGCCAGGTCGACGCCGTTATTGATGTGATACACCTTGCTGAGATCCACCGGCCCTCCATGGGCTTTGTCCCATCCCTTTTCAATGATGTAATCCCGGCCGCCCTCCATTGAGAAAATAACAGCGTCCGAATGGCTGTATATCCAGCGCTCGCCGGCATACAGCATTTTTAAAAGCGGGTTCTTTTCCGAAATGAGCCCGTAAGCCACAAAACTTTCCGGCCACAGGTCCGTAACCTCCGAAACGCAGGAAATGCCGAGCTTTTTTGCGAGCTTGATTCCCGCAACAAGGGTAAGGGATTGCCCGGCGGAGGCGTAGATAAGGTCAGGTCTTCCATATTTGTCTGTAAATGTCGGGCACTGCCTTGCCATTTCCCAAGCACACTCAATATGGTTTATGACCCTCGCCTTTCCGCTCCCCTGATACTGCCTTGCCCGGAACAGCACATAGCGAATTCCATCCTCCTCCATTTCCCGGTATTTTTCACTGCCGGTGATGAGGTTGATATCTGAATTATGTACAGAACTTGCGGCAAACACAGTTACGCTGTGTCCCATTTCAAGCAGCCGCTTCGCAAAATGATAGCTGCGGGCAAGATAATAATACCTCTGCGGTACTGCGTAATGATTAAGGATCCAGATGTTCATGGCTTTCTCCTGTTTATCTATACTCCCTGCCGCACACGGCGAGAACGGTGCGAAAAATGGTCCGAAGCTCGTTCATAAAGCTGAATTCTCTGATTGCTTTAAGATTGTACCGCATTTTATCCGGCAGAACGCGATCCACATAGATGGTATCCACATCTCCGCCCTCGTTCAAAAGCTTGTACTCGTCCTTATACCGTATACTTGCCTCAGAGGTCACCCCGGCAGGGAGAAGGAGCGTGGCCAGCATTTCCGGGCTGTATCTGGCCACATATCTGGGCACCTCCGGCCTCGTGCCCACAAAGCTCATGTCGCCGATAAAAATGTTGATAAGCTGGGGCAGCTCGTCAAGCCTGCTGTTTCGGAGAAATCTTCCAACCCTGGTCACGCGCATGTCGTTGCTTGTGGTAAGCTGGGCCCCTATGCTCTCCGCATCGGGCACCATGGTTCTGAACTTGATGATTTGAAAATGCCTGTTGTAGGCCGTAACCCGCTCCTGGGTGAAGAATACCCCGCCCTTGGAATCCAGCGCCACCGCGGCGGATATGGCCAGAAAGGCCGGGGACAGCAGGCCCAGCAGGACAATTGACCCGGCAAGGTCAAAGGCCCGCTTCAAAACAAGGCTGCCGCTGTGGGCCCGGAGAACATCATAATAAGGCCGCAGCGCAGGGATACGCATTTCCTCCGGGAGCTGCTCCCATTTTTTTATCAGCATATACTATCTGCACTCTTTCAGGGCGGCGATAAAGTTCTCCGCCACGTATTCCGCATCCTCATCGCTTAAAAGGGTGTGCATGGGCAGGCTTATCTCATTTGCGTACTGGGCGTAGGCGTTGGGGAAGTCCGCGATGTCAAAGCCCAGTTTCTTATAGGCTGTCATCATGGGCAGGGGCTTGAAATGCACATTGCAGGCCACGCCGTTCTCGGCCATCTTTGTGATGATATCGTTGCGCTGCTCCACGCTTATGCCGGGGACGCGGACCAGATAGAGATGATAGTTTCCCTGCCTGTCCTCCTGAGCGTGAGCAAGGCGCTCTATCCCCTGGGGCAGCAGAAACCTGTCATAAATTTCGGCTGTGCGGCGGCGGCGGGCGATAAGGCCTTCAAAGCGCGCAAGCTGCTTGAGGCCGAAAGCGGCGGTAAGATCGGTCATATTACATTTGTAGGCGGGATAGATGATGTCATACTCCCAGGCGCCGGGCCTGAGCTTGGCAGCGGCGTCCTTATTCTGGCCGTGGAGAGAGTAAAGCTGATACTGCTGATAGAGCGCCTCGTTATCAAGACCGGGCCTGTCCCTCCAAGTGACCGCACCGCCTTCGGCGGTGGTCAGGTTCTTTACAGCATGGAAGCTGTAGCAGGTGAAATCCGCCGCCGCGCCGGAACGCCGGCCGTGATATTCCGCGCCGAAGGAGTGGGCCGCGTCCGCCATGACGACAGGCCGGTCGAAAAGCGCCTGAAGATCGTTTGCCGGACGGTAAAGGTCTTTTTTTTGCTGGACCGCGGCAAATATTTTGTCATAATCCACCATTACGCCGCCGATGTCCACAGGGATCACCACCTTGGTGCGCTCGCTGATGGCGGCGGCAAGCTTTTCGCTGTCTATCTCAAAGGAGCCGGGAACCGTGTCTACAAGAACAATTTTGGCCCCCACATGGTAAATTACCGAAGCGGAGGCGGTGTATGTATAGGCTGAGGTTATAACCTCGTCCCCGGGGCCTACGCCCAGGACGCGCAGGGTCATCTCCAGCGCCGCAGTTGCGGAGTTGAGGCATACGGCCCTGGATGTGCCGCAGTACCCGGCTATTTCGTTCTCAAACTGCTTTGTCCGAGGCCCTGTGGTTATCCAGCCGGAGCGCATGGCTTCGACGACCTCGTTTATCTCAAGCTCTGAAATGTCCGGAGGGGAAAAAGATATTTTTTTCATGGCTGCGTAATACCTCTGTGTTATTAATTTATCGGAAAGCAGATCAAACTGTCACAGGTGTTTCATTCTTCGCGCTGGGAATAACACTGTATGTCCTGTCCTCCGGCTCCTGGATCAGCGCAAGGATACAGTCGCGCACTTCCTCATTGGGCGCATATATTATGCCGCGCAGTATGTTCAGCTTCTCCTGTATCTCCTCCGGCGTATACATGGTCTGATGGCCGATATAGATGAGGTCGTTATCGGTCTTTTCCATGCCTTCGGCTTGGAGAAGCAGCTCCTCGTAGAGTTTCTCACCCGGGCGCAGGCCGGTGTATTCGATCTTGATATCCACATCCGGCTCAAGACCGCTGAGGCGGATCATCTTCCGCGCCATGTCATCTATCCTCACAGGGCTTCCCATATCCAGCACGAATACCTCGCCGCCCACGGCAAAGGCGCCCGCCTGAAGGATAAGGGAGACAGCCTCGGGAATGGTCATAAAATACCGGGTAACGCGCTTGTCGGTCACGGTGACGGGCCCGCCCATCTCTATCTGCTTTTTAAACAGCGGGATAACGCTGCCGTTGCTGCCCAAAACATTGCCGAAGCGCACGGCAATATAGCGGGTGTCATAAAGGCTGTTCATGGACTGGACGATCATCTCGCATACCCGCTTCGTGGCGCCCATCACATTGGTGGGGTTCACGGCCTTGTCGGTGGAAACCAGAATAAAGAGCTTCGTGCCAAACTCCCCCGCTGCCTTTGACACGTTATATGTGCCAAACACATTGTTCTTAATGGCCTCGGCCGGGCTGTCCTCCATGAGGGGCACATGCTTATGGGCCGCCGCATGGCAGACCACCGCAGGGCGGTAGGCATCAAACACATGGTTTACCCTGGCCTCGTCCCGCACGGAACCAATGAGCACCACCAGGTCAAGCTCCGGATAGTTCCGCTTCAGCTCCATCTGGATATCATAGGCGTTATTCTCATAAATGTCAAAAATAACCAGCCTGCCGGGAGAGAGCGCGGCAATCTGCCGGCAGAGCTCACTGCCGATGGAACCGCCGCCGCCGGTGACAAGGACGGTGTTCCCCCGGACCCTTTCCGCCATAACGCTGTTATCCGTGCGCACCTGGGTACGCCCCAACAGATCGTCTATGCTCACGTCTTTGAGCTGGCTGACGGAGAATTCCCCGTTTGCAAGCTGGGCAAGGGCGGGAAGGCTTTTGAGCTTGGCGCCGGTAGCGCTGCAGATTTCAAGAATCTCGTTGCGCAGGTGAACCGGCGCGGAGGGGATGCAAAAAACGATCTCCTGCACCCGGTATTTTTTCACGGCCTGGGCGATGCTCTCCCGGCCGCCTACGACCTTGATGCCCCGCACCCTCCTGCCATGCTTGCTCTTGTCGTCGTCAATGATGCAGACGACCTGGTTTTTGGAGTTGAGGCTGGTGGAAAACTCCTTTATGGCCATGGCGCTGCCAGACCCGGCACCGATGAGCATGGTGCGTTTTTTATTCATGCGGATCCTGAGATCCGCCCGGCTGGCACCCCATTTCCGGCTCAGGGCGCTGCGGATAAGGAAACGGGAACCGGAGACCAGCAGAAAAAGGAATACCGCCATCAGGAACGGAAAGCTTCTCGGCATATGATACTGCATTACAAGCGTGGCAATGGTGTAGAGAGCCGCAGCAGCGATGGAGGCAAGGCCCACCTCCGCCAGTTCCCTGTCGCCGGCAAATTCCCACATGCTGCTGTAAATATGGAACACAAAGAAAGCGCATACGGACGCAATGGTTCCCGGAACGGCGGCCGCTTTGAGCCCATCCAGATACACAGTCCCCGCAAGCGCGCTCCAGGACAGCTCATGCCGGACAAAAAGCGCCAGAAAAGCCGCGGCGTTTATGAGCACAATATCCAGCAGCATAAACCAGACCGCGCTGCTGAAAAGTTTCTTTTCTTTTTTGTTGTTCATTCTCATTACCCAACTCTTCTACTCTTCATTTATTTTTCAGAGCCCCGGCTCAATCCCGCCGGAAGATATCCCTGGTATACACCTTTTCCGCCACATCTGCAAGGCAGGGGTCAAAGCGGTTTGCGATGATGACGCCGCACATGGCCTTGAACCTCTCCAGGTCATTTACCACTGGGCTGCCGCAAAACAGGCTTCCGTCCTCCAGACTGGGCTCGTATATGACAAGGCGTGCACCTTTTGACTTTATGCGCTTCATAACGCCCTGTATGCTGCTGTGCCGGAAATTATCGGAATTGGACTTCATCGTGAGCCGGTATACGCCGATGGCGGCCCGTCCGCCTCCGGCCATATCCAGGATCCGCTGCGCAACATAGTCCTTCCTTGTGCGGTTTGACGCAACGATGGCTTCTATCAGGTTTTCCGGCACATCCAGATAATTTGCCAGAAGCTGCTTTGTGTCCTTGGGCAGGCAGTAGCCCCCGTAGCCAAAGCTGGGGTTGTTGTAATGGCCGCCGATGCGGGGGTCAAGACAGACGCCGTCAATAATATGCCGGGTATCCAGCCCCTTCATCTCTGCATAGGTGTCCAGTTCGTTAAAGAAAGACACCCGCAGGGCCAGATAGGTGTTGGCAAAAAGCTTTACCGCCTCCGCCTCCGTGAAGCCCATAAAAAGGGTATCAATATCCCGCTTCACGGCCCCCTCCTGCAAAAGGGCGGCAAAAGCATGGGCCGCGTCAATAAGACGCGCGTCCTTCATATCTGTTCCCACAATGATCCGGCTGGGGTAGAGATTGTCATGCAGAGCCCGGCTCTCCCGCAGAAACTCGGGACTGAACAAAATGTTCCGGCTGCCGGTTTTTTTTCTGATGCTCTCCGTATAGCCCACAGGGACCGTGGATTTGATGACCATGACCGCCGCCGGATTTACCCGCATGACGCTCCCGATCACGTCCTCCACGGCGGAGGTGTCAAAAAAATTTTTCTCCGGGTCATAATACGTGGGCGTTGCGATTATTATAAGCTCCGCGTCCCGGTAGGCCGCTTCCCTGTCCGTAGAAGCCCGCAGGCTGAGCTTTTTTTCGGCCAGAAACCGGCTTATTTCCTCATCCTGTATGGGGGATATGCCGGAATTGATCAGCTCTGCCTTTGCGGGCGTGGTGGTCACCGCGGTAACCGCATTCTTCTGCGCCAGCAGAACAGCCAGCGAAAGGCCCACATAACCCGCTCCGGCAACTGTTATTCTCATGGCCCTTCCTTCCCGCGGCTTTCGTTCCGCATTGAGCATCATGGTTTACATGCCAAAATATTTGGTATTATACCACTTTGGCCGCGGTTTTGCAATATTTAAATAAATTTGGCCCAAAACCTACATAAATAAATTTGGCCCAAAACCGGGCACATTTGTTCCTCTGTATTCCACCTTTTACCTGTTGCTTCAAAATGCGCCGCCGGTAAGGTGATTTCCCTTTTCCGGCGGCGTGCTTTCAACAATATCTCTGCCGCCCTTATCTTCTGTTTCCGAAAAGGCCCCTTATAATAGAGCTGGAACCGGAGCGCATAACGGAGCTGAGCGCGTTGGTGGCGGCTCGCTTTGCCATGGTTTTGGTACTGACCTGGCTGCCGCCCAGTACCGAGTTAATAAGGTTGGTGCTAATTGACCTGGCCACAGAGGAGGCGGCGTTGCTGGCGGCCCGCTCTAGGGTCTTTTTCCGCTTTGCGGCCTCCCGCTCCGCTTCCCGCTGGGCGGCGGCCTCTTCTCTCTGTCGCTGTTTTTCGGCGGCAGCCTCTTCCCGGAGGCGCTGCCGCTCCGCGGCGGCCTGTTCTTTCTGCCGCTGCTTCTCGGCGGCGGCTTCCTCGGCCTCCTGCGCGCGGCGCTGGGTAAGTTCCTCGTTTGCGCGCATGAGCACCTCGTAGGCAGATTCCCGGTCCACATCCTCCCGGTATTTGATGTCAAATTCCCCGGAGGCAATGGCCCGCTGCACCTCCTCCGCCTCTGCCGGGCCCATAAGGCTTTGGGGCGGCAGGATGTCAGCTAGCTCCACCATTGTGGGTACGCCTTCCTCATCCAGCATGCTTACAAGCGCCTGGCCCACGCCAAGCCGGGTGAGCGCTTCTTCGGTGCTGAAAGCGGGATTTTCCCGGAAAGCCCGGGCGGCGGCCCGGATGGCTTTCTGCTCCGCAGGGGTATAGGCGCGCAGCGCATGCTGCACCCGGTTGGAAAGCTGGGCGAGTACCTCGTTCGGAATATCCGAGGGACTTTGGCTGATAAAATAAATACCGACGCCCTTGGAGCGGATAAGCTTCACCACCTGGACGATTTTCTGCACCAGGGCCTTCGGTGCGTCGGTAAAAAGCAGGTGCGCCTCGTCAAAAAAGAAGATCATCCGGGGCTTTTCCAGGTCCCCCACCTCGGGCAGCTTTTCAAAAAGCTCCGTCATCATCCACAGCAGGAAAGTGGCATAGACCGTGGGGCTCTGGATAAGGCGGCTGCTGCTGAGAATATTAATGAATCCCCGGCCGTCAACATCGGTACGGATCCAGTCTCTTATGTCCAGCGCCGGCTCGCCGAAGAACACCTCCCCGCCCTCGTCCTCAAAAGCCAGAAGCGCCCGCTGAATCGCGCCCACGCTTGCGGTGGAGACGTTTCCGTACATGGTGGTAAATTCCGCCCGGTTATCGCCCACAAACTGAAGCATGGCCCGCAGATCCTTCAGGTCCAGAAGCAACAGCCCATGCTCATCGGCCACTTTAAAGACAATGTTCAACACTCCCGTCTGCACCTCGGTAAGCCCAAGGAGGCGAGCCAGGAGCGTAGGCCCCATATCAGAAACCGTTACCCGGACGGGATGGCCGGCCTCGCCAAAAATATCCCAGAATCTTGTGGGATAAGCTTTATACGCAAAGCCCTCAAGGCCGAAGCGCGCAATGCGCCCGCGCATATCCTCCGTGTCCTGCCCGGGGCGGCACATGCCCGAAAGATCCCCTTTTACATCCGCCAAAAACACCGGCACGCCCATATCGGAAAAGGACTCCGCCAGCACCTTCATGGTGATGGTCTTGCCGGTCCCGGTGGCGCCGGCAATAAGCCCATGGCGGTTTGCCATGGCGGGCTGGAGAAAGATGCTTTTATCAGACTGCGCTATCCATATCTTTTTCTGGCTGTACATATCCGCACCTCCCGCATAATTTCTTTCTATATAATATCACAGCTTTCGCCAGGGCACAATAATCATGTTGTGGCCCGCCGCCGATTATGATATCATAAAAGAAAAACTCGGAGGGAAATTATGATACTCTACTATTCCGGCACCGGAAACAGCCGCTACGCCGCGTCTGTTCTCTCCTCCCAGAGCGGGGATGCGCTTGTAAGCATGAACGATATCATGCGCCAGAGAATCACTGACCCCTATGCGGCCCGCTATTCTTTCCGTTCAGACCGTCCCTTTGTTTTTGTCAGCCCTACCTACTGCTGGCGCGTTCCCCGGATCGTGGAGCAGTTTATCCGGGACAGCCGCTTTGAAGGCTGCCGGGACGCCTATTTTTATCTGACCTGCGGCAGCGGAACCGGAGCCGCCGCCAAATACGCGGAGGAATTATGCCGGGACATGGAGCTGAATTTTATGGGGCTCAGCTCCGTCAAGATGCCGGAGAATTACATTACCCTCTTCAAGGCCCCCTCCTACGACGAAGCCCAGGGCATGATCCGGGCTGCGGTTTCACAGCTTGAGAGCGCCGGCCGCTTCATATCCGCCGGTAAGCCTATAAGCGACCCCAATGAAAGCACCGGGGCACTGGCGGCGCTGTCGAAGCTTCCGCCTCTTTTCTACCGCCTTTTCGTAAACGACAGGAAATTTACCGCCACCGAGGAATGCACCGGCTGCGGCCGCTGCGAAAAGCTGTGCCCGCTGGCCAACATCAGCCTTGAGGATGGCCGCCCCGTCTGGCATGGAAACTGCACCCAGTGCATGGCGTGCATCGGCGCCTGTCCCCAGAACGCCATTGAGTTCGGCAGCCGGGCCAAGGGGAAACGCCGCTATTATTTAAGTCCCGCCGGGGTGCAGAGGAGGGGTTAATAAACTGTTAATTTTGGCCGTTTTCTTTCTTTTTTCATGCAAATGCCCCGGCGTGCATATTGAGCCCGGAGAGAAAATATGTTATCTTAAGAAATAATTAAGATTTAGTCCCCGGTTTTCCCGGGCAATACCAGAAAGAGAGATTTTGAAATTGAAACAGAGAGTGATCTCCGCCGTCGTGCTGATGGCCGTAGCCTTGAGCTGCGTCTTCCTGTCTGAGCTGACGAGAGTTCTGTTTTTTGCTGTGGCCGGTATTTTCTGCGCCTATGAGCTGAGCCGGGCTCTTGAAAAGCTGGAGGTATACTGCTGCGCCTGGGTCATGTATGTGTACACCGCCGCCCAGGCTCTGCTGGCCGTTTTTCATGCCGAAGCCACGGCCTATCTGGCCTGCTTTGCCCTTGCCGTGTATCTTGCTCTTTTCTCCGGCATTCTCCACAAAAAAGTTTCGGGCCGCGGGGCCATGTACACCCTCGCCGGCATCGCCTATCCCTGCTTTCTTTTTGGCCTGTTGATGATGATCAGCGCCAGCTCCGTCTGGCTGGAGACGCTGGCCATCGCCTGCCTCTCCACCTGGGTCTGCGACAGCTTTGCCCTCTTCGGCGGCATGCGCTTTGGCAAGAACAAAATCGCCCCTCTGGTAAGCCCCAACAAGACGGTGGAAGGCTGTGTCTGCGGTGCGCTCTCCTCCATAGTCACCGGCGCTCTCATCTATTATCTGGGCCTTTTCCCCCAGCTCTCCCTGGCCATCTGCCTTGTTACAGCCTTTGTCTCCTCCACGCTGGGCCAGATCGGCGATTTGGCCGAATCCCTTGTAAAACGCATGATCGGCGTGAAAGATTTTTCCAATCTCATTCCCGGCCACGGCGGTATGTTTGACCGCTCCGACAGCCTTCTTTTTTCTATCCCCACAGCCTATATCTGCCTTTATATTGTCGGGTTTGCAGCCTGAGTAAGAAATTCAAGGAGTCAAAATGAACGAAAGCATTGTCCCAAGCTCTATGGATTATTCCAAAAAAGTCATGCTTATTATAAACCCGGTCTCCGGGAAAAAGCAGATGCTGCGCTATATTCCCCAGGTTATCCGCTGCTTTATGGATGCAGGCTATATCGTCACCATCATGATCACCGCCCGCCGGGGCGAAGCCACGGAACTTGCCCGCCGCTTCGGAGGGGATTTTGACCTTGTCTGCTGCGCCGGCGGGGACGGAACACTGAACGAGACTTTGAGCGGCCTCATCCTGGGAGATATCCATGTGCCCCTTGGCTATATCCCCTGCGGCAGCACCAACGACTTTGCCAACTCCCACGCTCTTTCCACAGACATCGTCACCGCCGCCCAAAACATCGCCTCCGGCCGGCTTACCCGCTATGATGTGGGCCGGTTTGGAGACCACTTTTTCTCTTATGTAGCTGCCTTTGGGGCCTTTTCCTGGCTGTCCTACACCACGGATCAGAATCTGAAAAATCTTCTGGGCCATACGGCCTATATTATCGACGGCATAAAGGATCTTTCCAAAATAAAGCCCCTGCACCTTAAAATCACCGCGGACGGCACGTTGCATGAGGACGATTATCTCTTCGGCGCCGTGTGCAACTCCACTTCCATCGCCGGCACCATCGCCCTGCCCAAGGAGCTCGTGGATACCTGCGACGGGGTTTTTGAGGTTCTTCTTATAAAGGTCCCCAAGACCATTATGGACCTGGACGCCATCCTCCGCGCCCTGATCAACCAGGACTACACCTGTCCTTTCATTGATTTTTTCCCTGCCCGCGATATTTATGTTGAAAATCCCATAGGGCTCGAGTGGTCCCTGGACGGTGAATGTCCCGGCTCCTACGATGCCGTGCACATCAGCCCCATTCCCGGCTTCCTTGAACTCCAGGGCTGAGCTTAGGCCGGAAAATACCGTTTTTCCACCCGGCCCCATTGCCGGCCCCCCCTGATGCATCAAAACAACCCCCTGCCGCGAAATTCGCGGCAGGGGGTTGTCCGTTTTTTTATGCATCGCTCAAAGATGCTCCGGGCCGTTTTCCCGGCTGCGAAGCCAGGCCTGAAAGCTCCGGAAGGGTGTGCTGCGGGACATAAAGCGCCGGCCTGTCTTTTCTTCCATAAAATGCCTGAACTCCTTATACCTGTCCCCCAGGGCATCTTTGGAAACCATGTAGCCCCCCTGTTCGCTGCGGAAAATATAAAAATAAGTCAAGTCCTCCCCCAGCCCGCGTACTTCGGAGTAAGCCAGCGGCGTCAGCTCCTCCTCTTCCGGCAAAGACAGAACGCGCATTGCCTTCTCTTCAAAAATGTATCTGGACCTGGGAAAGTCCATATTCGCGGCTTTGATGCTCTCCGCCAGCTTTCTGGCGGTACGGTTTGCGGAGCTGTATCTGCTTGTAAGCAGATAGCCTGCATAGGCAATGATGAGCAGCCCCCACCAGGCGTCCATATTTGCCGCTCCAAAGCAGATGAGCAGGGCGCTTATGACGGTGCGGGCAAGCCTGTTGCGCCCGCAGAACAGATTGTACTGCATATGAGCCAAGGCCGTAAAGCTCTCCTCGCTGTGCTGCATATTGATTTCAAATCGCGGCATATGTGTTTTTACGCCTCCGTACAAAAAATATTCTTTTTTATTATAACATATGCTCCCCTATGTTAAATCCTTGCGAATAAAAAAACTTACACAAAAAAAGCTTGTTAAAATATACAAAATCCTGAAAATCAGAATTTAAAATTGGGGCTCATTGACAAATCTGTGTAAAGAATGTAAAATCCATGTAAGTTAAAAAATCGTTCATATTTTGCATCCAAGCTCGGGCGCGGCTCATTTGCCGCGCTTGTTAAAGTTTAAAAGTGGCTTTCAGCAAGTATGAGCGGTTTAAAAACGAATAAAACAAAATTAGGAGGAAAAAATGAAAAAATTTCTTGCAATGCTTCTGGCCCTGATCATGCTTCTGGCGCTGTGCGCCTGCGGAGGAACTCCCGCTCCTGCCGCCTCTGAGGCTCCCGCTGAGGGCCGCGATGCCGCCGAAGAAGCCGATCCTGCAGACGACTTCTATCTGGAGCTGAAGTTCTCCAACGTCTTCCAGCCCACGGAGTGGAACTACAAGGCCTCCGAGAAGCTGGCCCAGATGATTACCGAAAAGACTGACGGCCATATCTCCGTCACCTATTACGGCCAGAACGAGCTTGACTGCTACGCCGACTCCGTCACCCAGGCAGTCAACGGCGCCAACTGGATGGGCCTTGAGGAGCCCTCCCTGTTTGCTGACTACGTTGGCGACGCGGCCATGGTCATCGCTCCCATGCTGTACAGCAGTACCGCCGAGTACAACTATGTGATGGATTCCGACTTCGTTGCCGACCTCTGCGACAGGCTGGCCGAGCAGAACATTCACATTCTGGATACCCACTACTCCTTCGGCTTCCGTTCCGTCGTCACCAACCGTGACATCTACACGCCCGAGGATCTGAACGGCGTCAAGATGCGCGCCACCTCTTCCGCTCTGTTTGCCAAGACCCTCGAGTGTCTGGGCGCCACCGCCACCCCCATGTCCTTTACCGAGTGTCTGTCCGCCATTTCTTCCGGCGTTGTTGAGGGCTTCGAAGGCTCCACCTCCACCCTGGCCGGCGCCGGCGCTCCCTACGAGCTGGTCAAGAAGGTCGCTCTGACCAACCACCTGATCGCTACCCGCTGGCTGTTCATGCCCGAGAGCGTGTGGCAGACCATCCCCGAGAAGTACCAGACCATCATCGAAGAATGCGCCTATGAGTGCGGCATGTGGGAGCAGACCTCCTGCGATGAGGACGAGGCTGTTCAGAAGGAAATGCTGGCTGAGAATGGCGTTACCTGGAACGAGGTTGACCTGGACGCCTTTAAGGCCGCCTGCGAGCCTGTTATCGACTGGATAATCGAGGAGTACGGCTCCAGCCGCGAGGCTTACGAGCAGATTTCCGCTTTGGTTGCCGAGTACCGCGCTGCCAACGGCTGAAAATACTCCCGCAGATCATAAGCTGTGTTTTTGCAGGGCTGCCCGATTTATCGGGCAGTCCCTGTTAAATATC
This sequence comes from Clostridiales bacterium UBA1701, assembly GCA_002320035.1. Taxonomy (GTDB): domain Bacteria; phylum Bacillota; class Clostridia; order Oscillospirales; family Oscillospiraceae; genus Limivicinus. The sequence goes on along the minus strand of DCJL01000021.1, from coordinate 24,988 downwards.
CCACTATGTTAATTTTTCGTTAAAAACAGACATAAGGACTTGCCTATGAAGATAAAACTTTCGCCCAAACTTATTCTCAAGAATCTGGACGCGGCAATTACCTGCATAACGCTTACCATCTGCGTTATTCTGGTAAACGCCAACGTAATCATGCGTTACATTCTCAATAATCCTATCCACTGGAGCGAGGAGATTGTCACCAGCCTCTTCGTGTGGACGGTGTTTATCGGCAGCGCCTATGCCTACCGGAAGCACTCCCATCTCGGCGTGGACATTGTCGTAAATCTGATGCGCGGTAAATCCAGGGAGGCCGTGCAGAATGTAATCGCCGTAGTTGAGCTGCTGGTCCTGATTATGCTCACGGTTATCAGCGCCCAGTATGTTTACCATCTGATCTACTCCCCCACAGGTGCCGTCAAAGTGGTACTGACGGAGATGCTCCGCCTGCCCAAATGGTGGACCGGTATTGCGGTTCCCCTTGGCTTCGGCCTGTCCACGGTCTATTCCGTGTATTTTCTCCTCACCGAGAGGCTGCATATCATCAAGAAAAAGCCCGCATCTGACGGGGGCTTAAAGGTTGAACAGGGAGGGAACGCCGTATGACATTGACTTTTCTTGACATCGTTCCCATTGTTATGCTATTCCTGCTGTATTTTATGGGAATGCCCATCGTTTACTCCCTTTTCGGGGCGACTTTCTTCTACTTCCTGGTTATTGACACTACTTCTCAGCCCTGGCTGATACTTCAGAAAGTTATGAACTCCACCCAGTCCTACTCCATGCTGGCCATTCCTTTCTTCATAATGTCCGGCTCGGTAATGAACTACGGCGGAATAAGTGATAAAATGATGGACTTCGCCGAATGCCTCACCGGCCATATGAAGGGCGGCCTGGCCCAGGTGAATGTGGTGCTCAGTATGCTCATGGGCGGCTGCTCCGGCTCCGCCAACGCCGACTGCGCCATGCAGTCCAAAATGCTGGTGCCGGAAATGGAGAAACGCGGTTATTCCAAAGCCTTCTCCGCCGCCATTACTGCCGCCTCCTCGGCGGCCACTCCCGTTATCCCCCCCGGGGTCAACCTGATCGTGTTCTGCCTTATCGCCCAGGCCTCCCTGGGCCGGACGTTTGCGGCAGGCTATGTGCCGGGCATCCTCATGTCCATCTCCATGATGATCACCGTGGCCATCATTTCCCACAAACGCAATTATCCCAAGTCCCGGGAAAAATTCCCCAGCCTCAAAATCGTCCTTAAGCAGGCGCTTGACTCCTTCTGGGGCCTCTTCTTCCCCATTGGCATCATTCTGGGTATCCGCTTTGGTATGTTTACGCCCTCCGAGGGCGGCGCCGTGGCAGTTCTGTACTGCTTCATTATCGGCAGCTTTGTTTATAAGCGGCTCTCCCTTAGAAAACATCTTATTCCCATCCTGATGGACAGCATCGCCGGCACCGCCAGCGTTGTGCTTATCATGGTGGCGGCCAACACTTTCGGCAACTACATGAGCTGGATCAATCTGCCCAAAATCGTGGCCAGCACCGTGCTGGGGCTCACCACCAACAAGTACGTTTTCCTGATGCTCTGCAATGTGATCCTGCTCATCATGGGCATGTTCCTGGAAGGCGGCGCGGCCCTTATGATCATCACACCGCTGCTGCTGCCCGTCGCCCGCACGCTGGGAATAAACGACTACCACTTCGGTCTTGTGGCCATAGTCAACATTATGATAGGCGGCATCACGCCTCCTTTCGGCTCCATGATGTTTACCACCTGCGGCATCACCGGCTGCCCGATCACGGACTTTTTGAAGGAAGTATGGCCCTTTATTCTGTGCCTTTTCCTTGTGCTGCTGCTCATCACCTTTGTCCCCTGGCTTATTACCGTCGTACCGGACCTTATCTATGGGCCCTCACTGGTGTATTAAGGCAAAAAATTGTACGCGCCTTCGGGCGCGTACTTTTTTGCTTTTGTTTACATGAGGCCGGGAAAATGGTATAATCCACAGACCGATAATGTTATAAGGACTGGTTATTGCGATGACGCAAAGGCAAGGCTCCCTGAACCTGCAGTACGCCGCTGTTCAGGGTTTTTACTGGATGGGCATATGCGTGTGCATCAGCTTCGCGGCGGTGTTTCTCCAGCACCGGGGCTACTCCAATTCCGCCCTTGGCTTTGTCATGGCCTGCGGAAATATTGCGGGCTTTTTGCTCTCGCCCGTGCTTGCGGCTCTGGTGGATCGTTCGCAGCGGGTAGGTGTTTTTAGCTGTCTCTGGGCTTTGCTGCTGCTTCAGGGGCTGCTTCTGCTGTTTTTCCGCCTTGTACCGGGCCGCTCCGCCCTCCTTCCCCTGGCTTACTGCCTGTATATGGCCGCCGCCATAGCGGTCAATCCTATGATTACCCAGTTGAGCCTGGAGCTGGAAAAATCCGGCGTGCAGATCAACTATGGCGCGGCCCGGGGCACAGGCTCCATCGCCTTTGCGCCCATGGCCCTTCTGCTTGGCGCCGTCACGGAGCGTTTTGGTCCGGAGCTGCTGCCCATAGCCGGGCTGGCCTGTGTTTTTTTCCAGTGCGCCATGCTGCTGGCCCTGTCTCTGCAGCTTCGTGTCCCGGCCGGGCAGACCGCCGCATCCGGCAAAAAAAGCACGGAAGCCTCATCCCTGCCGGAATTTATCAGGAAAAACCGCCGCTTCTGCTTTCTGATGCTGGGGGTGGCGCTGCTTTTCTTCGCGCACTATCTGGTTAATAATTATCTGATAAACGTAGTGCGCAATGCAGGAGGCAATGCGGCTTCCATGGGTGGGCTGAACGCCTTTATGGCCCTTATGGAAGTGCCCGCCATGTTTCTGTACGACAGGCTCTCCCGCCGCTTCTCCTGCCCGGGAACACTGCGCTTCGCCGCCGTATTCTTTGCCCTCAAGGCTCTCTGTATCGCGCTGTCCGCAAGCATGGGCGCCCTCTATGCCGCCCATCTGCTCCAGGCCTTTTCTTTTGCGGTCATTACGCCGGCATGTGTGCGTTATGTAAACCTGTATATAGACAGCCGCGATTCAGCCAAGGGCCAGTCCATCTCCTACGGCATGACCACTCTGGGTTCCATTTTTGCCAGCAGCCTGGGCGGGCTCATGTTTGATAAGCTCAGTGTAGGAGCCACCCTTCTCGTAGGCGCAGCCGTCTCCGCCCTGGGCGCAGCGGTTTGCCTGAGCTTCTCCAAAAGCCAAAAGCGGAGCGCCTGATATGATAGCGAGCCGGTAAAAAGCTATCTTAGTAGAACCGGGAACGAAGCGGCGGGGCTGTTCATATGAACAGCCCCGCTCAGCTTGTCAAAAAAGTCCCGCCGCTACTCCTTTTTCGTGCCGCTAAGCATGGTTTTTTGCAGTCTGGGTGAGCCTTTTTTGGCGGCCCAGCTTCCGCTTACCCGTATTGCTCCGCCAGGTATATGGCCACCTTGCTTTGTATAAGGGCGGCGGTTTCCCCGGCTGTTTTATCCCCGTTGAACAGTGCGCCGCAGCAGTCCATTATGATATTGTATATTTCGCTGTTGCAAACCGCAACAGAGTCGATACTGTCAAACACCGCGTATGCCGCGTCCCTGGCGGCGTCCGCCTCCAGAGAGCCTTGTATTGTTCCTCCGCCCAGTATAGCCAGGGCCAGAGGGGACTCAATATAGGAGCTTATATCGCCCTCGATATATTTTTCAAGAGCGGTATTGTTTGCCGGGAAGAACCAGCGGCCGAAATAGTCCAGCTGCATACTTTCGCTGAGCAAAAACTTGAAAAACTCCCACACTCCTTCCTTGCCCTCGCTTGAGGCGGACATGCCCAAGGGCAGCTGGGGCAGTATTGAGGCCCCATGCCCCCTGCCGCTGGGAAGGCCGCTTATGCGCGCCTGCCCTCCAAACATTGTGTTGGAGAATGCAATGTGATCCACAAAATACGGGCCAAGCCACTCCACTATAAGCATCTGCTCCCCGTCTAGGACGCACTCATCCTGGGAAATCCCAGGGGGAACCTCCTCCGGGAGCGCCGCCGCGATTTCCAGAACCTCAGCGAACTCCTCCGTGTCAAAGCTGCAGGTCTTATCCTCAGGGGAGTATAGCTCATCGTGCATGGACATCAAGATATGGCGCATAAACCTGCCGCTGCTCATTGCCGCTCCCAGGAGCTTTTGGGGAGAATATAAATTTGCAAGCTCAGCAAGCTTTTCCGTGGTGAAAGGGGAGGGTACCAGGTCTGAAGCCCCGCAGATTACCGCAACCATGAAGCCCGGGCTAAGCTGATAGACGCCCCCTTTAAATTCGGTAAGCTCAAGGAGCTTTGGGTACGGCATATCCGCGTCCATATCCCTGTCACCGTCAAAGTACGGCCTTAAATCCTCAAGCAGGCCCTGGGCGCTGTACCGCTCAGCGGATACATTGCTCAAATCAAATATATCCGGGGCGTTTCCCGATATAATGTCCGCCGCAAACCGGATTGCCCCCGCGTCCTGATTGTCATATTCGTCATAACGGGCATAGTCGTCCAGGACTATAGTATAGCCTCTGTTTGCGCTGTTGAACATCTGGGCCGCCGTTTCAATGCGGGCATCTATGTTATAGCCGCCCAGGACAAGCCGCTTTACGCCGCTGTCCCTTTCAGCCGTGAGTATAACCGGTACTCCCCGCTCCACTATGAAATATCTGTCGCCGCCCAGATAGTACTCCGGCAGATTGGGGCTTGATCCAGCGTCAAATTTCTGCGTTAAGGCTCCCGCCCTGTAGTCATACTCATAAACGCCGCCTCCCAGCACAGTGAACAGCTCTCCGTCAATACCGCCGAAAAAGGATGCGTACGCTTCATGTAGCTCTATACTGCCGCTCACCTCAAGCTCCCCGTCAATAAGCTCCATCCTCATGGCTTTTTCAAATGCCGCGGGGGCGTTTGCGCCCAGGCTGCCGGTGTAGATTACAAAGGCCTTGCCGTCACCCAGCCGGACAAGCCATGTCCCGCCCTGGTATTCCCCAAAGCTCTTTACCAGCTTGCCCTCCCCGTCCAGGGCGAGCACCTGGCTCATTGTATCCACAATAAAGCCGCCGCCCACAGCGGAGAAATGAACTATTACGGCCTCATTGGCAATAGCCTCGGGCCTAAGCTCCGTTTTATCGCCATTGCCGCTGAAGCAGACGATGCGCTTTTTGCCCGTTTCATCGGTGTTCAGGATATATATCCCGCCGCTGTCGTCTGCGCTAAAATTTTCAATAGGCTCCTCATAGCTAAGGTCAAGGCGGCTTATTTTAAGCTCCCTGTCCATACGGTAGAAGCTGTACCAGCCGTTTTCCGCCTGGCCGCACATGTAAATATATCCGCCGGCCATGGCGGTATAGCGAATCGCGACTCCCATGTCCGGCAGGGAAAGAGGGCTTTTTCTCACCACAACGGCGCCGTCGCCCTCCTGGGCGCTTGCGGAATTTACAGAGGCCCGCTTTATAGCTTCGCCCTGTCCGGGCTGGGCGGGGGAGGTCCCCCGCCCGCAGCCGCTTGAAAGGATTAAGGAAAGCAAGGCCAAAGCCGCTATTGTACTTCGAAGCTTTCGTTTCATTTTAATTTAGTTCCTTTATCCAAAAACCCAATGCTGCGTAAAGGCCGTCCAGGTCTGATCGCCAACGCAGCCGTCAACCTGTATTCCCCTGCGCCCCTGAAAATATCTCACGGCGCTGGCAGTATTTGCCCCGAAGATGCCGTCCCTGCCCTGCGGATCATACGACGGGTTATTGTCCACCCACCTCTTGGGCTTGCTCCTTCGTAAGCAAAAGCGCGCACCGAAAACACACAAATTACCAGCGCAAGAATAAGAAGAAGCGCTACTAGTCTTTTTTTATGATGCTTTTCCTTTCTTATTGTTTTTTATTGTGATTATCCAGCATGCGCGCCCTGCCGGATAACAGCAGTGCGGTAATACCCACGTCTGAATAAGATGCAGCTGAACCCTACCTTATCTGCATTGTAATACTATTACTGTTTAGTGTCAAACTCTAATTAGTGAATTATTGTATTATTTATCGCTTTTATGTATCTATTTAGGCTTTATAGCAAGACCCCGCCTACAATGAAGCCTCCAAGGAAAGCATATAAAAACCGTTGGCCTCACCGCATCTCAAATGCGGCGAGGCCAACGGCATATGCCGGAACGGCTTCCTTCAAACAGGCTCCTTTATGCCTCTGACTAGTCCTTGCTGGAGAACACCCATTCACGCTGGATGCCGTAACTTATAAAGAAAAGGCAGGTATCTACAACAAATTTGATGAGCGTCGCTATAATCGGGGCGGTATTGGCAAACAGATGGTTGATGAGCGTCACAAGCAGGCCGGAAACCAGCATCTGGGGGATGCAAAGACAGTAATACCGCAGCAGGGCCCGCTTATAATGGCCCTTGTTGCCAAAAACCACCGCATTGTTGGCGTTAAAATTGGCAAAGGAGGAGCAGGCCCTGGCAATGGCTGTGGCCCCAAGCTCGGCAAATTTCCCCATCGCCGGGCCAAAGATACGCAGAGCCAGATAAAACACCGCAAGGTCAAGCACCGTGGACCCGGCGGAACTCAAAAGGAACTTGAACATGATCTTGAAAATGCGCCAGGAATCCTTTACGGCGTTATAGTGGGAGCAGGAATTGTTGTCCTCATACACGGTTTCAATGGGGACCTCCGTAAAGCCTATGCCCATCCGCTTCATCTGCAGGAGCATATTGGTCTCATACTCAAAGCGCTCCCCTTCTATCCGGCAAAAGCGCTCCAGATATTTGGCGGGGATGGCGCGCAGGCCGGTCTGGGTATCGGAAAGCCTGATTCCGTAGCAGATACGGAAAAGGCGGGAAGTTGTCTTGTTCCCGGCCACGCTTCTGGCCGGCACTCCGGGCTGGTTAAAGTCACGGCAGCCCATAATTACTTTTTCTCCGTCCCTGAGCAGCGCCTCGCCGCAGGCGATAATGTCGCCCACAAGATGCTGCCCATCCCCATCTATTGTGATAACGCCTTTTATATGCGGAAGCTCCCGGAGAATATATTCAAAGGCTGTCTTCAGGGCGCGTCCCTTGCCTCTGTTTATCTCATGGTGCAGCACCGTGCACTGAGGATGCGCTTCAGCCTCGTCAAACCAGTGCTTATGGTCTCCGTCGCTTCCGTCGTCTACTATAATGATTTTTTCAAAGCCCTTCTCCACCAGCCCTTCCACGACCCCCGCAAACTTTTTGTCGGGATTGAGGGAGGGCAGCACGATAGCCAGGTCCGCCTGGCAGGAATGATTTTCTGGCATTTACTTCTCCGTTCCCAGCAGGTATCAGTACAGCTCCAGAGTCACCGCTCTGATGTCGCTGCCGGTATCTGTGACGATAATCTTCATATTATCTTGAATTTCCTCCGTGCCGTTATTTGTGGTAGCGGTAGAGCTGGAGGATATGTCTATGATATATACGCCGTCGCCCACATATATGGCGCTGTTCAAACTGACGGAATTTGTGACAACAGAAGCGCCGTGCTTATGAGACCAGAATATTCCGTCCTGAGCGGCCTTGAGGCGCTGGTCAAGGTCGCTGTCCAGCTTCACATAGGGCAGGAGCCGCTGATAGCCGTAACTGGGCTCAAATTCGCCGGCAATATATTCCTTGTAGCGCTCCACAAACTTGCCCGCGAACTCATTCAGGCGGCTGAGCGTAGCTTCGTCCACAGGGGTGATGAACTGGGAATCGTCCCGGCTTTCGTCAATCACGGTTTCGTTTCCGTTTTCATCCAGAATGACCGGCTCAAGATTACCGATAATGTTATCAAACTTATAGGTGACCTTTGTCGGCAGATTGGGGTAATCCTGATAATACTCCGTCAGCACATCATACTGGATGCCGGACTCGATTATATACTCCTCCCCAAGTTCATGGCCGTTGAGCTCCACGGAATAGCTTGCGGGAACAGTGACCTGGACAGACGAATAAAGCCCGGTAAAATCGAACTCCTCCTTGTACACGATCCAGGGCAGCATACCGTACTTAACCTCGCCGGCCTTGGACTCGTCCTCTTTCAGGGTGACGGTGCCAAAGACATGATCCCCGCAGCGAAGGCTGTAATTGGCAGTCACATCCGAGCCGCCGGTTCCCGCGATACGGGAATAGCTTATTTCATTTTTGAGCATGGACTTGACGATCTCGGCGCACTCTTCGTCAGTCTGCATTTCGTGGGGCATGGCAGAAATTGCGTCGGCAATGCTTTCGTCCCAAAGATTTTCGCTCAGTGCGGCCACATATTCATCCATCGCCTTGGCAGGCCTTGAGGCCTCATACTCCTCCGCGTAGCCCCACACCTTGGTAAGGCCGAAAACAGCAGCGCCGCAGAGAATCAATATGTATATGGAAAGGCAGATGGCATAAATTTTGGAACCGCGCTTTTTTCTTCTTGCCATATCAAAAAGACCTCACATTCACTTAAACAGGAAAGCATTGGGCAAAGGCCGGCAGATACCGTTCTCAGAGGAGCAGCTGTTGACATAGTCCCCCTCGTACCACATGACTGTGGAAGAACCGCCGTCAAGATTAATGGCGTTCACAGCGCCATAGTCAAGGAGTATATCCACAACATCCTGATACCTGGCGCCCATGCTGTGAGCCTGGCGCCCGTCGATGACGAGCATCATGATCGCGCCGTCGGAGCGCTGCGCAATGGCTGTACGGGGGTTTACGCCGCTGGAGGACACATCAAGGCCCACACCGTTCTGAATAAGCAGGGGGCTAAAGCTGACGCAGTTTTTAAGTCCCAGTCCAAGCGCCTCGTCAAGGGTGTAATAGCCCACATACATAAGGCCCTCCTCGTTGAGACCCACAATGCAGTCTGTGCCGTGGCCCTCGTTATACACAACGCCGTCGATGATGGTAAGCCCGTCCGGATTGCCGCCCAGCCCGCCGCCGCCGTCATCATAAAAGCCGCCGGCGTTAATGCCGCCCAGCGCGCCGTATTTGTTTACAAGCTCGTCCAGCCGCAGCCCAACCCCGCCATAGCCATCAGGCATACCAACAAACACACGGGTGGGGTCAAGAATCGTAAGCATATAGCCCACAAAGCCATTGCCCTTTATGTTCTCGAAAATTATCCCATCTCCATCCTCATCGGCGGGATAAGGGCTTTCCTGCTGGTCCGTCCCCGGGTCTGCCTCCTGGCCGCCGGAATCACCGCCGGAGAGATTTATAAGGGATTCATCCATTTTGGCATTCGTGTCCTGCTTCCGCAGGTCCTTCATCTCATTCATTTCCTCATCGGTCAAAAAAATATGAGGGATAAAGCCAAATCGGCGGGTTTCCAGCATCGTCATGACAAAGGTCTCCTTCAAAGCGGGAGAAGGCCCTTTTATCAGCACATATTCCAACGCCAGCCCCGCCAGGCCGAAGACAATGCAGGTAGCCAGAATGAAGCCGAATATCCGGTCAACAATCGTAACGATCTTCTTTCTGAGGGCTCTTCTTTTTCGCTTCTGCCGCTCCGCCTCGCGCTCCTCTGTGGAGAGCTCGCTTATAACATCTTTTGTATTCACATTAGCACCTTCGCAGTATAATTGATTGCCCTGCGGTATGCAGAGCCTTGCCGCCCGGCAACATACTGAGGTATTTTATCATAAGCGGCAGGCTGTGACAAGGAGATTTTAAATTTATTAATAATTATGTAAAATAAACCCGGTTCGAAATCTGTTTCCGCACAAAAAAACAAAACCCCCATGGCGCTTTTGCGCCATGGGGGCAAAGGGTATTAATTACTCGTTGATGCCGATAACAACACCGGAGCCAACGGTACGGCCGCCCTCGCGGATAGCGAAGCGGAGGCCCTGCTCGATGGCGATGGGAGTGATCAGCTCAACATCCATGTCCACGTTGTCGCCGGGCATGCACATCTCAACGCCTTCAGGCAGGGAGATGACGCCGGTAACGTCGGTGGTACGGAAGTAGAACTGGGGACGGTAGTTGTTGAAGAAGGGGGTGTGACGGCCGCCCTCGTCCTTAGACAGGACGTAAACCTGACCCTTGAACTTGGTGTGGGGGTGGATGGTCTTGGGAGCCGCCAGAACCTGGCCGCGCTCAACGGACTTCTTGTCGATGCCGCGGAGCAGGCAGCCCACGTTGTCGCCGGCCTCAGCGTACTCGAGGGTCTTGTGGAACATCTCGGTGCCGGTAACGGTGGTCTCGGTTCTCTCTTCCTTCAGGCCAACGATCTCGACCTTGTCGCCAACCTTAACGGTACCACGCTCAACACGGCCGGTAACGACAGTGCCGCGGCCGGAGATGGTGAACACGTCTTCGATGGGCATAAGGAAGGGCTGGTCGGCCTTGCGGTCGGGGGTGGGGATCCAGGTATCAACAGCGTCCATGAGCTCCTTGATGCAGGCATATTCGGGCGCGTTGGGGTCGTTGGACTCGCAGGTCAGCGCGTTCAGCGCGGAGCCGCGGATGATGGGGGTGTCATCTCCGGGGAAACCGTAGAAGTCAAGCAGCTCGCGGACTTCCATCTCAACCAGCTCCAGGAGCTCCTCGTCATCGACCTGGTCGCACTTGTTCAGGAAGACCAGAACGGAAGGAACGTTAACCTGGCGGGAGAGCAGAAGGTGCTCCTTGGTCTGAGCCATGGGGCCGTCGGAGGCGGCGATGACCAGGATCGCGCCGTCCATCTGCGCGGCGCCGGTAATCATGTTCTTGATATAGTCGGCGTGGCCCGGGCAGTCAACGTGAGCGTAGTGACGTTTGGCAGTCTCGTACTCCACGTGGGAGGTGTTGATGGTGATGCCGCGCTCCCTCTCTTCGGGAGCCTTGTCGATGGAAGAATAGTCGGTGTACTCGGCGCCGCCCTGGAGGGACAGGTACTTGGTGATGGCGGCGGTCAGGGTGGTCTTGCCGTGGTCGATGTGGCCGATGGTGCCGATGTTTACATGGGGCTTGGTTCTGTTGAACATCTGTTTAGCCATTAGAATATCCTCCTAAAAATAGAATTGGATTTGTTTAATTACTTATTAGAACCCGTGCGACTGTTCACAAGGGATTCCTGAAGATTCTTCGGCAGCTCCACAAAGTGGCTGGGCTCCATGCTGTAAGAGGCGCGGCCCTGAGTCTTGCTGCGCAGGTCGGTTGCGTAACCGAACATAGTGGAAAGGGGAACGTTGCTCTCGATGATGGCGGCGCCGTTTCTGATATCGGAGCCGACAATCTGACCGCGGCGTGCGTTTATATCGCCCATAACATCGCCCATGTAGTCATCGGGCGCAGTCACAACGACCTTCATGATCGGCTCAAGCAGCACGGGATCCGCTTTCTGGCAGGCTTCCTTGAAAGCCATGCTGCCACAGATCTTAAATGCCATTTCCGAGGAGTCCACCTCGTGGAAGGAGCCGTCCAGCAGCGTCGCCTTGATGTCCACGACCTGGTAGCCCGCCAGCACGCCGGAGAGCATGGCCCCCTGGATGCCCTGATCCACACAGGGGATGAACTCCTTGGGTATCGCGCCGCCGGTAACCTTATTGATAAACTCGTAGCCGGCACCGGGTTCGTTGGGCTCGATCATCAGCTTGACATGAGCAAACTGGCCCTTACCGCCGGTCTGACGGGAGTAGCGGGTGTCAACCGTTGCGGAGCGCCGCACGGTCTCCTTGTAGGAAACCTGAGGCTTGCCCACGTTGGCCTCCACCTTGAACTCGCGCAGAAGCCGGTCCACGATAATCTCAAGATGCAGCTCACCCATGCCGGCAATGATGGTTTGACCCGTCTCTTCATCCGTATAGGTCTTGAAGGTGGGGTCTTCCTCGGCCAGCTTCTGAAGGGCAATGCCCATCTTTTCCTGGCCTGCCTTGGTCTTGGGCTCGATCGCAACGCGGATAACGGGATCGGGGAATTCCATGGACTCGAGGATGATGGGGCTCTTCTCATCGCAGAGCGTGTCGCCGGTGGTGGTGTTCTTAAGGCCCACGGCGGCGGCAATATCGCCGGACCAGACCTGCTCTATATCCTCGCGGTGATTGGCGTGCATCTGCAGGATGCGGCCGATGCGCTCCCGCTGGCCCTTGGTGGAGTTGAGGACAGTCTTGCCGGATTCCAGAGTGCCGGAATACACGCGGAAGAAGCCCAGCTTGCCCACATAGGGGTCAGTCATGATCTTGAAAGCCAGAGCGGAGAAAGGCGCGTTGTCGTCTGCCTCGCGCGTTTCCTCCTCGTCGGTCTTGGGGTTCACGCCTTCAATGGCCGGAATATCCAGCGGGGAGGGCATGTAGTCCACAATCGCGTCAAGGAGCTTCTGAACGCCCTTGTTCTTATAAGAGGTGCCGCAGACCACAGGAACCATCTCCACGGCCACTGTGGCCTTTCTGATGGCAGCGCGGATCTTGTCGGCAGGAACTTCTTCGCCTTCGAGATACAGTTCCATGATCTCTTCGTCGAAGTCGGACACGGCCTCCAGAAGCTTGTCCCGGTACTCCTGAGCAAGCTCCTTCATATTCTCGGGAATCTCCTCGGTGCGCATATCCTTGCCGAGATCGTCGTAATAGACGTCGGCATTCATGTCCACCAGGTCGATGATCCCCTTGAAGTTTTCCTCGCTTCCGATGGGAAGCTGGATGGGAACGGCGTTGCACTTGAGCCGCTCGTGAACCATATTGAGGACATTAAAGAAATCAGCTCCCACAATGTCCATCTTGTTGACATAGATCATGCGGGGAACATGATAATGGTCGGCCTGTCTCCAGACAGTCTCGGACTGAGGTTCGACACCGCCCTTGGCGCAAAGGACAGTCACGCAGCCGTCCAGCACTCGCAGGGAGCGCTCCACTTCCACTGTAAAGTCCACATGGCCCGGGGTGTCGATGATGTTCAGGCGGTTGTTGCGCCAGAAACAGGTGGTTGCGGCGGAGGTAATGGTGATGCCTCTCTCCTGCTCCTGGGCCATCCAGTCCATGGTTGCGGTACCCTCATGGGTCTCACCGATCTTGTAGTTGACGCCGGTGTA
>DCJL01000021.1:0-11960 GCA_002320035.1 Clostridiales bacterium UBA1701 | reverse complement strand
GATGTGAGCCATGATACCGATATTTCTAGTTTGTTCAAGTGAATATTTTCTGGGCATGTAACTCTCCTGGACGGATTACCATCTGAAATGTGCGAAAGCCTTGTTGGCTTCGGCGTTCTTGTGCATGTCCTCGCGCTTCTTGACCGCTGCGCCGAGGTTGTTGCAGGCATCCATGATCTCGCCTGCCAGGCGCTCCTTCATGGTCTTCTCGCCGCGCTTGCGGGCGTAGTCCACCAGCCAGCGCAGAGCCAGCGTCTGGCGGCGTGCGGGGCGGACCTCAATGGGGACCTGATAGGTTGCGCCGCCCACGCGGCGGGCCTTGACCTCCAGCGCGGGCATGATGTTGTTCATGGCTTCGGTGAATGCATCAAGGGGCTCCTTGCCGGTTTTTTCCTTGATGATGTCGAAGGCATCGTAAACGACCTTCTGAGCAACACCCTTCTTGCCGTCGAGCATAACGCCGTTGATGAGCTTGGTCACCAGAACGCTGTTATACATGGGATCGGGCAAAATTTCTCTCTTGGGAACATTACCTCTTCTGGGCACGTTGCTTCCCTCCTTCATTAAAAAATGGGATCACAGGTACTCGAACGCGACTGCGCGCGTCCGTTGCGCCCCGAGGTTTATCCGCATTATATAATGTATGATAAACGACAGGGCAAATTTGCCGCTGCTGTTGAATTTACTTCTTCTTGGCAGCCTTGGGCTTCTTCGCGCCGTACTTGGAACGGGCCTGCATACGGTTGTTGACACCCTGGGCGTCCAGCGTGCCGCGGATGATGTGGTAACGGACACCGGGAAGGTCCTTGACACGGCCGCCGCGGATCATAACCACGGAGTGCTCCTGCAGGTTGTGGCCGATGCCGGGGATGTACGCAGTAACTTCGTAGCCATTCGTCAAACGGACACGGGCGATTTTACGCAGAGCGGAATTGGGCTTCTTGGGAGTAGAGGTACGCACGGCAGTGCAGACGCCTCTCTTCTGAGGAGCGCTCAGGTCGGTCTCCTTGTTCTTCAGGGTGTTCAGGCCCTTCTGCATTGCGGGAGAGGTGGACTTGTAGGTAACCTTTTCTCTGCCTTTTCTCACCAGCTGGTTAAAAGTAGGCATTGTGTTCCTCCTTTCTTTGGATGATAATATATAAAAAACCTTGGAAAACCATGGTTTTTTATCGAATTTTACCTGTGGGCGCACTTAGACATAGACACGCCCACGCAATTGATGATATTAGCATATTATACAAATTTAGTCAAGAATTTTCGGCAAATAATTTTTTTAAATTTTCTCCCCGCCCTGTAAAAAGGCGGGGAGAAAACGGATTCGCTCTTTTATTTTACGGGAAAACTCAGGCTTTCTTTTCCCCGGCGGGGATTTTCGCCGCGATAATGCACAGCAGCATGGTGATTATCATATCCGCCAGCGTGCAGCCCAGGATAAGATCCAGGCGCATCAGGTATCTATATGCCGCAAAGCCCAGAAGCCAGACGATGAGATTTTTCAGGCTGAATGCGCTTGCCGACTCGTCCCGCCTGAGAATGAAGAAATCCGCAATCTGAATGGCGATCATGGGTGCAAATACAGAACCGATAAAGTACAGAAAATTGGTGATATTTCCAAGCGGCAGAAAGATTGCTCCCAGCGTGCCGATTACCGTGGCTGCCACAGCCACCCACTTGCCCTTTAATTTGCTGAAAATAGATTCGCTGGAAATTCCGGCGGACCAAGCGTCCAGAAACGTGGTGGTAACCGTGGAAAAGACCACGATCAGCAGGCCCACAGTGCCCAGGCCGGCCTTAAGGAGGATCTGGGCAATATCGCTCTCGCCTGTAAAGATAGCAGCGCCCATGCCGATCACATACATCCAGCAGCTCACAAGGCCATAGACAAGGGCGCTTGTCAGCGTGGCTTTCATGGGCTTTTCCGCCTCCCGGGTATAGTCGCTTATAAGGGGCAGCCAAGACAGAGGCATCGCCACGGACAGCTCAACCGCCGCGCCGAAGCTCATAGCCTCTCCCGCCGCGAAGGCGGCGGCTCCCCTGCCGAAGATAACGAAGCTGAGAATCACGGTCAGCACCAGCAAGGCGCCCATGGCAAGCGTATTTACCCGGCCGAGATTTTCAATTCCGATCAGGATCCAGAGAACGATAAGGGCGCCGATCACAAGGCACCAGATCCACTCCCCCGCGGCAAAAACGCCGTTTGCGGCCAGGGCTCCGTCGTATATCATTATCCCTGTCCATCCCACAAGCTGCACAATGTTCAGCACCGCAAAAAGCAGTCCACCCTTGTGGCCAAAGCTCATTTTCACGGTCTCCATTGCGCTGAGCCGGGCTTTGCCGCCTATGAGCCCGGCGGCAAAAAGCAGGGCGCAGCCGATGATATGGCCGATGATTATGGCCGCGAGACCCCGGCCAAAGCCCAGGGGGGCAAAGTAGGTGCCGGTGAGGATCTCCGCGATGGAGACGGCCGCTCCAAACCAGATAAGCCCGTTCTCAAAAACGGACGTGCGTTTTTCTTTCATTTTCAGTCCGCCTCCTTCGCGTATTCGCCCCTAAGGTCAAAGGCATGGTCCATGGGCCCGCTGCCCGCACCAAGATTCAGCATGGCGGCCAGCGCGCCGGAGATATAGCCCTTGGCCCGGCGGACAGCCGTTTCAAGACCAAAGCCCTTGGCGAGATTTGCGGCGATGGCGCTGGAGAGGGTGCAGCCGGTGCCATGGGTGTTGGGATTGTCGATGCGCTTTCCCTCAAACCAGCGGAAAGAGCCCCCGGAATACAGAAGGTCGTTGGCGTCGTTGACGCTGTGCCCGCCTTTCAGGAGCACGGCGCATCCGAATCTCTCCCCTATCAGCGCCGCCGCCCGCTCCATGTCCTCCCGGCTTTTTATCTCCATGCCGGAGAGCAGCTCCGCCTCAGGGACATTGGGGGTGCAGAGATCGGCAAGGGGCAGAAGTTCTTTGGTAAGCGTCTCCACGGCGGCGTCCTGAATGAGCCGCGCGCCGCTGGTGGCCACCATTACGGGGTCCACAACCACATTCTCCGCCCGGTACTGCCTGAGCTTCGCGGCGATTACCCGGATAAGCGCCGCCGAGGATACCATACCGATTTTTACGGCGTCGGGCCGTATGTCCTCAAATACAGCATCCAGCTGCGCCGCCAGAAAATCGGGGCTTGCTTCCATAATGTCTCTTACGCCGGTTGTGTTCTGTGCCGTCAGCGCGGTTACGGCGCTCATGGCATAGACCCCATTCATGGTCATCGTCTTGATGTCGGCCTGAATACCGGCGCCTCCGCAGGAATCGCTGCCTGCGATTGATAATGCAGTTTTCATTTCTTTTCTCCTTTTGCATTATTTTTATATAGCGGCGAAGAGTGGTGCCCCCGGTCCGCCGCTGGAATCCCCGTCCGAGCCGGGGAATTCTCACAATATGAATGAGGAAAAATCCTCTATGTAATAATCCGCCAGTTCCCTGAGCTCTTTCTGTCCCGGCTCGTGGGGGTCATAGACGGCGGCGGTCGGAAAGCCGTCCGCCCTGGCGGTTTTCAGGGCATAAAGCGCGTCCTCAAACACGAGAGTCTCCCTAGGCCGCGTGCCAAGCCTTGCGGCGGCTGCGCGGTAAATATCCGGCTCAGTCTTGCCCCGGCCTGTCATGGCGCAGGTAAAAAGCCCGGAAAACAGGCCCAGTACGCCGCAGCGCCGGAGTGCCGCCTCCACCAGATAATCATCGGTAGCGGTGGCTATGGCGAGCTTTATGTCCTTTTGGACGAGCCTTTTCAGAAATTCCGCCGCTCCGGGCTTGAGCGAGGCTTCATTGCGGTAAAAATTTTCTATTCTGCCGTTTACCTCAGCGCAGATGCGCTCCACGCTCAAAGTAACGCCGTACTCGCTGCGGTAATACGCCGCCGCCTGGCTAAGGCTCATGGTCTTGAACTTCTCGTTGAGCTTTTCCCGCGGCTCATAGCCCAGGGAGCGGAGATAGTCCTCGCCGATGCTGTCCCAGATATGCATGGAATCCAGCAGAGTCCCGTCCACATCAAAAATCGCGCCCTTTATCACCCGGCCATTTCCTCCGCCAGCGCCCTCAGGGCCCGGCATTCGCTTTCAATATCCTCCGCGGCAAAGATGGCGGACACAAGCGCCACCCCATTCGCCCCGGAGCCGGAGAGTCTTCCAATATTCTCCCGGTTTATCCCGCCTATGGCGGTGACAGGGATGCTGACGGCGGCACAGATATCCCGCAGGGTTTCAAGAGAAAGCACGTGGGCGTCCAGCTTTGTGGATGTGGAGAACATGGCGCCCACACCAAGGTAGTCCGCTCCGGCCCGCTGAGCCGCAAGCGCTTCCTCTACCGTCCGCGCGGAAACACCGATGATCATGCCCGACCCGGCAAGCGCTCTCACGTGCCCGGCCTCCATGTCCGACTGGCCCACATGGACCCCATCTGCGCCGGATTCAATGGCGATCTCCACATCGTCATTGACAATAAAGGGGACTCCATAACGGGCGCAGAGTGCTTTCATCTCCACTGCCTCCCGGAGAAAGTCCTCCCGATTCAGCGTTTTTTCCCGGAGCTGAACGCAGGTGGCCCCGCCTTTGAGCGCCAGCTCCACCTGCTCCATAAGGCTCTGCTTCCCGGTCCAGGCCCGGTCGGTGACGGCATAGAGCCGCATGGTCCTTTTTTCGCATTTCATAATGTTTTTCGTCCTTTACCAAAGCTCGATTTTTGCCCGGCGCTCCAGTGTTTCGGCGTTGAGATTATACACGGCGTCAATTATATAATTTTTGTAACCGGCGTTTCCGTCCAGCGGCCCCATGCGCGCAAAGGCCAGCTCCCCGCAGACGCCCATGGCGCAGACAGCCGCCGCCGCGGCTTCAAGGAGCTTGCCGGGGTTCGCCCCGGCGTAGGCCCCGGTCATGGCAGAGAGCATACAGCCTGTCCCGGTCACGGCGCTCATTTCCGGCCGCCCATTATATACGCAGAAAGCCCTTTCCCCGTCGCTTATGATATCGATCTCCCCGGAGACGGAGACAACAGCCCCGATTTTTTTGGCAAAACTCCTTATAAAATCAAGGGCCTGAGGCAGATTTTCCCGGCTGACCCGGTCCTCCGCGCAGGCGTCCACGCCCCTGCTCTCCCCCTGTCCCTGGGCCAGAGCGCGGATTTCGGACATATTCGCCCGGACAATGCTGAACGGGATCTCCTCCAAAAGCCGCCCCGCCGTCTCCGTCCGGAGCTGCGAGGCCCCTGCGCCCACAGGGTCCAGCAATACCGGATGGCCAAGAGCAGCGGCGGCTTTTCCCGCCTTAAGCATGGCGGGGATGCTTCGGCGGTTCAGGGTGCCGAGGTTGATGTTCGTGGCCCGGCAAAGGGCGCTTATCTCCTCCGCCTCTTCCTCCTCGTCCGCCATTATCGGAGAGGCTCCGCAGGCAAGAAGGATATTGGCGCAGTCGTTCGCGGTGACATAATTTGTGATGTTGTGGACGAGGGGCCCTGTTTTCCGGACGCTCTCCAGCATTTCTCCAAGCATGAATTTCTCCTGTATCAGGCGGCTTTTTTAATAAGCCCGGTTTTTTTCAGGGCGGCCAGCAGAAAGGCGGAAATGATCGCGCCCCCGGCGGTAGAGATCAGGAAAGGTACAATATAGGCGTAGAAAGCGATGTCTCCCGCGGCCTTGCCCATAAAGAGGATGGCCACCGGCCATGCGCAGAGGCCGCCCAGAATACCGGTGCCCAGAACCTCGGCTATCAGAGTCAGGGGTATGTTCTTTGTTTTCCAATAGGCAATACCGCAGAGCAGTGCGCCTATCATGCTGCCCGGAAAGGCCATCAGACTTCCGAGCCCCATGAGGTTGCGGATAAGGCTGGCGCAGAACGCGGTCAGCACCCCGTACCAGGGGCCCAAAACAACGGCGCAGAGAATATTCACCGTGTGCTGTACCGGGGCACAGCGGCTGCCGAACACAGGGAAAGAAAACATGCTCCCCACAACGGCTACGGCGCAGAGAAGACCCGCAATGCATAATTTTTTGATCTGTTCCGATTTCATTTTTACATCTCCTTTAAAATGAGAGAACGGCGGTAACAGCGGCGTTCTCATAAAATCCGCGGCAAAGCCGCGCTGAGAAATTCGGTCGGACCTTACTGGGCCCCTCTCACGCCGGAACACGGCTTCCCATCGCTGTTATTACAGGACAAAAGGCGCTCCCCTCCCATCCGCCCGGCTTACCGGGATCTGCCGCCTCCTTTCAAAGAGACATAAAAACAGGAGACGCCAAATGCGGCATCTCCTTAAAAATAGTCATATGGTTTCCTGCATATGGCTTCCTACGTCGGCATTATCCGCATCAGGTGTAAGGGTCGAAGCCTTCCGCTTCCTCTCAGCCTGCCCAGCAAGCTCCCCTGTTGTTAACAGTAATTTTACTCCTAAGCCCGGCCTGTGTCAATAGCTTCCAGCTTTATTTGGGAAATGTTCCAGCTTTATTTGGGAAATGTTACGTCCGTGCTCCATTATCTTTTTTTAACCCTAAAATTTGCCGCTGAATCGGGAAGTTTTATAAAATATGCTGTTTTTTTAATGCTTACTGCTGTATACTGAAACCGTTAAATTCCGGTTTTTTTGATTTGTTTAACAAAATATAAATTCCAATCAATACCAAAATAGTGATACCAAGTATCATATACATCGTTCCAATATTTACTTGACTTCCGAAAAAATAAAGATTGCAATCAAGGGAATCTTTTAGTTTTTCAATAACCTCTGTTGGAATACCTTGATTTTGCATTTCGGCAAGCGCCCCTTGCATTGTATGATTTCGGATAAGTGATGTACCATAAGTGCCTGGCAAAAATGAGATTATTTTTTGCAGCCCTTCTCCAAATGAAGAAATAGGCATATATGCACCACAAATGAAACCATATCCCGCACTGATGATTGTGCCTACCGCTGAAATTTGTCCTTGTGTTGATAAGAAAAAATTAATAATCGAAGATAATGCTGTTCCAAACAAAACAAGAAGTAAAATATCAAGAAACAAAAAGAATATATCTGCGAGTGACATATACCAACCGACAATAGCCACATAAGTAAGACAGATACCCGTTGCAGCAAAGCAAATAATAAGTGTTGAAAGCAAGGTTGCAACATAATAACTCAGCGAAAGTGTAGCTGACTTCACAGGAGATATTCTTAAATCTCTTATCGTACCATTTGCTTTATCTTGCACCATTAAAAAATTAGAACAAAAAGCAACCGTTACACACGAAACAGCAAGAATAGAGGAGATAAGTTGACCGCCTACCAGTCCCTCTATTATACTTTCTGATAGTTTTAATGAATTAGGTAAATTAGATGTAAAACTATCCCGATACACATTCCCAAGAAAAGTTACATAGAGTACAAGCAATATAGCAGGCGTTATCAAAGAGGTAAAGAACATTCCCTTATCTTTGAAAAACAATTTGATATTCCTTTTGATAAGAATGAAAGCCATACTCATTTTTCAGCACCTCCCACTAATGTTTTTCCTGTAACAGCAAGAAAAACATCGTCCATTTTTCCTTTTGTTATTTCGTAATCATTAAACAACTGTGGATTACGAATAATCAATTCAGTTGCAGCCTTTGTATTCGGTACAGAAAGGCGATAACCGTTTCGGATTTGCTCATATTCCACATCAAGTGCTTTAATATCCTTTTCATCTACATCATAAATTGTGATGTAATCCCCAGTATAAATATTTTTTAATTCAAGCGGAGTACCCTCTGCGGATATTTTTCCATCATCAATGATTACAACATAATCAGCTTCCGCAGCTTCTTCCATATAGTGCGTAGTTAAAAATACAGTCATATTTTCATCTTTGCGAAAACTTGATATAACATTCCAAATAAGTCGGCGTGTCTGCGGATCAAGCCCTGTTGTCGGCTCATCAAGAATAAGAATTTTAGGCTTATGAAACAAAGCCCTTGCAATATCAATTCTTCGGCGTTGTCCTCCTGATAATTTACCAACGGTGCGTTTCAATAAATTTTCAAAATCTAATATTTTCGCCAGTTCCTCAAGTCGTTTCTTAAACTCCATTCCAGTAATGCCATATAAAGCGGCACGACTTTCCAAATTATCATAAACAGAAAGGGCAGAATCCAAGACAGATGATTGAAAAACTACGCCCAGTTCACGCTTAATATAGTCCATATCCTTATCTAAATCGTGTTTATCAATAAAAACGCTTCCACTGTCTTTCGACAGTTGTCCGCACATAATATTGATTGTAGTTGATTTTCCTGCCCCATTGATACCAAGAAAGGCAAACAACTCTCCTTTTTTCACACGAAAACTCAAATTCTGAACAGCATTTACACTTCCAAAACTTTTATTAAGATTATTGATTTGAATAATATTGCTCATTCAATTTCCTCCTATATAATCGGTTTTAATCTCGCATAGAGAGCAATCAATATAATCTTTTCCTGTTCTAATCGAACTCCAAATTAGTAGATGCAGTGCGATACCGTAAATTAAATTCATTATAGCATAATGAATTACCAAAGTCATTATGAAAGAGAACACATCGAATCATAATTGTGGCAGGCAAAGTTTTAATTTTTGACTGCCACAATTTTAATATTCTATATGTTACATTTTTTACTTATAGATAATATCGGCATATACAATTTCTCGTGCTCTTGCCTGTATCTCATTCATTCGACCAACCCACAACATCGGGTTTTCTACTTTAAGTTGTTCGGTCACGCCCTCCTTGTCAGCCATTTGCTCAACCAATCGAAACATCATTTCCGTTGCTTGTTCGTCAATGTCGGCAAGGTAATTATTCAATTTGCCGCTTGTGAGCAGCGAAATATAAACCGTCCGTTTATGTTCCTGTAAGTAGTGTTTGTGTCGCTGCCCCCACAAACTGATAGGTTTGTTTTCTTTTTCGGCTGGTAAAGTAAGGCAAGGAATATAATTCCCCCTGCAACTCATACCATAAACCATTGCTTGCATCATAAATATACTTGTCCATTAAAAAATCCTCCGTTATAATATATTCGCACATATGTCACAGTTCTCCGATTGCCACACTCTGTTATATCTTGTTATGAGATTTTCTTGCCCTTGATTTTGCCCTTATAAGCAGTCAGGGAAAGAGTAAACTTGTGTGAAATCATATAAAGGGATAAGGCGAACACATTGCGATAAATCCTTTATTTTCAAGGCTTTTGGAGGATTTTATTGATAACCTATGGAGAGCAATAATCACTCATAATTTTATGGTTTTCAAATTCCAGTTTGACTACCCGCTGGACGAGCCATAAAAACTGAATACTTGCCGCCCACCGGCGGCTATCGAAAGCAGTAAGTCTTGAAAAAGATTTGCTGCTTTTTTCTATTCTATTTCTGGCCATTTTGCCCCTTGTCGGTTGTAGTAGTGAGTGAAAAGAAAAATTCCTTGTCCCGCCGGTTGCCAAAATTCTGTTGCCCGGATTACAGAAGCAAAAGGAAATTTGAGAAAATTCCCGTCCAGCGGGTAGCTGGCGGCCTTTGAACTGTATCTTTAGCGGAAAGGGAAAAAGACCGCTCACAGCGGGCAGCAAAGCCCTTTTCGAGCGTTATATTAGCGGAAAATGAGAAACCACCATACACGCCAGGGTTTGCAGTCACGGAGAGCAAGTTTCTACCACGGTGCCAAAATCCGCAATTCTGCGGTTTTGCCCCTCGCGGGAAACTTGTTGGGGAGTGCCTTCCCCAAACCCTGCTATGCGGCTTGCGCCGCAAAAAAATTTCAACACCGTCCCCCCCCAATCCGAAAAATAATGTCCGTTGTAAAGTGAAAGGAGGTTTACGCTCATGCCAAAGCGATACAACACACCCCACCGCAGCCGTGTTGTGAAAACCCGGCTGTCCGAAGATGAATACGCCGACTTCACAGCGCGGCTTTCGCCCTATGGTATCAGCCAGTCCGAATTTCTCCGGCAGGCGATACGGCGGGCGACCATACGCCCGGTTGTCCATGTGTCGGCAGTCAATGACGAACTGCTCTCCGCAATCGGAAAACTTACAGCCGAGTACGGCAGGATCGGCGGCAACCTCAATCAGATCGCCCGGTATCTGAACGAGTACGGCGCACCATACAACGCCCTTTCCAGCGAGGTACGCACTGCCATAGCCGACCTTGCTGCCCTCAAGTATGAAGTCTTACAGAAAGTAGGTGACGCAGTTGGCAACACTCAAACATATCAACTCTAAAAATGCCGACTACGGAGCCGCCGAACAATACCTGCTATTTGAGCATGACGAGTTTACCATGAAGCCCACCCTTGACGAGCAGGGGCGGCTTATCCCCCGTGAGGACTACCGGCTTGCCATGCTGAACTGCGGCGGCGAAGATTTTGCCGTTGCCTGTATGCGGGCAAATCTCCGCTATGAGAAAAACCAGCGGCGGGAAGATGTGAAAAGCCACCACTACATCATCAGCTTTGACCCACGGGACGCAGCGGACAACGGCTTGACCGTTGACCGGGCGCAGGCGTTGGGCGAGAAGTTTTGCACCGAGTATTTTCCCGGCCACCAAGCCCTTGTCTGTACCCACCCGGACGGACACAACCACAGCGGCAATATCCATGTGCATATCGTCATCAACAGCCTGCGGATAGAGGAAGTGCCGTTCCTGCCCTACATGGACAGACCAGCCGACACGAAAGCTGGCTGCAAGCACCGCTGTACCGACGCTGCCTTGCGCTACTTCAAGTCCGAAGTCATGGAGATGTGCCACCGGGAGGGGTTTTACCAAATCGACCTCTTGAACGGCAGCAAGAACCGCATTACCGAGCGTGAGTATTGGGCGCAGAAAAAGGGACAAGCCGCGCTGGACAAGCAGAACGCCCCCATGATCGCAGACGGTATCACGCCCCGGCAGACCAAGTTTGAAACGAACAAGGAGAAGCTGCGGCAGACCATACGGAAAGCCCTTGCCACCGCCACCAGCTTTGACGAGTTTTCCTCTCTGCTCTTGCGGGAGGGCGTGGCCGTCAAGGAGAGCCGTGGGCGGCTTTCCTACCTCACGCCGGACAGGACGAAGCCCATCACCGCCCGGAAGCTGGGGGACAATTTTGACCGCGCCGCCGTCCTTGCCGTTTTGGAGCAGAACGCCGCCAGAGCCGCAGAAAAGACCACAGCCATGCCCGAATACCACCGGCAGGAGAAAACCGGCATACAGCCCACAAAAGCCCCACGAACCGCCCCCAAACAGGACGGTGTGCAGCGGCTTGTGGATGTTGAGCAGAAGATGGCCGAGGGCAAGGGCAAAGGCTACGAGCATTGGGCGAAGCTGCACAACCTCAAACAAATGGCCGCGACGCTGAATGTGTACCAGCAATACGGCTTCACTTCCCCGGAGCAGTTGGAAGCTGCCCTTGATACCGCCTATGGGGAAATGCGCCAGACCAGCGGCAAGCTGAAAACGCTGGAAGCCAAGCTGCAAGGGAAAAAGGAGTTGCAGCGGCAGGTGCTGGCCTACGCCAAGACCAAGCCCGCCCGTGATGGGCTGAAAGCGCAGAAATCCCCCAAAGCCCGCGAAGCATACCGGCAAGCCCATGAGAGCGATTTTATCATAGCCGAAGCAGCCGCCCGGTATTTCCGGGAGCATGGCGTTACCAAGCTGCCCGCCCGGAAAGCGTTGCAGGCCGAGATCGAGCGGCTTGTTTCCGAGAAAGACGGGCTTTACAACGGCTACCGGGAACAGAAGCGGCGCTTTGCCGAGTTACAGACGGTCAAGCGGAACATTGACCAGATCCTGCGCCGGGAGGAACCCCACCGCAGAAAGGAGCAGAGCCATGAACGATAAGCTGCCCCGCATGGACTACCGCCAGCACCGGCGGGCGCGGCGGCTGGTGCATGAGTGCTGCAACTACGACGAGGGGAACTGCCTGCTGCTGGACGATGTGAAGTGCTATAATAAAGTTG
>DCJL01000014.1:44686-44970 GCA_002320035.1 Clostridiales bacterium UBA1701 | reverse complement strand
GGTTCCGGGTGTCGTGGGTTCGAGCCCCATATCCCACCCCATATAAGAAGCTTGAGGCCGGCAGAGCCGGCCTCTTTCTTCCGATTACCGAGCCACCGCAATATTGGGATGTAGTGTAATGGTAACACACCGGACTTTGACTCCGATATAGTGGGTTCGAGTCCCGCCATCCCAGCCACACTGATATTCTTCTTCCGGTCCGCGCTCCAAAGGGTGCCCGGCCTCAGGAAGAAGCTCCCATATGCCCCAGTAGCTCAGTAGGCAGAGCACCTGCCTTTTAAGCA
>DCJL01000014.1:0-44663 GCA_002320035.1 Clostridiales bacterium UBA1701 | reverse complement strand
TTCGAATCCCCGCTGGAGCACCAGCAAAAAAGCCTTGAAACGCCTATGTTTCAAGGCTTTTACTTTTTTCATGCGCTATCAAAAGCACACTTCGCGTGTCATGTTTTGAGGTGAAAATCGGGGTGATTTTCCGCCTCAGAGGTGAAAATCAGGTGATGAATCAACGGCGGGNNGAGCGAATTGCTCCCTGCCCGCGTCTGTTAAATACCTTTGATTTTCTGAATCCATGCCTCGCCAGCTCCGGTGATCAGTGCGCTGATATCTACGCCAACGCCATTGAGCAGCTCCGTGGTAGGCGCGTCCAATTTATCAAGCGTTTTTGCAATCAGCGCCTCACCCAGCTTGGCAATTTCGTCTTTGGTCAGCTTATTGTCCGCATTTGCGTGCTTTAGCCCGTCAACCACCGTCTGCTGCAGTTCCTGGGCTGTAAGCTGCGCCATATTAATTGTGCTCTTGACGGCGGCCTGCACATTGCCCAGCTTGGTGGTCTTCTCCATCTGAATGGTGAGCCAGGTGCCCAGCACTCCTATAAGAGTCATCAGAAGGGCAAAGGCGATTTTTACCAGATTCTCAATAATAATGTTTGTCATGGGTTTCTCCTTTCATTCATGTGCTTTTTGGTTTATGTACTTGTCCAGTTTTTCTTTTGCCGTTGTAACCGTGTGATTGCAGCCAAGCTGCTGTAATCCGTCGAGACAGGCTGAGAGAGCGAACACAACCATAGTATTTTCTTCTTTCATCCTGGCGATTGCCATCTCTTGTCTCTCCTGCTTTTGATACCACTTAAAAGCCTTATTGTAATAGCCCACTAGGGCAATAATGGCTGCCGCCACTGCAGCCGCGGTTATAACTGTCTGCCATGTAAATGTAATCATCCGGTCTCACCCTTTCGCAAGCTCACTCCAGGTGTCGCCGCCGATTTCTCCATCGGCCAGCAGCCCCCGTGCCCGCTGGAAGTCCTGCGCGGCTTTGAAGGTTTTCGGTCCGAACTCGCCGTCATCTTCTCCGGCAGGCAGATATCTCAGGGCAATCAGCAGCCGCTGGGCCGTCCGCACCTCGCCGCAGACCATTCCGGTTTTCAGCAGCGGCAGCGCCACCCGGTAGAAGTAGCTGGGCCTTGTCCCGGCGCTTGCGCCGGGAGTGCTGTCAGGTTTCCCGGCAGCCGGAGAATTATCACTGTAATCAATCCAATCCGGCTTTCCCCAGAAAGCCCAGCCCCGGCCCGAAAGCCGCGTCTCCACCACGCCGTAGGCGTGGCCCATGGCCTCGATCACCCTGCCGCCGCCGATGCTTACGCCCACATGGCCCATGTTTCCCATAAATACGCAGATTCCCGGCTCGTCCGGCATGGAGAGGATGTTTCCTTTTACGCTGCATTGCCGGTATAGCCCCGCCACGGCTACATCCTGTGCGCCGCTATAGGCCGGCCTGCCGTCCTCCGGGCCGTCGCACCAGCGGTAGCCCTTGATCAGCCCCACGCAGTCGTGCACCTTGTGGCCAAACTGGCTTTCAAAGTCCGCCGCCTGATAATAGCCAGGGTACTGCGCCCGCTTTGAACTCAGCAGGGAAGCGCCTGCCGTCTGCCCGAAGGTGCCCCACCAGTAGGGCCGCCCGAGCTGCGCCCGGGCATATTCAACCAGGCCGTTTGCCGTTTTACTCACGCTGTCACCTCCTCAAAATAATGGCCTACCAGCTCGTGAGGCAGGTACTGAAGACTTATCGTCCCAGTCTCGGCGCCCCGGCAGCAGAGATAGCGCTTTCCATCCTCCGGGTCGAGATAGTACAGTCCGTACTGATACTCCATGCCCCTGGCGGCGTTGATGGGGTCATCGACTGCCCCTGTCTGTCCTTTGCTGACCACGGACCAAAGGGCTGGGGTTTTGTCCGGCGTCCAGTCTGCCTGAGTAGTATGACCTTGGCCCTTGTTGACCTTATACAGCTTGTCCGCGAGCGGATAGTACCGCCTGTCACCGGGGGCGACAGTCTCCCCCGGTGTCCAGCGCTTAAATAGCAGCGGCGCCTCAAGTGCGTCCATATCGCCCAAGCTCTCGGCGGCCTTTTCAATGAGCGGCCGCACCTTTCTGGCTAATTCAGAAAGCGTCATTTACTCCACCCCCAGCAGAATCTTAGTTGCCGTCAGCTCGTCTTCCAATGCAGTAATCCGTTCCTCCGCGGTTGGTCCCGGCGTTGGTTCCTCCGGCTCCGGCAGCGGCTCATAGAGAAAAGCCCCGTCCCGGTAAAGGTAATCGCTGATGTTCCCCTCCGGCAGCGCCTCTGCAAGCACAGCCCCATCCGGGGCGTACGCCGGGAAGGTGGCGCTTAATATCCGCCCGTCTGCGTCAAGATTCAATGCATACATCATCCTACCCCCTTAATTCCGTATATCTCCAAAGGAACTAATACTTGTGCCCTTGCGATAGAAGAACCTCCATATGTATTGTAATAAGCACCGTTGTCAAAGACGATTCCGCTGCTATAAAACCTTATAAAACGCTCTACAGCATTCCCGGCATACATGCCGGTTGCCTGACATCCGACGCCGCTTCCGTCTGTTGGCCATATGATAGGATATTTACCGGTAAATCGACGCGATACGCCACCGTCGTCAGATACATAAGTTGCCCACACAATTTCAACCGCCTCATATGGCATTAGTGCCATGGATACCGTTTGTGCGCCGAAGAAACTGGATGGCGACGCATTTTCCCAGAGCTTCACAATCTGAATTCCGGCCATACGGCCTACAATGGGATTACCCGCTTTGTCGTGAGCGGTATAACCCTCCGCCAAGGCATCCGGGTTGACCGTATCAGCAGACAAATCCATCAGTACCTCGCCGCTTGCAAGCATAATTTTGCTATTGGCCATATCACGCAGCTCCAATTGTTACCGTCTTTCCTCCGGCGGCATTGTCGGTGTAAACTACCGGGATTGCGGCAACCTTTACCTCAGACAGGCAAGTAAAGCCCTCATCGGGAAGCACCGTCTGCTCTGCAAAAGTAGGCGAGACTTCCTTGGCCTGTTTCTTTTCGTTCTCAGAGCCACTCATCGTGCCCGCTACGCCGAGTATAGTGACGCCATTGCGGATATTCGCAGGAATGAGTTTAGACTGTTCGACCGGGTCTATTTCAACCGCGCCGCTGCCGTCATGGAAGCCCTGCGGCACCGGATAGCGTTCTGCTCTTGCCTTAATTTTCCCGGCCACAGCGCCGTTATTGGGCATTGTACCGACAAGCTTTGCCCCACGTGCGTGCGCGGTCTTCCCCGTAAGGATTTCACCAACTGCAGCAGTATCGTCGCTGGTGTCACTGTCAAAGGTGCAAGTACCGACGCCGGGGGCGCCGTCTTTACCGTGGAATGTGTATCCGGCGAGAACATGCGCAGGATCTACTGTGTCTGCAGTAAGATCCATCAGCACCTCACCGCTGGCGAGGACAACTTTGCTATTAAATTCAGGCACTTATATTCCCTCCAATATAAACTGTTTTTCCTCCGGACTGGTTCGTCGTCCGGCTTACGGTAATAGCCTCTACCGTAACATTTTCTTTCATAGTCTTATTGGCCGTTTCCAGCGTCACAGACTCAAATTCAGGCTCGACAGTATAAGGGCCGGCATAAGCAGGCTTGTCTATAGAAATACCTGCACTGATATTCCCGCTGAGCGCTGCGCCTCTGCGTATATCGCCGGAGATACTGTTGACTCCTTTTATATTGCCGACAACGAGCATCAGATCACCGCCTTCGACTGACTCCTGTTGATGTCTATTTTCCCGAAGTTGACGCCCACCACTTCGTCTGAGCTGAACTTAATTCTGCCCTGCGCTGTTACCTGTCTCTTAAACTTGAACGTTTCCTCCTGAGATAAGGGAAAAGAGAAAATCTTTGTATTCTCATCGTAGCTAACTGCACCAGGGTAATTTTTAGACAGGCCATCCACAGTGAATTCAATAAGCTCAACATCTTGGATGTTTATAGGCTCACCGTCTACGTTAATTTGAAACAGCAGAGGCCAGGAATCGCCCTCCATCATGCTCACATTAGGCTCTGCGTAGCAACTGCACTCGCTCATGGCCCATCATCCTTTTCAAATCTGATAAACGGCTCAAGGCACTTTATGTCCGCCGCCGACAGCACCAGCGGCAGTTCCGGGTCAATCTGCAGCCTGAAGAAATCCTCAAATCCCGCCATCTCCATCTCGCTCAGCTCCTCAGCCCTTGCGCCGTCCGGAGCTTTTGCCATCTCCATGCCGTAGAACGCCAGTGCGGGATTAATCCTGCCGATCAGCTGAGCCAGCCCGTAAGCGGTTTTCAGTGGCAGATCCTGAAATATAAGCTTCTGCAGCGGCTGCGCCGCGTTTACAATAGTTCCAAGCTTCATCCTGTGCCTCCTATCCGATCAGCCCGTAGCTCTTCAGCGCCGTGATCAGCGCTGCCACTGTGGCCGTGCTCGCTACCGTCTTTCTTGCCGTTGGTGTCATCCCGAAGAAACCCAGCGTTGCGCTGCTGGCGCCGAGCTGTATGCTGTTTCCGTAGCCCTGCCCCAGCTTGATCGTTCCGTTGCAGTACAGATCGCCGAAAGTTCTGGAACTGTTCCCCAGGTCTACGCTCCCCGAGCTGACGGGTGCCAGAAGCCCGGCCGTGCTCAGCTCCACCGTGTGGATCCCGTTTGCCAGCTTCGATGCCGGGAAGTTCGGGGCCGCCCATTTAACCGCATAGTTTGTACTGCCGCTTTTCATGAGGACCTGGCCGTCGCTCCCGCCTGTCGGCAGGGGATTCTCCGGCACGTTTGACCATTGCAGCTCATAATCATAGCTGTTTTTCTTTGTCAGCACCTGCCCGGCCGTGCCGCCCTTGGGGATATAATTTTCTCCGCCATCGGGCGCGTCGAGCCACTTGAGTGTGAAATCATTCCCCCCGGCCTTTGCCAGAAGCTGGCCCTCGCTGCCGCCTTTGGGGATAGGATAGCGCTCTCCCGGCTTTCCCATCGGGAAGTCAACAATATATGTCCCGCTGTCCGGCGTCAGCTTTACCCGGTCCCCCGGGCGGAAAAGAGCCCCCGCGTTGCATGGATAAAGCTTTTCCCCGGCCTTGTCCTGGCCGTCTATCTGCAGCTTCACCCCGCCCTCTGCAACGGCCTCCACCGTGGCAAGAATGAACGCGGTGCCGCCTGTCTCATCCTGCAGTGCTGTCAGAATCTCTTCCATTATGCAATCACCGTCCTTCGCGCCGTGTGCGCCATCAGCTCCCCGGCCGCCATCGTAATGCTCCAGCCGGTTTCTTCATATACGCCGGTAAGCTCATCGCGGGCAATTCCGATAATGTCGCCCACCCCGTGCCCTGGCTCCGCCGGCGTGTAGAAGCTCACCAGCCTTGTGCTGAGAAGGCTCTCGTCCCGCAGCCGGTCCGCGTAAACCTGCAGCGCCGCCTGGTCTGCAATTTGCTCCACCTTTGTCACCTGCGGGATTCTCATGCCCCGGCGGAATGTGCTTTTCGCGCTTGTCGGGATATCGTTGACCGCGCTCGCACTCAGGACCTCCCTGCTGTCCGCGTTGGAGCACACGCAGATAAAAACATTCGGTGCCTCAAAAATATCCGTCTCGTCGGTGTAGCTCTCCCCCATCGGCAACCCCGTGATTTCTCTGCCGCCGTATTGCCGCGCCATTCTGGCGGCGCTGGGCGGCAGATACGGCTCCAGATGCGCCCAGCCCTGCGCGTCGAACCAGATCTCCCTGTATCCGATCTCCTTCAGCAGCTGGTTCACAATCGCCAGGTATTCGCTCCCCAGCTCGT
Organism: Clostridiales bacterium UBA1701; assembly: GCA_002320035.1. Classification (GTDB taxonomy): domain Bacteria; phylum Bacillota; class Clostridia; order Oscillospirales; family Oscillospiraceae; genus Limivicinus. The sequence goes on along the minus strand of DCJL01000014.1, from coordinate 38,874 downwards.
ATTCCCGGTCAGCCGGCAACACAGCGCCGCTGTCCGTCTTTATGACCAGGGCGATCCCGGCCGCGGCCAGCAGCTGCTCCGCCTGCGCAAGATAGCCAGAGCCCGCGGCCATATGCAGCAGGCTTTCTGTCTTGGCCGCTTTCAGTCTCCATGCGCGGTCATAACCCTCCACGGCAATTTGTCTGGTCCCTGCGTTCAGCGCCTTCACCGTCGTCGGGCAGAAAACGCCCAGCGGGTGCTCGTGTCCGTCTATGACCATGCAGGGCTGAAGCTCGTCCCGCAGCAGGTCTGCGGTTTCATTCGGCAGGAACGTCCCGACCATGCTGCTCTTGATCTCCGCCGTGCTGTCCGTGTTGACGCGCGGCGCGCTGTCCGCCCAGCGCAGCTCGGTAATCTCCGCTCCGTTTCGCAGTACCTTCATTCGGTATTGGACCTCACGAATCAATGTCAATCTCCTCCTCAAAATCCAGTTGCTGAACAGAAAAGCTGAACTGGCTGTAAAACTCTCCCGCGCTCTGCGTAAGCTCCGCCAGGTATCCCGTGGTCATTTCCCCGTCCGGCGTTTTTAGGCACACTAGGCGGCCTGTCAGAGCCTTGAGCGCCTCGCAGTGCACGCTATCGCTGAATGCGCAGCGCACCGAAATTCGCTTGTCGTAGAATTCGGCAGCCTCCGCGCAGGGATAGGCTCCGCCGGTCAGGTGCATGGTCCGGATGCTGCGGCTCCGTGCGGTGTTGGTGGTTCTGTGCTGCTCAGCGCCCAGTGGCAGAGGTAGCCAGCCGCTTGTGTCCAATTCGGATACCGCGCCGATCACCACCGTCTCCGGGCATATCCGGGCCTCTGCGGTGTTGCTGAGGCCGTAATGGAAGCGGTCGCCGTAGCAGCCCCGGATAAAATAGCTGGTCTCTCCGATGGCGTAATGGTCTGTAAATTCCGTTCCGGTGCATTTCCCGATTGCCTTGCCGTCCCGGTATATCAAATAAAAGTCATAGTCCCCCCGATCCCAGCGCAGCCTTGCGGAATTGTCCGTTTCCACGTGCAGCGTCAGCGCCGGTCCCGCGCTGTTCTGAACCGGGAGTACGATTCTTCCCCATTCGCTCCATAGACCATATTGGTTCTGCACCCGCACCTTGACCTCGTGCTGGCCGTCCCCCAGGTATCGGGGGCACGTCCAGCTTTTTTCCGCGCCGAAGCGGACCACCGCTGTCTCGTCGTCAAGCGCCAGCGCAAAAGCCTCCTGCTCGTTCGTCTGCCATAGGATGCTGGGTCTCGGTGCCGTGCTTTTTGCCGTGATTCTTGGTGTCCCCGGCGTAGCGACCGCGGCAAATGCAGTCGGCTCGCTCCATTCCCCGGCAGCGTTGTCCAGGTTGAAGCTTCGTACCCGCCAGTACCATGTGCCCGATGTCAAGCTCCCGGCGGTGGCCGTATAGCTTGTCCGGGAACCGGTCACGGTCGCCAGTGCCGTCCATTCTGCGCCGTCCGCGCTCATCTGGAGCTCCGCTTTTGACTGCGGCTGTCCGCTTTCGTTCACATGCTCCCATTTGAATTCAATGGGAGCGTCGGCATTCACAATACTGCCGTTTGGATAGATTCCCTTGGCCTTGCCGGGTACGGTGTCCAAAGTGGACACTTTTATCCAGGCGGAAGTCTGGCTGCGTCCAGTGTTTGAGGTGAACTGAAACTGATATTCCACCTCTCCGGCCGGGAATGTCCCCCTGGGGACGCTCAGACTGGCCGCACCGTCTGCCAGCGGAATTTCCGTGAAATCGCCGGCCCCGGCAGTTCTCCAGCGATATACCGCGCTCTGCACGCTGAGCGGATACGGCGCCCCGCCGTCCTCCGTCTTTACGCTGAAGGTAAATACCGTATCCTCCGCCCGGTTTATTCGTGCCCCCGCCGGCGGGCTGAATGTGTCAAACACCAGATAACGGACAAATACCGCCGTCCAGTCCGATAGCTCCGTATGCCCGCTGTTATCTGTTATTTCAAACTGATATTCGATTCTGCTACATTCGTTGAACGTTCCCGCCGGAATGTCAATATAACGCTGCCCGGCCGGAATGCTGCGTTCAGTGAAGCCGCTCGCCCCGTGCTCCCGCCATCGGAATTGGCCGGATACGGCGGTCAGCTCTCCTGCGATATGCTTGTCGTAGGTGCATTTAAAAGAAAATCTGTTTGCCTGCACCGGGAAAATACCGCTGCCGGCCGTCGGCGTCAGCTTTTCGAATTCGAGGTGTACCGCCTCGCCTAGGTGCAGGTCAAGCGTCGGGGGATTGCTTCCTCTGGAGCTATGCACCTCGGTGTGGGTGTGGATGTCGCCCTCCGCGCTGAACATCACCCCGTTTTTCAGTGCGTTCATTGCGTTTCCCGCCGTGTCGAAGGTAAATGAGCAGATCGTCCAGCCCTCTTCCGAGCCGATGTGCGCCATCGCCCGGAGTCCGCCCGGGTTATAGGGGTTGTATTGGAGTCTGCTTACCGTCTCCTCGTCAAATTCTCTCGGAAGATCCTCCGCGAAAAGCAACCCCACGGACGCGGGGCTTGAATAGCGCCTTGCATAGACGTTTACCGTGCAGCCCATTACCCGTTTGAACCGGTCCGCGCCTGCCGGCGCTTCAAATCCGGTCAGAAGTGCAAAGTTTGGGTTCCCGCTGCCTAGATCCTGTATTGCGCTGCTGTGGTTGTTGTATGCGCTGTCGCCTCCGCCCGCACTGATGGCGGCGGATTGTATTGCTTGCAGTCTTACTGTCGTGGCCATGGCTTCATCCCTTCATCCGGCGCATCCGCCGCGCGTCCTCAACAATGCGCAGCAAATCCTCAAGCTCCCGGAGACTCCGGGCTTCAATATAGAAGTTAAACTCGTTCCTTTCGCTGCTCCGGCTCTCCTGCGCCGTTGCAATCTGCGTTCCCTGCGGCAGATAGACCTTTTCCGGGCCGTTTTCGCCTACCCAGGACCATCCCCCCGGGAAGTTGTCCGTGCCCGAAGCGTGGAAGTAATTCCCGCTGTACAGGCCCGTGCTCTCATCAAAGGCGTTCCCGTATGCGCTGCCCCATCTGTCGGCCTTGTAGTCCGCGCCGTGCATCCAGATTTGCATGTTGCTCGCCTGGTCCGGGTTAAAGCCCAGCGCCGTGCCGATTCTTCTGAAATCCAGTGTCACCAGCCCGGCAATAACATTTGCCGCGTCTGCAATCAGCGCCATCACGCCCGCGATGCCGCCTAGGATCTTTGCCAGCGGCGGCAGGATCTCCATTCCCAGCTCGGCCAGCGGCCGCAGCAGGCTCTGGGTAGACACCAGAATTGAACCGAACGCCTCCACCGCGCCCGATTCAGTCAGGGCCTTGCCGATGTCCTGGATCCGCTCCCTTGTCATCGTCAGGGACTCTTCCATATACGGTGCGTACTCAGCCGATATCTGATTGCTCACGGCCTCCTGCGTCCTCAGGAGCCGTTGCTGCGCGTCGTCCACAGCTCCGAGAGCGTCCAGCGCCTCCCCGCTCAGTACATAGCCCATTTCATGGGCTTCGTCTGTGTACTTTTTCAGCGTTCCGCTGCCCTGGACGATCAGGGAATTCAGGTCCTGCGCTGATTTTCCGAAAATCTCCATGCTCATTGCGTCCCGCTCTGTGCCGTTTTCGATTTTTCCCAGAGCGTCGATGACGTCAAAAAACACATCCTCGGAATTTCTGAGAGTTCCGTCAACATTCGTTATGCTGAGGCCAAGCGCATCAAAAGTATCCTTCGCCGCGCCCGTGCCGTCCCTGGCGCCGTTCATGCTGCGGATCATCTTGACCATGGAGCCGTTGACCGTGTCCATACTGACATCTATCAGCTCCGCCGCGTAGCTCCACTCCTGAAGCGCTACCGTGCTGAGCCCTGTGTTGTTTGAGAGCGTCAGGATATTGTCTGCATATGTGGCGGATTCAAGCGTCAGATCGCGCAGCGCGTCCTCCGCCTTGGTTACGGCTGCCGCCAGCGCAGCAAAACCGCCCGCGGCGACAGCAGCCGCCGGATTAACCTTGCCCAGGCCGTTCAGCGTCTGCGTCATGCCGTTTGGCAGCCGCACGCCCAGCTTGTCGGAGACCTTGTCCAACACGTCACCCAAGCCCATAGCCTCACCGGAGAATAATCTGAACTTCTCCGTGCCATTCTCCGTAGACTTCGCCGCTTCTTCCATGGCAGCGTTGGTATCCGCGAGCTGATGCGCCAGCTTAAAAAGCTCCGCTTTCGCATAGTTGACCTTTTTCTGGTACTCGTCCACATCGTAGGCGGCCTTTTGGCTTTTCCCGCCGGATTTTTCCAGTGCCTCATTTGCATCGGTCAGCGCCTTTTCCAGCTCTTCAACCTTTTTCTTCTGCAGCTCATGCTGTTTGCCCAGGATGTCGTGTTTTTTTGTCAGCGCTTCTATGCTGTCGGCGTTCCCCTCAAATTCTGCCGCAACAAGCCTCATTTCGCTTTTGAGAACGCTCATCCCGCTGTTTATTTCAGAGAGCGCCTGCTTGTAGGCCTCCTCGCCAGTAATAGAGAACTCCGTCTCTATTTTCCGCTTTGCCATTTCAGCCTCCCATTAGATACTGCGACAGGGATTTTCTGTTGTTCTCTGTTGCCGCCGGCCGGCGGGGCCCTGTCAGGGCCCCGTAAAGCCGTCCGAAGCGTGCCGGGTTCATGCTCTTCCAGAAAACCCGCTCCTCGCCGCGGAATACGCACAGCCAGGTGGCCAGATACCAGGCCAGGTTGACGCTGCCGCCCGTCCCTGCCTGGTCTGTCAGTTTTTTTCCGGTTCTTCGCCCTCGGCCTCCGCGCCCGCCGCCGTCGGCCTTTCTGCGGTGACCGCGCTGAATACAAGCGCCATAATGTCCGCCGCCTGGCTGCGCAGCTCCTGGGGATTTGTGGAGAGCAGCCGACCGGCTTGGCGCGGGGTGTAGCGTTCCTCCCAGCCCATGCTGTCCGCGTAGTCGTTCATCATGCACGCCAGGAAAGTCCGCACCGTGTTCATGCTGTTCTCGCTCCGGAGCAGGGCGCCCAGTCCGCCGTAAAGATCCTCGGCGTCCGCAATTACGTTGAAATTACAGCAAAGCTCGAACGTTTTGCCGTCCAGCTCCATAGTCTTGGTCTTAAGCCGGATATCCATTTATGCCTCCGTGTTTGCCGGCTCAGTAGCTTCCCGCGCCTCGGCCTCGGTCTCACCCAGCACAAGCTTTGTCCAGGCAATGGCGGTGTCTTCATCGTCGCACACAGCTACCTCTAGAAGCTCTTTACCGGTTTTGTCCTTTACCAGGAACTCGCCTGTGGTAGTGGGCGTCTGGAAAGTAATATTTTCGCCCATGGTCTGGAGGTTCCGTCCCGGATGGCCGAATCGGGATTTCATTATAAACAGACAGGTATATTTTTCTTCGCCGTCTATCAGATCCGGCGCATACATGGCAACGCCTATGTAATCGCCTTTATCCTTTGCGGAATAGACAAGCCCCGGCACCTGTTTTTCGCCGATTTTTCTGGTCTTGTCGCTCGCTCCGAACATAAGCTTCTGTGCGTCTGTCGGGATATACTTGACTCCTATAGAAATCGTTCCGCCCGTCGCCTTGCGCAGATATTCTGCCAGGCCGCTTTCAGCGTAGAGGCGGCCCTCTGCAAAGCGCATCTGCAGGTTACAGTTCATTGCCTCGCCTATGCTGCAATGCTCCGTGTAGGTCACATTGCCGCCTTCTTCGTTATATTTGCCGCAGCGTATGCCGCGAAAATCAAAAGTGGGCATATAAATTTCTCCTTTATAAATTTTTGGATTGAAGCCAGTTGTCATAAAGAGTCATGGCTGCATCCGTCGCTTCTTCGTCGCTCAGTTCCAGTGCTGTCCGCATCCATTCAAAGGCCGGGATACCCCGTGTGGGCGCTCCTAATTCAAGGACCAAACCCACGTCGTTATTTTCCATTTTCCCGCCCTTGTATCCGGCGCGCCTGCCGTGCCGCCATCGTATCAGTTTTCGGGCCTTGGCGTTTTGGCGCTTTCCTGTTGGATATATGGCGTAAGTCAGGCCGTTCTTTACAATGGTCAGGCTGTCATGGAGCTGGTGAGTGTCATAAAGCTTTAGCGCCTTTAGCCTTTCCTGCATTGCGCTCAGACTTATTTTTGTCTCGGCATCTAATATATCTTTCTTCACATTATCAGGAATTTCAGCAGCTTCAGCCATTGACAGGATCAGACCGTTTATCCCCGTTGTTTTGAAATTCGCCATCAGACGTCACCGTCCGTATACTGGCATTCCAGAACAAAATGCTGCCCCTCCGGGTCCGAGGCGTCCACCTCGCTCGGATAGGTGCATCCGGCCTTGAATAGTGCCCGCTTCAGCGCCTGCCGCTTCTGCCGCGTCGGCAACCCCTTGGCGGTCAGCAGGTGCACCTGTACCAGATAGAGCGCCGCCCCCGGCCGTCCGTTCGCGTGTAGACGCGGCACCGTGTTATAGTTGTATACGCAGTACTCCTGGGCTGTCCCCTCGTAGATCCGCGGTGCGGTCTCTGGCACCACTAGCGTGATGGCCGCCGTCAGCCTCTCGTCTATATTCATCGCATGGCCTCCGCGCAGCTCAGCTCCAGTGTGCCGTACCCGGTCGGATAGCTCCGCTTAATCTTGTAAAGTACGCCCCCGTGGCACAGCTCCGTCTGCCCTTCAAAGTCTCCCTCGTTCACTTCAAAAGCGGCGCTGAGCTGAATTCCCGCCTTCAGCGCCTCGTAATATTCCACCCGGTTCGCACCGTCGCAGACGCTGCAAAATACTTCCTTGCCCTGCCGCTGTTCCGTGTAATGCCGGCTCTCGTCATACGTCCGCGTGACCTTGACCAGCGTGCAGATGTCTGTCATCGGCGCTTTGTTTGTCCGCATCTAAGCCTCCTCATAAAGCCCGCAGAGCGATATGGCGCATTTCAGCGCCTCAAAGGCCGTCGCCCAGCGCTCGCCCTGCCCCTGGTAATTAAACCAGCTCCTGCAGTACATCTTCACAGCCTGCGCATAGATGGCGCCCCCGTCAAACGATTCCGGGCCTGCCTTCGCTCCCGCCATTTTGAGCGCTGCCCCGGCGGCCTGCATGGCCGCCTCAATTTCCGCATCCATTTTGCTGTGGGAAATTCCCAGCGATAGCCTTACCTCGTCAAGCAGTGCCACAGTTCGCTCCTTCCTGTGTCCAATTTGGACACATTTTTATATTCCGAGGCGGAGGCGCAAGCTCCGCCCCCTTGTTTCCGTCCCTGCGGCCTCAAGCGGTGCCTTTCTGCACCACGGTCACCAGCGAAGTGTTCCGCACGCTCTTTCCATCGCAGATTTCAATGGCCTTGATCACTGTGTCATCGGTCTCCTCGTCCACATAGGGCTTCACGGTCATTGCAACGCCTTCGTTGAATATGTAATCGTGGAAGTTGTACAGAAACGCAACCACACTGTCCGCAGCTACGGTTCCCGCAAACGAATTCATGTAATCGCTGTTGACGATGACAACGCGCCTGCCCAGGATGTAATACTGGGGCTTGCCGTTCAGCCCGTAGGTTACCCGCGCCACGGGTTGGCCATTTTCGTCCGTCATGCCCTCGATCTCGTTCATATAGGTTTTCTTGGTCATGGCCCAGAGGGCGCCCTCGTCCTCTTCGGCCGCCTCTGCGGCGCACAGATCTTTGTAGCTGATGTGGGCGGCCTTGGCAATGCTGACAGTCCCCGCCGCGGTCTCCTTCAGAATTCCCTTAGGCTGTCCGGTTCCGCTGCCGCTGATGATCGCCGTCTCCTTCGCCTTTACCATGGCTTCCGCCACGTTCTGAACAAACTGCGCTTCAAATACCGGGTAGGCCATATTAGCAACCTCATAGCTTATGGAGATGGCGCAGCGCAGCTTGTGGTAGGTGAACGTAATCCCGCCGATTGCCTTCTTCTGCCGGTCAGAGCCGTTCCCCTCGTTCACCCAGGTGGCCGCAGGCTTCGCGCTGGAGGTGGGCACAGTCACACCGCCCGGGAAGGTCGTGTGCGTTACCAGCGGCAGGATCATCCCGGTGTTCTCCATCGCCTCATAGATCTTTTGCACCGTGTGCGTCGGAATTATAACGCCAGCGTCGCCGGTCTTGGTGTTTGCGTCCGCGTTCCGGAAGCGCTCGGGCATGGGCGTGCCTCTGCATACGTAGTTCATAAAGGCCCGCTTGTATTCGCCGCTGTCGTAAATATCCTCGTCTCCGGCCTCTTTGCCCATGGTAGCAACCACCCGTCCGTTTACGCTGACGGCGGCGCCGGAAATATCCGCGCCGCTGCGCTTGTCCGTCAATGCATCCAGATTGGCCTGGGCCTTGGCTTCGGTCTCATAGCGCTGGTCCAGGGCGTCAACCTCCGCGGTCTTTGCCTGGAAATCCTCCAGCTTCCCATCGTCCAGCAGGGCCTGTGCCTCTGCCAGCAGTCCCTTGCGCGCTTCCAGATACTGTTCCTTCTTCATTTGATCTCTTTTCCTTTCATATTCAGATATTTGAGTCTTGCCCTTGCGTTTTCTATCAGAGCCGCCGAAGCGTTTGCCCCGGCGGGCTTGACCGTGTTTCGGATCTTTTCAATAACCTCCTGCGGCAGCACTGTGCATCCGCAGGCAGCCACAAGCCTGAGATTCTGCGGCTCGCTTATTTTGTCAATCAGCCCCTTCTCCACCGCGTCCGCGGCGGAAAGCCATGTTTCCGCGTCCATCATGGCAAGTGCTTCGCGCTGGCTCATGCCGGTTTTGGCCACATAGGCGGCCGCAATCGCCTCGTTTGCCTTTTTCAGGATTTCACTGTTTTTATCCATCACCCGGTAGTCGCCCTCGGCCGCGCTCCATACGTTGTGGACCATCAGCATTGCCGTCGGCGAGATATCGGAAGGGCCAGCGCAGGCAATCACGCTCGCCGCGCTCGCCGCCAGGCCCGTCACATGGAGGTTCACCCGCCCCTTGTAGGCTCGAATCTCCGAGTAGATGTCAGACCCCGCGAAAACAGATCCGCCGCCGGAGTTGATATAGATGTCCACCTCCGTGCCCGCCGCCTTGATCAGCGCCGCGCTCACCATTTTGGGGCTGCAGTGCTCAATTCCGAACCACTCATAAATCCATGCATCGTCATCGCTGACAATCGTCCCCTTGATGTCGATTCTCATTCTTTACCTCCTTTTTTCTATTCCCCGGTGGTGGGAACCGTGTCAAGCCGTCGGATTGGCTCGTCGCCCCCCGGCACCGGAGCCAGGTTAAATGCTGAGCGCCATTCATTCGGTGTGAGGGCCCCCCGGTCAACCATGGCCACCAGTGCCAGCTTTGTCTGGGTACTGGCCCCGTCCCAGGCCGAGGCTTCAAAGATGATTTTGTTTCCATGGGCCCGTTCTTTTCTGCTGAAAATCTTCCTCGTGTATTCACCGCGGAGCTGCAGGCTCACCGGCTCCACCTCGCTGTCAAAGTAAGCGCTCCACTCCGCTTCTCCCCGTGAGCTGTCCACAATTTTGCTGTTCGTGTTGAAAAGCTCGTGAATCCGCCGCGTTGTTCTGTCCATCTGGGCTGCGTTGGGCACATAGTCGTTCGGGCTGATCTGCACGGCGTCCGCCTTTGTGTCCACGCCGGCCACACCCGTGCCGTTGCTCACGTCAAGAAACGAGCTGGCAAACTTCGCTGTCTGTTTGTCAATGTCCTCCGGCCGGACGGAAGTAGTGAACTTCAGCAGCCATCGAATGACCGAGCTGTTCTTGATCGCTTTCACAATCCCCTGGTCGGTCGTACTCACAATTTCCATCAGCGGGGCCAGCGCAGGGCCAAGAGGGTCTCCGAAGATATCGTTTTCGTTGTAATCCTGCCGCAGGTGGATAATGTCCGCATAGCGGAATGTAAAAGTCTTTCCGTTGCGGAAGTAGAATTTCAGGAAAAGCTCTCCGTCTCTGTTGTATATGGCCTCGCAGCCGCTGGCCAGAATGGGGTAGATGTCCTGGGGATAGCCGTTTTCATCTCGGATAATCAGTGCAAATGCATTGTTGTTTAGGCATAGCTGGATCGCCAGCTTTTCCTGGAGCAATTGCCCCGTCATATAGAGGTTGGGCTCCTCCAGAAGGAACCGGATGTAAGGCTCCGGGTTGATCTCCAGTCTTCGGGTCCCGTCTTTCTGCATGCTCTCCCTGATATGCTTCGCCGTCAGCTTACCGATGGCCTTCACCTTGGGGCGCAGGCAGGCCCGCACGATGTCTGACTGGTAGATTTTCCCATTCCATGCATAAAAGCCGTTGCCCTGCTCGGTTACCAGCTCAATCCTGGAAACCTGTTTGTTTTTGAATCGCTCGAAAATACCCATGCAGCACCTCATATCATGCGCTTGTATTCTTCCTGCTTGTCCAGCAGCACCACATATGCGTCCAGCATCGCCGCCGTTCCGTCGATGCGCCGCGTCGCTCTGCTCGTTTTATGCGGCTGTATGTTTCCGTTCACATCCTCGTCGTATGCGGTGTTTGCTAGGCACCATTTATCTATTGGATTATTGTTGTAAATAACCCGCTTGCTTCCTAGGTCATTGCCGAGACGCTTCATCGGGTCGCTGAGCGTCTTTTTGCCCTGAATAACCGGAATCATGGCGTTTTTCCCGAAGTAGTCCGCCATGTCCTCCACCCAGTACTTGGCGCTCCAGCTGTCGTAGCCGATCCATGGTATGCATATATCAAGCGCCTCCTGGACTTCCACAAACCATTTTTTCACAGCTCTCTGGTGCACCGAGTTTCCCGGGCAGAGCCTGACAAGCTCCCGCTCCGCCCATTTGTCATAGGGGATATTGTCCTCGTGCGTCCGCTGCGCCAGCAGCTCCTCCGCCAGCCAGTACATGCTGAGCGCAAAAATTCTGTCGCAGCCCGGCACCATGAAAAGCACCTTCGCCGCCGTGAGGTCTGTCGTGCTTGAAAGATCCGCCCCGCCGATACCGTACCGCGGATAGGGGAGCTCCCGCTCCTCTCCATTGTGAATCCATACAAAGCGTTTCGCGGCCGGGTCAAGGATATAGCTGTCCCGGTTGTCCAGCTGTTCGAAGCTAAGCCAAGCCTCGCTGCTGGTTTCCCGTATGTTGAATTCCTTGCACACAAGGTTTTTGACAAGTGCCGGGTTCTGTTTTGCCTTGTTCACCTTCTCCGTCAGCGCTGTCAGGCTCTTGATTGTTCCGAGCCCTGGGTTTGCCTTCTTCCAGCATGCGGGCTCAGTCCATTCCGCCCGGCGGTCCAGCTCGTATATGAAAGCCAGAAACCGCTTGTCCTGGCGCCCCTCCGGGTCGTCATACCCGTTTATTACCTGCTCGGCCTCTTCATACTTTTCATCGTACAAATCCTCGCGTATCGTTCCGGCCGTGGAGGTGAGAAAAAGAAGAGGCTGCTCCCGGGCAATTGTACCGTCGGCGACAATGTCGTAAAGTGCCCTGCCGTTTTTCCACTGGTGGATTTCATCCATCAGCGCCCCATGGATATTCAGGCCGTCCAGTGTGCCGCTGTCTGAGGAAAGCGGCTTGAATACGCCGTCGTTGCCGTCGCAGATCAGCTCGCCCACCAGTGTCCGCACCCTGTTTGAAAGCGCGGCCGACTTTTTTACCATTCGTTTGGCTTCGCTCCAGATAATCTTTGCCTGGTCGCGTTTTGTCGCAACGGCGTATACCTCCGGCCCGGCCTCGCCGTCGGCCGTGAGCAGGTAGCTGCCTACAATGGACGCAAGGAGGGATTTCCCGTTTTTCTTTCCTACAATCAGCAGGATTTCCCTGTACTGCCGCCTGCCCTCAATATCAACGAAGCCAAAAGCCGCCGCCAGAATCGCTTTTTCCCATAGCTCCAGCCTGACCAGCTGCCCGCCGTATTTGCCTTTTGAATGCCGACAGTAATTCTCTGCATATTCAAGGATGTGGTTTGCCCGCTGCGGGCAATAGAAGAATTCGGAGTCCTTCGCCTCCATTTGCCTGGCTAAATATCGGACGGTTTTATATATTTTCTGGCCGACAGTCTCGCGCCCGCTCTCTATGGCCTCCCAATATTCCAGAATCGGGTTGTATGTTGCCGGATACCGCTTGAAACTCACTGCGCATCCCTGCCCGTCACGAAATCCTCAAAGCCGTCGCCGCCCCCGCCGGCAGGGCCCTCCTGCGGCAGCAGGCTGTCAAGCTGCTTGATAATTTTCAGGTAATTCCCGTTAAGGGACTGATACGATTGCCCCTGGGGTCGTGCTCTGTCGTAAGGCTCCATGCCTTTTGCCTGCTGAAATGGCTCCGTCCACCCATTGATGCGCAGGTTCTCCTCCAAATCCTCGCACTCAATGCGCATAAAGGCAGCGCGTTCAATCAGGCCCGCTGCAAGTGCTTTTCTTGCCGGTTCAAGCTGCGAATACAGCTTCTTGAGCCTCTGCCTTTCAGACCGGACCCTCTCGTCCTTTGTTTTTTCTCGCAAGTAAATCACCGCCTTTCCTTAAGCGCCCGGGTCTCTCCGCAGCCCGGGGTGCTTCTCTGATTTCCCGGGTCTCTCCACAGCCCGGGGTGCTTCTCTGATTTTCTGGATGCACCGCACCCCTGGCTTCTCCCCACAAGTCCAGAGTTTTCCCTGCAAGTCCCTGTTTCTTTCTGCAAATTCCCGGATTTCTCCTGCGGTTTCGGCCATGCTTCGTCAAAAATCCCGGGCTTTTCCCCCTGCGCCCGCCTATGTGCGCGAGGCTATAAAAAATTTCATCTTTCCTTTTTCCCCGCTTCCGAGGGGGGCCTCGCGACCTTCCGCGCATCTCTCCGAGGCTAAGCGGCGGTCAGGAACCCCGCCCTGCGGGGTGTTTGGATGGGGGGAGTACGTCTCCGTTCTCATCGAACTGAACGAGCGGCGTCAACGGCTTCGCCACTCCATGCCCTGGGTACAGGTCGTGGCAGCGATGACACACCCAACGCAAGTTTCTGTGGTTCAACGCAATGCCGGCGTCGCCTATATTCTGCGCCGTGAGAGGCACCGGCCAGTGATGCGCTATCTCTCCCAGCTTCTCCCGGCAGTCCTGGCAGAGTCCTCCGTCGATAGCCCTGCGCTTGCTGATGAAACTATCCCGGCATTTCAGCCAGGGAGACGATGCGTAAAAGATTCTCGCCCATGCTTGCGCCATGGCCTCATATCCTTTCAAGCGTCCGGGCTGCGCTGTCGCCTGCGTCCGGATACGTTGGTATTGGAAATAAAAATAGCCGAGGCCGACAACACAACGCACATCTGCGTCGTATCATCGGCCTCGGCTCTCAAAGCACTCGCCCTTGACGATATCGATTCGAATTTCCGTTTTACAGTCCCGGCAGTAAAGCAGGATCCGTTCACCCACTTCATCGGGCGCCACGCGCTTCAACCTCCGGTTCCTGTGACAGGCCGGGCATTCGAGATACCCGTCCTTTACAGTTAACAGTTTACCACGAACTTCTTGTGATTGCAACACTTTCCGTCTCCTTTGTCACTCTGATATTATTCATTTCAAGTCAGAAAAATATAAGAAAAAGTTACCGTTTCCGCTTCCGCTGCCGCGCCCTCGGCCTCGGTTTAAAGTCCGCTGGCCTGAGATATTTAAGGTATTGAAAGGAGCCGTAAGGCGTCTCGATGCTGGTCCTCTCCAGCACCTGAACCCCTTTCGGTGCCTGTAGCTGGTAATCGTCCTCCACCTGTTCCACGTCCTCCCGCGGCTTTGCCGCGTTTCTCGTGTAGGACCAGGCCCTCAGCCCCAGCTTGTCCCGCGCTTCCTTAGCGTAGTAGGCGGCAAGCGTGGCGTAGTTCTTCTCGCCGTCCACCCGCAGCGGCTTCAGCTCGATGTCACCGCCGTAAATCCACGCGGCGCGGATAGCGTCATAGTCGCCTCCGGTGGACGGCAGAATAAAATGATGATGCCAGCGCCCGTCTCCATGCTTATGCTCTGTGCTCCAGAAGGCCACCAGCTCCACACCTCTGGCCTTGTAGTGCTTGGCCAGTTTTTGGCGGAAGTATCGGAAGCGCCGTTCCGCGCTTTTGCGGTCAGCAGGCAGATGCCGGTCATCGTAGGTCACAGTCCCCACCACCGCGCCCGGGCCGAAGTTCGCGGCAATCATCAGTTCAAACTTCCGGACGCTGGTGGTGTGGTTATACTTCTGCATCACCTCCGATGTGCGATTTTTCTTTACGGCTCTCACGCGAGAGTCATCGGTGCGCTTGATGCGCCGGTAACAGACCTGCTCTACCAGCACCCCGGCCTCCCGCGTCCGGAGGGTTTTGTTTTTGCCCATTGGTCGAAACTCCCTTCTCAATCCGACCGCCGGCCTTGCGCCCTCCGTCCTCAATATGGAATGTGTCCAAATTGGACACCACCCGTGATTATAATTTTCTGGAATGTAACATGCAATAGCCGCGCGGTTTCAGTTCAGCCATTGTCATACCTCCTCCGTTATGGCTCTGAACAGTTCCTCGTCATACTCCGGCATGGCCTTTATGTATGCTCTCAGCGCCGCCGGCATTTCTGCGTAGGCTTCTTTTACGCTACGCCAGGATATCAGCGAGGCCGGGAGCGATTCCCACGCTCCGCCGCTTTTTCTCCATCAGCGCAGTAGTATTCTGTTCCGCCACTGAAATGCCCCTCAAATTCGCATTCGGCTAAACCTAAATAGTGTTTACAGTTCTTACACCGCACCACCGGGGCATACTCTTTCATATCTTCATATGGACAGGCTCCAAGATTGCAATAAGTATCTGTTTTTTCACAGAATCCCCCGTGCCGTTCATGCGTACAGAATTCACCCATTGTCAGCCCTCCTGTTCCATGCTTTGGCGGCTTCTTCTGGTGTGTCAAACAAAACGCCGCCCATTGTTCCCCACTCTCCATCAGTGCATAAAATGCACTCACCCCATCCGTCATGGTGCAACGCATATGCTTCGACTGCACGCAGGATATAAGCTGCGACTTTTACCATTTGTTTTCCTCCTATCTATCTTCTTGTGTGAATAAAACCTACAGTTTATTAGATCTCCACTGTAAAATCGTAGACTCTTTCGGCATCATGGAACACGGTCTCTTCGTAAACGGTATTTCCATCCTCGGCCATTTCTCTGGCTTCCTCCTCATTGTCGGCAACAACATACACAAAGCCTTCAAAGGGAACCATGTACTTATTCATTCATTCCACCTCGTTACTAATTAACACATCGGAAATCAACTGATTATCGTCATAAACAGCCGCTTCCTGGTAGAGTTCGTTCAGTTCATCGTGCATCTTTTCATAGGGGAACAGGCCCGGTGCATGGAGTTCGACATTCAGGATCGCTTCACCTAATGTGGACAGGCCGCACTCGTCCAGCGGCCCGGTCACAGTATGGACGCTGCCCTCCACTTCCCCATTTTTATCCGCATAGCAGTACCCGCCCTTTGCGCCCCAGTTCCAGTCAAAGATCTTGTATCCAACCGCAAGGGCTTTCTTTCCCTCAAGGGAGGATGGCTCTATTCTCATTGTTTGATTCATGGTTTTTTCCTTTCCCGGCCTATCGGTTCAGCCGTTGTCCATCCGTCTCCCCCGGTCTCCGTGGGAGTTTTTGTTTGTGAGAGTATATTTGCGACATCATTTGGGAACAGTCCGGTTTCTTCATAAAGTCTCAACCTGTCCCTGAGATGAACCGCCTGACAAGCGCACATATACATCACAAACATCGGACAGGTCCAGTAATCAAAAGCACAGTCGCCGATGATCTCGTCAATTTCTTCAGATTTAATATCTTCAAGCTCATCACAGCCATGCCGAATGCACTGCTGTTTCATCCAGTCCGTCAGCGGAATACCTGCTCCGTCCTCATCAGCGCGTATGTACGCCTGTCCGTCCCTGCTGTAAACAAAGTTAAGCACAGTTTCAAAGTTCCCTTGTGGGTTATCCGTTACAAACTTCTTCATTTAAGCCTCCTAAGCTCTGCTGACCACACAGGAAGTGTAGAAGTCGATTGCTGTCCACTTCGTCCGCCAGAGCCGGGCCGCGGCCACCATGGCCGTGGTCTCATCCGGCGCGGCCACACGGACCCTGCCGAACCGGGGGTTCTCAACGATCCACTTTTTGCCGCCCCGGTATCCCTCGTATGTTGCCCGGCTCATGGCTGCACCTCCGGCATGGCCGCCAGCCTGCTCCACAGCCTGGCAATCTCCTCGCCGTCGGTCTCCAACAGCTCGGCCGCCTCCCGCATCACGGCGCAGCCGGACACGGAGCAATGATGTTCATGGCCGCAGCCCAGGCATATCAGGCTCCCGGTCTCGACCATCCCTCGCCGCAGCGCGGCAATAAGATCAGATCTGCTCATTCGTCCTCCTCCGGCAGCGGAATCCAGCCCATGACAAGGGCGGCTTCCTCGTCTAGTTTCTCGCCCATCGGCCAGGACCATTTACTGGTGTACCTGTCGTAGTCCAGCACCTCTCTGACGGTGCCGCCGTCTTCCAGTACAAGCTTTACCAGATAGTCGCCGCTCTCCCTTGGGTTTCCGGTGTGCCAGAACGCCATCGGCTCGTCGCCGCCGGTTTTCATCTCCGGCGCCTCCGTGCGGCAGAAGAGATAATCCAGGCTGACGCCGAGGCAATCGGCTGCCGCCACCAGACGCCTTGCAAGTGAAAAAGAATATCCGTAAGGTAATGAAGTCTGCGGCGAAATCTTGGCGCATCCGGTTTCGAGCTCTTTGTATTGCTCATCGTCGGACTTGCCGTAAACCATCTTGACCGCCTTCATATATCGCTCAACGCTGACCCGGGCGGCCCGGCGGGCCTCGCCAAACCTTGCCCACAGCGCGGTAATCTGCTCCACGTCGGGGCGCTCCCTTCGCTCCTGTGAAAGTTTTTCCTGCCTGATGGCGCGGGCGGCTTCTTTTTTAGCCGCCTTGAGCCGTTTCGCCTTGTCTGCCAGCTTTGGGCAGGCGCTTTTACAGCTCGAAAGCTTTTCGCAGTCAGAGCAGCACCTCTTATACTCGCAGGGCTTATAGCTGTATGAATCATCGAAAATCTTCCCCAGCAACGCCGCGCCGTGATTGCACTGTCCGCCGCCCTCCGGGCATGTCTGCCCGGTGATGGCCTGATATAAGTCGGCGACCCGCTTGACATCATACTCCCGCAAACAGTCCGCGCCATACTTTCCCGTGCACTTGTAGTCGTATACGGCCCGCTGAATTTCCTTCGGCTGCTGGGCCAGCGCGTAGGCAGTGGACTCGGTAAGCCGATTCTTCTCATAGAGCTTTACAAATCCGCCGTCCAGATTCTCCCGAATAACCTTCAGCCGCGCCAGTTTGGACCGGCTCAGCTTGCAGGCCTCGGCCACATGGTCCCGCATCCGCCCCGGGAACTCCATGCCCTCCTCCTTGAGCTGGTAGAGCAGCGCTTCCACGCGCTCCGCCTGGCGGGACAGGTCTGCCGAGCTCATTTTGCGCGTGTCGCTGTTTGCGTAGATCAGCCGCAATTCCTGCAGCGCCGAGGACGCCGCAGAGGCCTCTTGTATGCAGGGAACCTGGGCAAACTCCATTTTTCCATCCTGTACCAGCATTTCCAGCGCCGCCCGGCGCCGGTGCCCGGAGACGATTGTCACACGCCCGGGCTGGTCCGACTTGGGCCTCACCCGTAAAGGCTGCTGCAGCCCCAGCAGCTCGATATTTGCCGCCAGCTCCTCGATTCCGTCCATCGCATAAAAGTTATTCGGATCTGAATCAATGAGTTCCAGCGCTATGTATTCAATCTGCTCCCGGCCCTCCGGCTTCAGCCCGGTGTCCAATTTGGACACATTTTTAAGCATCGCCGCCAAATCAAATTCAGCCATTCTCCGCGCCTCCCTTCATCAGCAGCCCCACAAACTGCCGGTAGTCCTTTGCCGCCGCGCTCTTGGGCGAGCTGACGATCACCGGCTCCTGGGCAAAGGTCATGTCGTCCACCTTGTTTGTCCGCCGGATGTGCGGATAGACCGGCAGGCCCGAGGCCCGCAGCGTCTTTTCGGCGTTCACAATGTTGTCGGACCGGTACCACATGGTCGGCAGCAGGCCGCCCAGCTTCAGCCCCGTGTTGATCTGCCGCATGTTGGCGATCTGCCGCATCAGGTTGCTCATGCCCCGCAGGGAAAAGGCGTCCAGCTTAATCGGGATGATGACCTCATCTGCGGCCAGCAGCGCCGCCGCGCTGGCCGCGTTGAACGCGGGCGGGCAGTCTACCAGCACCCAGTCATAGAGCCTCATCGCCTCCAGCATCTGCACCATGTCCCTGAGCACCGCCGTTTTGACATCCTGCAGCTCCACCTTGGTCAGATCCAGATCCATCAGGCTCTCGTCCCCGGCCAGCAGATCCACGCCCCGGAAGCGCGTGCTCTGGATGCCCCAGGCCGCGTCCTCCACGTTGCCCCGGCGCAGAAGCGCCGCAAGGTTGCCTTTTTTTGGGTCGCCCCCGTAGAACTCTGTCGCGTTGCACTGGCTGTCCGCATCGATCAGCAGCACCCGCTGATTGTAGTCCTTCGCCAGTATCGCCGCTACGTTGACGGCCGTGGCCGTCTTGGCCACCCCGCCCTTGAGATTAAGAATGATCTCCGTTTTCATTTTCCTGGTCCTCCAGACTCGGTATTTGGAATTTAAAACACTCGTAATTGATATAGCCGTTGGCCTCGTACTCCACCCGGTAATATCTGTGCCCCCGGTGGATAACGACGATTTTTCCCCTTACGCTGCGCTCCGCGCCGTAGTTCTCCAGTACGTTGGCCTCTGTGAACTGCGTCCAGGCCGCTGGCACGAAGCGGATCTCTTCTCCGATTTTCATATTCTCTCCTAAAAAGGCAGTTCCTCCCCTGTGTCAGGCAGCTCCTCGAATTTGCTCTGGCCGGGGATTGCCTCTGCCCTCTCCGCCCGGGCCTGTCGCTCCGCCCGGTTGCGGTCCATCAGCTCTGCGCGCTCCCGGCCATTCATGCTGGCGCTGTCCTCCAGCGGAGGCACAACGGAAAACCGCATGTGGATCGGGTCAAAGTCCAGCACAATCCGCCCCACAGGCCCGTCCTTGTTCTTGTCCACCAGCAGCACCCGTGGGCCCGCCCGGTTATCCGGGTCCGCCAGGTCCATCATCAGGATCGCGTCCGCGTCGTTAACAAGCTGCCGGCTCTCCCGCAGGTCGGACTTTCGCAGCGGCCGCCGCTTGCCCTTGCCGTTGGGTTCCGGCGGCGTTACCTGGGACAGCGCGATAATCGTCACGCCCAACTGCTGGGCCAGCGTGTGCAGCGCCATGGATACCTCCGTGACCACCTGCCACCGGTCCGTGGCGTTTTTTGCCGGGATGAGCTGCACATAGTCGATGTAAACCACCTCAAAGCGCCCTGCCAGGATCTCCGTCCGCAGCTCCTCCACCGTGCACCCCGCGGTCTCCACCACCGTCAGCGGCACCCTGTCGGACCGTAGGCCCTCCTCTGCCGCCCGGCGGAAATCGTCCTCGCTCAGCTTCTTTCGCTTACTCCTCGGCAGGGCGATATCTGCGGCGTTCGCCATAAGGCGGTCGGCGGAGTCCTCCCGGCTGGTCTCGTAAGAGAAGAATCCCACGCGCTTCCCCGCGCCTGCCATGTTGTACGCCAGCTGCAGGGCCAGCGCCGTTTTGCCCACGGAGCTGTCCGCCCCCAGCACCACAAAGCGCCCCGGTGAAATCGGCACCCGCGCGTTCAGCTCTTTAATGCCCCAATCCAGATAATCCGGCGGTGTCGGGTCGTTCTGCCGGTCCAGATAGCCGGCCACCAGCTCCGGGTATGTAGCGGATCGCCGGCGGGGCCTTGCCGTGAGGATATCTTCCGCCTGTGCCAGGAGCCGCCTTCCGTCCTCAAGGCTGTCCGCATCCGAAAGCTGCTCGGCAAGCCGGTGCAGCCGCTCCATCTGGGCCGCGTCCTTGAGGATTGTCACATAAGCTTCCCAGTTGGCCGCCGTTGGCGTGGCGATCAGCACCTCCCGCACCAGCGTGTCATATCCGCTCCCCGCCCGGGCCACCAGCGTGACCGGGTCAAGAGCTCCCCCTTCCAGCCAGATGTCTCTGGCCGCCCGGAAGAGATTGCGGAGCGTCGCCGTGCCAAAGTCCTCCGGCGTTACTCTGTGCATGATCTCGCCGCCCAGCTTGTCCGGCTCCAGCAGCAGGCTGCCCAGAACGGAAACCTGGGCGTCATAGCTTTTTATCAGGTCCATAGCTCCACCTCGTATCTGCTTCCGCTGGACTCCGAGAGAGGCTTCAGTCCCTCATCCTCCCAGCGCCGCCCGTTGAGCCAGGTGGAGGCGTAGGGAATGCCAATGCCCCTTTGCCATTCCTCGGAGGCAAGCTGACGCTTCAATGCCATTGCCATGAGCTTTAAAAGCCGCTCATCCGCGTGTAGCTTATCCCACGCAGCAATCGCCGCCTGCTTTTTCTCTCCCCGGGGATAGGCCGCCCAGAATGCCTTGAATCGCTCGGGCATCCAGTCGGGCTCTTTCTTCGGCTCCCGCCGCCCCCCTTGGGGGGCTTTAGGGGGAATATTAATTTTAATATCTCTATTTTCTATTGGCCCCGGGTTTTTATCCGATGCCCCCTCGGATTTAAATCCGGGGCGGGTATCGGATTTAAATCCGATACCCCCTAAAAAGTCGTAGGGGGCGGCCGTCAGATAAATGCGCCGCCGGTCTGTGTTGACTCTGGCGTTGTCTATGTCTGTCGCAATGTATCCGGCCTTTTCCAGCCGGGTAATCAGCGAGCTGACCGTGTCCGGCTTTAGCCGGAATTTCTCGGCAAACCAGCTGTTGTGGCAGAAGCAATAGCCGTATACATTGGCTTTGGCGGCGATCTCCGCGTAAATGAGCTTGGCGTTTGCCGGGATAGTGCTGTCATATCGGACCTTGGCCGGTAAAATCGCCCATTGCCCGGTGTTCTCCTGCAGGTCCTGCGCCGTATTCTCCGTCGGCCCCTGCTTCGGCTCTCCCATTCGTTTTCACCCCCGTCTGATTGCCTTGACCGCGCCCTCAGACAGCAGCCGCTGCGCCGCGGCCTCCCGCCGCCTGGCTTCCGCTGCCCTTCGTTTCTCGGCCAGGTATTGGTCCCGCCGGGTGCAGCCCCTGCTGCAGCCGGCGGCGTAGTCCTTCCGTCCGCAGTTCAGGCAGGGCGGCAGAGGCCCGCCAAAGGAAGAAAGCGCCCTCATCCCTAAACCACCTTCATTCCCGGGTAGTAGGTATCTCCCGCCGAGCACACGCCTTTTGCTGCCCGCCCCTTGGCTCTCGGCACCCGGATCACCTTCACCGCCTGCTGGCGGCAGCCCCGGATGTAAGCGTCGATGTCCTCCCGGTCAAATTTGCAGGTGCCGCGGATCTTGTACATGGGCAGGTCCCCGTCTGCCACGATCCGCGCCAGCGTCTGGATTGAGATGTTCAGCATCTCTGCCGCCTCTGCCTTGCTCACAAGGGAAAAATCATTTTTCTTCACTTTTCCGCCTCCCATGTTTATCATCTCCGTTCCCTGCTGGCGTACTTTACCGCCATTGCCGCCGAGACAATGCCCTCCAGTTCGTCCAGAATTGCCTCAAAAAGTCCGCTTTCCTCCTCGCTCACCATGCCGTCTGCGGCAATGGTCAGCAGCTCCTCAAGATTCTCCCTGAAGTCCCGGATGGCAACCAGCAGCCCCACCACCGCCTGTGGCAGCGCCACGGCGGGAATGTCCGGCAGCATGTCGTTCGCCATGCACGACTTTTCCTTCAGATGCCAGTAGCCCAGGATCGGCATCCCGGCGGCCTCCGCCATCCGCGCCGCAATCTCGTCCGACGGAAGCCCCCGGCCGCTTTCATAAAGCCGTACGCTCTCCGTGCTGATTCCCAACTGCTCCGCCCAGCGCTCCTGGGTCAGGCCCGCAGCCTTTCTGGCGGTTTTATAGATATTCCTGTATACCTCCTGCATGGTAAATCATCCCTCCTTTGGGTAAAATGCTTGCATGGGGGACCGGGCCTCCGGCGTGTAGAGCTCGTCAATCGTACAGCCGAAAACCCTGGCCAGGTCCGGAAGCTGGCGCGACCTTGGCAGGGCCACTTCCGTCTCCCATCCGGATACGCAGTTTTGGGATACCCCCATCGCTGCGGCAAGCTCCGTCTGGTTCATTTCTGCGCTCCGGCGCAGCTCTTTGATTCGCATCACCATAAACTCACCTCCTTGTGAATCTCCATCGGCTGTGGTACTATTTTGCCGAAAGGATGTGTTATTGTGCTTGATAAGACAAGTAAAGATTTTCTCGCATATCTTGAGAAAATGCCCTCGCACACAATGGACTGGAGCGGCGATTTGCCAACGCAATTTGGCAGTGGCGACGAGCTTAGAGCAATGGTGCGATATTTAAACAACCTCGGTTATACAGAACGTGTCACTTCTCAATATGGCGCATCCCTCGCGGTGCAGCTTTCACACAAAGGTCTCAAACGCAAAGAGTTCCAGCGGCAGGAACTTCTCAGATACCTTGAGGAAAAGTGGATTGACTTTTTTTCTCTCCTGGTTTCCTCCGCCGCGCTTATCATCTCAATAATAGCGATAGCATCGAAACCATAAGGCTGAGTATTGCTGCTGTCAGAGAGACAAAGCTTAGTTTATTATTTTCAGGCAATGGCTTCTGCGCACCTTCTGCCGCTATTGGTTCCGTATTTGGTATATAATTTATTGCTTCCCAATCCGTCGCAAGAATATCGTCAATTTGGGGCTTCCATGGTTTACCATTTGCATACATAGAAATCCCATCAAATTTCATGATAAAAATGATTGTCGAACGCCAGGATCTTCTTGTTATGCCATCATTTTTATCCAATACAGCCGCGCAAGCAGCATCGTAGATATTCATCTTGTCACCTCCCCGCTCGCCAAATATCGGTTTAATAAATATCTGCAATACCGATAATACTTGTGAAGTCAATATTTGTCAAGCATATATTTGTATTTTATTTGTTTTTAACAAATAATGTTGCAAGCTTTATTGCAACTTGATATATGTTTTATCGGAGGAGGCGATATTATGAACAATCTAAAGGTAGCCAGGAAGGCTTCAAATCTAACCCAAGTTGAAGTCGCCGCTATTATTGGGCTCTCACAGCCCCAATACTCTGCTTGGGAAAGCGGGCGCTCAAAAATTGATAATGTATCACTAGGCAGACTCGCTGAACTGTTTCATGTCACTACAGACTACCTTCTTGGAAAGTCTGAAGCTGTAAAAGACATCGAGCCTATTCGCGTCCCTGTACTAGGCTCTGTTCCCGCTGGTATACCCCTTGAAGCCGTGGAGGACATAATTGACTGGGAAGAACTCCCTCAGAGTATGGCGGCAGGCGGAAAAGAATTCTTTGCCCTTGAGGTAAAGGGAGACAGCATGTACCCGGACTATTTGCCCGGCGACACGGTAATTGTTCAAAAGACGCCTGTCTGCATTTCCGGCGATGACTGTGTGGTCTATGTAAACGGATATGACGCAACTCTCAAACAGGTCAAACTGAATGAACAGGAACATACTATGACGCTCGTTCCTCGCAACCCGTCCTACCCTCCGCGCACATTCACTCAGGAAGAAATTCAGTCCCTGCCGGTGTCAATCGCCGGCGTCGTCGTAGAACTCCGCCGCAAAGTCGGCAGAAAATAAAAAATGTGCCCAAATTGGGCACAAGGGGGATTCTATATGAGGAAGTTCATGGAGAAGCTGTCTAAGAAAGACAGATGGATTGGTGGCATCGTTCTGGCCGTCTTGTATATCTGCTCAGAAAAATGGCCGTATCCGCTTAATTATGTAGCTGGAATCGTCTTCGCGGCTGCTTTTCTGGCCTTTGTTATCCTTTGCATCCTCTGTAAAAGTTCAGATAAAATTGCGGAGGAACAGCGCCGGGAGCAGCTTATTCGAGATAAGCAGGCGGAAAACGAACGCTTGCAGGCCGAGGCTGACAAAAAGCGAGCAGAAATAGCCGAACTTCAGGCCAGAGAGGTAGAACTTCTCCGTAAGCGAGTAGAAATAGCTGAACTTCAGGCCAGAGAGTTAGAACTTCACCGTAATTGTCAGCCGCAAATTGCCGAAGAAGCTGAGAGAGTGCAGTCTACTAATGCAGATCTTGAACCGCAAGCGCAGGCTTACGTTAAACAAGAAAATAAGAATTTGCAGTCCGACACTACTGACGTACGCGCTCTTGTTTTAGATAATCTCCCAAAGGTAGATATAAGTATCTCGGAAGTAGAAGCAAAGAAACGCTCTGTTTCTGAAGTGGCAGATATCGGATTTTCAAACATAACTAAGAAGACCCCCCGAAGCAAATTAGGAAATTTTGTTGTATTTGATACTGAAACAACCGGACTCAGCCCCGCGCAAGCTGAAATTGTGGAAATTTCTGCTATTAGATTTAGAAATTTTGAACCTGTAGAGGCTTTTACAACGTTATGCCGACCCAAGAAAGGTATTTCTGAAGAGGCGGCAAAAATAAACGGTATAAATGCCGAAATGGTGGCTGATAAACCTACCTTTGGCCAAGTTGCACTGGCTTTTCAAAACTTTATAGGCTCAGACAATCTTGTCGCTCATAATCTGCAATTCGATTTAAAATTTATAGTCAAACACGGGGTTGATGTAACTGCTGAAAATCGAAAATATTATGACACGCTCTACATTGCACAACATACGTTAAAAAAAGCTAGGCAAAAATGGGATAAGGAGCTTGGGTGTCATATGACCGATTATGACAGCGACTATGATGTTGAAAATTATAAGCTTGGAACACTCTGTTACTATTATGGAATTCCCTTATACGGCGCGCATCGCGCCCTGGCAGATTGCTTGGCAACCGGCTTACTCTTTAAACACTTGGCAAAAGATAGAGAATAATGTGCCCAAATTGGACACAAAAACAGGCCGCCCGGCGGCGGCCCGTTCAGTTAAATATGGAGCTCTGCTTTCAGAGCTTTCTGTAAAACTGCGGAGAAGTTAATATCTTCCCTTTCTGCCATGGTATTCAGCCACGCCGGAATACTGAGCGTCTTTTTGACCGCCCGGTTGTTGAAGAATTTGCGATACTCCACCGTATCGCAGGCAACCAGAGTGGCGAACTCCTCTCCGCTGGGTTTCATGTCCTGTATTCTTGATGCCGGGGGAATTTCCTTTTCCTCTTCTTCCATTTCATAGAGCATGAGACAAAGCACGTCGCTTGCCATTTTCAGTCCCTCGTCAAGATTCTCCGCCGATGTATAGCAGCTCTCGATATCAGGGAATACAATCGAGTACCCGCCCTCTGCTTCCGGTGTAAATACCGCCGGATAAACATATTTCGCCATAAATTTTCTCCTTTCTGAACGCTGCGGGAGGGGCTCCTTAAAGCCCCGCGTCCCGCATGATTGATTTCAGTGTCCCGGTTCTTACATCTTCCGTTTTGTGTCTGCCCACGGGGAAGATCTTCCCGGTAAGTGGGCTGTACCATAATGTGTGGTTTGCGCCCTCTTTGTATACCGTGCAGCCGGCTTTCTTTAGCATCTTCTCCAACTCACTGTATTTTATGTCCGCTCACTTCCCTTGTCTTTTTCTATGCTTTAATTATAGCACGTATTTCTACGTATGTCAATGATTATTTTACATATTCACACGTATTTAGCTCTTGCCCATATGTGTCCAATCTGGACACAAAAACAGGCCGCCCGGCGGCGGCCTGTTCAGTTAAATAAGGAGATAAGCTATGCCGCCCAAAATCTCCCCGGAATTCACCTGGGATGCTCGCAGTCAAAGCTACCGAAAAAAGATTAAGAATCCGCTCACCGGGAAGTGGACCGATGTCTATGGCAAAACCAAAGCCGAGCTTCGGGAAAAGCTCCGGGCCAGAGAGGCCGAGTATCAGCTCCTGACACAGCCGGAGCGGCTGCTCGTCTGGCAATACGCCGCCCAGTGGTACAAGCTGAACACCGCCGGCTTGAGCGCCAAACGCCGGGAGGATTACAAAAATGCAGTCAACAATCATATATGCCCTGTAATCGGCCAGCGTGTACTTCAGGACATTAAGCCCGATGACATCAAGGCCGTCATGCTTGCGGCGTCTGGACTCTCTAAATCCGGGCAGCAGAAAATAGTCACCACGCTCAAGCGTCTTTTTGCCGCCGCTGAAGATAATGACTTAATAAAAAGATCTCCCTGCCGGGATTTGAAAGCCGGAGGCGCACCCAGCAAAGAGAAAGTTCCTCTGACCAAAGCGCAGCAGTCTGCCTTGCTTTCTGCCGTGTCCGGCTGTGCCGTCGAACCCTTTGTATATCTCTGCCTCTATGCCGGCCTGCGCCGGGGGGAAGCCCTTGGCCTTCAGTGGGACTGCGTATACCTCACCCAGACCCCGCCCTATCTCGAAGTGAAACGCACGCTTCGATGGGAGGGAAAAAACACGCCCGTTGTTGACTCCTCTCTGAAAAGCAAAGCCTCCCAAAGAAAAATCCCTTTGCCGCCCCAGCTCTTTGATTGTCTTTCCAGCCTTCAATCCGCACGCAAAAAAGAAAAGCCGGAGCTTTACGAAAGCCCATTCGTTGTCTGTAATCAGAGCGGCGGGCCGGTTTCCGCCACAGGCTTCCGTAAAATGTGGGACGCGGTCAGAATCCGCTCTGTCCGGGAAGGTTATGCCCTGGGCGATAAAGTCCGTAACCATCCCATCCTTGTGACCCTTGATTTCCATGTCACGCCTCATCAGCTCCGCCATACCTATATCACAGAGCTGATAATGTCCGGGGCAAGTATAAAAACCGTGCAGTATCTTGCCGGTCACGCCACAGTGCAGCTCACCCTCAATATATACACTCACCTCATGGCCAATACCCCCGCCGACACCATGCCGGCCATCTCTAAGGCCTTTTCACCCCCAGCGGTGACACATCAGGTGAAAAAATACCGTTTAAAACGGCTATAACCCTTATGTACCAATAGAAACGTGTTTTCATGCATTATCCCTTTTAAGCAGGGTGTCCGGGGTTCGAATCCCCGCTGGAGCACCAGAATAAGCCCGCCATTTGGCGGGCTTATTTTTTTCGAACGGGAGTGAACGCCTGAAGCTTTGAGCCGTAGGGGCTTGTGCTGTGTTGATAGGACTTATCCGTTTGCTTTGGGCTTGCTTTGTTGGCCGTCAAAAATCCCGGGCGTTTGAAACGCCCGGGATGTAATCTTTTTATATGCGCTCTCCCAGGGAGGACAGCGCCGGATGATTGGCCTCCCGGCACTCCGTGGTTATGGCTCCGGCGCGGAGAGCCGCGGCGGCGGCGCGTTCAAGGCTCATTCCATGAACGCCTGCCCAGACGATGGCGGCTGTTGCGGCATCCCCCGCGCCGGTGGTGTTGACCACATGGGCCTCCGCTCTTGGCAGGCGCAGCAGGCGCCCGCGCTCGGCGGCCAGCATTCCGTCCCGGCCAAGGCTTATGAACACCTGCTCCACGCCCCTTTCCAGCAGAGCGAGAGCCGCCCTTTCCGGGTCTTTCTCCCCGGTGAGCGCCATCGCCTCCATTGCGTTGGGCTTTATGGCGCGGAGCCTTTTAAGTGCCCCCAGAAGTCTGGGCGCCTTGGCGGTGGAAACCGGGTCTGCGTACAGGGGGACGGTGCAGTTTTCCGCGATGAACACCAGTGTTTCCGCCTCCAGGTTCGCGTCCAGTACCACGGCGTCCGCCCGGTTTATCCGCTCCATAAGCGGGGCAAAATACGCCGGCGTCAGGCATTTGGTAATATCCATGTCCGCTATGCCGATCTGCATGTCTCCCGTCTCGTCGGTCACATAGAGGTATGTGGAGCTACGGCGCTCAGGCAAAACCAGAGCCATGCTCATGTCAAGACCGGCCGCGGCGCAGCTTTCCCGTATGGCGGCGGCATACATATCTCCGCCCAGGGCCGCCGCAAGGCTCACCTCCAGCCCCAGCAGGCGCAGGTCATGCGCGATATTCCGGCCCACGCCGCCGGGCTTCAGTGTGACAAGGCCCGGATTGGAGTCCCGCATGACAAGCCGGCCGGCGGGACTTCCCCCGATATCCATGTTCACGCCGCCTATGACGACGGCGTAATATTTTTTTACTGGATGCTCCATATATCCTTCGCGTATTCCGCGATGGCCCGGTCCGCCGCGAACACACCGCTGCGGGCGGTGTTCATGATAGCGAGGCGGGCCCGCTCCCCATCGTCCTTTATGCGCTCGTAGAGGCGGCGCTGGCAGTCAGCATAGGCTCTGTAATCGGCGATGAGCATGTACTGGTCTCCGCCGTAGAGCAGATTGGAAACCAGGTCGGAGTAGCTCCTGCCGTCGGCAAAGCCCTGGCTGAAGCGGTCGAAAACGCGGCGGATCTCAGGGTCCGCGTTGGCGACGGCGCTCGGGTCGTAGCCCCGGCGGCGCAGCTCGGCAATTTCCTCTGTGCGCAGGCCGAAAAGGAACATGTTCTCGTCCCCAAGGCGCTCGTACATCTCCACATTTGCTCCGTCAAGGGTACCAATCGTCACCGCGCCATTCATCATCAGCTTCATGCAGCCGGTACCGGAGGCTTCCTTGCCGGCGGTGGAAATCTGTTCGGACACCTGGGCCGCGGGCACGATGACCTCAGCGGCGGAAACCCGGTAGTTCTCCACAAAATAGACCTGGAGCCGATCTCTGCAGACGGGGTCGTTATTGATATCGTCCGCCATGGACAATAGCAGTTCGATGATCCGCTTTGCTGCCCGGTAGCCGGCGGCGGCCTTGGCGCCGAAGACAAAGGTTCTGGGCACAAAGTCCATATTGGGATTGTCGTGAAGCTGCATCTGGAGGTTGGCGATACTCATGGCGCAGAGGAGC
The DNA here is from genome assembly GCA_002320035.1 of Clostridiales bacterium UBA1701. Lineage (GTDB taxonomy): Bacteria > Bacillota > Clostridia > Oscillospirales > Oscillospiraceae > Limivicinus. Next base: position 10,112 of record DCJL01000014.1, on the reverse strand, counting down.
TGGCGCTTGTACTCATGCAGGCGCTTGACCTGCACATCTATAACCGCGCCGGTATTGAGCAGAAAACTGTCGTTGCGGCGGGCAAATTCCGCGAAACGCAGCTTATTTTCCTGCTTTATCGCGTTCACCCGGCAGCGGACCTCGCTGTCAGAGACAAAGGCGGCAAGGCCTTCCAGCTCCTCGGGCCGGGTCAGGTACCCGTCCCCGCCCAAAAGCTCGCAGATAAGCGTGTGGAGGCCGGGGTTGATCTGGGAGAGCCAGCGGCGGTGGTCGATGCCGTTGGTCACATGGGTAAACCGCTCGGGGCGAAGGGTATATATGTCATGAAACAGGTCTTTTTTGAGAATCTCGCCGTGGAGGCGGGAGACGCCGTTGACCTTGTAGCAGGCGGCCAGGCACATGTTGGCCATGTGGACCTGATTATCTCTGATGATAAGGTTCCGGCCCACACGGGCGTCCTGGCCAAAGCTGGCCATAAGATAATCACACCAGCGGCGGTTTATCTCGCAGATGATCTCCCAGAGCCGGGGCAGCAGCCGCTGGACCAGATCCTGGGGCCACTTCTCCAGCGCCTCGCTCATAACGGTATGGTTAGTATAGGCTACGCTGGCCTTGACGATGTTCCACGCCTCATCCCAGCCGAGGCCGTATTCATCCATAAAAATGCGCATAAGTTCGGGAATGATGAGGGTGGGATGCGTATCATTGATCTGGATGGTGTGGTGCCGGGCAAAGGCGCGGATGTCTCCCCATTTTTTGATGTGTTTGCGCACGATGTCCTGAGCGGTGGCGGAAACAAAGAAGTACTGCTGCTTCAGGCGCAGGGTCTTGCCTTCGATATGGTCGTCCGCCGGATAGAGCACCTTGGTGATAACCTCGGCCATGGTGCGCTGCTCCATGCTTTTGACATACTCGCCCTCAGAGAAGAGGTACATGTCCAGCTCGTTGGTGCTCTTTGCGTCCCAGAGGCGGAGGGTGTTGACCTCTTTGCCGCCAAAGCCCGCAATGAGCATATCCCGGGGCACGGCCAGAACGGCGGTGTAGCCCGTGTGCTCCGCGTGGTAACGTCCAAAGCTGTCCCAATGGGGGGCAATCTGGCCGCCGAAACGAATCTCAACTGCGTCCTCATACCGGGGAACAAGCCAGCTCTCAGCGGCGCTGCGCCAGTTGTCCGCCACTTCGGTCTGCCTTCCGTCCACAAATTTCTGGCGGAAAATACCCAGCTCATAGCAGATGGAATAGCCTGTGGCCTCAAGGCCCAGGGTGGCCATGCTGTCCATATAGCAGGCGGCCAGGCGGCCAAGGCCGCCGTTGCCCAGCCCGGCATCCGGCTCCTCCTCGAAAATATCGGCAGCAGAGCGGCCCATGTCTTCCAGTGCGCCGGTAACGGCCTCGGAAATGCCCAGATTAAAGGCATTTTTCATAAGGCTGCGGCCCATGAGAAACTCCATGGACATATAGTGGACTTCCTTCTCGGCATGGGTGGGATCCTCCGCCGCCAGAAAGCGGCTCATTATCTCCCGGATAACCATGGCCGTGGCCTGGAATATCTGGCCGTCGTCAGCATTGTCGCCGCTGACGGCAAAATGGGCGCAGAGCTTGTCCTCTATGGCGCTGCGGACCTCGTCGCGTGAGATTTCACCAAACATATGGGATAATACCTCGTTCTTCAGATTTTGAAATTTTTTGGCACCACAATAGGGAGCCTGGGGCTGCCGGTAAGCACGGTGCCGGCGGAAAAGCTTGTGTATTTATCGGCGATTACATGCTCCAGCACGGCACCCGCCTCCACGGTGCAGCCCCGCATGACAATGCAGCGGCGCAGCTTTGCCCCCGGGGCGATCCTGGCGCCGGAGGAGATGATGCAGTCCTCGATCTCGCCTTCTATAAAGCAGTTGTCCGCCACAAGACTCCTGCGGGATATGGCCTTCTCGCCGTAATAGCTGCTGACCTCCTCGTGGATCTTGGTGCGCACGGGCCTGTCGGCCGGGAAAAGCTGGCTGCGGTTCCCGGTATTGAGCATATCCATCCCCGCCTTGTAATAACCGTCCACGCTGCGGATTGCGCAGGCGTAGCCCGGGTGGATGTATACGCCCATCCTGCCGCCCTCGTTGAGGAAGATATTCACCGCATCTCTGTGAAAGCTGTACAGATGGCCGGAGCGGCACTTGTCCATCAGGTCCAGCAGTACCTCCCTGCGCACAATGTAGCACTCCAGAGAGGCCAGGCCATCACAGTCCCCTTCCCGATCGAAACGGACCTGATCCACCAGCCCGTCATCCCCCACAAAATAGCGGTGGTGCAGGCCCTCGGGGGTATGGTCGGCGCAGATTGCGGTAATGTCGGCCCCAAAGCTCTCATGCCGGCGAATGGCCGCGTCCAGGTCAATATTGGCGCAGAGACTGCCCAGCATCAGGATAATGTTCTTCTGGGGAATATCCCTTATGTAAGTCGCCACGGCATTGAGCGCTTCCATGGTGCCGGTGTAGTTGCCGGTGTGGTACTCGGGCAGGCCGAAGGGGGGCAGCATGCGCAGGCCGCCGGTCTTGCGGCTCATGTCCCAGGCCTTGCCGCTGCCGATATGGTCCAGCAGAGACTGATAATCCCGCTGCATGATAACGCCCACATCCAGGATCCCTGCGTTTCGCAGGGAGGAGAGGGAAAAATCTATAAGCCGGTATCTGCCGCAGAAAGGCAGAGAAGCGGCGGTGCGGGCCTCAACCAGCTCCCGCAGCTCGGGGGCGGCGCTGTAAGCAAAGATGATTCCGTGATAATCTCTCATGGCTTAAACCTCCTCGCCCGTATAAATCATGGCGGCGGCGGGCACCAGCGCGCCGCCTCTTATCTCGATATCCGGCCCGCAGGTGGCAACGCCCCAGGCGTCGGTCCCGTCGGGAGGTGCGCCCACATGGGCGCCGGAGCGGATGACCGTGTTCTCGCCCACGATGGCGTACTCAACCACCGCGCCCTCCTCCACCACCACGCCGGGCATCAGCACACTGTAAAGCACCGTGGCCCCTTTGCCTACCTTCACAGAGGGCGAGAGCACAGAGTTTTCCACATGCCCGTCTATCTCGCATCCCTCGGTGATGATGGAGTGCGTGATTTCCGCGCTGTCCCCGGCAAAGTGGGGCGGGCAGACGGGGCTTCGGGAACCGATGGGCCAGCTAGGGTCGAAAAGATTTATGAGTGTGGTGGAGAGCATGTCCATATTGGCGTCCCAGAGGCTGGTGATGGTGCCCACGTCTCTCCAGTACCCGTCGAAGCGGTAGGGCCAGAGCTTCTCTCCGGCCTTGAGCATGGCGGGGATGATGTTTTTGCCGAAGTCCTTGCTGGATTGGGGATCGTTCTCATCGGCGATCAGATAGGAGCGGAGCTTCTGCCAATTGAAGATGTAAATGCCCATGGAAGCCAGGTCGCTTTTGGGCTTTTGGGGCTTCTCCTCAAACTCGCTGACATAACCGTCTTCCCCCAGATTCATGATGCCGAAGCGGGTGGCCTCTTCCATGGAAACCTGGAGCACGGAGATGGTGCAGGCGGCGCCCTTGGCAATGTGTTCTCTGAGCATGTCCGCATAGTCCATCTTGTATATGTGGTCTCCTGAGAGAATGAGCACGTTTTCCGGCTCATAGCTCTCGATAAAGCCCATGTTCTGGTAAATGGCGTTAGCAGTGCCGGAGAACCAGGAGCCTTTCTCCCCGGCACTCTGGTAAGGCGGCAGGATATACACGCCTCCGTCCGCTACGTCAAGGTCCCAGGGCTGTCCGCTGCCGATGTAGCTGTTGAGCCGCAGGGGCCGGTACTGGGTCAGCACGCCAACGGTATCTATGCCGGAGTTGGCGCAGTTGGAGAGGGGAAAGTCAATTATCCTGTACTTTCCGCCGAAGGGTACACTGGGTTTCGCTACATTCTGAGTCAGGGCATAGAGTCTGGAGCCCTGGCCGCCCGCAAGAAGCATCGCTATACAGCTTTTCTTCATATACGCATCCTCCCTGTTCTATGAAATGTCCCATATGCTCAAGGCGGCTGACGCCGCCTGATGCTTCAGTTATAGAGATTCATAGCCCGCTCCGGCCCCCGGCTGATATAGCACTCTATGGCCTCGGCCGCTCTTTCCGCCGCCGCGGCCATGTCCTCCGCGTCCTGGTTTTTGAAGGCCGAAAGCACCCAGTCCGCCGCGTCGTAATCCGGGTGCGGCGGCGCGCCGACCCCCAGGCGGATGCGGGGGAAATTCTCCGTACCCAGCCGGGCAATGATGTTTTTAAGCCCGTTATGGCCTCCGGCGGAGCCCTTCTGCCGTATGCGCAGCTTGCCAATGGGAAGGGACATCTCGTCCGATACCACAAGCACCCGCTCCGGTGGAATTTTATAAAAGCCCGCGGCCTGGGCCACAGCTTCTCCCGAGAGATTCATAAACGTCTGGGGCTTCATGAGCAGCACGCGCTCCCCGTCGATTTCACACTGAGCGGTAAGCGCCCGGAAGCGAAGCCTGTTGATGCTCAGGCCCTTTTTCCTCGCCATGGCGTCCGCCGTCATAAAGCCGGCGTTGTGCCGCGTGCCCTCATAGCGCTGGCCGGGATTTCCCAGAAACACCACCAGCCAGTTCACCCCTCCGGGCTTTTTGAAAAGCATTGAAAAAACCTCTGTTTATCGTGAAATTTGTCATTAAATCCGGGCAAACCCCGCCGCCGTCCGGCGGCGGGGGTCTCCCGGCGGAAGTCCCGCCTTACTCGAACAGGTTGGAGATGGAAACCTCCTCGTAAATGCGCCGGATGGCCTCGGCAAAGACTGAGGCGGTAGAGATGTACCGGATTCTCTCGCAGGGAGCCTTGTCGGAGGGATAAGGAATGGTGTCCAGCAGGAGAAGCTCCTGGATACAGCTTTCCTGAATGCGCTCTATGGCCGGGCCGGAGAGCACGCCGTGGGTGGCGCAGGCATAGACCTCCTTTGCCCCGCCTATCTCCTTGATGGCCTTGGCCGCGCCGCAGAGGGAGCCGGCGGTGTCTACGATATCGTCCAGCAGGATGCAGGTTTTTCCCTCCACGTTGCCGATTATGTTCATAACCTCGGACTGATTGGCCCGCTCACGGCGCTTGTCAACGATGGCCATGTTTACGCCCAGCTTCATGGAAAAGGCGCGGGCGCGGGCAGTGCTGCCCACGTCGGGTGAGACGACCATCACGTCCTCGTTGCCCTTGCCGAACATCTTAATAAAATGCTTAACGAAGAGATGGGAACCCATGAGATTATCCACGGGAATGTCAAAAAAGCCCTGGATTTGGGCGGCGTGCAGATCCATGGTCAGGACTCTGTCAGCGCCGGCGGCGGTGATGAGATTCGCCACAAGCTTTGCGGAAATGGGGTCACGGCTTTTGGCCTTGCGGTCCTGGCGGGCATAGCCAAAGTAGGGGATGACTGCGGTGATACGACCGGCGGAAGCACGGCGCATAGCGTCGATCATGATCAGCAGCTCCATCAGGTTGTCGTTGACATGCTTGCAGGTAGACTGGACGATGAAAACGTCCTTGCCGCGCACGGGCTCGAACACGGAAATGGAGCACTCGCCGTCCGCGAACTGGGAAACAGACGCATTGCCAAGGCTCTTATAGAGTTCAGAGCAGATATTCTCCGCCAGCGCGGGATTTGAATTGCCGGCGAAAACCTTTATCTCTTTGCCGTGTGAAATCATTTCTCTTTTATCCTCCGTTAATCATCTTTGTCTTTCGTCGCTTTAAAATTTTTGCCCGGGCCGGTGTTTTCCCGCTCGTACCACGGGCTTTTATATTATACCACAAATCAGGCAAAATGGAAGAGGAACTATATTTTTTGCCGGTCAAATAGCCGATAAAAAAACGGATTTACAAACTGCCGTTTTTTGTATATAATACCATGTTGACAATTCACATGAAAGTAGTTGAAAAAATGCTCGAATTTGAGGAATACAAGGTCAAACTGAATAACGCCCGGCCCGCTTTGGAAGTGCTCCGGGGCGCTTTGAAGCTGGATGCGGCCCAGCGTGAGATCGAGGAGCTGGAGGCCGCCAGCGAGAGAGACGGGTTCTGGAACGATGTGGAAAAATCCCAGAAGGTTCAGAAGCGCCTGAAAACATTGAAGAATAAATGCGAAAAGTATCAGAAGCTCTGCTCCGCCTGGGAGGACATGCAGGTCATGTGCGAGATGGCCATTGAGGAGGACGACGCCTCCATGCTCCCGGAGCTTCAGAGCGAGTTTGCCGCCTTCTCCGAAAAGGCTGAAGAGATGCGCCTTGGCACCCTGCTTACCGGGGAATACGACCAGAACAACGCTATCCTCACCTTCCACGCCGGCGCCGGCGGCACAGAAGCGCAGGACTGGGCCTCCATGCTCTACCGGATGTACAACATGTGGGCCGACAGGCACGGCTATAAGGTCCGGGTGATGGACTATCTGGACGGGGACGAGGCCGGGCTCAAAAGCGCCACCATCATGATTGAGGGCGAGAACGCCTACGGCTTCCTGAAAAGCGAGCATGGCATTCACCGCCTTGTCCGCGTCTCCCCCTTTGACGCCGCCGGGCGGCGGCACACCTCTTTTGCCGCCGTGGAGGTTATGCCCGAGATCAGCAGCGACAACGAGATCGAGCTCAAGGACGACGACATCAAGATGGATGTTTTCCGTTCCTCCGGCGCCGGCGGCCAGAAGGTCAACAAGACCTCCTCTGCCGTCCGCCTGACCCATATTCCCACCGGCATCGTGGTCTCCAGCCAGGTGGAGCGAAGCCACTTCCAGAACCTTGAAAACTGCAAAAACATGCTGCGGGCAAGGCTTGCGGAGATTAAGGAGCGGGAGCATCTGGAGAAGATAAGCGACATCAAGGGTGTCCAGATGAAGATCGAATGGGGCAGCCAGATCCGCTCCTATGTGTTCATGCCCTATCAGCTCGTGAAAGATCACAGAACCGAGTACGAAAACGGCAACATCCAGAACGTGATGGACGGAGATCTGGATGGCTTTATCAACGCCTTCCTCTCCATGCGCGCCGCCGATTGATCTTTCCCATCCCGCGCATTGATTGCCGATTCCGGAAATCGGTTTTTACGGTCGGCAGCCATGGGGCGGCCCCGCTGCGGCGCCCCCCCTTTCCTCCATGACAAGAAATCATACGCAAAACGGAACGAGCCCTTCCTGCGCCCGTTCCGTTGCCGCATTTTTCCGCCCCGTCTCTCGATCCCCGGAAAAAATCAAAGAAAGGTTTTGTTAATTTGTCCTCCCCCCTGAATTTCAGGCGCGTATGCCTGTCCCTGCTGGGCAGCGCTGTTCTGGCCTTCGGGCTTTATAATATTCATTCTCTCTCAGGCGTCACCGAGGGCGGCGTTCTGGGTCTGACTCTGCTGCTGCATCACTGGCTGGATCTCTCTCCCGCGCTTTCGGGCCTCGTGCTCAACGCCGCCTGCTATCTTTTCGGCTGGCTGACTCTGGGCCGGGATTTTGTGCTGCTCTCCCTTGCGGCGGGCGGCGGCTTTTCCCTGTTTTACTGGGTCTGCGAGCTGTTTCCGCCTCTCTTCCCCGGCATTGCCGCCTATCCTCTGGCCGCTGCCGTGCTCGGCGCGCTTTTTGTCGGCCTTGGCGTGGGCATCAGCGTCCGCGCCGGCGGCGCCCCCGGCGGGGACGACGCGCTGGCCATGGGCCTTGCAAAGCTCACGGGGCTGAAAATTCAGTGGATCTATCTGGCAAGTGACCTGATCGTCCTGCTCCTGTCCCTGAGCTATATCCCTCTGCGCCGCATCCTGTACTCGCTGCTTACGGTGGTGCTCTCCGGCCAGATCATTGGCCTTGTCTCCCGGTCCCCCGCACGCCGGAAAGAACAAAACCGCAGTTGACAAAAGCCCGCCATCCCACTTCAAAATATGGGATGGCGGGCTTTTTTATCTCGCCGCATGGATTTCCGCGGCCCTTTTACCGGCTGCTGGGTCCCGGGTCATAGCTGCCGTAAATGAGATCGTCAATATCGTGTTCCACGCATATACCTCCTGTTTTTCGTCAGAATGCCTGAAAAATTTTCTATGATTTCAGCATATCCTCAGTATATGCGCGCTGTGAAAAGATTATGACTGTCCTTTTAAAAAAACTAATTAAAAATTATCATTCCGCGCGCTCCAGAACCAGCGTCACCAGCTCCGGGCGGTTGAAAATCCTGGGTACGGGCACAGAATTCCCAAGGCCCCGCGAAACCTCCATGCAGTAGCTTCCTGAGAAATACAGGCCATTTTCATACTCAGCCCCAAAGCCGTGATTGGTGTTGAAAAGCCCGCCTATAAAGGGCAGGCGTACAATGCCGCCGTGGGCATGGCCGCTGAGGATCAGGTCGACGGGAAGCTCCGGATACCTCTGCACCCAGTAATTCCTGTGCCCCAGCCAGAGCACAAAATCCTCTGGATAGTCTGCCCGGATCCTCTCTGCCAGCTCCCGGGGCCTTGTCATATCCGCCCGGCCGTTTGGATCCTCCGCCCCGGCGACAACAAGCCGCGCCCCGTTTTTTTCCAGAAGCTCATACTGATTTGAAAGCCAGCGCACGCCATGGCGCTCCATCAGCGCCCTGATCTCCTCCACGCAGCCCCCGGCCCATTCGTGGTTCCCGCAGACATAATAAACGGGCGCCAGACCCTCTATGCCCTCCAGCAGGCTCTCCACTGCCGAGAGCTCCTTCCCGTTTTCCGCGAAATCCCCGGTCAGGGCGATCAGGTCCGGCTCCTGCCGGCGCGTAAGTTCTATCAGCCTCTCGTTGTCCCGGCCCAGCTCCGCTCCGTGCAGGTCGGAGAGATGCACGATCCGGAAGCCGTCCAGCTCCTCCGGGAGCTTCTGAGACTCCACGCGGTACTCCGTAAGCTGAATGTTATACTTGCTGTCGCAGACGATACACACCGCCGCCAGCAGTGCGGCCGCCGCGGCAGTCATGTTCCGTATGAATGATTTTTTTCGCTTCATGTCCTTTTCCTTTCCAGAATACGTAGCCAATCGTACCATATTCAGCCTGTCAAAACAACCGAAACAGACGGGAATATAATTAACATTTTAATAACTGCGTTATTTCTCTTGAACAGCGGGCTTATTTGGGTTATAATGCTTTAGTCTGCAAACACGCGGCAGAAATGAAAAGCATGAAAAAGGATGACATACAATGAGCGCTTCAACAGAAAAGAAAAACCGTCAGGCCGCCCGCGAGGCGGGCACCGATAAAAAGACTCTGGCCGCCCAGGCCGAGGCAAAGAAAAAGGCCCGGAGCAAGCTTCGCTGGACGCTGGGCACGATCGGCGTAGTGATTCTCATCGCCGCCATTCTGTTTTTGAATTCCAGCTTTCTTTACACCGGCACCACCGCTCTGACAATCGGAGGCGAGGGATTCAGTCCCGCCCGTGTGAGTTACAGCTATGCAAACCAGTATTACACCTGGGCCAATCAGTACGGCAGCTACGCCTCCCTTTTCGGTCTGGACACCAGCGCCGGCATCGCCGGCCTTGGCTCCCAGAGCTGCCCCATGCTGGAGGGCGGTACCTGGAGGGATTATTTCCTTGATGCCGCCAGCCAGGAGCTGACCCAGACCAAGGCCCTCCTTGACTATGCCGCCGAAAAGAGCATCACGCTGGACGAGGACGAGATCGCCCAGGTCGACGCGGGCTTTGAAGGACTGGACGAATATGTCAAGGGCCTGGGCTACGGCAGTGTCGACAAGTTCTTTGCCGCCAGCTACGGCACCGGGGTCACTAAGGCCCTCGTCCGCCAGGCCGGGCTGGACTCTGCCCTGGCCAGCAAAGTGCTGTCCCAGATGTCCGACAGTTTCCAGTACACCGACGCGGAGCTGGAGGAATACTATAAGGGCCTTGAGGGCGCAAGCGACATTTTCGGCCTTGCCTATTATTATGTGGCCGCGGAGACCGTAGAGACCACCGCCGAGGACGGCACCGCTTCTTCCGCCCCTACCGAGGAGACTCTGGCCGCCGCCAAAGCCACTGCCGACGCAATTCTGGCCGCCTATGAGTCCGGCTTCGCCCCTGCCGGGCCCGTCACCGGGGACGAGCCTGTGACCGGCGAAGCCGCCGGTGAGGATGAGGCCGTGACCGGCGAAGCCGCCGCGG
>DCJL01000022.1:112001-112649 GCA_002320035.1 Clostridiales bacterium UBA1701 | reverse complement strand
CTTGCAGTGGCCGATGTGCAGATAACCGTTGGGTTCGGGGGGAAAACGGGTGTGAACCTGCATACCGTAGCAGCGGCCGCCTTCGGAGACATCCTCCTGTACAAAGGCTTCAATGAAATTTCTTGCGCTCTCTTCCATTTTGAATCCTCTCCTGTCTGAAATACCTGAATATTATAAACGATAAGGGTGGTAATTACAATAATAAAGTGGTAGACTAAGGAAAAAAAGGAGATGAAGAGCATGGCTGACAGTTTTGACGTTATCATAATCGGCGGTGGCGCCGCCGGTACTTCCGCCGCGCTTACCTGCCTTAACCGGGGGAAAACCGTGGGTGTGGTCACAAACGGCGTGGAGACAAGCAGTCTCCACAAAGCGGAAAATGTTACCAATTACCCCGGGCTGCCCGCTATGGCCGGCTTTGAAATGGCCGAGGTGTTCAGGCGGCAGCTTGAGGAGAGCCGGGCGGAACTGATCCCCGGAAGAGCCCTGTCGGTCATACCAATGGGAGACAGCTTCGGCGTGGCGGTGGAGAACGAGTTTTATATGGCCTCCGCCGTAATCATCGCTGCCGGGATCACCCGGGAAAAGCTCTACCCCGGAGAGGCGGAGTTTCTGGGCCGCGGCGTGAGCTACTGCGCCACCTGCGAC
>DCJL01000022.1:110987-111990 GCA_002320035.1 Clostridiales bacterium UBA1701 | reverse complement strand
GACGGGATGCTCTACCGGGGCAGGACTGTGGCCGTTGTGGGCAGCGGCGAGGAAGCGGTGAGAGACGGGGATTTTCTCAAGAGCATTGGATGCAGCGTCCTGCGCTTCGCGGAAAACGGCCGCTATGAGATAAGCGGTGGCGAAAAGGCGGAAAAGCTTATCTTCCGGGGCGAGGAATACCCGGTGGACTGTGTGTTTATAATAAAGGACACCGTTTCGGTCACAAAGCTTGTGCCGGGTCTGGAGTATGGGGACGGCGGCATCGTCACTGACCGCCGCATGGCCACCGCAGTTCCCGGGGTTTTTGCCGCCGGAGACTGCACTGGAAAGCCTTTTCAGCTCCCCAAGGCCGCCGGAGAAGGCAACATTGCCGCCCTTTCCGCCTGCGAGTATATCGACAGCCGGAAAAAGCAATAAAATCAAGGCCGTTTTTGTTGACAAAAGTTTCGGGGTATTATATAATCTTCGCAATCGTAATTTTTGCGCTGTGACGGGCAGGAGTACGCGGAGGGCGGATTTCAGAGAGAAAGCGGACGGTGAGAGCTTTCATGAAGCGCCGCGGAAGGTCGGCCCTGAGCGTTTGGGGTGAAGGCGCGCTGTGTAGCCCCGGCGTATGCCCTGCGTTAAAGGGCTGTGAGCGCCGCGAAAGCGGAATTCAGGTGGTACCGCGGTTTTTTATCGCCCTGAAGCCTTGTGCTTCAGGGCGTTTCCATTTTTTTGAGGAGGATGTAAAAATGAAAGAGCTTCCCAAGGTGTACGAGCCTCAGGCGGTTGAAAAAAAGATTTATGATATGTGGATGGAAGGCGGCTACTTCAAGGGAAAGATTGACCCGGACAAGAAGCCTTTCTCCATCGTGATGCCGCCCCCCAACGTGACCGGCCAGCTTCACATGGGCCATGCCATGGACGCCACCCTGCAGGACATTCTGACCCGCTACAAGCGCATGCAGGGCTTTGCCGCCCTGTGGATCCCCGGTGTTGACCATGCGGGCATCGCCACCCA
>DCJL01000022.1:110441-110959 GCA_002320035.1 Clostridiales bacterium UBA1701 | reverse complement strand
ACCCGCTACGACCTGGGCCGGGAAAAGTTCCTGGAGCGGGTCTGGGACTGGAAGCAGCAGTATGGAAATAGAATCGTGGAGCAGCAGAAGCGCATGGGTGTCTCCTGCGATTGGGAGCGCAACCGCTTCACGATGGACGATACCTGTGCCAAGGCTGTACGGGAGACCTTCTGCGACCTGTATGAAAAGGGGCTTATCTATAAGGGAAGCCGCATCATCAACTGGTGCCCCCACTGCCGCACGGCGCTGTCCGACGCGGAAGTGGAATATAAGGACATGCCCGGCCATTTTTGGCACATCAGATATCCCATTGAGAATTCCGACGAGGAGTTGATCATCGCCACCACCCGGCCCGAAACCATGCTGGGCGATACCGGCGTCGCCGTCCACCCGGAAGATGAACGCTATAAGCACCTTGTGGGGAAAAAAGCCGTTCTCCCTCTGGTGGGCAGAAAGCTCCCCATCGTGGCGGATGATTATGTGGAGCTGGGCTTCGGCACCGGCGCCGTGAAGATGAC
>DCJL01000022.1:67477-110413 GCA_002320035.1 Clostridiales bacterium UBA1701 | reverse complement strand
GTGGGCCTGCGGCACAATCTGGAGCAGATCAAGGTCATCGACGAGGACGCGAGGATCATAAACGGCGGCAAATACGACGGGATGGACCGTTACGAGGCCCGCAAGGCCATCGTAGCCGACCTTGAAGAGCAGGGCTATCTTGTGAAGGTGGAGCCATACAATCACAATGTGGGCTGCTGCTACCGCTGCGGCACCGTGGTGGAGCCGCTTACCAGCCCCCAGTGGTTCGTGAAAATGGCCCCGCTGGCTGAGAAGGCCATCGAGGTGGTAAGGGACGGGCGCATAAAGTTTGTGCCCGAGCGTTTTACAAAGATCTATCTCAACTGGATGGAGAATGTGCACGACTGGTGCATCTCCCGCCAGCTCTGGTGGGGCCATCAGATCCCCGCCTGGTATTGCGCCGACTGCGGCCATATCACCGTCTCCCGGGAGGACGCTGTGGAGTGTGAGCACTGCCACGGTAAAAACATCACCCGGGAGGAGGACGTGCTGGACACCTGGTTCTCCTCTGCCCTATGGCCCTTCTCCACAATGGGCTGGCCGGAAAAGACGGAGGAGCTTGGCTACTGGTACCCCACCTCCGTCATGGTCACGGGCTATGACATTATTTTCTTCTGGGTGGCCCGCATGATCTTCTCCGGCATGGAGCAGATGAACAGAGAACCTTTCGGAACCGTCTTTATCCACGGCCTTGTGAGAGACAGCCAGGGCCGCAAAATGTCCAAGTCCCTCGGCAACGGCATTGACCCGCTGGAAATGGTGGACAAATACGGCGCGGACGCCCTGCGCTACAATCTCATCACCGGCAATTCTCCCGGAAACGACACCCGTTTCTTCGTGGAGAAGTGCGAGGCCATGCGCAACTTCTGCAACAAGATCTGGAACGCCTCCCGCTTTGTGATGATGAATCTGACCGTGGATAAGAACGAGCTGCCCGAAAAGCTGGAGATCGAGGATAAGTGGATCCTCTCCAAGCTCAACGACGTGGTGAAAGAGGTCTGCGAAAACATGGACAGCTTTGAGCTGGGCGTGGCCGCTGCCAAGATCTATGATTTTATCTGGGACAGCTACTGCGACTGGTATATCGAGCTCACCAAGCCCCGCCTGAACGGCGGAGATAAGGAGGCCAGACTCTCCGCCCAGAAGGTGCTTCTGTACGTGCTGACGGAGATCCTCAAACTCCTGCACCCCTTTATGCCCTTCATCACCGAGGAGATATGGCAGGCGCTGCCCCATGAGGGCGAGGCCCTGATGATCCAGAAGTACCCCGAGTTCAGGCCGGAGCTTGACTTCCCTCAGGACGAGCAGAATTTTGAGATGGTGATGAGCGCCATCAAGGCCGTCCGAACCCGCCGCTCCGAGATGAACGTGCCCCCCTCCAGAAAGGCTCATTTGATCATAGCCACCGATAAAAAGGCGGCTTTTGAGGCCGGTGAAAGCTATATCTGCAAGCTGGCCTATGCCAGCGGCGTCAGCGTTCTGGACGCGGCCCCCGAGGGCAGCGAGGGAATGGTTTCTGTTGTCACTGACAACGCCCGCATGTTTATGCCTATGGCGGAGCTGGTAGACCTGGAAAAGGAGAAGGCCCGCATCGAAAAGGAGCTGGCAAATGCCGAAAAGCAGCTTGCCGCTCAAATCGGCAAGCTCTCCAATGAAAACTTCGTCACCCGTGCTCCCGAAAATGTCGTCAACATCGAGCGGGAGAAGAAAGCAAAGCTTGAGTCTCTTATTGAGAACCTGAAGCTCAGCATGGAGAATATTGGAAAATAAGTTTGCGTTTCGCCGTTCTCCCAGGGAGGGCGGCGAAGCCTTAATCAGAGAAAATGAATATGGAAGAAAAAGCATTGGAATATTTGTGCCGCGATACCCTTCTCAATATTGATATGATCGAGTGCCTGCGCCGCGGCCTGTGCAAGACAGTCCGGGCTGGGGAGGACGGCGTCCTGCTCACGGTGGACGATGGTTCCTGCGCCATGCTGTCCTGCGGCGGCACGGAGCAGGGGCTGGCGCTTGTGCAAGAGGCGGAATTTGAGTTCCTGGTTATCCATCAGATGCAGATGAAGGAAGCCCTGTGCCGGAAATATTCTCTGAAGCCCGGTGACGAGTGCTGGCAGGCGGCGTATCTGAAAACTGAGCCCCTCAAAGAACAGGCTTATGACATCAGGCGGCTTGACTGCCGGTATACCGGGATCATTACCCGTACATACCACAGCCACGACGGAGAATATATCGGCTGGCTGACAGAGCGGGGCCTGATGTATGGTATTTTTGACCGGGGTGAGCTCGCGGGCTTTATAGGGCGGCACGCCGAGGGCTCCATCGGGCTGCTGGAGGTTTTTCCCGATTACCGCCGCCGGGGCTTTGGCGAGGCCCTGGAGCGGAGATATGTGAATATGGAGCTTAAGGAGGGGCACGTTCCCTATGGGCAGGTATTTGTCGGAAACGAAAAGTCGCGAAAGCTTCAGGAAAAGCTGGGGATGGCGTTTGCAGCCGGGCGCGTCTGCTGGCTCTGGAAAGCCTGACAAAAAGGCGCGCCGGAAATTTTTATTTTAAATGCAGAGGTGTCTGCCGGCTGCACACAGCCTGAAAAACAATCTTTCGCGCACGTAGATTACCGAAGCGGCTTTTCGACATGGTTTTCATATAAAAAGTAATAAAATAGCACCACATACGCAGGTATGTGGTGCTTTTGTTTCCTCCAAATTCCGCCGGGCACCCGCCGCAGCCTTTGGAAACGAACAATGCTTTTACTAAAAAGCCTTTTGGGGCTTTGAACAGGAGAGATGAAAAATGAACCTCAGCACCGCCTTTTCCTCCGGCCGTCTGACGATTTATCTGTCCGGCGAGCTGGACCATCACGAGGCCAGATGCCTCATGCGCTCCATAGACGAGCTGCTGGACGAATACCTGCCCCGGGACTGTGCCCTGGATATGTCCGGCCTCAGCTTTATGGATTCCTCCGGCATTGCTGTCATCATCAGAGTCAGCCGCCGTATGCAGGCTCTGGGCGGCAGGGCATGGATAGAAAACCCCGCCGGACAGCCCCAGCGGGTCATTGACGCCTCGGGTATCTATAGACTTGTGCCCGTTGCCATGAGTAAATAGGAGGAGAAGAATGAACAGTAAAAATTACATAAAGCTTGAGTTCCCAAGCCAAAGCTGCAACGAGGCCTTTGCGCGCACTGCCGCCGCGGCCTTTGCTGCCCAGCTTGACCCCACCATGGAAGAGCTGGGCGACGTCAGGACCGCCGTTTCCGAGGCAGTGACAAACTGCATTGTCCACGCCTATCCGGACCAGATTGGCAAGATAAGCATGCGTATGAGGATACTGGAGGGCAGTATTCTGGAAATCTCCGTCCGGGACTGGGGCCGGGGCATAGAGGATGTGGACCGGGCTATGGCCCCCCTGTATACCACCGGCGGCGAGGAGCGCAGCGGCATGGGCTTTACGATAATGGGAAGCTTCATGGACAGGCTCAAGGTGAAGTCTGCTCCGGGAAAGGGCACTACCGTCACCATGCAGCGGGGCGTCCGCCCCCGGCCCCGGCGGCTATGAGCGGGGATATTTACGCCGCCATTGCCGCGGCCCAGGAGGGAGACAGAGAGGCGGCGGGACGGCTGGTAGAGGAAAATTCCGGCCTTATCTGGAGCATCGCCCGGCGCTTTTTCGGCCGGGGCGTGGATGCGGAAGACCTGTACCAACTGGGCTGCGTGGGTTTTCTCAAAGCCATAGAGGGCTTTGACCTGAATTTCGGAACCAAGTTTTCCACCTATGCCGTGCCGAAAATCTCCGGAGAGATACGCCGCTTTTTAAGGGACGACGGTACGGTAAAAGTCAGCCGGGGGATAAAGGAGCAGTCCTCCCGGATACGCGCGGCCAGAAACACGCTGGAGCAGCGCATAGGCCGGGAACCCACCATTTCGGAGCTTTCCCGGGAACTGGGCATCAGCCCGGAGGACATTGCCTTTGCCGAGACAGCCACCGGGCCGGCCGAGAGTCTCCAGCGGGAGAGCGGGGAGGACGGCTTCACGCTGGAACTGGTGCTGGGGGACTATGCCGCGGAGGAGAAGCTGGTGGAGCATGTAGCCCTGCGCGCCGCCATCGAGAAGCTGCCCGAGCGGGAGCGGCAGGTCGTGGCTCTGCGCTATTACCACGGCATGACCCAGCAAAGCTGTGCCCGGGTCATGCGGGTGTCCCAGGTGCAGATATCCCGCCTCGAGCGGCGGGCAGTGGAGCTGCTGCGGGAGTATCTGAGGGAATATTGATGAGAATATACCGGGGAAAGGAAAAATGTTTGGTTAAATTTAAGCTTGACAGGGAAAGCCGGCGGGTCTATATTATTCCCATAGAAATGAGGCGGGCACAGGCCGCCGGTTTTTGTGGAGATTTGATATGAACAGCTTCGTTTTTGCCGCATATTATTTTTACTTTACTATGTCTGTATAGTAAGGGTAATTTGTGGTGCAAAAATAGGCTTTTATAATTGCTTACATTGCCGCACAGGTTACGCCTGTGTGGCATTTTTTTATGTAAAAATTTTTATTTATTCAACCATCAACAGGAGGACGGGAAAATGATTGTAGTGCTTAAAAACGGTGTGGCCCAGGAAAAGCGGGACCAGCTTATCAACTGGCTTCAGAACCTGGGGCTGAGAATCCATATCTCCGAGGGCGAGTATCAGACCGTTCTGGGTCTCATAGGCGACACCACCCAGGTGGACATGGACCTGGTGGCGAGCCTTGATATCGTGGATTCCGTAAAGCGGGTGACAGAGCCTTTCAAGTGCTGCAACAGGAAGTTCCATCCCGAGGATATGGTTGTGGACGTAAAGGGCGTGAAGATAGGCGCGGGCAATTTCTGCATGATCGCTGGCCCCTGTTCCGTGGAGACTGAGGAACAGATCATCACCGTGGCCAAAGCCGTGAAGGCCGCCGGGGCGGATATGCTCCGGGGTGGTGCCTTCAAGCCCCGCACCTCACCTTACGATTTCCCGGGCCTGAAGGCTACGGGCATTGAGCTTTTGAAAATTGCCCGGGAGGAAACGGGCCTGCCTTTTGTGACGGAAATCATGAGCGTAACAGATCTGCCTCTCTTCGAGGAGGTGGACATGCTCCAGGTGGGAGCACGGAACATGCAGAATTTTGATCTGCTCCGTGAACTGGGCAAGGTGAACAAGCCTATTTTGCTGAAAAGAGGTCTTGCCAACACCCTCAAGGAGCTGCTTATGAGCGCCGAGTACATCATGGCCAGCGGCAACGAGCAGGTGGTCCTCTGCGAGCGGGGCATCCGTACCTTCAGCGACTACACCAGAAATACCCTTGACCTGGCGGCGGTGCCCATGCTCCGTGAGCTTACGCACTTGCCCATCATCGTCGACCCCAGCCATGCCACCGGCATCGCAAGGCTCGTGCCGCCCATGGCGCTGGCGGGCGCCGCCTGTGGGGCGGATGGGCTTATCATTGAGGTCCATAACGACCCCATGCATGCCCTCTGTGACGGGGCTCAGTCCCTCCGGCCCGAGGAATACGTAAAACTGGCAGAAAAAGTCCGTGGGATTCGGGAGGTAATCGGAAAATGACAGTCGGAATCGTCGGCCTGGGACTGATCGGCGGCTCCTTCGCCAAGGCCTACCATGAGGCGGGCCATCAGGTCCTGGCATTCAACCGCAGCCGTTCCGTGCTGGACTTTGCCATCATGAGCGGCAATGTGGACGGGGAACTGACGGAGAAAAATATTTCCTCCTGCGAGCTGGTGCTTATCGCTCTTTATCCGGAGGCTACCATAGAATACCTGGAAAAAATGGGGCCTTATATCGGGAAAAAACCCTTTGTCATAGATTGCTGCGGCACAAAGCGGGTGGTCTGCGCCGCCTGTTTCCCGCTGGCGGAAAAATACGGCTTCAATTATCTGGGGGGCCACCCCATGGCCGGAACCCATCAGTCCGGTTTCAAATATGCCCGGGCCAATATGTTCCACAACGCGCCTATGGTTATTGTCCCCCCGGTGTATGACGATATTGCGCTTTTGGGCCGGGTGAAGGAACTTCTGTCCCCGGCGGGCTTTGACCGCTATTCTGTAACCACCGCCGAAAAACACGACGAGATGATCGCGTTTACCTCCCAGCTTGCCCATGTAGTCTCCAACGCCTATATCAAAAGCCCCACAGCCGGGATGCATAAGGGCTTTTCCGCCGGCAGCTACAAGGACATGACCCGGGTGGCCTGGCTCAACCCCCGGATGTGGGCGGAGCTGTTTATGGAAAACCGGGATTTCCTGGGCCGGGAGCTGGATATGCTGATTAAAAGCCTGCTGGATTATAAAGCGGCTATGGATGCCGGGAATCTGTCGGAACTGACCCGGCTTCTGGACGAGGGCAGGCGGCGCAAGGAGGAGGTGGACGGACGGTGACGGAAATCATGATCTCCGCTTCAAAGGAATACTCCGTGCTCATAGAGCGGGGTCTGCTGGACCGGGCGGGAGAGCTTATGGCGGCCTGCCTGAAGGGCTGCCGGGCCGTCATTGTTTCGGATGACAATGTGTTCCCCCTCTATGGGGAGCGCCTTGAAAAGTCTCTTGAGAAGGCCGACATTCAGGTAAGGAGATTTGTTGTGCCCCATGGGGAGCGTTCCAAAAGCCTTGCCTGCTATGGGGAGCTGCTGGGCTTCCTGTCAGAAAACCACTTCAGCCGGGCCGACGCCCTCGTGGCCCTGGGCGGCGGCGTGGTGGGGGATCTGACCGGATTTGCCGCCGCCACTTATCAGCGCGGCATGGGCTTCGTGCAGGTGCCTACGACGCTTCTGGCGGCGGTGGACTCCTCCGTCGGCGGAAAGACCGCCGTGAACCTGCCCACGGGGAAAAATCAGGTGGGCGCTTTTTACCAGCCCTCCCTTGTCATCTGCGACCCGGACACACTGAAAACCCTCCCCGAGGCGGAGTACAAATGCGGCTGTGCCGAGGTTATAAAATATGGCGTTCTGGGCAGCGAACGCTTTTTCAATGAACTCAGGGAGCGCCCGGTCAGCGAACAGCTTGCGCATGTGATCAAGACCTGTGTGGAGATGAAGCGGGATGTGGTGATCGAGGATGAATTTGACCATGGCCGCCGCCAGCTTCTGAACCTGGGCCATACGGCGGGCCATGCCGTGGAGGCCTGCAGCGGCTTCACCGTGCTCCACGGGCAGGCCGTCGCCATTGGCATGGCGGTCATTACCGGAGCTGCCGTGAAAAAGGGGCTCTGCAGCCCGGAAACGCTGGAAAAACTGCTGGATATTCTGGATTATTACGGCCTGCCCGTCACCGCGGACTATCCCCTTGAGGATATGGCCCGGGCGGTCCTGGCCGATAAAAAGCTCGCCGGAGCCACCATCAATCTGGTGGTCCCGGAGCGGATTGGCCGGAGCTGTGTAATGCCGGTGCCGGTTTCGGAGATCAAAGACTGGCTTCGGCTGGGAGGCGTGAAATGATAAAGGAAATTATTCCCGGCCCCAGAAGCGGCGCCGTCCATATCCCCGCCTCCAAGTCCCAGGCGCACAGGCTGCTTGTCTGCGCGGCTCTGGGGGAGGAGGAGACAGAGATCTTCTGCGACGGGATCTCAAAAGACATTGCCGCCACCATGGCCTGCCTCGGGGCCCTCGGGGCGGAAATAAAAGAGACGAAACAGGGTGGAATTTTGGTAAAGCCCATTTCCGCGCCCCCCGCAGGGGAGGTGATTCTCCCCTGCGGCGAGAGTGGCTCCACGCTGCGCTTTCTGCTTCCGGCGGCGGGCGCTCTTGGGGCAAGGGCCCGTTTCAAAATGGAGGGACGCCTGCCCGAAAGGCCCCTCGCGCCACTGGACAGAGAGCTTATGGCTCACGGCATGAGCCTTGAAAAGCGTGGGGATACGCTTGCCTGCTCCGGAAAGCTCCGGCCGGGGGACTACCGCCTGCCGGGCGACGTGTCCTCCCAGTATATCTCGGGCCTGCTGATGGCCCTGCCCCTGCTGCCCGGAGAGAGTGTGCTTCAGGTGACGGGGAAGATCGAATCCTCCGCTTATATAACCATGACCGGGGACGCGCTCCGGCTCGCGGGCCTTGCGCTTACGCCGGATAGGGGCTGCTGGGTCATACCCGGCGGGGTGAAGTACCGGCTGCCCCGGGCGCTTTGCGTTGAGGGAGACTACTCCAACGCCGCCTTTTTTCTCTGCGCCGGGGCCATGTCGGAAAGGGGAATAAGCGTTACCGGGCTGAACCCTGACTCCCATCAGGGGGACCGGGCGGTTCTGGACATTCTCCGCCGCTTCGGGGCGGAGACGGAGCGGCGGCAGGGGGAAATCCTCTGCCGGGGCGGCGCTCTCCGGGGCTGCGAGATCGACGCGGCCCCGATTCCCGACCTGATCCCGGTTCTGAGCGTTCTCGCCGCCGGGGCGGCGGGGGAGACGAGGGTCATAAACGCCGGGCGGCTCCGTCTCAAGGAGTCTGACCGGCTCCGCAGTACCACCGAAATGCTTAAAGCGCTGGGCGCGGAGATCAGGGAACTGCCCGAGGGCCTTGTGATCCGGGGCGGAAAGAGGCTCCGGGGCGGCCGGGTGGACTCCTGCGGGGATCACCGCATCGCCATGTCCGCCGCCGTGGCGGCGGGGATCTGCACCGGGACGGTCACGGTGGAGGGGGCGGAATGCGTCGCCAAATCCTATCCCCGCTTCTGGGCGGACTATGAAGCACTGACAGGAGGGAAAGCATGAGCAGCACCTATGGCGAGAACCTTCGCCTTATGATCTTCGGCCAGTCCCATTCCCCAGCCATAGGCATGACCCTTGAGGGAATACCGGCGGGGGAGCCAATCGACATGGAGCGGCTTGTCCGCTTCCTCAGCCGGCGCGCTCCGGGACAAAACGAGTATTCCACCCCACGCCGGGAAGCGGATGCGCCGGAATTTCTCTCGGGCCTTAAGGAAAACGTCACCTGCGGCGCCCCCCTGAGCGCCATCATAAGAAATACCGACACCCGCTCCGCCGACTACAAGGCTCTTTCCGGCGTCCCCCGGCCGGGTCACGCGGACTACACCGCCCGGGTGAAGTTCGGCGGCGCGCAGGACTACGCGGGCGGCGGCCACTTTTCCGGGCGGCTCACCGCGCCCCTCTGCATTGCCGGGGGCATCTGCGCCCAGCTTCTTGAGCGGGAGGGGATAGTGGTAATCTCCCGGATTTTGGAAATCGGCGGTGTCCGCGATAAGGGCGTCCTGCTGGCATCCACGGCGGACAAGGACTTTCCCGTTGTTGACGAGGGCAGGGGAGCGGCCATGCGGGATAAAATAGCCCGGGCCAAAGCGGCGGGGGACTCTCTGGGCGGCATAATCGAGTGCTCCGTGCTGGGCCTGCCCGCCGGGCTGGGGGACCCCATGTTCGGCGGCATGGAAAACCGTATTGCTGCCGCCGTTTTCGGCATCCCAGCCGTGAAGGGAATCGAATTCGGCGCGGGCTTTGCCGCCGCCGGAATGACCGGCCTTGAAAATAACGACCCCTTCTGCCTGAATAAGGGAAGAGTTGAGACAAAGACCAATCACTGCGGCGGAATTCTGGGCGGCATTACCAACGGCATGCCTCTGCTGTTCCGCGCCGCCGTGAAGCCTACGCCCTCTGTGGCGGCGGAGCAGGACAGCGTGGATCTGGACGCAATGGAGCCAGTGAAGCTCCGGGTTCCGGGGCGGCACGACCCCTGCATCGTCCCTCGGGCAGTGCCCTGCGTGGAGGCTGCGGCAGCCCTGGCCGTATATGACGCGCTGCTCGGGCGCAGAAAAGAAAAGAGGTAAAGAAAAATGGAGCTTAAGGATTACAGACAGGAGCTTGATTCCATTGACGATGAGATGATAAAGCTCTTCACCCGCCGCATGAAGACGGCGGCGGATATAGCCGAATATAAAAAGAAGCACGGCCTGCCGGTGCTGGACTCGAAGCGGGAGCGGGAAAAGCTGCTGGATGTGGCGGAAAAGACCCCGGAGCAGCTCCGGGAGTACGCCGTAGCCCTCTATTCCCTGATTTTTGAGCTGAGCCGCAGCAGCCAGAACCGGATCCTCGGACGCACCACGGAGCTGACAGAGCAAATCAGCGCCGCCATTGAAAAAACGGACAGGCTCTTTCCACAGAATGCCACCGTGGCATGCCAGGGCGTGGAGGGGGCCTACTCCCAGCTCGCCTGCGACAAGCTCTTCCGCCTGCCCAATGTTCTCTATTTCTCCTCCTTCGACGCGGTTTTCTCTGCCATCGAAAAGGGTCTCTGCCGCTATGGGGTGATCCCGCTGGAAAACAGCACCGCGGGCTCGGTGAACATGGTGTACGACCTGATGATGAAGCACAATTTCCGCATCGTCCGCAGCGTGCGTCTGAAGGTGGACCACAACCTGCTGGTTAAGCCCGGCGCAAAGCGCTCAGACATTAAGGAAATCTATTCCCATGAGCAGGCCATAAGCCAGTGCGCCGAATATCTGCGCAAGTTCAGCGGTGTGAAGGTCATCCCCTGCGAGAACACCGCTGTGGCGGCAAAGATGGTGGCCCAGTCCGATAGAAAGGACGTGGCCGCCCTGTCCTCCCGCTCCTGCATGAAGCTCTACGGGTTGGAGTGCCTGGAGCAGTCCGTTCAGGACCAGGGCAATAATTACACCCGGTTCATCTGCATCTCCCGTGACCTGGAGATCTATCCCGGCGCTGACCGTACCAGCCTTATGATGGTGGTGCCCCATCGGCCCGGCTCTCTGTATAAGGTCCTCTCCCGCTTTTATGCCCTGGGCATCAACCTCAATAAGCTGGAGAGCCGCCCCATGCCTGAGCGGAACTTTGAGTTTATGTTCTATTTCGACCTGGACGCCTCGGTCTATTCCCCCCAGTTTATCCAGCTTATGGGCGAGCTGGAGTCCTTCGGGGAAGAGTTTGTGTATCTGGGCAGCTACAGCGAGGTGATATGATGCGCAGATGCGGCCTTCTGGGGGAAAAGCTGGGCCACAGCTATTCTCCCGCCATTCACGGCGAGCTTGCGGACTATGAATATAAGCTCTATGAGAAAAGCCCGGAGCAGCTTGAGGATTTCCTGAAAAAGGGGGACTGGGACGGGCTGAACGTGACCATTCCCTATAAAAAGACCGTTATCCCCTTCTGCGCGGCGCTTTC
Organism: Clostridiales bacterium UBA1701; assembly: GCA_002320035.1. Classification (GTDB taxonomy): domain Bacteria; phylum Bacillota; class Clostridia; order Oscillospirales; family Oscillospiraceae; genus Limivicinus. The sequence continues at coordinate 99,275 of DCJL01000022.1, read as the reverse complement.
GGAGAAAGCGGCGGCGATCGGCAGCGTCAATACCCTCGTGCGCCGCCCCGACGGCAGCATATACGGGGACAATACCGACGCTTACGGCTTTGAAAAGCTTGTGTCCCGGAGCGGGATTCGGGTCTGCGGGAAAAAAGCCCTTGTCCTCGGCAGCGGCGGGGCCTCGGTGACGGTCTGCGCGGTGCTTAAGGACCTGGGGGCGAAAAGCGTCACCGTCATTTCCAGGGAGGGAGAGGATAATTACGGCAATTTGTCCCGCCATGCCGATGCGGAGATAATCGCCAACACCACACCTCTGGGCATGTATCCTGGAAACGGCGCGGCGGCGGTAGATCTGGAGCGGTTCCCCGGCTGCGAAGGGGTGCTGGACGTGGTGTATAACCCGGCCCGGACCGCCCTCATGCTTCAGGCGGAGCGTCTGAATATTCCCTGTGCCAGCGGGCTTTACATGCTGGTGGCTCAGGCCAAGCGCAGCAGCGAGCTTTTTACCGGCGGGAGCATAGACGATGGGGAGATCGACCGCATCGAGCGGAAGCTCTCAAACGCCATGCAGAATATTGTACTGGTGGGCATGCCCGGCAGCGGCAAGAGCACGCTGGCTGCCCTTCTGGGCAGGGCCCTCGGCAGGCCGGTCTGCGAGGCGGACGAGTATGTCCGGCAGGCGGCGGGCATGAGCATACCGGAGATTTTTGAGCGCTTCGGCGAGAAGCGCTTCCGGGAACTGGAAACGCAGGCGCTCCGGGAGCTGGGCAAGCGCTCCGGAGCGGTGATCTCCACCGGCGGCGGCTGCGTCACCCGGCGGGAGAATTACGCCCCCCTGCATCAGAACGGCCGCATAATCTGGCTCCGCCGGGACACGGCGAAGCTCCCCCGGGACGGGCGGCCCCTCTCCCAAAAGGCGGATCTGAATCTGCTCTATGAGCGGCGCCGCCCCCTCTATGAGCGCTTTGCCGATTTCACTGTTGACAACAATAGCGCCCCGGAGGATACGCTCATGGCCATACTGGAGGCGCTGAAATGAAAATACTTGTTATAAACGGGCCCAATATCAACATGTTGGGCCTGCGGGAGCCGGAGGTCTATGGCAAAGGCAGCTACGCCCAGCTTCAGGAGTTCATTTGGGACAGCTTCCGGGCCGAAGGCGTGGAGGGAGAGCTGTTCCAGTCCAACCACGAGGGAGATATCGTAGATAAGATCCAGCAGGCCTACGGGAACTTTGACGGGATCATCATAAACCCCGCCGCCTATACCCACACCAGCGTGGCTATTCTGGACGCGCTGAAGGCCGTGGCTCTGCCGGCGGTGGAGGTGCATATCTCCGACGTGGGGAACCGGGAGGATTTCCGGCAGATATCCTACGCCGGGATGGCCTGCGTAAAGACCTATAAGGGGCTGGGCTTCGAGGGCTATCGGAAAGCGCTGCTGTTTCTGAAGGATTATCTCAGCGGGAAAGGAAACGGGGCATGATCGCTGTTTTTGTGAATATGGCCACGGTGATCGTGGGCAGCCTTATCGGGATCCTGCTGAGAAACCGGCTGAAAGAGAGCTTCCAGAATGCGCTGATAAAGGCTTTGGCACTGTGTACGGCGGTGATCGGCCTTTCCAGCGCCCTTGAGACAGAGGCTCTGCTCTGCGTCATTCTCTCCATGGCGCTGGGCACGGCCCTTGGGGAGCTGATCCGCATCGACGACGGAATCGAGCGGGCCGGGGATTTCCTCAAAGCGAAGCTGGTGCCGAATTCCGGTTCCGACAGCCGATTTACCGAGGGCTTTGTCTCCGCCTGCATCCTTTTCTGCATCGGATCCATGACCATAATGGGCTCCCTGGAGGCGGGAATTCATCATAATTACGGCATTATCTATGCCAAAAGCGCCCTGGATTTTGTTTCCTCCATGGCTTTCGGCGCGGCCATGGGCTTCGGTGTCACCTGCTCGGCGGCCTTTATCCTGGTCTTCCAGGGCGGGCTGACCCTGCTCTCGGGCCTGTTGGCCCCAGCCCTCAGCCCGGCGGCGGTCGCAGAGATGTCCGCCGTAGGCGGAACCATCCTCATAGGCATGGCCCTGAACATGCTGGGCCTCGGGGAGCGGATCAAGGTAGCCAATATGCTCCCGGCGGTGTTCCTGCCGCTGGCCTATTTCCCTCTGGCAGGCTGGCTTTCCTCCCTGCTTTGAATCGAAAATGTGGAAGCCCCGGAAGATTTTCTTCCGGGGCTTAACTTTAGTTATTTGCCTGGTTTAGTTCAGGTCATTGCTGTCGTTCGGGTCATCGTCCCTGGGAATATCGGTTTCCTCGGTGGGGATACCCGCGTTCTTCTTTTTGTTCTTGATAACAACGAAAGCGACGATAGCCAGAACCAGAACAGCGGAGCCGGCCAGCAGGCCAATCCAAAGGCCGAGATTAGCGGTGTCGCCAGTCTTGGGGCTGTTGGAATTGTTCTTATCGCTGGGCTTGATGGTCAGGGTGCCATCCACGGTTTTAACGTCGTAGTTGGCGGTGACATCAGTCTCGCCGGCCTTGATGACATAGCTCTTGATCTTCTTGGTATAGGTGCCGGGATTTACGGCGCCGTTCTGCAGCTCCTTGCCGTCCTTGTCAAATACGCCCAGAGTAACGCTTATCTTGTGGTCGGGATTTGCAAGCTTGGTAGCGGAGACGTTCTTGTTGTCGATCTTCTTGCCGTCATAGGTCTTGCTGTCGGACTCGGCGGTGAGGGTAAGGGGCGCCTTGGTGACGGTGAGGGTGCCGGCAACATAGGTGATGTTGTACTTGCCGCCGGATACAGCGCTGCCGCCGTTCTTGATGACCGCGCCGGAAATTTCATTCTTGGCAGTACCGGCGTTGGTAATGGTGCCGCTGACTTTCACAGATTCAATCTTGTCGCCGTCGGCCAGCTTGCCGCTGGTGATCTTATAGGTGGTGACGGAGTGAGCCTTGCCGTCGTAAACCCAGGTCTGGGAATCGGCGGTGAGAGTGATGTCGATGGCGGTGGTGGGGGCCTTGATGGTCAGGGTGCCGTTCTTGACGGTCAGGTTGTAGTTGGCGGTGACCTCATTTCCCTGGGCGTCCTGAATAACGACGGAGCTGAGAACAACATCGTACTGCCCGGCCTCCACTGCACTGACCTTTTTACCGTTCTGGGCGGTGTACCAGGCCTTGATAACGGCCTTGTGCCCGCTTGCAAGCCCGCTCTGGCTCAGCTTGCCCTCCTTGCCCAGGGAGAAAGCCTCGCCGTTATAAGCCTTTTCAACGGGATTCGCGGTAACGGTGGCGTCACGCTTGGTGACGGTGACCTTGCCGGCCTCGGTCTTGACGGTGTATTCAGAGGTCACATCCTTGCCGGCGCTGTCCTTGATGACGACCACAGGCTTGCTCTCAACGGGGGAGGAGGTGACATTGGTGGAGCCGCCCTCATAGCTGACTTCCATTTTGTCGCCCTCGGCCAGCGCGCCGGAGCTGATCTCATAATCGTTTGCCTTGATCTCGGTGCCGTCATAGGAGGCGCTGCGGTCCTTGGCCTTCACGGTGATTTCACCGCGCTCAATCTCGGGAGTCTCAGGGGTGACAGGCTCAGAGTTTGCCAAGGTAATCTTGTACTTGTTCTCGTCGACGGCCTTGCCGTCCTTGTCGACGATCTTGACGGAGGAGAGAACGGAGACATACTTGCCGTCCTTCAGCTCCAGGGGCTCAAAGCTCAGTTCACCTATCTTATCTTCATCAACCAGTGTGCCGCTGGTAATGGTGGCGCCGTCATTATTATAGGTCTTGCCGTCAGCGCCCAGGACGGGCTTGTTGGCGGTAACAGTGATGGCAATGGGCTCGGCGGGCGTCTCGGGGACGGTAACAGTGTCGGAAGGGTTCATGGTGATTTCGTAATTCCCGCTGACGTCGGTCTCACCGTTGTTAATTACAACGGAAGTAACCTTGGCGGTAAAGCTGCCTGCGGGTTCTTCGACCAGTTCCACGGTGATGACAGCAACGTCGCCCTCGGCCAGAGTGCCTTCAATGGAATAGCGGTCGGTCTCGGACTCGGCCAGCTTGTAGGTCTTGGCAGCCTCATCATAGATGGGAGCCTTGGCGGTCACGGTAAGGGGGACCTTGACAATGGGGGTCTGGGCGGCGGTCACGGTCAGGGTGCCGGGCGCGAAGGTGAGAGAACTGTTCCCGGCGGGAACCTCCGCGTCGCCCTTATAGAGCTTTGCGGAGATAATATTGATGGTGTAGCTGCCCTCGGTCACGGAAGCCGCATCCACGGTCTCTTCGCCGCTCTTAAGCTCGTAGGCAACGTCCTTTACGGTGAAGCTTTCATCAAGCCCGGAGAGAACGCTGGTGAAGCTGATTTCTTCGCCTGCGGCAATGCTCAAGCTATCGGCAGTAAGAGTTCCGCTGTAAATAATGTCAGTAAACACAGGGGTGAGGCTGCAGCTGGCATAGGGCTTGATCGGGGCCTCTGCGCCAACAAGAACGCTGGAGCCGTTTTCATAGGTCAGCAGCCAGCCAGCAAACTGCTTGTAATCGGAATCGGGAGCCGCCGCCTCGGGGGTAACTTCGCTGGAGACCGGTGCCCCGTCCTTGCTTACGACAATTGTGGCCTCAGGGTCAATGGGGGAGAGCGTAATGTCAAGCGTGAAAGCGGAGGCCCCGATTACATCGCCGGAGAAAATGCCCATGTCAAGGAAGGTTCCGGCATCGCTGCGGACGGTGAGATCCTCGCTTTCCAGGCTGAGATCAGCGGAGTAGATGGAGGCGGTGGCCCGCTTCAGCAGATCTGCGCTGCTTTCGGTGCTATCGGCGGCGCGCAGACTGAGCGCGGAGACATACCAGCCCTCAGGGGGAGTAATGCCCACATTTTTCGCAAGCAGATCGGTCAGAGGGTTGGTGCCGGCGCGGTCAAGAGCCTTGTCCCCGAGCATCACGGCACAGGACTTGCCTTCACCGAAAGTAGTAGCCTCATCCTCGGCCTTTACTTCCCTGGTTTCCGGATTGCCGCCTTCGCCGGGAACTACGGCGCTGAGCTTGTAGCTCAGGGTGGCCTCTGCGGGCGCTTCAAAGGCACCATCCGGCGCGGCGGCAAAAGCGCTGCCTATGAGCTGGACCATAAACACCAGCACAAACAGGAAGCTGAACAGTACTTTGGATTTCTTCTTCATATTTGATCACCTCAAAAAGAAATGTTTTTTACGCGCGATTTATTTTTACAGGGAGAAATCCCCGGTCGGGAAAAACTTGTCATAAAATTTAACCGCTTTGTAACCTATCGCAAATTCATTATAGTAAATCATATGCGAAAAAGCAATAGTTAAAATTCAAAAGAATTCTTAAATTTACATAATTCTTTATCCGCTTAGTTTATGGGCACCAGCTTGCCCTGAATTACATACCTGGCGTCGTAGTACTCATAGGAGCAGGTGGAGAGGGTCACGATCCTGTCCTCTGCCGTCAGCTCCACATTGGTCTCAAAGTCGGACTGGGAGCGCATCTTCTCCAAAAAAGCAAGATAGGCCGCGTCGTCCGTGAATCCGATGTCGTATGTATCGGAATCGGCATCCGTCACATAGCCGGCAAAGACTTCGATTCTGTAATTCTGGGTGGGCGTGTTCAGGTAGAGCTTGGGATGCTCGGCATAGTACCCGTCCTCGCGATAATCCCGGAGACTGGCGAACATGGAGCCGTCGTTCATATTGTGTCCGTATATGACGGTGTTTTTACCGGAAAAATCACCTGCGCAGAGACAGTCCAGAAATATGGAGCCGCCGCCGTTGTAGCTTCCGTCTATGAAGCGGTGGAGATAATAGAAATTATCCTCGGCCTTGACCACAGGGTAATCGATCGCGGTGTTTTCGCTGTGTATCCAGCCCACCACATCGTCCGACTCTGCGAGAAGCGCGTCGAAATCAACAGAGATGGGAGAAGTCTCCTCGTTTTTAAGCGGGCCGTCCTCGCCGCTGTTTTTGCCTCCGGCGGTGACAAACTTACTGTTAAGGTCGTTATACTTTCCTTCCGAAACCTTGTATTCATGCATTATGCTGTACAGCTTATAGCCGCTGAAAGCAAACACACATACAAAGGCCACACATAAAATTGAGAGAAGAATCTTTACAGATTTTTTCACATATACGGCCTCCTTCCTTTCTTACAGGACCCATTATAACGCAGCTTCGCACAAAATAAAAGTGAAGATATATTAATATTGCCGCCCACGAAGCGCCGGGGAGATTTTCCCCGGCGCTTATATGACGGCGGATATTCAGAAATGTTTCAGAGGCATTTTTTACAGCTCGATGCTGGTATAGCCCATCAGTTCCCTGTCCGCCCGGGCGGCCTGCTCCTTGCCCCGGCAGATGGCGAGGACCACGAGGGATTCCTTTTTCGACTCCGGCCCCGTGCAGGACAGCGCCGTGTCGAAGTCCTTCTCCAGCTCCTCCGCCCGGACGGCGGCGCCGCATCGGAAGCTTACGCCCTCCTCCTCCATGAGCCGAACCCTGCGGCGGACGATCTCCGGCGAAAGCTGGGCGGCGGGGATTTTGAGGAGCTGGCCTCCCGGCTCGCTGCCCGCATCAAAAACCGTTACCCGGTGGCCCCGGCGGTTGAGATACCAGGCGGCCGTCATGCCTGCGGGGCCGCCGCCGATGACGGCGGCGGTCTTTCCCGATCGGGTTTCGGGAATGTGAGGGAGCATGAGGCCCTTTTCAAAAGCAAACTCTATGATAAAAAGCTCGTTTGCCTTTATATCCACCGGCTCCCCGCTCTGGCCCAGAACGCAGGCCCGCCGACAGAAAGCGGGGCAGACCCGGCCTGTAAACTCCGGGAAGGGGTTCACCTTGAGAAGCCGGGAGAGGGCGTGCTCCGGGTTTCCCCGGCGGAGCATATCGTTCCATTCGGGGATGAGATTGTGCAGCGGGCAGCCCAGCCGCCTGCCGTGGAAAACCATGCCCGCCTGGCAAAAGGGTACGCCGCAGCCCAAACAGCGGCTGCCCTGGGCCTGCCGTTCTTTTATGCTTTCCGTCATATCAGAGTCCTCCCTCCTCAAAAGCCATCAGCTCCGCCTCGTCCCGGGCGATGCCCCTGGCCTCGTACCTGGCGATGCGTCCGGCCATGGTCGTGTAATCTCTGGGGACGATCTTCTTAAAGTCTTCCGCCCGTTCCGGGAAGCCTGCCAGAAGCTCTTCGGCTTTCGGGGAGCCGGTGGCCTCCAGATGGCGGATGAGAAGCTCCTGAAGCTCGGCTATGTCGTGGCTCTCGGACACGGGGCAGATGTCCACCATGTCCTTGTTGACCCGCAGATACAGGTCGTGCGCCGTGTCCAGCACATAGGCCGTGCCGCCGGACATGCCCGCGGCAAAGTTCCGCCCTGTTGGTCCCAGGATGACCACCCGGCCCCCGGTCATATACTCGCAGCCGTGCTCGCCCACGCCCTCTACCACGGCTACGGCCCCGGAGTTGCGCACGCAGAAACGTTCCCCGGCCCGGCCCCTAATGAAGGCGCTGCCGCCGGTGGCCCCATAGAGGGCCACGTTGCCTATGATAACGTCCTCGCCTTCGCCGCCGCCCAGTTTTGGCGGGCGCACGGAGATGCGGCCTCCTGAGAGACCCTTTCCCAGATAGTCGTTACTGTCGCCCTCAAGCTCCAAACTCAGTCCGGCCGGGATGAAAGCGCCGAAGGACTGGCCCGCGCCGCCGGTGCATTTTATAACGTAGCTGTTCTCAGGCAGGCTGCCGCCGAAGCGGCGGGTAAGCTCAGCGCCGAAGAGGGTGCCGATGGCCCGGTCGGTGCAGCAGACCTTGACGGAGGCGGTGTTTTTCTTTCCCTCCAGCAGCTTCATGAATACCCGCTGGTCAAGAGTGTTTTCCAGCTCAAAGTCCGGCAGGGCCTCTTTATCAAAGCGGGAGGGGCCGTCTCCGGAGGGGGCCAGAAGGGCGCTGAGGTCCACAAGGGAACCGCGGCCGTCCTCTGTCTCCCGGCGGCGCAGGAGCTCCGTGCGGCCCACAAGCCCGTCCACGGTGCGCACGCCCAGCGAGGCCATGATCTCCCGCAGCTCCCGGGCCACAAAGCGCATGTAATTTACAACGTATTCCGGCCTGCCGCCGAAATTTTTCCTCAGCGCCGGATTCTGGGTGGCAATGCCCAGCGGGCAGGTGTCCCGGCTGCACAGGCGCATCATGCGGCAGCCCAGGGCCACCAGCGGAGCGGTAGCAAAGCCGAATTCCTCCGCCCCCAGCATACAGGCCACGGCCACATCCCGGCCGTTCATCAGTTTGCCGTCCACCTCCAGCCGCACCCGGGAGCGCAGGCCGTTCTTCATAAGCGTCTGGTGGGCTTCTGCCAGACCCAGCTCCCAGGGAAGGCCGGCGTTATAGATGGAGTTCTGGGGCGCGGCTCCGGTGCCGCCGTCGTAGCCGGAGATGAGCACCGTCTGCGCCCCGGCCTTGGCCACGCCCGCCGCGATGGTACCCACGCCCGCCTCGCTTACCAGTTTCACAGAGATGGCAGCGTAGCGGTTGGCGCACTTGAGGTCGTATATGAGCTGGGCCAGGTCTTCTATGGAATATATATCGTGGTGGGGCGGGGGAGAGATGAGGGACACGCCGGGCGTGGAACAGCGGGTGCGGGCAATCCAGGGCCAGACCTTGCTGCCGGGCAGATGCCCGCCCTCGCCGGGCTTTGCGCCCTGGGCCATTTTAATCTGAATTTCCTCCGCCGAGACAAGATACTCGCTTGTGACTCCAAAGCGGCCGGAGGCCACCTGCTTTACGGCGGAATTCCTGTTGGTCCCCAGCCTGTCCCGGCTCTCGCCGCCCTCGCCGGAGTTGGACTTGCCGCCGATGGCGTTCATTGCCAGGGCCAGACACTCGTGGGCCTCCTGAGAGATGGAACCGTAGGACATGGCCCCGGTCTTGAAGCGCTTCATGATCTCCCCCTCCGGCTCCACTTCCTCAATGGGAATGGGGGTCGCGCCGGCTGTATTGAACTCCAACAGGCTCCGCAGGGAGCAGGGGGTGCTTTCATGCAGGGAGAGGCGGGCGTATTCCTTATATTCGTCGTAAGAGCCGCTTTTCACGGCGCTCTGGAGGGTGAGGATGGTCATGGGGTCCCAGAGGTGCTCCTCGGCCCCCATGCCGCTGCGAAGAAAGTGCAGACCCTGGCTGTCGGTGGCCGGGTCTATGGGCAGGCCCATGGGGTCGAAGCCCATGTCGTGCTGCAGGATGACCGCCTCGGCGATCTCCGCCATGCCCACGCCGCCAACCCGGCTGACGGTGCCGCCGAAGTAGCGCTCCGTTACGTCCCGGTTAATGCCCACGGCCTCAAAAATCTGGGCGCTGCGGTAAGACTGGATGGTGGATATGCCCATTTTGGAGGCAATTTTCACTACGCCGTCCAGTACCGCCCGGTCGTAGGCGTCCACGGCGGCATAGTAGTCCCGGTCCAGCAGGCCCATGCCGATCATCTCGCCGATGCACTCATGGGCGAGATAAGGGTTCACGGCGGTGGCACCGTAGCCCAGCAGGGCCGCAAAATGGTGGACGCTTCTTGGCTCCGCGCTCTCCAGGATCACGGAGACGGCGGTGCGCTTCTTCGTGCGCACCAGATACTGCTCCAGAGCCGATACGGCCAGCAGGGAGGGGATGGCCGTGTGGTTCTCGTCCACGCCCCTGTCGGAGAGGATCATAATGTTTGCCCCGGCCCGGTAGGCCTTGTCGCAGCTGACAAAAAGCGCGTCCAGCGCTCGCTCCAGGGAGGTGTTCTTATAATATAGAAGGGAGATAACGGCGCTTTTCAGACCGGGCTTATCCAGCGCCTTGATCTTCATAAGCTCCATGCCCGAGAGGATAGGGCCGGCCAGCTCCAGCACCCGGCAGTTGGCTGCCTGCGCCTCAAGCAGGTTGCCGTCGGTGCCTACATAGATTGTGGTGTCCACCACGGTCTTTTCCCGAAGGGAGTCGATGGGCGGGTTCGTGACCTGGGCGAACATCTGCTTGAAGTAATTGAAAAGGGGCTGATGCTTGTCCGACAGCACCGCCAGCGGAGTGTCCGCTCCCATGGCTTCGGTAGGCTCTGCGCCGGTTCTGGCCATGGCAAGGACGGAGCTTTTAATTTCTTCATAGGACCAGCCGAAGGCCTTGTACAGTCTGTCCCGCAGAGGCTGGCTCGTCTCCTCGAGGCGCTTTTTCGCCGTGGGCAGCTCTGAGAGCTTTATAAGCTCCGAATCCAGCCACTCCCCGAAGGGGTAATAGCGGGAGTAGGCCTCCTTTATCTCATCGTCCAGCCTTACACGGCCGTCCACCACATCCGCCAGCAGCATTTTCCCCGGCTCCAGCCGGGAGCGCTTTGCAATCTGCTCCGGCGGGATGTCCATAACGCCCACCTCCGAGGAGAGGATGAGCCGCCGGTCCGCCGTGAGATAATAGCGAAGGGGCCGCAGGCCGTTGCGGTCCAGAACCGCGCCCACGCTGTCCCCGTCGGAAAAGAGAATGGCCGCAGGGCCGTCCCAGGGCTCCATCATGGTGGCGTAATAGTGGTACATGTCCCGCCGTTCCCGGCTCATGTCCCGCTTGCCGTTCCATGGTTCGGGGATTGTGACCATGACCGCCAGCGGCAGGTCCATGCCGGAGAACATGAGAAATTCCAGCGTGTTGTCCAGCATGGCGGAGTCCGAGCCGGAGGAATTGACCACCGGCAGGACCTTGTCCATGTCCTCTGCCAGCAGCCGGGAGTACATCGTTTCCTCCCGGGCCAGCATCCTGTCGATATTGCCGCGGATGGTGTTGATCTCTCCGTTGTGGAGGATGAGCCGGTTGGGGTGGGCCCGTTCCCAGCTTGGGAAGGTATTGGTGGAAAAGCGGGAGTGCACCAGAGCCAGAGCCGAGCGGCAGAGGGAATTTTCCAGATCCGGGTAGAAGCGGCGCAGCTGCTCTACCAGAAACATGCCCTTGTATACGATGGTGCGGCAGGAGAGGGAGGCTATATACGCGTCCGATACCGACTGTTCAAATTCCCGGCGGACAATGTAAAGCCGCCTGTCGAAATTCAGGCCCGGAGCCACGCCCCCGGGCCTGCGCACAAAGATCTGAGCAATGTACGGCATGCAGGCCAGCGCCTTCTGACCAAGAATCTCCGGCCTTGTGGGCACGTCCCGCCAGAACAGGGGCTCCATGCCCTCCTTGCCCAGCAGGATCTCAAAGAGCTTCATGCAGCGGCTGCGGCGTATCCGGTCCCGGGGCAGAAAAAACATGCCCACGCCGTAATCCAGCTCTCCGCCCAGGGTAAGGCCCCTGGCCTCCGCCTCGGCGGCAAAAAGCTCATGGGGGACCTGCAGCAGGATGCCCACGCCGTCTCCGGTCTCTCCGGAGGCGTCCCGGCCCGCCCGGTGGCGGAGCTTTTCCACGATCGAGAGCGCGTCGCTCACAGTCTTGTGGCTCCGTCCGCCCTTAAGGTCAACGACGGCCCCGATGCCGCAGGCGTCGTGCTCAAAGCGGGGGTCGTAAAGAGAATTCTTCTGTCTGTCTTCCATACTTTCACCCATCAGTTTCATAGATATGAAAAAGGCAAGCCGTCCCGGACCTCTCCCGGGACGTGCCTGCTTTTTCAATTTACCGCAGTATAGATATCCCCATGATTATTGTCAATAAGCGGGGAATAATTTTGGATGATTGTACTAAAAAGCTCTGCCCATTTGCTGTACGAAAGTGATTTTTGCCATAGTGTCCTTTTTCATGCAAGTATTAGAAAAACTAATACTTACCCGGAGCTGCAAACGGGCGCCCTTAAACCGGTACCCGCTCCAGCCGGGGGCCCAGGCGGCTCAGAAGCTCGTTTGTAATACAGCCGCATTTCTCCGCAAGCGTATAGGCAGATATACGCGCACCCTCGGAAACGCCGATCAAGACCGCCTCATCCCCGGGCTGCACGGCTGGGAGTGCCGTCACATCCACAAGGCTCTGATCCATACACAGCCTGCCCACGATGGGGGCGGAGCGGCCTCTGATCAGCACCTGGCCGCCGGAGGCGGAGGAGGGGAGTCCGTCCGCATAACCAATGGAGAGGGCGGCAAGGCGGCTTTTCCGTCCCGGGCGAAAGGCCAGGCCATAGCCCGCGCCTTCGCCCGGAGCGATTTCTCTGACGGAGGCCACCCGCGCCTTCAGGGACAGCACCGGCATAAGCCCCGGGTTTCGCTTTCGCTCCTCCTCCCGGCGGCTCATAAGCCCATACAGCGCAATGCCGGTTCTGGCGTAGGCGCCGCCCAGGCCGGGCAGGTCAAAGAGCCCGGCGCTGCTGAGAATGTGGGCACGGGGCAGGGGATGCCCCTCCCTGCGCAAGGCGGCTACGGCTGCGTAAAAGCGCCTGGCCTGGAGAAGGGAAAAGTTCCGGTCATCTGTACAGAGATGGGTGTAGGCTCCCTCCACGGAAAAGCCGCTCATCCGGCAGACCTGCTCCATAAGCGCGGTGTCCCCCCAGCCGATACCCAGCCTGTGCATGCCGCTGTCTATGGCAAGATGTGTCCTGAGCCCCGGCCCCGCTGCCGGGAGAAGCCGGGCATATTCCCCGTCGACAATCGTCTGAATCAAGTTGTTTTCCCGGAGAAGCGCCATGTCCTTCGGGTGGGTGTAACCCAGGACCAGGATATCCCCGTATACGCCCGCCTCGCGCAGAGCGGCTCCTTCCCCGGCCGAGGCGACGCAGAAGCTGTCCACCCCGAGCCGGTTCAGCTCCCTTGAAATAAGCGCGGCCCCATGGCCGTAGGCGTTGGCTTTTACGGCGGGCATAAGCCGGCAGCCGGCCGGCAGCAGAGAACGCAGGCGGGAGACATTGTGCGCCAGCGCACCCATATCCAGCTCGATCCAGGCCCTGCCGGTGTGAAAATCAGCCATGTGCGCCGCCTTTCACCAGCACCCTGGGAGCTTGGGCCACGACGGTGCTGCCCGCAGGTATGCTGGAGGCCACCACGGCGCCCGCGCCGATTTTTACATTTTCCCCAATCGTAATATCTCCCACGAGACAGGCGCCCGCGCCGATCAGGCAGCCTCCGCCGATTTTCGGCGCCTTTCCGTCCACCTCACCGATGGTAACATTCTGGTATATGCGGCAGTTGGGACCTACGGAGGCAAAGCGGGATATGTATATCCCGTGTAAGCCATGGGGCAGAGAGGGGACGGAAGCAATCTGTGCCCCGACACCGACATAGCCTCCGTGCCTGCGGGCGCTGCAATTGATAAGGAAGCTGAGTATACGGGCGCCAAGCCTGCTTTTCGTCCGCTGCCGGAGCAGGAACATCCGCCAGAAAAGGCCCAGGCCATTGCCGCAGGAGTAATCCCAGAGCTTTTCGCGCAGGCTCATTCCGCTTCCGCCTCCTTTATGGCCAGATCTATAAGCTGCGTGAAGCTGATGCCCGCCGCGCCCATCATGGCCGGGAAGCGGCTGTGGGGCGTGAAGCCGGGAATGGTGTTTACCTCATTAAAAATGATCTCTCCGGCCGGCGTGAGGAACATATCCACCCGGGCAAAGCCGGCGCAGCCGAGCGCCCGGTATATCTTTTTCGCGCTCTCCTTTATTTGATCGGCCTTTTCCCGGCTGACACGGGCGGGAACGTGAATTTTGGAGCTGATGAGGCCGTATTTTTCCTGAAAGTCGAAAAAGCCGCCGGACAGCTCGATCTCGTCCGGCTCGCCGGTCATGAGCGTATGCCTGCCCATGACCGCACAGCCCACCTCAAAGCCCGGGACCTCCTTTTCGACCAGGACCTGCGTGTCATAAAGCAGGGCTGCGTATACCGCGTCTGTAAAAGCGCCCGGCTCCGTCACCCGGCTGATGCCGAAGGAAGAGCCGGCCCGAAGAGGCTTGACAAACAGCGGGAAGCCCAGTGACCGGGCCTTGTTCAGCGCATCCCTCTCGTGAAAGCCCTGTTCCAGTAAAAAAGAGGCCGGGACGGATATGCCCGCCGCCGCGGCCAGCTTGTGCGCCCGATCCTTGTCCATGCAGAGGGCGGAGGCCAGAATACCGCAGCCCGCCACGGGAATCCCCGCCAGCGCCAACAGACCCTGAACGCTTCCATCCTCTCCGTTTTTCCCGTGGAGCACGGGGAAAGCGGCGTCGACTTGGATCGCTTCGCTGCCATCCTGCCTCGAAACGAACAGTTTTCCTCCAAAATCCGGGGAGAGGCAGGCGGGAGCGCAGCGTTCAGGAGAGAGCCAGCGGTCCTCTGCAATGTCCTCCGCCGACGCATCGGACAGGTACCAGCGCCCCTCCCTGCTGATGCCCACCGGGACGGGCCGGTATTTTGCCCTGTCCATATGGGATAGGATACCGGCAGCGGATTGCAGCGAGACTCTGTGCTCCGGGGAGCGGCCGCCGAAAATCACAAGAATATTTTTCTTTTCCATTTTTATTTTTCCTCCTCTATCTCTGTGCCCTCCGGCAGGGCGTAACCTATGCGGCAGCGGTTTACATAAAGCATATCTTCCTCAAGGATCTGTCCGGAAAGGGCGAGCCTTTCCCGGCGTACGGGAACGTATTCAAAGACTGCACCCCGCTCCCGCCGGTATTCCACTGCCCCGTTGAATACCCGGAAGCGCTCTCCGGGCTCCCGCCCGGCCAGGATCCGGCAGCGTATGCGCCCTTCGGAAAAGCCCAGGCGGAGCTGAAAGCAGACCGGGGTGTCGTTTCGCATTTTCAGATCCAGCCAGCCCTCCGCCACGGCGGCGTCGACGCCCAGGGGGGCGTCGCTGGGTGGTTCAGGGAAGTCCTTTTCCCGGTGGCCGTGGCGCTCGGCAATGGTCAACGGGCTGTGCAGCAGCGCCCAGAACAGCAGGTTGGAGAGCATACAGAGGCCGCCGCCGTACTCCGGGACGAGCCTGCCGTTGATCTCCGCCAGGCCCTCTCTGTACGGAATATCCCGATCTGCGTGCCGGGCTGCCTGCCAGAAGGAAAAAGTCTCTCCGGGGCGGATCAGAAGCCCGTCCAGGCTTTTGGCGGCAAGCTTCAGGTTGTGAACCTTGTTTTCCTGATATTTCAGGTCAAAACCGGTTTTCCTGTTTATCATGGGGCAGCTTGTCTCAAAAAGCAGGAAGGACAGCGGCGCGGGCGAGAGCGTGCGGGCGTAGTGCTGGCCGTCCAGACGCATTTTCAGGTAGAAACAGAATTTCCTCTGCTTTTTCCGCAGGGGAAGAAGCCAGGGAAAAACTTCCGTAAGGCGTTTTCTTTTCATGCGGGTCCTCCTTGCGCGTATTTCAGAGCAAAAAAAATCCGCCCTGACTGCCATTAATGGTATCAGAGCGGGGAGAAATTTGTTTTTGAATTCAATTGTGTTTGCCTTGAAATTCCCTTGCGCATTTCTTGCGATTTTATAACGGAAGCTCCACGGTGAAAACGATGCGTTCGCCGGCACTCTCCGCCCGGATGCTCCCTCCGTGTTTTTCCACGATTTCCCGGGCAATGGCAAGCCCCAGGCCCGCGCCGCCCGTGGCGCTGGAGCGGGAGGAATCCAGACGGAAAAACTGCTGGAAGATTTTCGAGAGTTTTTCCGGCGGGATGGTCCGGCCCTGGTTTTCCATCCGGACAGTGACGCGATCCTGTTTCTTTTTCATGGACAGAGAGACGGTGGAGCCGGCATAGCTGTAATTTACCGCGTTTCGCAGCAGATTGTCAAAGACCCGGGCGAGCTTATCTCCGTCGGCCAGGATGAAAACATCCTCCTCCAGGCAGCTTTCCAGACGCAGTTCCTTTTCCCGCAGGGCGGGCTCGAATTCAAAGGCGGTCTGCCGGAGCAGGAGCGTCAGATTCAGCCGCTCCTTTTCAAGGCTTATGCTGCTGAGGTTAAAGCGGGTAATGTCGAAAAACTCGTTGATCAGCTCCTCCAGACGTAAAGCCTTGTCAAGGGCGACCCCCATGTATTTCTCCCGAAGTGCCGGGGAAATCTCCGGCTCGTCCTGTATCAGGCTGAGATAGCCGATGACGCTGGTAAGGGGCGTTTTCAGGTCATGGGCCAGATAAACGATCAGGTCGTTCTTCCGCTGCTCGGCCTCCCGGGCCGCGGCGGCGTCCCTGAGGGCCCGCTCCCGCACGAGGTTCAGCTCGTTCTGGGTGTCCAGCATTTCGGGGGAGAGGCTGACAGGGGCGCTGTCGGGCCGGACAAGGCTCTCTGCCGCGGAGACGACCTCGTCCAGATAACGCAGGGGCTTTGAAAGAAATGCGTATGTTATAACGGTCCAACCGCCCAGCAGCGCAAGGCCGATGAAAAACAGAATATAATCTCGAATGAACCTGAGTACATAATACAGAGGATTCCGCTCTGACCAGACGATCCCGCTGCAAAACTGCCAGGTCAGCATCACAAAAAGGCAGAGCGCCGCCACGAACACCACAAGGGAGAACAGATACTGGAGCAGCAGCCTGCGGGAGAGCCTGCTGCGGCGTATATTTTTTTCGGATTTACTCAATGGTGTACCCCACTCCCCAAACGGTTTTGATGAATTTAGGCTTTCTGGCCGGCTCCCTCATTTTTTCCCGAAGCCGGGCAATGTGGGACATGACCGTGTTGTTATTGTCCAGATATTTCTCGCCCCATACCGCCTCAAACAGCTCCTCCGAGGAGACGACCCGGCCCCGGCAGCGGCAGAGATACCAGAGAATGTCAAACTCCAGCGGCGTAAGACACAGATCCCGGTCAAAGAGCGTGCATTTGTGGCTGTCCCGGCAGATGTACAGTCCCCGAAAGTCGTACTCCTCTGTCTTCTCAGGCTGGGCGGTGTTGTACCTGGTGAAGCGGCGCAGTTGGGTCTTTACCCTTGCCGCCAGCTCCAGCGGGTTGAAGGGCTTGGTCACATAATCATCCGCCCCCAGCGTGAGGCCGGTGATCTTGTCTGCGTCCTCCACACGGGCTGTAAGCATGATGATGGGGAAGAGATGCGTCTCCCTTATCCTGCGGCAAAGCGCAAAACCGCTCATATCCGGCAGCATCACATCCAGCAGCGCCAGAGCGGGGGCCGAGCGTGCGATGCTCTCCAGCGCTTCCTCCGCATTGTATGCTTTTTCCACCTGAAAGCCGTCGTTTTTCAGATACAGCTCCACAAGCTCTGCGATTTCCTTTTCATCGTCCACTACAAGAATCTTGTTTTCCATAGCTCAGGCTCCATTTTTTTGCTTTAAGTCATTATATCAGATAGGGCGGCCGAAATTATTATAAAATGCCGCCGGAATTCTTGAGATTTTATGAAGATCAGCCTCTGTTGCGGCACATTTCTTTTATAAAGCCGCCAAGGCCGCCCCTTTCCCGGTTTACAACCCTCAGCAGGGCCTGCATCTGCCTGTCTGAAAAAAGCCCAGAGAGACGGCCCAGATTCCGGTAGGGCATGTTCATATAAAAGGCGGCCTCGTTTGCCCTGTCCGGGCGGCCGGCGGCGGTCATGACACGGACATAACCGGCCAGGGCCTCATACAGAAAGCGGCCCAGTCCCCCTTTGAGATAACTGCCCTGATACACCGTGTCGTTAAAGCCCAGAGGGACGCTTCTGTCCCAGTAAGCGGCGGGAGGCTCATGGCCCAGAAGCGCGCGGAAGCTCTCATCGGGGACGGCTTTTATATCTGCCCTGTAATAGGGCGCGAACTCCTGACCCTGATAGGGATTTTCCACGGCAGGGCCTGTTTTGACCACCGAAGCGCGGAGCCTGATATCCCGGCAGGAGGCGCCCACCAGAATCTGATATTCGCCCGGCTCCACCGACCAGCGGTTTTCCCTTATGTTCCACAGCGAGAAGCTCCGCTCCGTGAGGGGGATGCGCAGGCGCTTTTCCTCCCCCGGCGCAAGGCTTACCCGGCTGAAGCCCCGAAGCTCCATGGCCGGGCGGAAGATTCCCCCGGCGGGTGGGGCCACATATACCTGGGCCACCTCTGCCCCGGCGCGGGAGCCGGTGTTTTTAACAAGAAAGCTGACGCCGTTTTCGTCGGCCCTTATATCGGAATACGCGAAGCTTGTGTAGCTCAGGCCATGGCCAAAGGGGTATTTTACATTTACCCCGGCGCTTTCGTAATAGCGGTAGCCTACGTACAGACCCTCCCGGTATTCGGCGCTTTTCTCCCGGCCCGGATAGTATGCGGCGGAGGGCACATCCTCATAGCGCAGGGGCACGGTCTCCGCCAGCTTTCCGCAGAAATTGGCCTTTCCGGTCAGCAGCCGGGCCATGGCCACAGCACCGGCCTGGCCACCCAGATAGCCGTGGACAAGGGCGGGGACATAAATATCCCAGTCCATTTCCACCGCACAGCCGCAGGAGAGCACCACGGCAACAGAGGAATTTACCCCCGATATCTCCCGCAGCAGCCTTATCTGGTTCTCCGGCAGGCGCATGTGGGGGCGGTCCACGCCCTCCGCGTCATCGGCCTCGGAAAGCCCCAGATATAAAAGCACCACATCCGCCCTTTCCGCAAGGGCGAGGGCCTCCCGGCGCAGGGTGCGGCTCTCCCCACCGAAGCGTCTGAAGCCCGGGGCAAAGCCGATCACGTTCACGCCCTCCGCTTTGAGAGCCTCCAGAGGCGTTTCAAGCCTGGTGGGGTTTATGAGGGAACTGCCCGCCCCCTGATACCGGGGCTTTTGGGCAAAAGAGCCGATAACGGCCACGCGCCTGCCGGGCTTTAAAGGCAGAAAGCCCCCCTCGTTTTTCAGCAGCACCGCCGTCTCTTCCGCGGCCCTGGCGGCAAAGGCGTGATGGGCGGCTTTGTCATAGCTTTTGCCGGCGAGGGCAGGCCGGGTGGAGAACAGAGTTTCCAGAAGCCTGTCCACCTGCTCGTCCAGCAGCGCCTCCGGCAGGGAGCCGTCCCGTACGGCACTGACAATGTGCCTGTCCGTCTCCCCGAAGGAGCTGGGCATTTCCAGTGTGCTCCCGGCCCGGATGGCGGCGACCCTGTCGTTGTTCCCGCCCCAGTCGCTTACGACCATGCCCCTGTAACCCCACTCGTTATACAGAATATCCCGGAGCAGGTGGCGGTTCTCGTTGGCGTATACTCCGTTGACGGGGTTATAGGAGCTCATCAGGCAGCCCACGCCGCCCTCTTTCACGGCCGCTTCAAAGGCGGGCAGATAGATCTCCCGCAGGGTCCGCTCGTCGAGAACGCTGTCGCAGCTCATGCGCAGAAGCTCCTGGGAATTGGCGGCGAAATGCTTGACGCAGGCGGAGACACCGTTTCTCTGAATACCCCGAATCAGCGCTGCGCCCGCCCTTCCGGAGAGAAAAGGGTCCTCGGAGAAATACTCGAAATTCCTGCCGCAGAGGGGATTGCGCTTTATATTCACCCCCGGCCCCAGAAGCACGCTTACCTGCTCCGAGGCTGCTTCCAGACCCAGCCGCTCTCCAAGCAACTCCAGCATTTCTTCGTCCCAGGAGTTGGCAAGGGCGGCGGCGGTGGGATAGCAGGTGGCGGGGACGGAGCGGTTGAGGCCCAGATTGTCGCTCTTTCCCGCCTGCTTTCGCAGGCCGTGTGGGCCGTCGGTCAGCATCATGGAGGGCACGCCGAGCCTGTCCACGCTCTTTGTGTGCCAGAAGTTTTTGCCGGACATAAGGGAGGCCTTTTCCTCCGGGGTCATCTGAGAGATGAGCTTTTCATGCTTCATAGTGGCGTCCTCCGTTAAAAGCGCTGTTTTTTCCATGGTAACACAGCCGAAAAGGGATTGCAAACAGATATGTTTTTATGGGAGCGGCAACGGGGAACAGGCGAAAATTTTTGTTGTAAAAAACGGGAAAGTATGTGATAATCACATGATGATAAGAAAAATGTAAAAAACAAAATCCCGGAGGTGAATATGGACACAAATTCACTGCTGGAGCGCATTAGGAGCAAGGACAGGGACGCTTTCATGCAGCTTATGCAGACTTACGGACGGGGGCTGTACACCCGGCTTCTGAACCAACTGGGGGACAAGGTACTGGCGGACGCGGCCTTTAAGGAGACCCTGGTGGGCTTTTACAACGCCCTTGTGCGCTCCGAGGGGGAGGACGCGGTACAGGCGCTGCTGTATTCATATGGGGATATAACCGGGGACAGGATATTGGAAAGCTCTCTGGCGCAGGTAATAAACGAGACGGTATCAGAGACACAGCTCGCCCCGGAACCGGAGCCGGAAAGCCCGCTTGCCCGGCAGGCCGGAGTCCCGGAGCCGGAGGAAAACGAAGAAGCGGCTGACGAAAAGCAGGAAGCCGCGCCGGGGAAGGAAGAAAATCGGGCAGGCTGGTGGCTTGGGCTTGCCGTCGGCGGGCTGTCCGTCGCGATCCTGGCGGCGCTTTGGGTCATAGCCGGGCTTTTGATGGATATGGGCCTGCTGCCGGAGTTGGATTTGGGCTATGAATGGTTCAGCGCCAATGTGGCTCCGTGGTTCTGAGGTGAGCTGAGATGAGAAAAACCGTAAAAATCCTCTCCCTCATCCTGCTGCTCCTTGCGGCCCTGATCGGAGCGCTGTTTCTGGCCCGGCCCTCCGTCATTGACCTGCGCCGCCAAAGGGCCGAAAAACAGATTATTGAGCTTATCAAAAGCGGGCGCACGGATATAAGCAGTATTGAGCCGCCGGCAATGGAGAACGAAGAGGAAGAATTCGGCGAGCTTGATGCGGAACCGGTCACAGTGACAGGCTGCGGGCTGCTCTCCATCCCGGCCATAGAGCTGGAAATGGCCGTGGTACAGGGCGCGGACAGCGTCTCCCTGCGGGCTGCGGCGGGATGGCTTCCGGAATCGGCGCCAATCGGCGAGGCGGGAAACTGCGTTATTTTTGGCCACAGGATGTATGAATACGGCCGGCATTTTAACCGGCTGGATGAGCTTGAGGCAGGGGACAGCATCCTTTTGTACAACGCTTTGGGAGAGTGCTTTACATATGAAGTAACAGGCAAGGAGACCGTGGAGCCTTCAAAGCTCATGGACAGCCTCGCCGAGAATAACGAGGGATTCTGCCTGACGCTTGTTACCTGCACCCCTACCGGCGTGGGCAGCCACAGGCTGCTGGTCCGAGCGGAGCTTCTAAGCGGGGAGCAGGCGAAAACGGAAGTCAAGTAAACAGGGAAACGGAGAAAAAATGAGACGAAAATTTTTCAGGAGAGCGATGGCGGTGCTGCTGCTGTGTACGATGCTCACAGGTCAGCTGATGGTAGGCGAGGCGCTGGCGGCTTGGGATATTCCGGTAATTTCCCAGAGCACGGCCAGCACCGAACCCCCGGAAAGCACGAGCAGCCCCGAGGGTACCGGGGCTCCGGAGAACGGGAGCTTGCCGGTTGTGGTAATGCCCCAGCCTGCCGGAGAAGAGACGCCGGAGGGGGACGGCCTTCAGGGCGTGATTGTACAGGAGGGGCCGAGCCTTTTTGCCGCCGCGGGCGGTGGGCTCAGTGTGTCTGTGATCTCAAGTCAGACCGAGGTAAAGGACGGGGACAAATACAGCTTTACCGTCTCCATTGCCGACAGCGACCTTATGACGGAGCCCAACATAAAGCCCGGGGACAAGCTTGAAGTCAAACTCCCCGGATTCCTGACGGCCTCGGATATGGATGCGGTTCTGCGGGACTGTTTTGCCTATTTTGAAAAAGATTATACCTATGATAAAGCGAACCACAGCCTGACTCTTACCTTTAAGCCCAATGCGGACGGCGCCTGGATCAATGTGCAGTTCAGCATTACCATGCAGGTCAGCACCATCGGTTATGACGGCGACGGCCAGAGCCGGGTGGAAGTAAGCGTGGGAAATATGGGCACGGGAAACACGGAGATAAGCGTGGATACCGGCAGCGGCAGCGGCGGAGGGGAGACACAGACCGAGCCATATCTGGAAAAAAGAATATGGAGCAACTATAAACTTTCCCAGTACGGCGTGGGGGAGAACAGCTATGTTATGCGCGACCCGGATACCGCCATTGGTTATGCTGTTGCTTTCGGCGTTAAGAGCAATTACACCGGCAGCGTTATGCTGACGGACGATCTCAGCGGCGGCAATCTGACGCTCTGCGACAAGGATGGCGCTGCGGGCGTTTCCATGGGCACCGTGTTCCGCCTCAGCGTGGGAGGACAGGAATACAGTCCGGCCGAGTCCGGCGGCAGCCTTGTTTACAGCGGCACGCCTTTGGGAACGGTTACCATCAGCCTGGCCGGAACAGGCTTCACAGTTACCTGCCAGGGAGGCACGGAAAATACGGAAGCAATCGTTGATGTGCTTGTCAGATACTATGCCAAGGTCACGGGAAATGCCAACGACATTACCAACAGCGTGAGCCTTTCTGTCGACGGCACGCTTATCAAAGAGGACAGCCAGACCATCCGGCGCTATGACAACCAGGGCCTCGTAGCTACAAAGAGCATTCTTTCCGCCGGCGGCAGCGTCGGAAAGATAGACATAAGCGAGGAGCAGAAGGAGGTCACCTTCCGCATTGTCCTCACCCAGTACGGCACCGGCAGCATCTATAAAAACGGCGATATTATAAACTTTGACGCGCTTGCCCCCTGCTTCCGCTTTGACGCCGGGAAAGTGACCGTGCAGGAGGGCGCGCCTTTCCGGCTTGAGGCCGACGCGGCCGACGGCCAGAAGATAAACATCGTAAAAGACGGGGACGCGTCCATAGCCAGCGGCGTATATACCATAGATTTCACCGTGGGCATTGACCAGGCTAGGCTTGGCTACGGCCAGCAGGCCACAAACACCGTGGGCAGCACTGTGGCCATTCGCCGCATGGCAAAGCTCCAGATAAGCAAGACCTGGCTGGGTGAGAATGTGGATAAGGGCCAGGGCGCGAAATTTGCCCTGTATAACGGCAGAAATGTGGTGGCTGAGACTGAGATGTCCACTGGGGAAAGCTTTGTCCTTTATCTGAACGCAGATAAGCTCAGGGACGGCCGGAACGAGTATATCCTCCGGGAGACAACCGACGAAAACAACGGTTACATGGCCGCCAGGGACATGACGGTGGTGATAAGCAAAACGGAGGACGCGGTTACGATCGTCTCCATAGACGGCGTGGACTACAATTCCGGGCTTGCCGAATTGGCAGTGGAAAATAAAGAGGATTCCGGCAAGGGCAGCCTTGTTTTCAAAAAAACCGGAGGCGGCGAGGCTCTTGACGGCGGCATTTTTGAGCTGTACCGGGCCGAGGCCGGCAGGGATGCGCTTATTGAGAAATTTACCACGGCCGGCGGCGAAAAGCGCTTTGAAGAGCTGCCCTACGGCAGCTATTATGTGAAAGAAATCAGCGCGCCGGAGGGCTACCTGATTCAGGGCGAGGGCAAAACCGGGAACGTGACCCTAAAAAAAACCGCGCCCCACCAGAGCCTGAGCCTGGACAACACACTTTACCAGGACGGCGGCATAAGCATAGCGAAGGCAGATGAAAGCGGGAATGTCGTCCCCGGTGCTGTGTTTACCCTGACCCGCGGCGGAAAGAGCGTCAGCGGCACGACCGGGGCAGACGGCACAGTCAGCTTCGGCGGCCTTGCGGCGGGGGACTATATGATTACCGAGACCCTGCCCGAGGGCTATACGGGGTTTACCGGGCCCCTTTCAGTGAAAATTGATACCTCAAACAGCAGTGTCAGCATAGAAAAGGCTGCGCCCGGCGCTTCCGCTCAGGGCAGCCATATCAGCATAAAATGGATAAACACCCAGCTTTTCGGCAGCCTGAGCCTTACGAAATATGGACCGGACGGCGACGCGGCGCTTGAGGGGGCGGAATTTGCGCTTTTCTGCGCGGACGGCTCGGCGGAGCTTCGCCGGGGGACTACCGGTCCGGACGGCAGGCTCAGCTTCAGCGGCCTTGCCTACGGGAAATATCTGCTTAAAGAGATCGCGGCCCCAGAGGGCTATGTGATATCGGATGCGCTTGAGAAGGGCGTTTCGGTGAGTATATCCTCTGTAACGCCGGATTTGAGCCTCCGCTTTATAAACCAGACCCGTAAAGGCAGCATCAGCATAACCAAGACCGACGCTGACAGTGGCGCGGCCCTCTCCGGCGCGGTGTTTGGCCTCTATTCGGATGAGGCGGCCACGGTGCTTCTGGAGCAGAAGAGCAGCGGCGCGGACGGGACGCTCAGCTTTACCGGCCTTGAGGCAGGAAAATACTATGTCAAAGAGATAAGCGCCCCGACGGGCTATCAGCTGAATACGGAGATCTTCCCCTTTGAGCTGGGCACGGCGCCGGAAGGGGAGGAGAGCCTCTGGGCGCACAGCCGTACCGTTGCGGACGCCAAGCGCCTTTATGCGCTGAGAATAATCAAGCGGGATGATGTTGGCACAGCCCTTTCCGGAGCGGAGTTTGCCTTAAAGGGCATGGGGATAAGCAGGACCGCCATAAGTGATAAAAACGGCCTTGTATCTTTCCCGGACCTGCCCTTTGGAACCTACACGATTACCGAGACCAGGGCCCCGGATGGCTTCGTTCCGGCGGCGGGCTTTGAAGTCACTGTTGACGGCGGCAATACTCCCGCTCAGTACAGCCCCGGCCAAACGGTTGACGGGGGCACGGTGACGGATAAGCGCACCAGCCTGAGCGTTTTAAAGGTGGATGACAAGGACGCTTCCAGGGGACTGCCCGGCACGCGGTTTGTGATAAAGGCCGGAGAACGCTTTGTCATTGCGGAGCCTGACGGAGATACATACCGGTTTACCGGCCTGGGAGACGGCGGCACAGAGTTTGTCACCGGGGAAAAGGGCAGCTTTATTCTGGAATATCTGCCCCTTGGCAGCTATACCCTTGTGGAGACCGCGGCGCCCGATGGCTATGTGATCTCCAAAGAGGAGACCGCTTTTAAAATCAGCGGGGAGAAGCAGTCCGTCACTGTGGGCAACACGCTCATAAAAGCTTCCCTGCGCCTTGAAAAAACAGATGAAAACGGCAAGCTGCTGCCCGGCGTGGGCTTTACGCTGAAAACCGCTGCGGGCTTTGTTCAGGCCAGCGGCGCAGACGGGGCATACAGCTATACCGGGCTCGGGGAGGAGCCGGCCGTGCTCTATACGGGCGTGGATGGCGTGCTGCGCGTTGACGGCCTCCTCTGGGGCAGCTACACGCTGGACGAAGACCCCGCCAGCACGCCCGAGGGGCTTGTGCCCGAAACCGGCCGGGTTTTTTCCGTGACGGAAAGCGAACACCAGAGCCGGATAAGCCTTGCGCTGGTAAACAGCAGAGCGCTTGGCAGCGTCGAGTTTAGAAAACTTGACGATGAGGGCGCGGGGCTTCAGGGCGCCGTGTTCATGCTTGAAAATGTCAGCGGCGGGGACTATGCTCCGGACGGGCCTCTGTATGCGGTCTCCGGCGCGGACGGGACCGTGCGCTTTGAGAAGCTGCCCTACGGCGTGTACAAGCTCACCGAGTATCTGGCGCCCTACGGAAAGGAGCTGAGCGGGGCGGTATATTATGTGAGTGTGGGCGGCGCTGCGGAGGAGGGCCTGGCGCTTAAGGAGCTGCCGTTTGACTGGGTCAACGAGGATACAAAGAAAACCGTTACCTTCAGAAAAGTCAGCACTGACGGCCGCGCGCTGGCGGGCGCAGTGTTCCGGATTCTTGCCGAGGACGGGGAAACCGTTGTGCTGGATATGCTTACGGTGAACTCCCCCGAGGGAGAAAGCGTGGAGCTGCCTCTGGGCCGGTACTGGCTGGAGGAAATCTCCGCCCCGCTGAACTATGTCGGGGAGAGCGCGCCTGTCTTTTTTGAGGTAACGATGGACGGGCTTAACCGGGTGACGATGAAAAACGCAGCTTTTACCGGCTCTCTCAGCATAGTTAAAACCGACGCGGCCGACTCCGCGCCCCTTTCCGGGGCCGAGTTCAAGGTGTTCGGCAAGGAGGATTATATATTAAACGGCGCCGGGGCCAGCGCGCTTTATACCGTTACAACCAATTCCGACGGCAGAGTGAGCGTTGAGAATATCCCATTTGGGGATTATGCTGTTGTTGAAGTCAGGGCCCCTCAGGGATATGAGCTCTGTGCGCAGGCGCAGTATTTCAGCATCACCAACGCTCCCGGCGAAGAGCAGGGCAGCGCTGCGCTGCGTTTTGAAAATGAAAAATCAAGATATATTATCGAGATAAGCAAGGTCGATATTGAAGAAGAGGGCAGGCTTCTGCCGGGCGCGGTTTTTGCGGTGTCCGGCCAGGGTTACTATGCCGAGGCGGAGACCGGGGCGGACGGCCGGGTAAGCGTCCAGGTGCCTGCGCCGGGCGAATACAGCGTGACGGAGATAAAGGCTCCGCAGGGCTATACGCTCGATCCGCAGTCCTATGCAGTCCATGTGACGGCGCATAGCCCGGAGGGGGCGGCTGCATCCGCAGCCTTTACTTCAAGGGATTACCCAAGTATGCTGCGCCTGCTTAAGATTGACCAGAATGGGGAGCCTCTGGATGGAGCGGTTTTTGAAATAATCTCGGCCGGCAGCCCGGTCAGCTTTCGCCTGGCCGATGGGGCCTATGTATACGACCCCACCGGCGAAATAAGCGAAATTCCTGTGGGCAGCGCCCTTATAAAGGCCCTTCCCGAAGGAGACTACATTCTGAGAGAAACGCAAGCCCCCGAGCGTTATATGGCGCTTGGAGATATTGAATTCAGCGTGGATCCCGGACTGTATGACAAGGCCCTTACGCTTTACGCGGAAAATCTGCCCCATTTAAAGGGCGTGGCAGTCTGCAAGGAGGACCAAAATGGCAGGCGGCTTTCCGGCGCGGCGTTTACGCTCTATGACGGCGAGGGAAGGGCCCTTGCGGATGCCGTCAGCTCCGCGGGAGGCTATGCCCTTTTTGAAAATCTGGGCAGCGGCAGCTATGTGATCAGAGAAACCGGTGCGCCCGAGGGCTATAAGGCCGCGGAAACGGCATTCGCCTTTGAGATAGGTGGCGCGGGAGAATTCATAAGCGAGTCTGACTATGAAGCTTACAATGAGGGCGCGCTCCATGTGTTTACTCTGATAAACGAGCCGGTGGAGCATGCTTTCAGAATAAGAAAAACCAGCTCGGAAAGCGGTGCGGCCCTTTCCGGCGCCCGGTTCAGGCTGCTGGGCGCGGGCATTGACAGCGTGTACGAGACCGGGGACGACGGGCTTACAGAGCGCATTAGCATCCCGATCGGCGAGTACACCCTGACGGAGATAAAAGCGCCCCAGGCTTACCAGGCCGAGGCTGGCGGAAAGCATCTCCGAGTGAGTCTTGAGGGAATCGAGATCGACGGAGCTGCGCTTCCCGCCGGGGAGGCCGCGGTATACGAGGCCCTGAACAAGCCGGCTGATTTCAGCTTCGCCATACAGAAGATTGACGGCGCTGACGGTAAGCCTCTTGCAGGCGCTGTATTTACCGTCAAAGGCCAGGACGGAAGCCGCTACTCGCTTGTGAGCGGAGACGCAGGCCTGACCGACCGCATTTCCCTGGCCCCGGGAACCTATGCCGTCACCGAAGCCGTCGCCCCCGAGGGGTACAGGCTGCCTCTGGCAGGCTGGAGCTTTACCGTGGATGAGGGGAGCATGCAGGTCTCCCAGGTGAACGGCGGAGCGGAGCACAGCTTCCGAAACGGGCTGCTGACCCTCACTCTTAAAAATACGCGCAGCACCGGCAGCCTGATGATTTATAAACACGATGCCGGTGACGAGGACCTTGCGCTTGAAAAGGCCGTATTCAAGCTGCTGCGCGAAAATGGCGAGGAGCAGTGGTTCACGCTGAAAAACGGCGTTTACACCGCTGCGGAAAAGAGCGCGCCCGGCGCGGGAAACATTCTGACAAGCAACGCCATGGGCCGCGTGCTGGTAGAGGGGCTTGAGACCGGAAGCTACACTCTCCGGGAAATAGCAGCTCCCGAGGGCTATGCAATCAACGCGGAAACGGTTGCGGTGAAGCTCACGGAACGGGATGAGACGGTCTCTGTGAAGCTTCCAAACCAGCGGCTGCTGAAAAAAGTCAGCGTTTACAAACAGAGTGCCGGCGGAGATCCTGCCCCGCTTATGGGGGCCGTGTTTGCCCTGTACTCCGTTGGAGCGGACGGGAGCCGGAACTTTGTCTCCGAGGCGGTCAGCCTCTATGACGGCAGGGCGGAGTTCACCGTGCCCTATGGAGATTATATCATCGTGGAGACCCGTGCCCCCGCGGGCTATGAACTCAGCGGCGCAGAGCCTTGGCGCTTCAGCTACAACGGGGATACGCCCGTGGACGAAGCGTTCAGCCATACGTTCTCCAACGAGAAGAGCCGCTACGCCCTTGAGATATACAAGCACGATGAAGCCGACAGCCAGAAGGCCCTCGCCGGGGCGGAATTTGCCGTTACCGACAGCCGTGGCTTTACAAGGGTAATACGCACCGGAACAGATGGGATCGCAAGGCTTGAGGATTTGCGCTATGACGATTACACGATCCGGGAAGTTACTGCGCCCGAGGGCTACTACCTCAGCGGGCAGGTATATTCTGTGGATCGGGAGGATCTGGTCCATGGAAAGGCACTGCGCATAGACGCGGCGGACGAATATATCCTCGGCGCGCTTACTCTGCGCAAGCTTGACCGGGATAATGGGCTTGTTCTGCTGGAGGGCGCGGAATTTGCCGTGTATGACAAGAGCGGCGCCGTTATGCGCTGGAACCTGACGGAGGATGGATATCAGTTCAGCGCGCAGGGCGAAACCGAGAAAATAAGCGCCGGGGCGGCACGGCTCTATGATATTCCCGCCGGCCGGTACAGCGTGAAGGAACTGAAGGCGCCTGAGGGCTACCTGCCTCTGGACGTAGAGCGGAGCTTTACCATAAGCGCTGAGAACGCCCGGGCCGGAATCGAGATCGAGATAGAGAACATCCTGCGGCGCTGCGCCGTGGGCATTGTGAAAATGGATGCGGAAGATCAGGAGAAACGGCTCCAGGGCGCCGAATTTACCCTTTATAAAATGGAGGACGGCGTGCAGGGCGAGAGCCTGGCGGCTGCGCTTACAGACGAAAACGGCCTTGCGCTGTTTTCCGAGCTGCCAATGGGCCAGTACCGCCTCCTTGAAACCCGCGCCCCCGAAGGCTATAAGCTCTGGAACGAGCCTGTGGACTTTGAGATAGACGGCGAAGGCCGGGTCCTTGTAAAGGATGGGCCGGAGCTGCCGCTGATAGACCAGGTATATATGGCGGGCCTTCTGAACGAGGCGAACAAAAAAGAGCTTATCCTCAAAAAGGTCTCCTCGGCGGACGGCACCGCCCTGCCGGGAGCCAGCTTCACCCTTCAATCGGGAGAGCGGACCATCCGCGTCACTACCGGGGAGGACGGCCTTGCAAAAGTGAGCCTGCCTTATGGTGAATATGCAGCGCAGGAGCTTATAGCGCCCGACGGCTATGTGCTGGACGAAGGCAGGCATATCATCAATGTCTCCGAGACCGGGATAAGCGTGGACGGAGAGGCCCTGGCTGAACTGAGCTGGACGGTTGAAAACCGTCCCGTGGAGTACCCTCTGCGCCTGCACAAGCAGGATGCCTCGGGCGGAGCTGCTCTTTCCGGCGCGGAATTTAGCGTAAGCGGCGGCGGAACGGAGCTTACGCTCAGGACAAACGCCTCCGGCGACACGGATACGGTCTATCTCCGCCCTGGCGAATACTCGGTAACGGAAACCAAAGCGCCGTCCGGCTATAAACGGCCCATCAGCGGCTGGACGCTCACCGTGAGCGGGGAGGGGCGTATAAGCGTGAAAGGCGAGGGAGCCTGCGTGGCTCTCGGCGCAAGCGCGGTGCTTACGCTGGAAAACAGCCGGGAATCCGGCGGTTCCAACATTGCCAAAACCGGACAGAGCCGGGACAGCGCCATGCTCCTGGGCGGCGCTGCGCTGATGCTTGCCTCCTTCACAGGGCTTATGGCCATGCTCATTGCTGAGCGAAAGCGGCGCAGAAGTCACATATAAAGCATTATGTAAACTAAAAACTCCCGCCTCATCAAGGCGGGAGCTTTTTTACAGGCTTGGAAAAATCAAAAGAGAGAAATTATTCCTTACTGTCCAGGCGGCCAGTGGAGGGGTTATTGAGCAGTGCTCCGCTCTCGGAAAAGCGGGAGCCATGGCAGGGGCAGTCCCAGCTATGCTCGCTGCTGTTCCATTTCAGGGCGCAGCCCATGTGTGGGCAGCGCTTTTGAGATGGCGTCAGCAGTCCGACCAGAGCCTCCAGGGCATTGGAGGCCAGAGCCGGGCGCAATATGCTTCTGGAAGGGGAGAACACGGGGGCGTAGTCATTCCGCCTGCCCAGCACCAGATCCCGGAGGAGGGTGGAGGCCAGCATGGAGGAACTCATGCCCCATTTGTTGAAGCCTGTTGCCACATAAAGCCCGGGGGTGCGGGCGGAATACTGACCGATATAGGGAACGGAGTCCAGCGTCATGCAGTCCTGGGTGGCCCAGCGGTACCTGGGGACAGCCTCGGGATAGCAGCCAGCCGCAAAGTCTTCCAGCTCCTGCCAGGCTCCGCCCTTTTTCCCGGTCCTGTGGGAACCGCCGCCCAAAAGCAGAAGATTTTGATAATTTCTGAAGGAAAGCCCCTTTTCGTCCTCGTCCACATACATGCCGCCCAGTGCCGGCGCGTTTTCCAGAGCCAGCACATAGGAGCGGTGCTGATACTGCTTAATAAAATAGCTGCCATGCTTGTTCAAAAAGGGGAAGTGGGTGGCTACGATTATTTTCTCCGCCCGGACATTTCCCCGCCCCGTGACGGCGCAGCCCGGCCGAAGCTCCAGAACCCGGCTTTCCTCATAAATATTCAGGCCGCGCGCAATATGAGAGAGAAATTTAACAGGGTTGAACTGAGCCTGCTTCGGAAACTTCACTGCCCCGGCCACGGGAAAGGGAAGGGGAAGGCGCGCCGTAAAATCCGCCCGGAAGCCAAGCGTGTCCAGCGCGAGGCACTCCTGCTCCAGAATCCTCACGTCGTCCATGGTATATACGAAGGCGTCCTTTTCCTCAAAATCACAGTTGATTTCCCGGCAGAGCTCCTTGTAGCGGCCCAGAGCCGCCTGGTTAGCCTGGAGATAGAGCTGAGCCCGCTCATGGCCGAACTGTTTGATGAGCTTGTGATAGACAAGCCCGTGCTGGGAGGTAATTTTCGCCGTGGTATTCTTTGTGACACCGGAGCAGATGCGGCCGGATTCCAGAAGAATATAATTTACCCCGGCTTCCTGCAGGGCCTTGGCGCAGAGAATGCCGGCAATGCCGCCGCCGATGATGAGCACGTCGGTCTTTCTGTCTCCCTCAAGGCTTGGAAAGGAAGGAAGAGAAGAGCTTAAAGTCCATATTGATTCCATTTTTTCACCGCCATTATTTTTCCTCTGTATTATCTGCCGGAAAACGGCCTTTAATGCAGGAAAACTGCCATTCAAAGGGAAACAAAAAAATCTTGGGAATCTCTGAATAAATCCCCGCACCCATCTTCACGGTATAAATCCCCGCTGATCTTCGTCAGAAAAGTTTGAAATACACAAAGTATTCCTGCACTTTTCTTCCTCGCCAGCGAAAATTTCTGCCGCAAATCTGAGCATGTTGATTGAATCAGAGCTTCCCTTGGATTCACTTTGGATGACAGCCTCCGGAAAAAGCCGCGGCGGTGGATGCGGCTGCCTGCTTTTGCATGCGGAGATCTGAGGCCGTGAAGCAGCATACGGTGAAAAACAGCACGCTCACCAGGCCGAGCCGCAGAATATGCCGGCCAGTATGATAAGCAGGAGACCGAAGCTTTTTTCCCCGTTTTCATGTTTTCCTGCTGTCTTTCCCAGAGAACCGCGCGCAAAACTGCCGCCTGCCAAGGCTACTTGGCAGGCGGCTCAGCTTGTCAAAAAAGTCCATGCCGGTCTTTTTTTGACTGCGCTTTCCGCCGGG
>DCJL01000022.1:0-67420 GCA_002320035.1 Clostridiales bacterium UBA1701 | reverse complement strand
TGCCAAGTAGCCTTGGCAGGCGGCTCATTTCGCTTTTCCGCAGGAGCCCGGAACTTATTCTGCCCAGGCTGCGATATCGTCCACGTTCCAGTCGGCGGGCTGACCCACGCCGGTGGAGGCCATGGTGTAAAGGGCCTGCTCCTGAGCGTTAAGCTGACCCTTGGCCTGAAGCTTTGAAACGATGTCTTTGTTCTTGAGCTTCATTATGAGCCTGAAATGCAGGGGAAGCCTGCCCATGTTGAAAGCGCCCTGGCGGCAGAAAACAGCCGTGTCTGCCGGGACGGAGTTTATCTCCCGGCAAATCTCATCGCTGCCCGGACCCACGGGAGCCATGCCTACCTGAACCACAGCGGCAATATTAAACTTTTTGGCGGCTTTCTTGAAGCCCACGATCTTTCCGGCAAAGAGCCAGCCGATATAGATTATTTTCCCATCGGAGCGAACAGGCGCGTTCTTGAGAGAAAAGGCGGGAACATGCAGCCTTGCAGACAGAAGATTGGCATACTTCTGGCAGGAACCTGTCAGCGAGTCATAAACGATTGCTGAAATCATTTTTCTTCCTCCTGATAAAATTTGACGCGGTAGATGGAAGCATACTATTGTCAAACAACCCCGCAGTCAAGAAAAATTTCCGGCGGGGACTATGGGAAAGGGCGGCAGGACACGCTGCCGCCCACAGGCCCGGGAGGGCAGGTCAGGGAATGAAGAGAGCTATGAAGGCAACCTCGCTGAGAGTGCCAAGCAGTTCCTCAAAAAAGTCGCTCACGCTGGTAAAATGTTCTTTTCTCTTGAAGTAAAAGAACGCGCAGCCGGCCACAGCGATGATGAGCAGGAACAGAGCTGCCTTGACCAGCTTCTTCAATAACTTTGCCATAAGCATCCTCCAAATGTCATTTTTTACGAATTCGCTATGAATATCATAACTCATTTTGCTGCAATTTGCAACACAAATTAAAAAATCTGCCGGAAATCAGCCGTACATCTGCAGCAATTCTATAAGCTCGCCGGAGGGACCGGTAAAAAACCAGTTTTCCAGCCCACCGAAAAGCCGGGTGTTCACGCTTTTTTCGCTGCCCCGAAAGGTGTCCACTCCCGCGGAACGGATGGCCGCCGCGGCCTCGTCCAGATTTTTCACGAGAATGGCAAAGTGGGGAATGCTGCCCTCCGCCGGGAGGAAAGGCACGGGAGGCTCCAGAAGCTCTATTGTGACGCCGCCAAGGTCTACAAGCGCCAGTTTAAGAGGACCCTCGCTTTTCATGAGCACATCCTCCATCAGCAGCCTGCCGCCCAGTTTTTCATAAAAAGCAAGGCTCAGCCTGATGTCCGCAGTGTTCACGGCGATGTGTCCCAGCCCGGAATACAGATCCTTCATTTCAGTCATTTTTATCTCCTTCCCGCGGCCGGTGGCCGCAGACGAATTTGCTGTGCCACCATTATATCAGAGAAAGGCAGAGCTTTACAAGCGCCCGGGTCAGAGAATACTTCATATCCGCGGCAGGCCTCCTATTGCAGCTTGCCGAAGCCGGCGATAGGGATGGATTGGATTGGCAGCATGGCCCGCCAAAAATGGCGCTTTTGAGCAGCAGTTTCGACGCACCAGGAGGAATGCTGTAATTATTCTTATCGCCCCAGACTGATTCTGAATGACATGAGTGATATTAGCGTTTAAGGAGATAAGTATGAATAAAAAGAACAATATATGATTTTCGGAGAAGTCTTAATGCGGCAACAGTCGGTTTTTTAGGGATTATAATGGTGTGGTACAATTAAATAGTGAAACAAGATTTCCTGTTTATTTTACGTAAAATATACGTTTTTTGCATTTAACATTTTGCATTGCATCCCTATACTTATGCACGGAAATGATGTTGACGAGGTTGTGAAAATGGGAATCAGGCTGGAAGAAATTACGAAATCCTTCTCCTCAGTAAAGAAATTATTGAAAGGAGAAGTGAAACGATGAATAAAGAGGTATTCTCCTGGAAAGTCGGAACAATCATAATGGCGGTGCTGTGTATAGCATTGACAGCAGCTTTGGCCTTAACTTGGATGCAATGTTTTGAGCCGGAAAAAGCCGGGACTGAGGATCCAGATAAAACGACAACGACGTTTGTTTCGGGGATTATCGTGAATGATCAGGGACAGCCTGTAGTGGCTTCAGTTGAGGTTGTCGATCTTGAAAGCAAAACCAAAATCCGTCGGCAGACGGATCTTCTTGGACGCTATGAGATAGAACTTCCCCTTGGAGAATATGAGTTTACCTTTTCAAAGGGCTTTGAGTACGAACGGGAAAGCCTTTTGGTATCCCTGCAGGATCGGCTTCGTTATAGACCGAGTCCAGTCACATTGTCGCGTACAGTGAACTGGAATGATGCTGGATGGTATTGCGGCGATTTACACCAGCATACAAGCTATAGCGATGGCTATCAGGATGTTGGAACGGTGTTTCTGTCCGATCTTGCCAACGGTCTGGATTTTGGCTTTGCCACCGATCATAATTCCGTCGATGGGCTAGCTGAATGGTCGCGTGGCGGACAATTGATGACAAGTGGCGGCTGTGAGCTTTTTACCGCCATCCCCGGCATGGAAGTAACTACAGAAATGGGACATTATAACTCTCTGGGAACGAGTGCACTGGTCGATGATAGCACAACATCTGGTAAGGATGATATTCAACGCATTGCGGATGACATTCATAGAGCGGGAGGTATCGCACAGATTAATCATCCATTTCTCACCGATGGAATGGGGTTCACCGAATGGAGCGTACTGAATTCATTTGATACATATGAGCTCTGGAATGGCAAGGGCGTCACGAACGAGGGCGCCAATCTGATGGCGAAGGAGAAATGGTTTTCACTGCTCAACGATGGGATTTATCTTCCTGCGACAGCGGGGAGTGACAATCACGATGTGACAGGCAATTATCCATGGCGAAGAGATGATGAAACCTCTGCCTCTAAACTCTGGATCGAACGGGGGTTGTATTCTGGTATGCCTAGGAACTATGTATATTGCCCGGAGGGGGCAGATGCGGATGCTGTTTTGTCTGGTATCCTGGCTGGAAACAGTTTCATCACAAACGGTCCGCTCATAGACTTTCGATTGGGAAAAGCAATCCCTGGTGAACAAATTCCCTTTGCCGAAGAACAGGAATTAATGATTCATTTGTATGACCAACGCGGGTTGGAGAGTGCTGTTCTGCTAGAAAACGGTATCCCAATACATGAATTTTCGGTTGAGAATCAAAATGAGCAGAACATTCGGCTCACCATACCAGTAAAAGATGGAAGCTGGTATGTACTTGAAGTAACGGGTTCTCAAGGGGGATATGCCATCACGAATCCCGTGTTTGTTGGTAGTTTTTCGGGGGAATAAGATTAGAACGACGGAAAAATCCATTATAAATGGTTTTTGTTTCAATTACAAAGGAGTGTCTAAGGTGAAAAAAACATTTTCTATTTTTTTGAGTATTCTTTTTGCGGCATTGATGTTCGCGGCTTGTTCAAATGCTCAACCGGCTGTATTCACAAAAGAGGAAGGATCTTCTGCAAAGCTCACATTTACATTTTTGGTTGTTGACCCTAATGGGGAAAAAATTGTAGACTGTCCTATTGAGATCGTAGGTGAAGGAGCCAGCCTGATGGAAGTGATGGATTGGTATTTTGCAGAGAATTCCATCAATTTTGTTCACGACAACGGCCTCGTATCTACAATTGCAGATCTTGCTTCCGATGCAGAAAACGGCTGGTTGTTGTATATCAACGACGCCATGGCCGAAGTGGGAGCGGTCGACTGTTTTCCTGCCAGCGGAGATAAAGTAGAATGGCGCTATGTCAACTACGCTGAAGCATTTTCTTCTTAAATAAAATATACTACCATATGGTATTTGGCAGCTAGGTCCAATACCGGGAAAATAGTATTTTTACTGAAAAGTGAAACATGCCAATAGAAACACTTTCTTCTCTTGGAATATTCCGAGGCTGAAATGTGATCTGTTGGCACTTTTTTATCGCCTTTTAGTACAGCTGCGTATGATTAAAAATTCATAGCGATGTACCTGGCCGGCGTTTCCGTGCGCCGGGTGAAGGACTCCGTAACGGCACTTCAGCACAGTTTATCTATCCTGAACAGTCCAATTCCTTTAAAAACGGTTCGTTGGGGATTGACGGAATGGTGTGGAAACAGTACAATTGCATCAATCGCTTAGGAATGCTCATTCACGACATACCAGGATGTAAACTTAGTTTTGCTGGGAAGCGTCTGTTTATTTTGTGATTCCAAGTTTATTTACAGACCTTACTAGGCGGCGTGCAGGAGTGTTTTACGAAAAGAAATTAAAGAAAAAATATTTGAAATGTGGGTGTATATATGTGAGATATGAGAAAGCAAAATGGCTTTCCCTCGGACTCTTGGTCGTGGGACTTGTTGTTGGCGTAACTGGTGCTTTTTTGCAGGAAGGTACGGTTCTTTACAATATTCTGCTGTTGCTAACACTACTTTTCCTGGCTGGTGGTGTGGTAATTGGCGTTATTTGGGCTCGCTGTCCGTGCTGTGGACGCCGCCTTTTTGTAAATATGCTCAGATGGAAGTCTTGCCCCAAATGCGGAAGACCGCTTCAACAGAAGTTAAAATTTGATCCAAGCGTAAAAAAATAATACACAAGTTACAGGAGGACTGTATGCACAACTCTGAAAGAGTACTGCATACAGTCTTTTTTTGCCGATTTATGTGTACTTGTAACTTCCCACAAATCAGTAAACAGAAAATTATAAAAATGGGAGAAAAAAGATTTTTGGAGAACAAAAATAAAAACTTTAAATATTTTATGCTATAATTTGCTTAAGATGTACAGGACGGAGAGACAAGCAAAGGAACGACAGATAGGTAGGCGAGCGAGTTGGAGTTATTACTGACAAAAGAGACAAGACAAATTCTTGGACAACGTATGTATCAGTCTATGGGTTTCCTCCAGATGGGAATTGAAGAGCTGGAACAGACTATGCATGAGTTGTGTATGGAGAATCCGATTCTCGAAGAATCACCTGTCAGCAAAGATAAAAGCATAAATCGAAACAATTATGGACGGATAAGGACGCAAAGCGGTCAAGATAAGGACCTTCCTATACCGGAAAAAGTATATTACACATTAAAAATGTCACTCTCCGAACAACTTCAATTGTTGCCCCGTTCTCCGGAAATGGATTTCGCATTGAATTTGCTGTTAGTGAACCTGGATGATAAAGGTTTCTTGCCGGAAAGGATAGAAGAAACCCGCGAATGGAAGCAAAGACCAAAAGTTTTTTCTGACGCATTGTCAATTCTCCAAGGACTGGATCCGGCCGGTGTTGGCGCAAGAAATGTATCGGAATGCCTATGTATACAACTGAACCGCATGGGTCTTCGAGATACCATAGCATATGCAATTTGTGAACGGTATTTCCAGCATTTGCTCAGAAATCATATTAACCATATAGCAAAAGCCCTTGGAGTCGAGGAAAGCGAAATCGTCAAGGCGAAGACTGTCATAGCTTCACTGAATCCGGTTCCGGCCAATGGATATGATGACGGTAAATACACAATATGGGCAACACCTGACATCGAAATTTCTTTTGAAAATGGAATACCCATGGTCGTAAAGCTGGACAGCTATGTTCCAGAATACTCAATAAACAAGTACTACGAGGAACTTGGAAAAAGCAACGATTTGAGCGAAGAGGATAAAACCTATTTCCGAGAAAAAATCAGCCAGGCGAAATGGGTGCTGAATTGTTTGGAATGGCGCAAGGAAACTATAGTGGCATGTGCAGAGGTTATGGCGAGGGAGCAGCAGGAGTTCTTTGAAACAGGACATAATATTCAGCCATGTTCAATGAACGCTGTTGCGGATGAACTTGGAGTTCATCCTTCAACAGTGTCACGTACCGTGAAAGACAAGTTTGTAGCATGCCAATGGGGCGTGTTCCCAATGTCATATTTTTTTACACACGAGATAGGAGGCAGTACGGTTAATACAATCGTGGAAGTCATCAAGCAAATTGTGCAGGAAGAGGATCCAAAGCATCCCCTGAGTGATAATGCGCTTTGCAAGGCTCTGGCGGAAAGAGGAATTGAAATTGCCCGCAGAACAGTGGCAAAATACAGAGATGAGGCGGGAATTCCTTCAGCAACAGGAAGAAAGAGCAGATAGTGAAAAACACGGATATACAGGAAATGAAAGGCAAGAGCTTATTAAACAAAGCGCCAATAAGATCTTGCCTTTTATTTTTATGGTGAAAAAATGTTGAGAAAAAGGAAGCTGAGCAAAGTTGGCACAAATTATGCAATAAGTATGTCAGCGAAAGTTGCTGGCAGGTCTGTTTAAACAGGCCGAAAATGGATTTCATTTCGTCAATTCCGGGAAGCGTTCTGCGTGCAATGAATGAGAGAAAAGATCGAACTTGAATATAAAACAAAAGGAGATTTGCAAAATGAAGATGTTTATTAATGGTAAGGCTACAGGGGCATCGGACGGCGAAGTAATTGCAGTCTTCAACCCTGCTACAAACGAGATTATCGATACGGTCCCGGCGGCAACGGAATCGGATGTTCATGATGCGATTACTGTGGCGGTTGAGGGCGAAAAGGAATGGAAAAGGCTTCCTCTCCATAGACGAATGGCCATGATGCAGAAATTCATTGATCTAGTTATGGAAGAGGAGAACCACAAACGTCTTGCTCTGATCCAGTGCAAGGAGATTGGTAAGCCTTACAAAGAGTCATACAATGATTTCGGAGGTTTTAAAGCTCACATTGAAGGCTTCATCTCGGCTGCACGCAATAATCTGGGCGGCACAACAATTCCGTTCGGCGTTCAGGCAGGTATGGAAAATGATTTTGATGTTTCTATACGGGAACCAATTGGAACGATTGTTGGAATCATTCCCTTCAATGCGCCGCTGACACTTTTTGCGAAGAAGGTTGCGCCCGCACTGCTGAGCGGAAACTGCTGCATTGTAAAACCGGCCAGTGATGATCCGCTTACCGTCTTGGAACTCTCTGAACTGATGTACGAAGCGGGATTCCCGGGATATGCATATCAATGCATTACAGGCCGGGGCGAAACTGTAGGCGAGTGGCTTACAGCGGATAACAGAATTGCAGGTGTTAACTTCACCGGGAGCACGACGGCAGGAAAAAAAGTTGCGGAAAATTGCGGCAGGAACCTGAAGTATCAGAGCCTCGAATTGGGAGGAAACGCTCCCATGATCATCTGCGCGGATGCAGATATTGACAATGCTGTTAATGAGGCCACGGCGTGCAGAGCCTTTTACATGGCCGGGCAGATCTGCTCGGTTCCAAAGCGCTTTATTGTGCACCGCAGTGTTCACGATGAATTCGTTGAAAAACTGCTTGCGAAAGTCAAGACAGTTAAACTTGGAGACCCGATGGATCCGGAGACAACAATGGGAACGCTGATCAGCGAAAAAGCTGCCATTCGCGTCGAGGCTCAAGTCAACAAGGCGATTGAGCAGGGCGCAAAACTGTTGTTAGGCAACGAACGCAAAGGCGCATTTTACGGACCCACTGTTCTGGACGGCGTGGACAGAAGCATGGATATTGCCCACGACATGGAAGTGTTCGGTCCGGTATTCCCGGTTATGACCTTTGACACGCTGGAAGAAGCAATTGAAATTGCAAACGACACCAAGTATGGACTCGGATCCTGTATCTTGACCAAGGATCTCGGCGTTGCTTTCAAGGCAGCGCTTGAACTTGAGGCTGGTTCCGTTGTGATTAATGGACAAAGCTTGTACCGAAACCTGCTTACCCCCTATGGCGCCAACAAAGACAGCGGCTTGGGCCGGGAGGGACAGACGCAGACGCTGCTGGCGATGACTCAGACAAAGAACATCGTTTTCAAGGGTATCCTGAAGTGAGTGAGATCCCGCAGAACCTGTATCCTATTTGAATGAAAATCTATTGAGATCGGAGAGATGGCATTTGATGAAAATTGTCGATAAAATCATGCGGGTTGTTGAGTTCGTTGTTACATTGATGTTTGCCTTATCTGTTCTTCTGGTTATGGCGCAGGTCTTTTGGCGGTATGTACTCGGAGACCCGATAACCTGGACAAACCAGATATCCAGAGCGCTGTTTATCTGGATGACCTATCTTGGCATCCCAGTGCTTTTTAACAGAAATATTTTGATGTCTTTTGACCTGCTGCAGGAAAAAGTCAAGGGTGCTGCGAACATATGGTTGAAGATTGGATTTAGAGTGTTAGGTCTGTTCTTCTGCATTTGCTGGTTTATATTCAGCTGGCAGTTATGCATGAAATCCGTTGGACTTGTGTTCCCTGGAATAGCAATTCCCAAGAATGCTCTGTACGGAGCGCAAAATGTATGCTGCGCCTTGCTGTTTATCGTGCAGCTTGGTCAGATCACCGATTTGCTTGGAGAAATAAGGAGCCGTAAAGATGGGAGGGAGATAGAGAAATGATTCTTTGGGTTTGTATAGCAATATTCGTTGTGCTGCTCCTGATTGGCACCCCGATAATTCTTTGCCTCGGAATTCCTCCCGTAGTCTGGCTGCTCCAGAATGGCGCTGTTCCCAACATGGTTATGGGGCAGAAAATGTTCGGTGCAGTCGACAGCTTCTCCCTCATGGCAATTCCGTTTTTTATGCTGGCAGGCCAAATTATGGAACGAACGGGAATAACAGAAGCCATTGTGGATTTTGCAAATGCAGTTATCGGTTGGGTCAGAGGCGGTTTGGCCTGCACGGTAGAGTTAGCCGGTATCCTTATGGCTGGCATTTCCGGCTCCTCCAACGCTGATGCGTCTGCGCTTGGTGCAATTTGCTTAAGAGCCCTGAAAAAGGGCGGCTACGATGAAGGCATGGCATCGGCAATAGTTGTTTCGGCTTCCGGTTTGGGTCCGATTATTCCGCCCAGCATTATTATGATCGTCTATGCAACAGCGGCAGGGCTAGATATCGGACAGCTGTTTACTGCCGGTATCATCCCTGGCATTTGCCTTGGACTTGCGTACATGTTTGTGTCCGTTCGATATGCAAAGAAACATAATATCCCCAAGATACCATTTCAGGGATTTGGACATATTTGGAATACTTTCAAAAAGGCAATCTGGGCACTCTTTATGCCAATCATTATTGTAGGCGGTATTCTGGGAGGACTGTTTACTGCAACGGAGTGCGGCGTTATTGCGACGCTTTATGGTGTTATTTATGGTTTCGCCGTAAAAAAATTGAATGTCCGTGATTTGTGGGATTCCTTGCGTGAAGGAATTCTGGCGGCTACCGGTCCGATATCACTCATCGCGATATCTTCGATTTTTAGCTATATGTTAGCCCGTGAGGGTGTTACTGCCAGCATTGCAGCTTTTTTGGAAAATAATATCAGCAGTCAATTTGGCGTCATGGCTTTCTGCGCCTTTGTGTGCGTTGCCGCGGGTTGTTTTGTCGACGGCACAGCAACCATGCTTCTGCTTACTCCGATTTTTGTCCCGGTAGTTAACGCAATGGGAGTTGACATACTCCAGTTCTCCATCATATTCATGATTGCCATTATGTCCGGTGGCATGACGCCTCCGGTAGGTTCTATGCTGTTTGTCATTTCTGGCATTGATGGAACGCCGATCAGCAAGATGGTAAAACCTGTTATCCCGTTTATGATTGCACTTATCGCGGTTATGGTTCTCATTATGGTCGTTCCGGGAATTGCAAGCTGGCTTCCCAGCCTGATATACGGCTAATGGGCTGATTTGATGAAGTCCCCAGTATCAATGTAACTTCATCGTACAGAAGCGATGTAAAAAATAAACAACCAACACAAGGAGGAAACAGAAATGAAAAAAACCCTAGCGTTTGTACTTGCACTTTGCATGGTATTTGCATTGTGCGCCTGCGGCGGTAATGCTCCCGCAAAGGAAGAACCGACGTCGGAACCGGCAGCTGGAGCAGCTGCACCGGCGGGTGACAGCAGCGATGAGCTTAAGCCCATTACCATTGTTTTTGCAACCCCGAATGCAAATGCAAACATTGAAAGCGAGTACGCCCAGAAATGGATTGCTGCCGTTGAGGAAAAGTCAGGCGGAAAAATCACCTTTGACTATACTGACTCTGGTGCTCTGGGCAACTATGAGGAGCTGCTTGAAGGAACTGTAAACGGCGTTTACGATATGACGATTACGGAGCCCTCCTATATCGCAACTTATGTGCCCGAGTCAAATCTGCTGAGTCTTCCTATGCTGTACAGCAGCTACGAAGAAGTTGACTGGATTCTGGATGGCGAGGTTGGCCAGTGGTATAATGAAAAATGCCGTGCGGCCGGTATTGAAGTGCTGAATTACTTCTACTGCGGCTTCCGCTACATTATCTCCGAGAAAGAGATCACCTCTTTGGACACCGCAAAGAATGTGATCATCCGCTCCCCCAACATCCAGACTTATCTTGACACGCTGCAGATGCTCGGCTTCAAGTGTGAGACGATGGCTTTCTCCGAGGCGTACACCGCAATGGAGACCGGCGTAATCAGCGCGGTTGAGTGCCCCCTGCAGAACCTGTATTCCACCGGTTATTACCAGCTCTGCCCGTATCTGCTCGGTTCTCGCCATATGTTTAGTGCCAACAGCATTGTTGCCAATGAGACATTCTGGGCTGGACTTGCTCCGGAATATAAGGAGATCATGACCAATGCGCTGAGCGAGATCACCAAGGAAGAACGTACAGAATGTGCTGCTCGTGAGGACCAGTTCCTGGCTGACTTTGCCGAAAAGGGAACTGCCTTCAACGAGTTTGACGACGCTTCCAAGACTGCAATCAATGAAATGTTTGCATCCTACTGGACCGATAAGGTTGCCACGCTGGGAGAGGAAGCTGTCTCCATGCTCAACATTATTATTGAGCACAAGGGCTAAAAGGTCGGGACAAATAAATTTAACAGAGCCTGCGCCAAATGACGCAGGCTCTGCCAACGAAGAAAGGAGACCAGTACGGTATGAAAATTGAGGCATCAAGGTCTGCTTTTTCCTCCTGCAATGATCGCTTCATGAAAAACTATAAGGAGGATATTCCTTTTGAAAAACAGCTGGAGATCTTGCAAGAGATTAAATATGTCGACGCAATACCGGTGACATATGATCCAGCCGTAAATCCGTTAGAGCGGCGCGGCTTTATGGCTCAGTACGGCATTGAACCCGGAACGGTCGTTGTTGATACCTATTCTCAACCCCGCTTTGCAAAAGGGACCCTGACCAGCAGGGATGCAGGGCTGCGTAGGGAGTTCGTTGAGAAATCGAAAAAGGCAATGGATTTCTGCAAGGAAATCGGCGGGGCGGACATCATGCTTTGGCTGGCTCACGATGGCTACGATTATCCTTTCGAAGACGATTATGCGCAACGGTATGGGTGGCTGATAGATGGGCTGTACGAGATCGCGTCTTACCGCAGAGATGTGAATGTAACTATTGAGTATAAGCCTGCAGATCCCCATATTTATCAATATGTCTCTACTGCGCCCAAAGCGCTTACAATATGCAATGAAGTAAATCTGCCCAATATGGGAATTATTCTGGATTATGGACATGCTTTGGTTGCAGGTGAGAACCCGGCCGAAAGTGTTGCTTTAATTGATCGCTACAAGAGACTGTTTCATATTCACCTCAGTGACTGCTACGGCAAAACAGATGATGATTTCCTGATTGGCAGCATCACTGTCTGGCGTACGCTGGAGTTCTTCATGCAACTCCAGGATGTCGGCTATGAAGGCAACTATGTTCTGGATATATGGCCGCCCCGCATGGATGGTGTTGAAGCGACGAAGGTTTCCGTGCGCCGCACGCTGGGAATGTGGGAGATCGCAAAGAGTTTGCCGCGTTATGAGTTTAAGAAACTCCGCCGGGAAAACAATGTTCCTGCAATTTATGATTTGTTGACATCAATAGTTCTTCATATATAGGCGAGGAGATATTATGGAAAGATTCTGCTGGAAGGGGCATGTTAATTCGGGGAAACTTGAAGAATATGCCAGAAAACATAATGAAATGTACCAGACCCATCCGGAAATGGAAGAACTGATGCGAGCCGCAGGTATGCGTAACTACTCCATTTGGGTAAACGGAGAGGATACGATTGGCTATTATGAGTACCTGGGTACGGAGAGAAAGAGCAGGGTTTATGAGCAGCACCGGGATGTGCTTGCCAAATGGAATGAGAATATGGAGGGGTTGTCCGGCATGGACCTGGACGAAGACGGCAAGCCGAAAGTATGGAAAATGATCTGGCTGATGGAGTGATATGAAAATGAGTGAAAGCTATTCTAAACCCAGATTAATTCAGGTGGGACTGGTAGTAAAAGATTTAGATAGGACGATGGAACAATTCAAAATCCTTCTTGGCGCCGAGCCGGAAAGGGTGATTGAGAAGTCTCCTTCTGCACCTGGCCCCAAGTACTATTTGGGCGTTGAGAGAGACTTCTATCAGCGTGCTGCTCTTTACCAGATGAATGGGATTGAGTTTGAGATTTTGCAGCCGTATAACGATAGATCTGCGCTTACTGACTTTCTCGATGAACACGGAGAAGGCATCCATCACGTCGCTTTTGACACCGACAATTTTGATGCGCTTGAGAAGCATTTGAATGAGCACGGAGTCCAGCTGATTCAAACCGGACCGAATTCCAGACACCCTGCACTGAAATGGGGATTCTTCAATACCGATGAAAAGCTGGGAACCATGATCGAGGTTACCAACTTTGCGGAAGTCGCAAAGATTGAAGCACAAGAGAACAAAGACAAATAAGTTTTCTCTGCCCCAAAGAATAACCGTGTGTGGCGTTTGCCATGCACGGTTATTCTGGCAATTTCAGCAGCGCCAAATTATTTGAGAGGTACAACGATGTCTCTTGATAATGCAAAGGTTTTTCTTTTTGACATGAATTACAACGAAGAGCTGAGAACAAAGCATTTTGAAGCGCTTCCTTCCGGAAGACAGACTCGTGAGGAGCGTATGGCTCAGTGCAGCGGCTGCAAAAGAAAACGGATATGACTTCAACGCTGAAGAACGATGCAAAGCGATGGATGATTACGGAGATAACAATCCACTGGCGCTGAAAGCGGTAACTTCACATGCCGGTGTTTGCACTTCTGCAGCATAAAACAG
Organism: Clostridiales bacterium UBA1701; assembly: GCA_002320035.1. Taxonomy (GTDB): domain Bacteria; phylum Bacillota; class Clostridia; order Oscillospirales; family Oscillospiraceae; genus Limivicinus. Next base: position 54,259 of record DCJL01000022.1, on the reverse strand, counting down.
AGATATCTGTGCCGAACCTGTGAATGCTGCACAGGATGCTGCGGAGGGGGTAGGGCATCGGCAGCCGGAAGCGGAGAGTTAAACTATTTACGGAAGAAACCAAAGGCGTATGCTTTTTTCAAAGGAGGCTGGGCAGAAAAGGTTTTGGAAAAAATGGATGCATTTTTGCGCAATGTGTAAAAATGTGACAACGCAACAGGAGTTGTGCTATATTACGGTAAAGTCATTCGTGGTTTGAGGAGGTAAACATGAAACCAATTGCTTTACTGGTAAACAGCGAGGATATGCTGTCGACTGTAAAAGACGCCATTGCGAACACGAGCGCTGAAAACGATGTCGAATCGATAATGACGCACACTTATGAAGAAAGCTTTAAAATTGCACAGGATTTCAAGGCCAACGGGGGGCAGTGTATCATTGCGAGAGGTGGCCATGCACGCTTCCTTCGCGCAATGAATACAGAACTTTCCATTACTGCTATTCCATTCACCGGTAACAACATTGCGTCCATGCTTATCAGAGCGACGAAAGACTGGGGAGAATTTGCTGTAATCGGGAACATAACTATGGTACAAATTGCTCGAGAACTTGAGAGGCCGATCGGTGCAAAAATACATTATTTCGAAATCACAAATTGGGCTGATTTTGACACAATAATGCTCCAACTGAGAGGCGCCGGCGTCAAAGCGGTTGTTGGAGGCTATGACGCAACACGAGCTGCCAGAGCTTTTGGAATACACGACTATTGCATAAGAACCTGTGAGATCGAGATCGTTTCAGCAATAATTGAAGCCAAAGGCGTGCTGTCTGCTCTCATGCGTGACCAGCATTGGAACAAGCTTTTCGGGGCGGCAATAGATACAATCGGTGAGGGCGTTGTCGTGTTTGACGGTATGGGTACAATTTCCCATGCGAACCAAAGAGCAATAAAGATGTTGGGGGAAAACGGCGTTCTGACAAAACTCCCGCTGGCAGCAATGCAATCACACAAAGACAAAGCGCTCAGCAGCGGCGAGCCGGTATATGACGAATTGTATGAGAATAATGGTTATAAGTTCACGGCATCTTTTTTGCCAATAGAAGGACAGGAAAACAGTCTCGTTACCGTGATGCAGGAAGTGGAATATGTTCATAAAATTGAACGGAAAATCCGACAAAAGATAGCAAGCAAAGGCCTAATTGCAAAGAACAGCTTTGAAAGTATCTGCGAAGACAGTCCGGCGGTAAAAAAGGCTGTTGAGATAGCAAAACGCTATGCAGTGGTCAACTCTTCCGTTCTAATCACCGGGGAAACGGGCACCGGCAAGGAAATGTTTGCACAGAGCATACACAATTACAGTAAAAGAGCAGATGAAGCATTCGTTGCTGTAAACTGCGCAACCATCCCGGCGAATCTTCTGGAATCCGAACTGTTCGGATATGTGGAAGGCGCGTTCACAGGGGCTAAGCGCGGAGGCAAAATAGGGCTCTTTGAGCTGGCTCATAAGGGAACAATTTTCCTTGACGAAATCGGTGAGACTAGTCTGGATCTGCAGGCAAGGCTCTTGCGCGTACTTGAGGAACATGAAATCATGCGTGTTGGCGATGATAAGGTAATTCCCATCGATATACGGGTAATTGCTGCAACAAACCGCGACTTGAAGGAAATGGTAAATGAGGGGAAATTCCGCAGTGATTTCTACTATCGTCTGGATGTGCTTTCGCTGAGGTTACCTCCGCTGCACGAATGTAAAGAAAATATTGAGACATTGACTCGAAATTTTACAAATAAATATGCCGCCTTAAACAAAAGACGTGTACTCAGGTATTCCGATGATGCGATAAAAATATTAAGGAATTACAGCTGGCCAGGGAATGTGCGTGAGCTTAAAAATGTGATCGAACGCCTGGTTGTTACAAGCTCAAAGGAGCAAGTTGAACCGGAACAAGTCATAGAAGCTCTGCACATATCTGTAAGTCCTGAAAATACAATGCAAAAAAATGATCCCGGAACGCTGAGCGCTGCCGAGACAGAGATGATACGAAGAACGCTTGATGAATGCGGGGGAAATAAAACACTGGCCGCAAAAAAGCTGGGAATTAGCCGCCCAACCCTGCATAGGAAGTTGAAGCTGCTGGAAGATGAAGACATTTAATGAGCTTCTCATAGTCAGTGATAAAAGCATGGCAATATACTGCAGCAGCAGTCATTCTATAACTGCTGCCGCAGTGTTTAGCTCAGGCATTTATTTTGAGGATTCCTTTGGAAAAATCTTGCTCCTTCATGATATGGCACATGGTAGTCTACCATTTGGAATTGGGGGGCGCGATGTTTCCTGCAATGCGAAAACATTCGGGATTGCCCCCGGAATGCAGTTCCGATTGGAGCGAGGCGCTTTGATAAGCCAAGAAGGGAAAGTAATTGCAGAAATCGGTTACAGGGCTTTACCTGAATTTTCACCCTCCTTTTCCGCAGAAAAAGGTATAGACTACATTTTTTCAAAAGGCAGTTATTTGCTTGCGCAGCAGAAACGGTCAAAGCTGGTCTCGTTTTGCCAAGGAAATACCCAAAAAATAATCCGTGAAAATCTGGAAGACATGTTTACAACAACAGGATTGACCGGTGTTCAACTCCTGGAGCAGGGACTAACGACGGTAAATAGCGGACTGATTTCCTCCGGGCTGAATAGAATTCTTGGCTTGGGTCAGGGGCTTACTCCATCGTTTGATGATTTCCTTACAGGAACGTCTGTAGCATTCAACTATTGTGCACGAGAGTGGGGAATAAACCACCCTGGCAGGGAACTGTTGAATACGCAGCTCAAAGAAAAAGCCGGTGAGAGAACCAATAAATATAGCGCAGCATACCTCCTTGCGGCTGCCGGGGAAGGGATAATCTCGGCTATCGACGCAACAATCGCTTCTGCAGGAAGCGACAAATGGGAACGTTGCTTTGCGGAGCTTACAAGTATTGGCGGCAGTTCCGGAGCGGATATGATGTGCGGAGTAGTTTTTGCCGCGAGTATGATTAGAAAAGACTACCAATAAAACAAAGTACTAAAAAGTTGGCATAGGTATTGCAGTTAATAAATTGGTATAAAACCTGAATGCAAGAAAGCTTAAGGAGGGTTATATCTATGGCAGATAAAGAAACCATCGAAAGACTAAAAGACCAAGCACTGGAAATGCGGGAGCTTATTCTCAAGCTCTCCGCAAAAACTGTCATCCATCTGGGCGGAGACTTGTCCATGGCAGATATGATGACAGCGCTGTACATGTACAAAATGAAGAAGAATCTTGACTATCCGGGCAAGTGGCCCGAAAGGGATCGCTTTGTCCTGTCCAAGGGGCATGGCGCAGGATGCTTGTACATTGCAATGGCTATGGCCGGATATGGCAGCATTGATGAAATCTTTGATACCTATGGCGCATGGGGCAGCAGATACGGTATGCATCCATGCAAAAATCAGAATCCCGGTATGGAGGTCTCTTCCGGGTCTCTCGGACACGGTCTTACACTTTGCTCCGGACTTGCTCTTGCGGCAAAGGAACGGGGAGACAAGCATCACGTATTTACGATGCTGGGTGATGGCGAATGCAACGAAGGCGCAATTTGGGAGGGGGCAATGCTGGCTGCCCACTATAAGCTGGGCAATTTGGTTGCGTTAGTTGACAGAAACATGGTCAGCCTCAGCTCTCCCACTGAAGAAGAGTACGGTGGATTGAAGCTGGAGCCTCTGGGAGATAAATTCAGGGCTTTTGGTTGGAACGTCGTAGAAATCAACGGAAACTGCATGGAAGAAGTTGTAGACGCCCTGGACGATATTCCCGCTGCAGATACCGATATTCCCACCGTTATCATCGGACACACAATCAAAGGTTATGGCGTCTCCTTTATGGAAGGCACCCCAAAGTGGCATCATGGCATGCTGACCGATCCGAAGCTCCTTGCGCAGGCGCTGAAAGAGGTCAGGCAGACCCGGTATAAATAAGGAGGGGATTATAATGATGAAAACTTATGGGCTTTTGGAGAAGCTTGGAAATGCCAGACCGGATCTGGATAATGCCATGCAGAAATATGCTGTTGAACATCCGGAATTTCGCCTGATTTCCGCTGATGTTGGCCGTGCAGGCATGCCTGAGTTTATACAGAAATTCCCCAAGCAGTACTATAACACCGGGATTGCAGAGATGGCGGCAATGGATCTTGCATCCGGGTTGGCTCTTGAGGGATTCAAACCCTGGATATATGGAATGTCGGTATTCAACACTCTGCGTGCCGGCGAAGGAATTCGCACAAACATCTGTTACCAGCATGCAAATGTGAAAATTATTGGCTGCAACACCGGGCTGTGTCAGGGTCCTTGCGGGTCAACCCATTATGCTCTCGAGGACTTGGCGATTCTGCGCACTTTCCCGACTTTGACCTTATGCGTCCCATGCGATGCGACGCAGGCAGTCAAGGCTTTTGAAGCTGCAAACGAAATGGATGGCCCTGTATATATCAGGCTTGGCAATGGCCGCAATGAGTCTGAGGTATACATGGAGGACTATCGGTTCGAATTCGGAAAAGGAATTGAGATTGCAGAAGGCGAGGATGGCTATATTATTGCTTGCGGTATGATGGTTCCTTATGCGGTGGAAGCGGCAAAGCAGCTTAAAGAGGAAGGCATTGAGGTCGGCGTTGTCGATATGCATACTCTCAAACCTGTTGATAAGGATCTCATTTTTAAGGCTGCAAAGAAGACCGGAAAAATTGTCACTGTCGAGGATGCATTCATCATCGGCGGTTTGGGCGGCGCAGTTTGTGAAACTGTTGCTGAGAGTGGAATTGCATGCAGGGTTAAGCGCCTTGGGGTTCCTGATTTGTTCCCCGGCTTCGGTACTTTCAATGATCAGATGGATCACCTTGGCTTTGGCGTTGAAGCGATGAAAGAAGCGATTAAAACCATCTGAGGAGAGGATCTCCCTGCTCTCCCCAGAATACCTGGGAGAGCGGGGAAGCTCACAATAAGTGTCGGCTGGAAGCCGGCAACGATGCAGGAGTGCACCATGAAATACAAAATTATTGACACTGATATATTGGTGATCGGCGCAGGTGTTTCTGGTCTGCGGGCTGCTGTCGCGGCAGCAGAACAGGGACAGAAAGTGGTGCTGGTGAGTAAAGGGGCGTCTGCGTCCCCCGAGATAATGGGATTCAACGCCCCTGTTGTGCCCGGAGACTCAGAGGAACTGTATTTTAAGGATATAGGAAAAAGCGGATATGGGATCAATGATCCGCGTTTAGCCAGGGTGTTATCGCAGCGCGTATTAGACGAAGTTGCTTGGCTTGAGAATGCTGGGGTTCATTTTAACAGAGACGAAAAAGGAAACTACATTGCAATCCATACACTTGGAACGACATACCCGAGACTGATTAAATCGGGTACTTCAAGCGGTGTTACGGAAATGAATGTTCTTCTGAAGCTCTGCGATGAACTGAGTATAACCCGATTTATGCCCATAGATGTTCTGGGGCTGATGAAAAGCGAAGCCAGGGTCAGCGGAGCGTATGGTCTGGATAAAAGAAATAAGCAAATTTTGTTCTTTAATGCGAAGGCAGTTATATTGGCCCTGGGCGGCTGCGGCGCACTACAAAGCTTTTCGACATATCCGAGAGAACTCGTAGGTGACGGATATGCGATGGCGTACGATGCGGGCGCAACTCTGGTTGATATGGAGTTCCAGCAGTTTGAGCCATGCTGCTTCGTATTCCCGAAGGAAATTGAAGGGAAAGTAATTGCTACGACGCTTTTACGCCACGGGGCAGTGCTTCTCAACGGAGAGGGGCGCGAATTCATGGCTGATTACGGCCTCACCAGAGAAAATGCTCAAAAAGACAGTCTGGCACGAGCCATGGAGAATGAAGTCCGCGCTGGGAGGGGAACTCCTCATGGTGGAATTTACTATAACATGACCATGATGAGCCGTGATCTGTTATACAAGGATCACGAGATTTTTACGAAGCCTGCGGTTGCTGTGGGAATGAATTTGACGAAAGATATGCCGGAGATGATGCCGGCTGCGCACACCAACCTGGGCGGCGTATTGATAGATTGCGATTGCAGGACAGAGGTTCAAGGTCTGTTTGCTTGCGGTGAAATCACAGGTGGCCTGCATGGTGCCAATCGCTTGGGCGGATGCGCCGGAGCGGAAACCGTCGTGTTTGGCCATATTGCAGGTGACAGTGCGGCTCAATTTGCAATGGATTCCAGACATGCTGACCGCAATACCGCGGAAGCTGCATGTAAGGATGTTGTTGCGCACCTGGACAGCCTGTTCGAAATGAGCGGGAAAACAAAGCTTGCGGATATTCACCATACACTGGGTGAGACCCTGCATAAGGACATGGGAATTCTGCGCAGCAGAGAGAGTATCGCACATGCGGGCCAGATTGCTGCAGAGCTTAAGGAAGCGCTTCTGGATGCGGAGGTCAAAGACTTTGAAGATATTGCGGATTATATTCACTGCAAAAATATGCTTCTGGTAGCTGAAATGCAGATAAAGGCTTCCCACATGCGCACTGAGAGCCGAGGCGTTTTCTACCGTGAGGACTACCCGAACCTGGATGAGGTCAATTGGAATAAAAACATTTTGATCCGGGCCAATTGTGGAAAAATGGAAACAGCACTGCGGGATGCAGTAAAAGAGACCAAAACTTATACTTTGAGGTGCAGCAAAGATTATGAAGGACACACTACGATTTGAAGAACAAGACAATGTAGCCATTGCGCTGGAGACGCTGGAGGCTGGCGACAGTATCAATATCAATAAAATGCAATCTGCGCTTACGGTTGCCGAGAAAATTCCGCAGGGTCATAAAATAGCGATACAAAACATAGCAAAAGGAAGCGCCATATTCAAATATGGTCATCCAATCGGGAATGCGGCTGTCGATATTGTGGCCGGGGAATATGTGCATGTACACAACGTACTTGATCCGATTTCAAACTGGAAGGAGAATTATCTGTATGAGTATTGTCCCAATTCTCTCTCTGAAATTGATGAGAGCTTTAGACTCCAAAATCCTCCAAAACTGTATGGCTATCGGCGTCAGGATGGCAGGGTAGGGTTCAGAAACCACCTAGTTGTTCTTTCTACTGCTGTGTGCGCAAATAAAATTGTATCGGATATTGAGTACAAATTCCGAGATGTTATTGCAATCACCAATCCGTCCGGCTGCGTTATTCTTCCAAACGAAGTAGACCGCATCAAGGAAATCCTGCTTGGCATTGCCCGCAATCCAAACGTTGGCGGCGTGATCTTTGCGGGACTCGGATGTGAGAGTGTTGAGGCCGAGTGGTTCTATGCTCAGATTAAAGATGAGAAGCCTTGTGCATTCGTTCGCTCACAAAATTTTGGTTCTACAGAGGCCGCATACGAGGAGCTGGAGAAAAAAGTTGTCACAATGAAGGAGGAGTTGGCTAAGCAGCAGAGAGAAGAAGTTTCTGTTGCCGATATCTGCCTTGGCGTTAAGTGCGGCGCCTCTGACTGGACCACCGCTGTTGCGTCAAACCCTGCAATTGGATTTGCCTCTGATATTGTTGTTAAAAACGGAGGAACCACTTTGCTCGGCGAAACCGTAGGCTGGTATGGCGGTGAAGGCGTTCTGACAAAACAGGCCAGGGACAAAGAAACGGCGGATAAGATTATAGAAATGCTCACCGATATGTATGATCGGGCAAAGTCAATGGGCAGAAGCATTGAAGAAAGCAACCCGGCTCCCGGAAATATTGCCGGAGGAATTACTACTCTTAAGGAAAAGGCACTTGGCAATGTAAAAAAAGGCGGAACGGCTCCGGTAGAGGGAGCGCTCAACTTTGGACAGTATCCGGCAGGCAAGGGCTTGTATGTGGTAGATAACCCGGGACTGGATCCAATTTCTTTGCTGGGACTGACCTGCTCAGGTGCAACCGTTCTTTTGTATAGTACTGGTCGCGGCACCCCTGTCGGCAACCCGATTGCTCCGGCAATCAAACTTACCGGCTCTCCGGATGCGATGAAACTCATGGGTGCAAATATGGATGCAGATTTGACCGGCATATCCTTAGGCCAGATGACAATTGCTGATGGAGGCAAGATTTTGTTTGATAAAATTATTGCTGCATGCAACGGGGAACCGACTATCGCAGAAAAGCTGGGGCACAGGGAGTACGCTTTCCCGCTCCTCACAGGTGCACTATGATTCGTGTGCTGCCTTTGCTCCAAGAAACTAAAGCATATTGGTTGCTTGGATGGGTATCTGAAAATTAGATAGCTTCGGCACATGTTTTCCTTTTTTGCGGGCTCTGTGCAGTCGGTAATCATGACGGTACAGAGCCTGCAGTTTTGCATTTTGAATAACGTAAAATAATAATACATGCATTGAAAATAATATAACGTATTTGCACGCAAAAAGAATGCAGTGATTTTTTCAGCTTTTGCAGCAGCTTCTTCCTCGAAAAGTGTGGATGCTCTAAAAATTTTGAATACAAAGTTGGCACAAAAACTGCTGTGCATATTGTATCTTGATTCCTATTTACCGATGGCAAACCCTATTACATGAAAGGAAGCGCAAAAGGAATGATAAAAACAATTGTAATACCAAACTGCTACATGGACTCAATTCTGATTCTGTCAGTGTCCCGCGAAATGATGAAGCTGCCGACGGTACATAAGGCGGTAGTCGTTATGGCAACGGACATGAACAAGACCGTTGTGGAGGAGTTTGGCGGGATGACACCTGCAGTAAAAAATGCCGGCCCCAATGATCTGATTCTCTCGCTGGACTGCGATCGGGAAGATGTCATGAAAATGGCAGAAGAGAAAGTGAAAGAGATTGCCGGCGGAAAATCCGGTGCCAACGCAGGGGAAGCCGAAGTTGAATATCGAAAGCTCGCTGCGGCAAAGAGCGCAACGCCCGAAGCCAATATCTGCATTATTTCCCTCCCTAGCGAGTATGCGCTGGATGAGGCAAAAACCGCTCTTGCGAACGATATGAATTTGTTCATTTTCAGTGATATGGATGAGGATGAGGAGCTTGAAATCAAGCAGATTGCTCATGAGAAGGGGCTGTTTGTTATGGGGCCGGGCGCTGGAACAGCGGTAATTAACGGGGTTTCACTTGGCCTTATGAGCAAAATTCGCCGAGGAAGAGTTGGCATTGTTGCCGCTTCCGGAAGCGGTCTTCAGGAAGTTGCTGTTCTTGTGCACAATATGGGCGAGGGTGTGAGTCAGGCAATTGGCACCGGCGGACATGACCTGCGTGAAAAAATTGGCGGCATTATGTTTTTACAGGCCATTGACTATCTCACAAATGATCCGGAAACAGAAGTGGTCGTAATGGTGTCCAAGCCTCCCCATCCCAGTGTGGCAAAGAAGATATACGAAAATCTCCCCCCAAACAAGCCTGCCGTTATTTTCTTCTTAGGCGGCAATGCCGAGGAAATCAAGGCTGCCGGAGCGTATGCCCCAAAGACGCTTGAGGAAGCGGCAATTATGGCAGTTGATCTGGTTAATGGGAGAACCCCGGTTGAAAAGGATATTGTGGCAGAAGACAAAGCGGCTTTCGCAGTTCTGGCTGCCGAGGAGAAGGGAAAACTGGCTCCACCCCAGAAGTACATGCGCGGGCTGTTCTGCGGCGGGACGCATAGTGAAGAAGCTGTAACGCTTCTCCAGGCATTTGTCCCGGACATGCATTCCAATATTGCCTTCGGAAAAGTAGATTTACTTAAAGACAGATATCAGAGCCTGGAAAACTCTTTGATTGATATGGGAGATGAAGTTTTCACAAAAGGCAAACCCCATCCCGTAATGGATCCATCTATTCTTGTTGAGCGTATGATTCAGGAGGCTCATGACCCTGAAGTTGGAGTTATCCTCTTTGATCTTCTGTATGGTCATGCCATCCATGAGGATCCCGTCGGAGCGATAGAAGACGCACTGAAGGAAATTAAACAGGTAGAGAAGAACGAAGGTCGACATATCTGTGTGATTGCGTCTCTTTGCGGCACGGATATTGAACCTCAGGATGTAGCTGAGCAGGCCGCAAGACTGCAAGAGTATGGCGTAATTCTTCAGCCCAGCAACGCAAAGGCGTCTTTGCTGGCAGGACTTATTGTTTCTTGACAGGAGGCAACAATAATGGAATACAAGATGTTTAAGCAGGAACCAGCTGTCATTAACATTGGCGTAAAACCCTTTGCAGATGGCATTAAGGATCAGGGGGGAAGGGCTGTCCACCTTGCCTGGAAGCCGCCTGTGGATGCGAAGCTTTGCCGCATGATAAGCACGATGGAGCCCACGCTCAAGGAGAAGATTGAAAAGGCAAATGCAGAGGCCATTGAGACTCTGAACGCAGCGGAGGGTCACTGGGTCGGCATTGAGAAAGCGATAAAAGCCATTCCGGGCTTCAAAGAGAATACGATCATGCATTCCGGACCTCCGATCGATTGGGATCACATGATCGGTGTTCAGAAGCGAGGTGTATGTTACGGCGCCATCCATGCCGGGCTTGCAAAGACCGTTGAAGAAGCGGATGCTATGGTCAGAGCAGGGGAAATCGAACTTGCTTCGTGTAATGATAAGTTTGCCATCGGTGCCGCCGCCGGTATTGTTACACACAACATGGTTGTTAACGTTGTAGAGGACCTTACTCATGGCAACAAGGCGTACTGTATTCCTTTTGAAGGCAGAAATGGCTTGGGCGCATGGGCAATGTGGAATCAGGAGATTGAAAGAAACCTCCTGGAAATTGAGGACTTTTTTGCCCCAATCGTTGACTTCGTTTTGAAAAAGTATGGCGGCATCAATGTGAGAAATATCCTTGCGAAGGGCATGATGATGGGTGATGAGAGCCACACTCGCCAGGCAGCTTGCGGTAATATGCTGGTCAGCGAAATCGTTCCCATGCTGCTGGATGCGGAAGAAATTCCGGTAAAAGATATGAAGCGTGTTGTGGAGATGTTTGTTGGCAATGAGCGGTGGTTCCACCCGCTGGGCATGAGCTGCTCACTTGCTTCTATGCGAAGTATTAAGGGCAAGGAGTATTGCACAATTGTTACTTCTATTGCGCAAAATGGTGTGGAAACGGGCATCAAAGTTGCAGGCCTCGGCGAACAGTGGTTTAAGATGGCTGCACCGCGTTTTGTCGGCACTTTGTTCTCCACACAGTGGTCTCTGGAGGATTCGGTTCCTTATATGGGCGACTCAACAGCGACCGAAACCTATGGTATGGGGGCATTCTCTGCTGCGGCAGCACCTACGGTCCTCAGACTGCGTAACGGCGGCTGGCGAGAGGCAAAGGCGCAGAGTGAAGAACTTAGAACGATCTGTGCCGGTACAAATAAAAGCTTTCCTATTCCCCTGCTTGACTTCACGGGCCCGGGCATGGGTATCGACATTATGAAAGTTGTTGAAACAGGGATTACTCCCATTTGTCACGGCGGCATTGTTAATAAGACCGGCGGACAGATCGGCGCAGGTGCCGCTCGCTTTGGAACGGAACACTACGTCAATGCTGCGTATGCATTCTTTGACAAATACGGCAAGTGATTTTCCCGGCCTGTAACCAAATGCGAAATACACCGCCTCGATTATCCTTTCGGATTGTTCCCTAGGCGGCATAACCATAAGTGCGCTTGTGCACGTGGCAGACTAGAGAAAACGTTTCAGCAAAAAAGGCCGGGGTAAATCCCGGCCTTTTTGCTGAATAATTAGCTTAATAGCCTTATATTACAGAATGGAGGGAGTCTCTATGAATATCTTGGTGAGCAATGTCGGGAGCACATCGCTTAAATTTAAGCTTTTTGAGATGCCAGAAGAATACCTTCTCTGCGAGTCAAAGATTGAGCGAGTGGGAAGCGGCGACGCAATTTTCTATTATAGAAATTCTGAGACCGGATTTGAGGAAAGAAGCGACTGCTCCGTCCCTTGCTATTCCGACGGCATTAAAATGTTCCTTTCCTGTATGACCGAGGGGGAGGGGGCTGTTGCTGAGAAAGCAAGAAAAATTGCCGCTGTTGGGTTCAAGACGGTGTTAGCAAAAGGTTTCTACGGCGTATACGAACTGACTGACGAGGTCATAGGCGCTATGAGAGAATACCTCTTTGTTGCTCCGGCACACAATGCACCGTACCTTGAAGCAATCGGACAGTTTAAGCAGATCTTGCCCGAAGCAAAAATGGTTGGCGTTTTTGAAACAGCTTTCCATAGGACAATACCACTTGAGCGAAGAATCTACTCGCTCCCATATGAATGGTATGAGAAATATGGAATTATGCGCATGGGCTACCACGGCGCGTCTCACTCCTATATCTCCAAACAGGTTCGGGGAAGCCGGATGATTTCCTGCCACCTTGGAGGAAGCTGTTCGGTGTGTGCAATAAAGGACGGCAAAAGCGTAGACACAAGTTTTGGTTTCTCACTTCAGACTGGAGTGCCTCATGCAAACCGAGCCGGAGACTTTGACCCGTATATCATCCCGTTTCTTAAAAATGAGGGACTGGCAGAGGATGAAATCCTGAAGGCTGTTGCCAAAAATGGCGGTTTGCTTGGCATATCTGGGGTAAGTAATGACCTTCGAAAAGTGCAGGAAGCTGCTGATAAAGGCAACAAACGCGCAGAGCTTGCGATAGATGTACTTGCTGTATCAGTCATCCGCTATATCGGCTCTTTTTATGCTGAACTTGGTGGTTTGGACGCACTTGTATTTACCGGCGGTATTGGTGAAAACTCCAATTGCCTCCGTGAGAAGATATGCTCAAACCTTGAACATATGGGTGTTATTCTCGACAAAAAAGCAAATGACATGTGCCGCGGCAATGGGACAATTTCTGCGGAGAATTCCCCGGTGAAGATCCTTGTTGTTGCTGCCAATGAGGAGATCGGTGTGGCCGGTCAAACCTACGATTGCTTGCTTGGCAAGTGATCCTCACAGGACAATACAGGAGAAAGTGAGGGTGAATTATAACAAACGAACCCCAGACCTGGCGACAAAACTGATTACTTTATTCAATTTGATATTTGGTTTACATAATCACAAAACCACCTCCATTAAACGCAAAAACGCCGGGTCGTTGATTCAACGAAATCAACAATCCGGCGTTTGAATATTTGTGAATTTTTTTTGATAAAATTTAGGGCTAATCATTGTGTTTGGAAAAACACTGGAGCGGGAGAGCGGTGAAATCGCCGTGAAGTGCGTAATATCAGAGTTAAAGTCTGGGTGAACAGTGCCTGTCATCAATGGAAAAATATAAAAATCCGAGCTCAAAAAGCCCGAAAAGCCTTGGCTTAACAGTGATAAGGAACTAAATCACTTATCAACTGTTAGCTGACGGTTCCCGGGGTGCATACGGACAAATCCAGTCTGATTTCTAACAGGAAGTCAAACGGGATTTTCATTTTATAATGCGAATTATGGAGGACATACCATGAAAACCTTAATATCATGTGCCTACAATATGGATAACTGCTGCGTGGAGCTGAAATTCACTGATGGCAGTATGATTGCGATTGACACTATCGCTGTGGAGAACGAGGTTGCTGACAATATGTATGAACGGTCAGAGCTTGACTATCTAATTTACAATGCGCCGCTTGAGTATGCTGACCTTATTTTGAACGGCGATCCCGAAACATATTTAAGAACTGTTACAGCGTATAACTCGTTAGATTAAATCCAAGCAAAAACGCACCTCAATACCTATCTGGTTGAGAGGTGCGTTTTTCATTCATTGTTTGGAGGGGATGGGCTTATGTTCTGCCTTGGGTATGTACTTTTTTACTCCGAACACAAAATATAGAATGTGGAACAGCCATATGCCACCGAGAATGGCGCATGGGATGTACAAATCCTTGCGGAACATCATAAAAAATCCGAAGCCCATCAGAAGTGTGACCGTAATCATAATCTTGATTTTTGTATGCCATGTCATACCCTGTCCCTTTACAAAGGATTCAAGGTTGTTCTTATATAGCTTTGTGCCGATAAACCATTTATGCAGCTTCTCCGAGCTTTTTCCGAAGCTGAACAATGCAAGCATCAGAAAAGGAAACGCCGGGAGCATAGGGACAACCGCACCGACAGCTCCAAGTCCAAGACCGAGGAATCCTAGTATCAACCAAATTATCTTCTTAATTTTCATTGTTTTCTTTCTCCATTCGTTTCTTTTCACGCTTGCTTTCAATAACGTGCCGGATAGCCATGATCGGATGGCTGAATATTATCCGGGGACCCGAAAACCGCATAACAGCACGAATTTTCTCCCGCATATCTGCCTTGTAGCAATGCACCTTGCAATTTGAACAGAATGTCTTTGTTTCCATAAACGGACACTTGTCAGAGCGAAGCATAGCGTAATCATGGAGCGTCTGACATTCGGGGCATAATCCGAACTTTGTCCTGTGATTTTTTTGGCAGTAAAGGCGGATCATCATTGCAACTGTGCGCTTTTCTCGTTCACACTTCATTTCGACCTTATTTCTGCTCATACATCTGTCCTCTCTCTACACGATAGATGCGATCTGCAATCGCCATCGTAGATTCACGGTGCGAAACAAGAATGATGCTCTTTTGGTGTTTCTGTTCCTTGAGTGCCTTTAGGATGATGCCTTCATTGATGCTGTCCACATTGCTTGTAGGCTCGTCCAGAAGAATTAGTTCACTTCCACGCAGAAAAGCTCTTGCAAGACCGATACGCTGTTTTTCGCCTGCTGAAAGATTATCACCGAGCGCACCGACTTTCGTCTTATACCCGTCGGAGAGCGTGAGAATAAAATCATGTACGGATGCCATCTGGCAGGCTGCTTCAATTTCCTCCTGTGTTGCCGCAGGATTGGCTATGCGGAGATTATCTTCTATGGTTTCATCAAAGAGATAGGTTGTTTGACTAACTATCGTTACATTGTCAAGCAGATTTTCGCTGTCGATGCTGTCAATGTCCACGCCATTATAAGTGATTTCTCCTTGGCTTTTTTGCCAGAATCGAAGGAGCAGCTTTAGGAACGTGGACTTGCCGCATCCGGATTCGCCCACAATACCGATGATCTCGCCCTTTTGGGCGTACATACAAATATCGTTCAACACTTCTGTTTTTCCATCGTAGGAAAAGGAAAGGCCATTTACTTTAAGATCGTTATATTCAATTTTTTTGCCATTCTTTATAGGTGTAACCGCAGGTTCTTCGGACAAGAGATTGAGAACTCTGTCACCCGATGCGAATGTCTGCGTAAGGTTTCCAGGCAGAGCAGAAATAGCAATCACGGGACCGAACGAGCCAAACACAGCAACTACACCGATAATCATTCTTCCCACAGAAAGCATATCATTTGCCACAAGGAAGATACCGATGGCAAGTGTCGCAATAATAAAAAGCGAAACGCACAGTTCGGTAACAGCGGCGGCTTTTGTAATGTTGTGCTTCATTTTCTTGGTTTCTGTAAGAAGCACATCGGAACGCTCATTGACCTCTTTCTCACGCTCTTTGCCTGCATTGTTGAGAACGATGTCTTTAATGCCCTTAATGCTGTCGAGGAAATAAGCATTAAAGCTTGCAAATTCAGTACGATAGTTTACACCGGACTCCTTGAGCTTGCCGGAGAAAATGATCGGTACAATAATGCCGATGGTAACAAATCCAAGCAGAGCCACAATCGCAATATACCAGCTTGAAACAAAGCCTACGAAAAGGAACACACAGGCAGATACAAAAACGGCAATACAAATGGGTGAGATTGTGTGGGCATAGAATACCTCCAGCGTTTCAATATCCGAGGTAATCATGGCAATAATAGAGCCTTTTTGCTTGCTCTCCAATTTCGCAGGACACAGAACACGAAGTGCACCGAAGATTTTATCACGAAGCACCGCAAGGAGACGGAACGCTATATAGTGATTGCTGTACTGCTCAAAATAGCGGAGCGCACCACGGAGAACGCCACAGCCAATCGCCAAGCCGATAATCAATCCATAAGACAACGCAACGGTTTCGCCAAGTGCTTTTGCAATGCCGATTGCTCCAAACAGAGTTACACCCATAGCACAGAGGAAACCTACCGAGCCATTGATAACGGCAAGTATCATTATGTACGAGAGACTCCCCAAGAGAAGAATGAGCTTTGCCATGATAACGGCACCGCTTCTGCGAAGTTTTGTATTCTGTTTCATTTCAGCACCTCCGCATATCCTTCTTCAAGGTTTTTCTGTGTAGTATAGAGCTTCGCATAACCACCGTTTTTCGCCATCAGTTCATCGTGTGTTCCGCTTTCGATAAGCTCTCCCGATTCCATGTAGTAAATCAGATCGGACGGCACTACATTGGCAAGTCGGTGGGAAATTACGATAACACTCTTGTTTTTTGACAGTTTCTTAATGTTTGCCATGATGATGGCTTCGCTTTCAATGTCAATGTTACTCGTTGCTTCGTCAAACACGTAGATTGCCTTATCTGCAACGAGATTCACAGCGAGAGCAAGACGCTGTTTCTGACCGCCGGATATATTGGTGGCATCTTCCGTGATAACCTTGTCGAGACCGCCGTTTTCACGAATGAAGCTGAGCAAATTGACCTTTTCCAGCGCATCATATATCGCATCATCGGTCACGTTCTTATTGGCAAGCATAAAGTTTGCTCTTACAGTTTCGTTGAAAATATAGGTGTTATAACTGACAACGGCGAGGTGTGAATAATAGGATTCACGGGAAAGGCGTTCAATCTCCTTGCCGCCCACGGTTACAGCACCGGATTTCGGTCTGAACGCACCGAACAGCATATTGACAACGGTAGATTTTCCGCAGCCGGACTCACCAACAATAGATGTCATACCACGTTCCGGGAAACTCATCGTCACATTTTTCAGCACATCACGCTTTCCGTCATAGGAGAATGTCACGCCATCTACCTTTATCTCCGTGTTGGCAACAGCTTCACTGCCGCAAACAGGGTCTGGCTGTTCAAGAAGCGAAAGGATCTTTTTTCCCGCAGATGCTCCGTTCATAGCGATATGGAAAGCAGAGCCAAAGGCACGAAGCGGAAGGAAGAAATCAACCGCAACAAGAATAAGGAACAGAGCAGAAATGGGAGAAAGACCCCAATATCTCACGGAAAGAAGTGCCATAGCGATACCGAGACCCGCACCGCCGTAAGCAACCAAATCCATAATGGTAGTGCTGGCAAGCTGCATCACAAGGACTTTCATTGTGATTTTACGGAAATCCTCGCTGGTTTCGTTCATCTTCACATGCTGCGCTTCATCGGCTCTGAAGATTTTAAGTTCTTTCAATCCCTGTACGCTGTCCAGAAAGGAGTCACCCATAGAGGTGTACTTACCCCAATATTTTGCAAATATCCTCTTTGCCCATTTGGAAACGGCAACGATGGATAGTGGAATCAAAGGCACACAGCAAAGGAGGACGAGTGCGACACGCCATTCAATGCCGACTGTGATGCCGAACAGAATAAAGGGAGAGAGCATTGCGTAGAAGAATTGCGGGATGTAGGAGGAATAGTAGAGGTCAAGCTGCTCTACGCCCTCCATAGATACCTGTGTCAGACCCGCCATGCTCATGCCGTCCGTAGAACGAACACCCAGTTTTACGATCTTGTTATATACACGCTCACGCAAATCTTTCTTGGCTTTTCTGCCGAGGGTGTCTTTCAGATTACCGACAAGGCGGGATGTGATATATCTGACAGCAATACCCAATACCGCACATACGGCTGGCGTTAAGAAAATAATTGCACCGCCGCTGTATTCGTTATACTGGATAGCAAGATTGATTGCCCAACAAATCGATGCGGTGATACTCACATTGGCAAACAGACCGAGTACCATCAACCCCACGCAGTAGAATATGTATTTTTTGTTGTTTCCGAGCAAACGGAGCAAATTTTTGTCTATCATATTGTTTACCCTTTTCTTGACAGTTATATGCTTCTGCTGTCATACAGATTGTTGATTGTTTCGGGCGGCATATCTGCGAGCATACCGCAAATGGCATTTTCACTTGCCGCACCGTTTCCGCATAGTTCAGTTATTTTACGCTCAATCACAACATAGCAAAACGCATATTTCTGTGCCATTACGCATCCATCGTCTGTAAGGTGAGCAAGACCAAAAGCTTCCTGTTCCACCATCCCCAAATCAGTAAGGGATTTCAGCATATAATGTACACTCGGCTTGCTGAGTCCCAAAGCATTGGCAAGTTCTATATTTTTGACTCCACATCCGTTTGCGGATAAGCGGTAAAGGCAAATCAGATACTTTATCTGTGATAGCGTGAATTTCATAAAGTTAGTCAATGCTAACCTCCGGTGTTAAGAAAAGGGGCATGCCCGTAAGGTACACACCCCTTAACGATTATTGATGTTTGTATTGGTTATCCGATTTCGCATGATCGCAGCCACCGCTGCATTTGCCACCACATTGTTTAGCGTAGGGACAGCCAATGCATTTCGAACCACGTTTCTTTTCCCGCCATATGTACCATACGATACCAATGACGATGGCTAATAAAACAACTGCGATTATCACATCTTCCATAGACGGTTTCCTTATTTGCTCAGTGCGTACTCTGTTTTCAGTTTCTTGTTGGTATTCATAATGAGACCGACAACAACTGCAACCATAGCAGCAACAGCGATAAGACCGCCGATAGCGGCGCCGATGTTAAGAGTACCGCCGGTAACGATAGTACCGATGGTGTAAACGAGGTAAGCTACAGTGTAACCAGTAGCGAGCTGGAGACCGATACCACCCCAAACCCACTTACCACTCTTCATTTCGGCATTCATAGCACCGATAGCAGCGAAGCAAGGAGGAGTATAGAGGTTGAACATCAAGTAAGCAAGAGCAGCAACCTTGGTGATAGCCATAATGCCTGCAACTTCCGCACCTGCGCCTTCCATAAGAGCAAGTTCTTCCGTATCAATCAGGTTCTCAAGACCTACGAAGCAAACAGCAAGAGTACCAACAACGTTCTCCTTAGCGATAAAGCCGGTAACAGCTGCTGCAGCAAGCTGCCAAGACAGAACACCAACAATCGGAACAAGAGCATATGCAAAGGGAGAAGCAATAGAAGCAAGGATGGATGCATCTGCAGTTTCAGCCACCTGGAAGCTCCAAGTGAATGTCTGCATAAGCTGTACTGCCATATTGCAGAGCAGGATAATGGTTGCTGCTTTTACAATATATGCCCAGCCACGGCTACACATGGACTTGAACGCACCCCAAAGGGACGGAGCCTTATATTCGGGTAGTTCTATGATAAAGAAGGATTTTCTTGCTTTGTAGCCGGTAATAGCATTGATCAGCAATGCACCGAGGAAGATAAGGGCAATGCCTGCAAAGTACATCAATGCGCTAACCCACCAAGCATTCTCAAAGAACGCACCTGCGAACAGTGAGATAACGGGGATCTTCGCACCGCAAGGCATAAACGGAGCAAGCATCGCTGTCGCTCTGCGTTCACGCTCGTTGCGGATAGTACGGCTTGCCATAATGCCGGGAACGGCACAGCCGATGGTGATAACAAACGGAATAACGGATTTGCCGGAAAGACCAACCTTCTTGAAAATAGGGTCAAGCACAACGGCTACACGGGACATATAGCCACAGTCCTCAAGCAGAGCAATGAGGAAGTACATCACCATAACGAGGGGAAGGAAGCCAACAACAGCAACCACACCGCCGATTACACCATCAACAAGAATAGCGGAAAGCAGAGGATTGGCGTTTTCAAGAAGTCCGCCTACCCAGCCTTGAAACATTTCAAGGAGGGTTACAAGACCGGGGATTGCAGTGCCGTTTTCAAACTCATAGCCTTCGGCAATCCATGCGCCGAGTGTGCTTTGAGAAATATAGAACACGAGGAACATAACAGCGGCAAAAATCGGAATACCGAGCCACTTGTTTGTCAGAACGCCGTCGATCTTATCGCCTATATTTCTGTCCTTGGTAAGAACCTTGCGGGACTCAACATCGCTCACGATTTGGTTTACAAATTCAAAACGCTTTCGGTCGGCAGCTTCAACAACTGCTTTATTGGTGAGATCAATGTCTCCCTGTATGTAAGGTGCAGTCTGTGCCTTTCCTGCGTGAGCTACGGCGGTTTCAATCAGAGTCTTTAGTCCATCTGCGGCTGTGGAAACGGTTTTGACAACCGGACAGCCGAGCTTTGCGGAAAGTGCATCCGCATCAATCTTGTTGCCCTTTTTCTTGTTAAGGTCACTCTTATTCAGAGCAACAACAACGGGGATGCCAAGCTCTAAAAGCTGTGTAGTGAAGAAAAGGCTGCGGCTCAGATTCTCCGCATCCACAATGTTGATGATAACATCGGGATTTTCATTCTTCACGTAAGAGCTGGTGATGCTTTCCTCGCTTGTAAACGGCGACATAGAATATGCGCCGGGAAGGTCAACGGCAATCAACTGATCGCTGCCTGCATACGCTTTCTTAACAGCGTTTTCTTTTTTGTCTACGGTAACACCTGCCCAGTTGCCGACCTTTTCATTACGACCGGTCAGAGCATTGAACATTGTGGTCTTACCTGAGTTGGGGTTGCCTGTCAAAGCAATTCTCATTGGGGTGTCCTCCTATTTTAATCCTTTTGGATTTATATTACTGTTTTAGGTGGTTAGCGTTCGCTAACCGACGGATAAAAAAATAGTCAGCTTGCTAAAAGCTCATTTGGCTTACAATTTCATGGCATACAAAATTATATAATGATTGCTTCAGCAAGCTGATTATCAATGTTATATCTTCCGTCTTTGATCGCTACAACACATCCACTTTTCATTTGACGGACTACGGTAATTCTTTCACCGCTGTAACAACCAAGGGAAAAGAGGAACGCATTAAGCTCTTCGTCATCGGTTTCGATTTGGCTTATAATGTATTCCTGTCCTTCGTTTGCTTCTCGTAAATTCATCATAAGTTCCTTTCCCCGATTGAGTTTTTATGAAATCGGGATAACGGTTAGCAATCGCTAACCACATATAATTATACGGATTTTTTTGGATTTGTCAAGACGTGTTTCCAAAATTTCATATAATTCGGACGGTTGAACAAACACGGTTAGGATCCGCTAACCATCTTTCACAACATTGCATAAATAGATTAGTGTAGACTAACTTTTACTGAACATATTGTAAAAATGATGGAACTGAGTTATAATAAAAAACTATATAAGAAACGAGGTATTTCTATGGCACTGCATGAATCGGGACAAATGTATTTGGAGACCATCTACATTTTGCTCCTACAAAACGCCAAGATTCGTGCCATAGATGTCGGCACTTATCTTGGATATACAAAACCATCAGTAAGCCGTGCTGTCGGCATTTTGAAGAAAGACGAATATATTATCGTTGATTGTGATGGATATATTTCGCTTACTCCTTCAGGGAAAGAGATTGCAGAAAAACTATATGAACGCCATACCGTCCTTTCTAACATGCTAATGTCTCTTGGAATCGACGAGAAAACAGCAACAGAAGATGCTTGTCGTATCGAACACGTAATCAGCGATAAGTCGTTCAATGTGGTAAAGAAGCATTATTTCGATTTCAAGAAATAATGGTAAATGAAAACCGCTGTAATTTTCATCCACGTGCAGGATGAAAAATGCAGCGGTTTTGTATTTTCTGAGGAAAGGTGTCAAACTGCATTTTTACAGTTTGGGTACCATTTTCGAGGAAAATATACGGGTGTCCAGAGGGGCGCAGCTCCTCGGCTCTGGGTTTCCAATAGGGGCGAGAAGCATCCCTGTTGGCACACGATTTTCCTTTGGAAAGTCTAGTGTGTTATACCTTTTGCGACCGCTGACGCTGGAAAGGGGCTGTCCCACGCCGGACAGACACTTTTCGGCGGCAGCAGAACAGACGGTTTTGCGGGCTGAAAGGAACACGAACAGCCGGATTTAGCATGAGCAAAATCCGGCTGTTCGGGTGTAGTTGGCATAGGAAATCTTGCAGCGAAGCCGAAAGATTTTCTGTGCCAACGGGGCGCAAGAGGTATATAAAAACCCGCCGCAGCGATCAGCTCCTGTATCGTATTCTCTCCATTTCAATTCAAAGGGAATCGTCAATTTCTTCGGGAGCTCGCTTATGGAAAGTTTCAGAATTTGACGGATTGCGATTTTCGCAAACACGTTCGTTCTGCTCATATCGCCGTCAGCAAGTTTAACGATCTGCGCTGTTCCCGCAGAAAAATCAAAACGGATTTCTCCCCATTCATCGCCGTCGTTTGCATACCGATGTACTGCTTTGTACTCGTGCAGCGGCGGCGATTTTTTGTTTTTGTTGGTCAGCTTCAATTCCACCACACCGAGAACACCAGCATCCACCAATAGTCCAGTCAGCTTGTCCACGATCTTTTTGTAGGCTCGCTCTGCGCCGCTGGTGGTGCTGTACTCGTAAGCGGTAGCAAGCCTTTCAAAAGAATAACGCTCGTCCTACGGCATCACCCGTCCGCAGTTCATGCAGATAGCATTTCTCTTTTCAAGGAAGAACTTTTCCTTGCGGCTGAGCTTGGCAAAGGCTGCTTGCACTTCTTTTGCACGGATACCGTTCCAGAGAATGTCCGCATAATTCCAGCTATCGTCACGGGCAACGTCCTCTCCCGTTTCCTCGCCGTCCTCGTCCTTCATGGTCGCATAGAACGGAACACGGTTGCGGTTGTGCCTTGAAATCAATTAGGAATTGTTGTTTGTGAAAACGAAATTTACAGAACCATAACTAAAGTTCCGACACCAATTAGGATGCAACCTATCAGTGATTTGGCCGTAAATTCCTCGTGTAAAAAAAATAAATGCTAACACCAATGTAATAACAACGCTTAGTTTGTCAATAGGGACAACTTTAGATGCTTCTCCAATTTGCAAAGCTCTGTAATAACACAGCCACGAAGCACCCGTGGCAAGCCCGGATAATATGAGGAAAACCCAACTCTTTCTACTGATTTCAACAAGTCCACTTTAAGCATTTGTCAGGATAACCATTCCCCATGCCATAACAACTACAACTACTGTTCTGATAGCTGTTGCGAGATTTGAGTTGACTCCATCTATGCCGACCTTTGCCAGTATAGAGGTGAGTGCTGCAAATATCGCAGATAGTAATGCGAATACAAACCAAATACAATATTCCCTCCTTCAATTCTTTGCTTTAGCTTCATTTAGCAAAGCATCCTGCGACATCTCCGTATTGGTTGCGCCAAGTTTCTCGCCCAGCTGCTCTTGGGTAAATCCGGCTTGTTTGCGGAGCAAAGCAATGAATTTTCCAATAATGATAACCTCCGGGAATGTTGTATAACAATCACGGCGAGAATTCTTCCCCGCAGACAGCGATTCGTCATAAAGGCTTGCGTTGGGTGTCATGTTTTTTCATAAGGCTTGAAATTGACGTTATCGAGGAATGGGTGGAACAACGGGCAGAAATGGATGAGGGCTTGAATGCCTTTATCGCTCTGACACAGTAATATGTGGATGTGGAGGAGCTGACGCAGACTATCGTGAACGAGTATATCAAGAAGATTGTTGTCTTCACCCCGGACAAGTCCAGCGGCAAGCGACAGCAGAAAGTGAAGATTTATTTCAACTTCGTGGACAATGTGGAAATTCCCGTTATTGCCGAAACAATTACTACAGAAACAACCTATGGACGCAGAAAAACGACGTGACCTTCGGGTCACACCGTTCTCTGCGGCAAATAGATACTTGTCACTATTAAGCCTTGAGGACACTGCATTTTTTGCAGTGTCCTCAAAATGGCTTACATTTTTGGAGGCGCCACCCAGATTTGAACTGGGGAATCGCGGATTTGCAGTCCGCTGCCTTACCACTTGGCTATGGCGCCTTATACAAGATTCGCGGGCAAAATGAAAAGCCCGCAAATCTCCTTTAAAATGGAGCGGGCGACGAGGCTCGAACTCGCTACCTCCACCTTGGCAAGGTGGCGCTCTACCGGATGAGCTACGCCCGCGAATACCCCTTTGAAAAGGGGTGGTGCCTCCGGTCGGAGTTGAACCAACGACACGCGGATTTTCAGTCCGCTGCTCTACCTACTGAGCTACAGAGGCGTATTGAAATAAGGAATGGTGGGAACAACTGGACTCGAACCAGTGACCCCCTGCTTGTAAGGCAGGTGCTCTAACCAGCTGAGCTATGCTCCCGCGCGACAGCTCCGTTATAATACTAGAAAAAGCGGAGATTGTCAATATCTTATTTCAATTTTTTTCTATTTCCTTTTTATTTTTTCAGGAAGCTCCGTAAATCCGCCGGGCTGAAGTCATATACGGCGTCACAGAACTGGCAGTGCACGGAAACGGGGTTCCCCTCCTCGATCATTTCCCGCAGCTCGCTCTCATCCACGCAGGCTATGGCGCCCTCAACCCGCTCCCTGGTGCAGGGACAGCGGTATCCGATTTCACACTGCTCCACGATGTGGTGTTCCAGTCCCTTGAGAACCTGATCAAAAATGACAGCAGGGCCATCCTCGGAGAGAATAGTGGTAAGCTGATCCATCATGAAGATATTATCCTCAAGCATGCCGATGAGCTCCTCAGGCGCGCCGGGCATGAGCTGCACGATGAAGCCGCCTGCCGCCTTTATGGAGCAGTCCGTGTCCACAAGCACGCCCAGGCCGCAGGCAGAGGGCACCTGCTCGCTTTCCAGCAGATATGAGGTTACATCCTCGGCAATTTCGCCGCTTACAAGCTCCGTGGAGCCGATATAGGGTTCTTTAAGGCCGATATCCCGGCTGACAGTCAGCATCCCGTCCCGGCCCACGGCGCCGCCCACATCCAGCTTTCCGTCCGGCCGCAGAGGCAGGTCGATATGAGGGGCGCCAACACAGCCCCTTACAAAGCCCCGGGAGTCGGATACGGCGATAACGCTGCCAATGGGGCCGCCGCCGTTTACGCGTATGGTAAGGCTGGCGTTCTCTTCTTTCATCATCTCCCCCATGAGGGAGGCGGCGCAGAGGGTCCGGCCCAGGGCCGCGGCGGCGGTGGGGGAGCAGCCATGAATGTCTCTTGCCCGCTGAACGGTGCCCCTTGCGCTTATAACGGCCATTTTTATGTATCCTTCTCCGGCCGTGGCTCTGATAATTTTATCCATTGTTAATTTAACCTCCTTACTGCACGGATGAAAAGCCTGCCGCTGTTACCCTGCGGGCAGTGATCCAGGAGCTCCACGCGCGCAAAGCCGGCGTTCTCAAGAAGGGCTTTCAGCCCTCCGGGCGAGTGGGTGTATTCCACATGCTCCTCCCGGCTCCGCTCCCAGAGTCTGCCCTTTCGGGAAAAGATATCCATGCCGTATATCATGGCCTCCGACTCGGCGGAATAATCCGCCCGCCAGAGGCAGAGCACATCCTCCCTTTCATCCACGAACACCTGCCCATCCAGAGAGCGGAGCCATTCCGGCAGGCGGATATCGAAAATGAAAAGACCACCCGGGCGAATAAAGAGATGCAGCCGCCGGAAGACCTCCGGCAGGGAGGGGGGAGGCAGATAATTCATTCCATCCAGGGAGCAGAAAGCGCAGTCCACCGTGCCATAGAGATCCAGCTCCTCCGCCTGCTGGCAGAGAAACAGGGGCGGTTGGGGCAGCCCTGTGGCCTTATTCTGGGCCTGCATGAGCATATCCACCGAGGCATCCGCCCCGATAAGCTCATAGCCCCGGCGGGCCATTTCACAGGTAAGCGTCCCGGTGCCGCAGCAGAGATCGAGCAGAAGGCGGAATTCACCGCCGCAGCGACTGAACTCCGCCTCATAAAAATCCGCGAACTCCGCGTAGGGCACGTCCCCCGTGAGCTGGTCATACCAGGCGGCAAGGGAGCCGTAACAGCTCATTCGCCCTTCTCCCCGGCCCTGGCAAACACAATCCCATAGCCGCCGTGCCCGTACTGCAGGGAGCGGTTCACCCGGCTGATTGTGGCGCTGGAGGCGCCGGTCTCGGCCAAAATATCATTATAGATCATGCCGCCGTTCAGGCAGGCGGCCACCTGGAAACGTTGTTCCATGGCCATGAGCTCCGTAACCGTGCAAAGGTCATCAAAGAATTTCATGCATTCGTCTACATTCTCCAGACTGAGAATTGCCTTATACATGTTTTCGTTACGCGGCTTTTTAGGGAGTTTGTTCATTTTTACCTCCAAAATTAATAAAACAGTAGTAAACCTGTCTAAGATATGTTACATCAGCAATTGAAAAAAGTAAAGAGCTAAAGCGGAAATTCACCGAAAATTAATTATTGAAAATTAAATGCCCCTTGCGTAAAATTTGCGGGCATTATATAATAATAAACAAGAAACAGATTGGCTTGATTGAGAAAGGAAGTAAGTATGGCTTATATTGCCGGAATTCTGGTTAATATGACTGTGGTATGGCTTGTGCTGATGATCGTGCTGCTTATCGTGGAGGGGCTTGTACCGGGACTGGTGTCCATTTGGTTTGCCCTGGGCGCTTTGGCAGCTCTGCTGTCGGCACTTGCGGGTGCTCCGCTCTGGCTGCAGATCGTTTGGTTTTTGATCGTGTCAGTAGCGTCCCTGGCGCTTACCAGGCCCCTGGCGAAAAAATATATCAACTCCCGCATTCAGCCCACCAATGCGGACCTTACAATAGGCAGGGAATGTATTGTCACTGAGAAAATAGACAATATCCGCGGTACCGGAGCGGTGGCGGTCGGCGGCAAGATATGGACTGCCCGCAGCGCGGAGGATGAAAAAAGTCCTGATATCGGGGATGTAGTCACAGTGGTGCGCATCGAGGGCGTCAAGCTCATTGTGACCGAAAAGGAATAAAATAATTTTTTTAAGGAGAAAAGAATATGCAGTATGTTATTTTGATTCTGGTACTTCTGGCGATCATAATCCTCGTAAGAAGTATCCGCATTGTGCAGCAGGCAAAAGCCTATGTTATCGAACGCCTGGGCGCGTACAAGACCACATGGAACGTGGGCATCCATCTCAAGGTTCCGTTTATTGAGCGCGTGGCCAAGGTCGTGTCCCTGAAGGAGCAGGTGGCGGACTTCCCGCCCCAGCCTGTGATCACAAAGGATAACGTCACCATGCAGATCGACACGGTTATCTATTTCCAGATCACAGATCCCAAGATGTATACCTATGGCATTGAGCAGCCCATGGTGGCCATTGAAAATCTGGCCGCCACCACCCTGCGTAATATAATCGGCGACCTGGAGCTTGACCAGTGCCTCACCAGCCGCGACATTATCAACACCAAGATGCGCTCCATCCTGGACGAGGCCACCGATCCCTGGGGCATAAAGGTCAACCGGGTTGAGCTGAAGAACATTTTGCCGCCCAAGGAAATCCAGAACGCCATGGAGAAGCAGATGAAAGCAGAGCGTGAGCGCCGCGAAGCCATTCTCCGGGCCGAGGGCGAAAAGCGCGCTGCCATTCTGGAAGCTGAGGGCGAGAAAGAATCCGCTATCCTCCGGGCAGACGCCAAGAAGCAGCAGCAGATCCTGGAGGCCGAAGGCCAGGCCGAGGCCATCCTGAAGGTTCAGACTGCTACTGCCGAGAGTATCCGCCTCATCAATCAGGCCAGTCCAACGGACGCGGTTATCAAGATAAAGGCTCTGGAGGCTTTCTCCAACGCCGCCAACGGAAGAGCCACCAAGATAATCATTCCCAGCGAGATTCAGGGGCTTGCGGGCCTGGCCGAGGGCATTGTGGAATCCGTCAGAGAGAACAAGGCCGCAGAGAGCGGAAACTAAGAATAAAATATTGGAACAGGCGGCAAAATGCCGCCTGTTTTTATGGAAGTGAATAATATGAGTAGAAAAAGCGCGCTTGATTTTCTGGAAAGGCACGGCATGACGCCAGGTCTTATCAAACCTATGGCCGAGGCGGAGAAAATGGCCGCCGAAATGGAGCGGGGGCTTGCGGGCCGGGGCGGTTCCCTGCCGATGATCCCCACCTATCTCTGCCTTGAGGGGGCCATGCCCCAGGGAGAGCCAGTGGCGGTTATCGACGCGGGCGGAACCAATTTCCGCAGCGCGCTTGTACGCTTTGAAAAAGGCGGGTGCCGAGTGGAGGCGCTTCAAAAACGCAAAATGCCGGGAACGGACAAGCCCGCCGCATGGGAAGAGTTTATTTCCTTCGTGGCGGATGGCATCGAGCCACTTATGGACAGGACGGACAGAATCGGCTTCTGCTTTTCCTATTCGGCGGAGATCACCCCGGAGATCGACGGGCGGATCATCCGCATAGATAAGGAGGTTATGGTGACCGGCTCCGCCGGGCAGCTTGTGGGGGCTTCTCTCATAGCGGAGCTTGCGCGCCGGGGGATCCGGGGCAAAAAAATTGTCATCATAAACGATACCGCCGCGGTGCTTCTCGGCGGCACCGCCCTGTTGGACCGGGACTCCTACAGCGGCTTTATCGGTCAGGTCAGCGGCACCGGCACAAACACCTGCTGCGTCCTGCCGGCAGGCAGGATCGGTAAGCTTGGTGTGTCGGGGGAGACAGGGATGATCATAAACCTTGAGTCCGGCATGTATAACGGCATCTCCGGCGGCGACTTTGACCGGCTGCTTGACAGCCAGAGCAACAACCCCGGCCTCAAAAAGCTTGAGAAACTCACGGCAGGGGTGTATCTGGGCGAACTCTGCCGCCTGATGCTGATGGCCGCTGCGGAAGAGGGGCTTTTATCCCCGGCGGCGGGGCGGAAGGTCCGGGGGCTGGAAAGGATAGACTCCGCTGTTATCGATGCCTGGGGCAGCGGAGAAAATCTCGAAGAGGTCTGTGCCACGGCAGAGGATGAGGAATTTGTAAAGACCATATGTCTGGCCGTTTTTGAGCGCTCCGCCCGATGCATGTGTGTGAATCTTACGGCCCTGCTGCTTCTGACGGGCGCAGGCAGGGAGAGGCCCGCCTGCATCTGCGCCGAGGGTTCTCTGGTGCAGAAGGGCAGAATATACAGGCCCATGCTTGAAAAGCTCCTAGCCCGCTGCGCCGGAGAAGAGCTGGGCCGGAAATACGACTTCCGGATCGGTCAGGAGACCACCCTGCCTGGCTCCGCCGCGGCGGCGCTGCTGAACATCTGAAAAAAAGAAAATCGGAGAGAAACATGAAAATCACAGTAATCGAAGGCCATACCATGAACCCCGGCGACCTGAGCTGGGACTGCCTCCGCGAATTCGGGGAGCTGAGTGTTTTCGAGCATTATACCGACGACGAGAACGAGGTAATAAGGCGCATCGGGGACGCGGAGATCGTGGTCGCCAACAAGTCCGGCGTTTCAAGGCGGGTAATTGACGCCTGCCCCAATATAAAGTACATCACCATTATGGCCACCGGCTATGACCCTGTTGACTATATTTACGCAAAGGAAAAAGGCATTCCTGTCTCCAATGTGCCTGCCTACGGCACCGCCTCCGTGGCCCAGTTTGCCATCTCCCTGCTGCTGGAAATCTGCGGCCGCGCGGCCCATCATTCTGAGGCCGTGCATCAGGGCCGCTGGGCTTCCAGCGGGGAATGGTGCTTCTGGGACTATCCCCTTATTGAGCTTGCGGGAAAGACCATGGGAATCATCGGTTTTGGGCGTATCGGTCAGACTGTGGGGACCATAGCGGGGGCACTGGGGATGAAGGTCATCGCCTATAACCGCAGCAGGAGCCCCGAGGGGGAGAAAATTGCCGAATATGTGGCGCTGGACGAGCTGTATGAGCGGGCGGACGTGATCTCCCTCCACTGCCCTCTGTTCCCGGCAACCCGTGGCATGATCAATAGAGAGAGCATTGCAAAGATGAAGGACGGTGTCATCCTCATCAATAACAGCCGAGGCCCTTTGATCGTGGAGCAGGATCTGGCTGACGCGCTGAATTCCGGCAAGATCTATGCCGCCGGGCTGGACGTGGTGTCCACCGAGCCCATCCGGAACGACAACCCCCTGCTTAGTGCCAAAAACTGCCTCATTACCCCCCACATAAGCTGGGCGCCCAGGGAGAGCCGGGAGCGCATTCTGCACATTACTGCCGATAATATCCGTGCTTTCCTGAAAGGCGAAGTGCAGAATGTGGTAAACAAATAACATTATGTAAATATAATTATGTAAACTTAAAAAGAAGCGGGAGACGGTCAAAAAACGTTTGCCGAAGCAAAACCATTGGGTCGCGGGGGCGCTTGAGGGGGNNGCCGCTTCGCTCAAAAGGCTTGAAAACAAGCCTTTTGAGCGAAGCGGCATTTTGACGTCAAAATGCCCGGCGGAAAGCGCAGCCAAAAAAGTCCGGCACGGACTTTTTTGACAAGCTGAAGCGGCCTGAAGGCCGCATCTCTTAATTTGCAAATCGGCAAAAGCGGGTTTATTTGTTTTTGTCGCTGGGTTTAAAAATAAGAGCCACAAGCAGACCGAAAAAAACCGCGGCGCAGACCCCGCCTGCGGCGGCAGTAAAGCCCCCGGTGAACACGCCCAGAAGCCCGTCTTTTGCCACCGCATCCCGGACGCCTTTGGCCAGCGCGTTTCCAAAGCCGGTAAGGGGCACTGTCGCCCCGGCTCCGGCCCAGTCTACAAGGGGCTGGTACAGTCCGAAAGCGCCCAGAACCACGCCGGCGACCACATAAAGTGTCAGGATCCGGGCGGGGGTAAGGCGGGTGTAATCAATAAGAAGCTGACCAAGGACGCAGAGCAGGCCGCCCACGGCAAAGGCCTTGAGATAATCAAGAAGAATGTCCATGTTCAGCCCTCCTTTTCGATTGCCACGGCGTGGCAGATGCCGGGAATACTGTCTCCCTGCTGGGAGCTGGTGGGGGACATGAGGGCCCCGGTGGCTGCCAGGAGGATTCGCCGCCACACGCCTTTTTCCATGCCCCGCAGGATATGCCCGCCCAGAACCGAGGCACAGCAGCCGCAGCCGGAACCGCCGCAGAAAACCTCCTGGGCGTTCAGGTCGAACATCAACACGCCGCAGTCCATATATCTTGGGCCGAGTTCCACCCCGTCGGCCTTGAACAGGGCCTGGAGGATATCATGGCCCAGGGCACCAAGGTCCCCGGTAAAAATAGCGTCATAATAGTCGGGGGTGCGGCCGGTATCGGCAAAATGGGCCTTGAGGGTGTCGTAGGCGGCGGGGGCCATGGCGCTGCCCATATTGTTGGCATCGTTTATGCCTGCGTCGTTGATGGACCCGGTGGTGACGTGGGTTATTTTCATTCCCTGCCCGGAGGAGCCGAGAATCACGGCGCCGGCCCCCGTCACCGTCCACTGAGCCGTGGGCGGGCGCTGGCCGCCGTATTCAAGAGGAAAGCGGTACTGCCGTTCAGCAGAGCAGAAGTGGGAGCCGGTCAGGGCACAGACGGTATTGGCATAGCCCCCGTCTATGGTCATGGCGGCCAGCGACAGGGATTCTGCCATGGTGGAGCAGGCCCCATACAAGCCGAAGTAGGGCACGTGGCTGTCTTTCATGGCAAAGGCGGAGCTGACACACTGGTTTAGAAGATCCCCGGCAAAAATATAATCCAGCGCCGAGGGGGCAATTTTCCCCTTGTCGCAGGCAACGGAGAAGCATTGCTTTATCATGTGGCTCTCCGCCTTTTCCCAGGTCTTTTCTCCAAAATAGGAATCGTCGGATATATAGTCAAAGCAGGCTTTCAGAGGCCCCTCGCCCTCCTTTTTCCCGGCCACGGCGGCATAGGAAAGAATGGCGGGCGGGTTTTGCAGCTTTACGGTCTGCTTCCCAAGGCGTTTATACATACCGAACCTCTTTTCATTATTTATACAGCCTGTATTTTTCCCGGGAAAAGCAGAAATTATCCCAAAGGCATGGGGAGGAAAACAGGCCGCTTGAAAGAATATCTGCCCTGTTTCATAAAAGCGGCGTCCGGGCGGCGAACCGGCCCGGACTGGCCGCAGCCACCAGCGGCAAAACCGCTGCCCCGCGCGATGACGCAGGTTCTGTTTTGAAAAGGAAATGCCATGAAAAAGTATAGAGTTTCAAAATTTTATATCGGTACATTTATATTGATTGTTCCATTGCATAAAAAAACCTCTCCGTCTGAACGGAGAGGTTTTATGTTAATTAAATTATGTCAACCTATTTTCAGATCTTCCCAAAGGCTGTTCACATAGCCCAGAGTTTCGCTGCCCAGATTGCGGAAGGCGTAGGCATTGTAAAGCTCGCTGAAGTTTTCAATGCCCGGATAGAGGATATCCATGGCCTCCTGGCCAAGGGAGTGGATATACTCCGCGTCCTCATAGACGAGGGCGTTGGGAGAGGCATAGTAAACATACTCGGCGTTGGCGATCGCAGGTTCGGCGGAAAGCATGTAGTTGATGAAGATTTCCGCAAGCTCTTTGTTCTGGCAGCAGGAGGGGATGCACATGGCGTCCACAAAGTAATTGGTGCGCTCAGGGTAGTAGAAGCGCAGGTCAACATCCTCGGCCTGGGCGTCCAGCATGGTGAAGTAATCCCCGGCGTAGTAGGGGGCCACAGCGGCCTCGCCGGACTCCATCATGTTGTAAACTTCGTCCATGACATAGCTTTTGACCAGGGGGGCCTGGGCCTTCAGCTCGGCCAGGGCTTTGTCCCAGAGGGCGGTGTCGGTGCTGTTCACATCCAGATCGAGCTTATACTGGGCGGTGGCAAAGGCGTCCCGGGAGTTGTTGAACTGGAGGATGGAGCCGGCGTATTTGTCGTTCCACATCAGGTCCCAGCCCCTGGCGTCGGCCTCGTCCACAACGTTGGCGTTATAGATGATGCCCACCACACCATAGGTATAGGGCACGGAGTATAGGTTTTCCGCGTCATAGTAAAGGCCGCGGAAGCCCTCGTCGATATACTGGTAATTGGGGATGTTGGCAAAGTCCAGAGGCAGGAGCATGTCCTCCTGAGCCATGCGGGCGATCATATAGTCGGAGGGAATAATAACGTCATAGCTCACAGCGCCGCTGGAGATTTTGTTGTACATGTCCTCGTTGCTGGCGTAGGTGTCGTAATTGACCTTAACACTCTGGCCATAGGTTTCCTTGTACCAGAGTTCAAATTCGCGGATGGTGTCAAAAGAGCCCTCAGAGCCGTCGGAAATATACTCGCCCCAGTTATAAACGTTCAGCGTCAGACTGTCGGATGAGCCGCAGCCGCTTAGAAAAACGGCGCAGAGGATAACTGCGGAAAGAAGCAGGGAAATCGTTTTTTTCATTTTTGTTCCTCCTGATAGGTCAGATATTTGCTTTTTTCTTCTGCCTTGCG
The DNA here is from genome assembly GCA_002320035.1 of Clostridiales bacterium UBA1701. Lineage (GTDB taxonomy): Bacteria > Bacillota > Clostridia > Oscillospirales > Oscillospiraceae > Limivicinus. Next base: position 21,054 of record DCJL01000022.1, on the reverse strand, counting down.
GCCTTGAGGCTCCGGCTGCTCTCACTGTCGGCCAGGTTGGAAATAAGCAGCAGGGCCAGTATAACAAAGAAAATGATCGTCGCCAGGGCGTACATCTTTGGGGTGACGGTTTTCTTGGTCATATTGTATATGCGGATGGGCAGGGTCTGAAAACCGTTGCCCGCAGTAAAATAGCTGATGACAAAATCGTCCAGCGACAGGGTGAAGGCCATGATAAGCCCGGTAACAAGGCCGGGAAGGATCTCCGGCAGCTCTACCTTGAAAAAGGCCCGCAGAGGGGTGCAGCCCAGGTCCATGGCGGCTTCCGGAAGGGCTCGATCCATCTGCTGGAGCTTGGGCAGCACCTGCAGGATCACATAGGGAAGGCAGAAAGTCACATGAGAGATGAGCATGGTCCAAAAGCTGAGGCTGGTGGCCGCGCCGAAAAGACGGCCCACAAAGACAAACATCAGCATAAGAGAGATACCCGTGATGATATCCGGGTTAATCATGGGGATATTGGTGACGGTATCCATGGCATAGCGCAGGTATTTATTCCGGAGCTTATTGATGCCCACGGCCGCGGCAGTGCCCATGACGGTGGAGACGGCCGCGGCAGAGAAGGCCAGGAGCACGGTGTTTTTCACCGCATTCAGCGTCTCCGCGTCCCGGAAGAGCTCCCTGTACCAATACAGAGAAAAATTCGAAAACACGGAAAGGCTCTTTGCCTCGTTGAAAGAAAAGACCAGCAGGATGGCGATGGGGGCAAAGAGAAATAGCATGATTAAGGCCGTATAGGCCTTGGCGGCAGGCTTCATTTTCTCGTCCCTCCTTATGCTGCGACGGCCTTTTTGCCCGCATAGCGCTGCATGAGCGCCATGCCAAAGAGCAGGATGACCATCAGAATAAAAGCGATCGCCGCCGCGAAGTGCAGATTGTTGGCCACATACTGGCCCTCAATGGCGTCGCCAATGAGATAGAATTTGCCGTTGCCCAGCTTCTGGGAGATGTAAAAAGTGCTGATGGAGGGGATGAGAACCATGGTTATGCCGGAGATGACTCCCGGAAGGCTCAGCGGCCAGACGACCCGGCGCAGGACCCCGGCACTGTTGCAGCCCAGGTCCCGGGCCGCCTCGATAAGCTTTGCGTCCATCTTTGCCATGACGGAGTAGATCGGCAGGATCATATAGGGAAAGTAATCGTACACCATGCCGATAACGACCGCTGCCTCCGTGCCGATAATGTGCACCGGCCCAAGGCCGATGAGACCGAGGAGGCTGTTGAGAATGCCGGTGTCCTGCAGAATGGTCATCCAGGCATAGGTGCGGATGAGGAAGTTCATCCACATGGGGATCATAATGAGGGTGATCATGATTTTCTGGGTCCTGGGGGAGGCACGGGAGATAATGTATGCCGCAGGATAGCCCATGAGCAGGCAGATAAAGGTGGAAATCACCGCCAGCTTCAGGGAGCGCGCGAAGATGAGCAGGTAGGTGTGCACCTCTTTTTCCATGCCGCCGTCATTTATGCTTGAGGTGGCGGTGAAAAAGCGGCTGATATTATCAAAGGTGAAGTTGAAATCGGAATCCGTAAAGGCGTAGTAGGCCACGAAGATGAGGGGGACCAGAATAAACAGCAGCGCCCACAGGGAGTAGGGCGCCAAAGTCAGCCTCTGCACAAGGCTGCCCCGGGCTTTGGAGGCATTTTTCATTCGTCGCTCTCGCTTTCCGCGTCAGACAGCTCATCCAGTTCGTTGGAAAAGGAGGAGTAGTCCCCGAACATGCCGGAGTACTGGGACTTTTTCATGATATGAATGGCGTCCGGCTCAATGTAGAGGCCGATATGCTCATCCACGTCCACAAAATCCGTGGTCTGGATCATCCACTTGAAGCCGTTGATGTCAACGATGATCTCATAGTGCACGCCAAGGAAAGTGACCGAAGTGACAACGCCCTTAAGCATTCCCTTTTCTTCACTGACAATGTCCACATCCTCCGGACGCACCACCACATCCACCGGCTCCTTTTTCTTAAATCCGGCGTCCACGCAGTCAAACACATGGCCGGAAAAAGCCACCCGGCGGTCCTCCAGCATGATGCCGTCCACAATGTTGCTCTCCCCGATGAAGTCCGCCACAAAGGCATTTTCCGGCTCGTTGTAAATGTCGATGGGCGTGCCGATCTGCTGAATGCGGCCCTCGGACATGACCACCACCGTATCCGACATGGAGAGGGCTTCCTCCTGGTCATGGGTAACAAAAACAAAGGTGATCCCCGTGGCTTTTTGAATCTTCTTGAGTTCCTGCTGCATGTCCTTGCGCAGCTTAAGGTCAAGGGCGGCCAGAGGCTCGTCCAGAAGAAGAACCTTGGGGCTGCTGACCAGCGCCCGGGCGATGGCGACCCGCTGCTGCTGGCCGCCGGAGAGGCTGGTGACACTGCGCTGCTCAAAACCCGTCAGAGCGACCAGGGAGAGCATCTCCCGGACCCGGCTGTCAATTTCGCTTTTGCCGACCCGCTTTTCCCGCAGGGGGAAAGCCACGTTTTCATAGACATTCAGATGGGGGAAAAGGGCGTAACGCTGAAAGACGGTGTTGACGTTTCTCTTATAGGGGGGCAGGTCGTTTATATTCTCGCCCATAAAAATGATGTCTCCCTCATCGGCGCTTTCAAAGCCGCCGATGAGCCGCAGCGTGGTCGTTTTGCCGCAGCCGGAAGGGCCCAGCAGGGTGAGAAACTCATTGTCATAAATATCCAGATTGATTTTGTCCAGCACCAGTTCTCCATCAAAGGACTTGCTTATGTTTTTAAGCTCAATTATCTTCTTCATGCCCATACCCCCAAATAAAAATGCTTCAAAAAGCAAAAAAAGACGACATATGCCGGCGGCATACGTCATCTTGAGAAATCAAGCGGCAGACCCGCAGAGCGGGCGCGTCGATCCCAATGGGTTTAGAGTCTATATAGCAAAGATTACTCTTACTACTCTTATTGACCATTTCACAAGTTTGTATGCTTTGCAAGCACTGGTTTATAGTTACCAACTTATAAAACTTGAGCTTCTAACTCAATCAATAAGGCAACAGAAGTTGCCACCGCACCCGCGGTTTATCGGCATTCGACCCGGCTGTCCGTGTGGCCTCGGCTGCGGTAAAAGCAGCGGTCGCTATCTTGCTTCGGATAAACTCCTATCCAATTGAGACGACTCATTCTAACAATATTCAACTGCCCTGTCAATACCAAAAAATTATTTTTTCAGTAGCTCACTTCCCATAGAAAGAGCCCTTTTGCCGGCGCGCAGGGGCCTGCCGCGGCGCGGTCCTTTGACGCCAGAATCCCTGGCATTTCGCCGGGGGAGAGACGGCCCGCTCCGACTTCCAACAGGGTCCCGGCCAGAATGCGCACCATGTTGTAAAGAAAGCCGTCTCCGGTGAAAACAAGGCGCAACTCGCCGCCCTCTTTCTGGAATTCAATGCTCCTTATGCTGCGTACCGCGGACTTCTTCATTGACCGGGCGCAGAAGGCGGAAAAGTCATGCCGCCCCACGAGGGCCTCCGCCGCGGCCTTCATGGCTGCTTCATCCAGCGGGGCGGGGCAGGAGAGGGTATAGCGGCGCAGAAAAACATTTGGCTCCGTGCTTGTCCAGAGGCGGTAAACATAGGTCTTTTCCCGGCAGCTAAGCCTTGCGTGAAAGCGGGGCTCCGCCCTCTCCAGGGACACGGCGCCGATATCCTCCGGCAGGACCTCCCGGAGTTTCCGCAGCAGCTCCTCCGGCTCCGCATCCATCTCCGCCCGGAAGGAGCAAACCTGACGGCGGGCGTGGACTCCCGCATCGGTCCTGCCGCTGGCGGCAATCTCCGTCTCCCGGCCCAGAACCCGGCTCAAAAGATATTCCATTTTTTCCTGTATGGTGTTCGGCGTGTTGCCCTGTCTCTGCCAGCCGCGATATTTTGTACCGTCATAGCAGAGCGTCAGTTTGTAATTTTGCATTTTTTTCACCCCTGACATGGATTTTAGCCTGTTTTTTCTTATTTTTCAAGTTTGATTGACAGCAGAGAAAACTGGGCTTATAATCAAAAAATATTTCAGTTGAGGAGAAATAAGACTTTGCCGCAGAAAAAGAGAAAAAGGCTTCCCTGGTGGGGGCTTGCCATATTGGACCTGCTTCTGACGGGGCTGCTTCTCTGCATCTTTGCCCTGTTTCACCATGTTTTGCCTCAGATGAGGCTGAAGGCGCAGGGGGGGATCGCCCCGATTGCAAGCCCTGCTGTGACGCAGAAGGCGGATGAGGAATATAATGAGGAAAGCCGGAGCATAAGAGAACGCTTTGCAGCGAAGTTTTCGGAGGAAATAATCGTCTCCGAAAACGGCTATAAAAGCCCCGATATCTCCGTTGCTGTCACAGAGCACAGCTTTCCGGATGCCTCTCCGGCTCTGACCTATTATGTGGCCGATATCTATGTGGCCCAGGTGGAAAATTTTCAGACCTGCTTTTCTGAAGGCAGCGCCGCCGCGCCGGAAAAAATTGCGAAAGAAAACGCTGCGGTGCTGGCCATGAACGGGGACTATTGCCTGAACCAGCGCAGCGGGCTCCTGGTGCGCAACGGGCTGGTATACATGACCGAGCAGACCTCCTGCGATCTCTGCGTGCTCTATCGCGACGGGACCATGGCTACCTATTCGCCGGAAGAGTACAAAGCGGAGGAAATTCTGGAAAAGGAGCCCTATCAGACCTGGAAATTCGGGCCGGCGCTTCTGGAGAAGGACGGCAGCCCAAAGACTGAGTTCAACACCGGTTCCGCGCTTTTAAACGCCCATCCCCGCAGCGGAATCGGCTATTTTGAACCAGGACACTACTGCTTTGTGGTGGTGGACGGGCGGCAGGGCGGTTATTCGGACGGCCTTGACATGGCTGCCTTTGCGGAGCTTTTTGCGAAGCTGGGCTGTGTCAGCGCCTATAATCTGGACGGCGGAGCCTCCTCGGTGATGGTTCTGGGTGGAGAGACGGTGAACGCCCCCTGCAACGGCGGCCGTTATGTGAGCGATATGCTGATCATAAAAGAGCTGGAGGCGCTAAAATGAAGTTTTTAAAGGCGTTTCTACCCCATCTGGCCATTGCAATGCTTATGGGGCTGGTGGTACTTGTGATCCTTGACGGGCGCAATCCGCTCATGGCCTTTCTCACCAGCGGCTGCTCAAAAATCTATATGCTGCTTATGTGCTTTCTTGCCATAGGCGTTATTGTGGAGCTGCTTTCAAAGGCAGAAAAATAAGCGCCCGGACGGGCTTGTGAAAAATGTACAGATTCGGGTATAATAAGCAGGCCCGCGGGGATGATTTCCGTTAGTTTTGTTCGTTGAAGAAAATGGGCCTTTGTGGTAAAATAATAAAAAATTAACATTGTTTTTACATAAAAATTTATGTAGAAAATTATTTTTTCACGATATGAGGGGAGAGGGATTAAGCATATGTTTACAGACTCGTATTTTGACAGGTTCGTTCTGCCGGCTGACCTGACCAAGGCGCTCAAAAAAAGCCGCGTTCTCTGCTACCCGGAGACAAAGGCGCAGCTTGAGGAGATGTGCTTCGGCCCCACCCACAGCTCCCGCTATGATGTGAGCTATTCTCTGCCCGGCAAGGGCATCTGCAAGGAGGCGGAGGTTGTCCGCTGCAAGAACGGCCCCGTTGTGAACTTTATGGAGGACTATATGCGCCGCCGGGACCCGGACTGTATGCGCATTGGTGATGATCTGCCCACCGACAAGCCCCGCTTCAGAGAAGTTTACGGCTATGAATTTTCCGACCTGCGCCGGGAAACGATGGACTGGCTGGCCTCCCAGAAGCTTATCCTGCTGCCTTTCCGGGCCGGCGGGAGGTACTACGGCTATGACAGCCTCATGGTCTGCCCCATGAACGCAGCCTTTTTTGCTCTATCCCTTGCCAATATGCAGGGCTTTGTGAGTATTTTCGATATCAAGGAGAAATACAGCCCCAGGGCCATCATTTATGTGGCGCCGCCCTTCCGGCACACCCATTTCGCTGGGCGGCAGGTCGTTGTACACCAGCGCAGCGAGACGCTTCACGAGGTGTTCTCCTATAACCTCTATCCCGGCCCTTCCGCCAAAAAGGGTGTGTTTTCCATCTTGCTGGACATTGGGGAGAGCGAGGGCTGGATAACCAACCACGCCTCCGCGGCCATGCTGGAGTCACCCTATGAAAACGAGGTTGTCTTCATGCACGAGGGTGCCTCCGGCGGCGGAAAGAGCGAGATGCTGGAGGAGCTGCACAAGGAGGAGGACGGCAAGATTCTTCTCGGCACCCACACCGTCAGCGGAGAGAAATATTACCTCAGCTTTGGCGAAACCTGTAAGATCCATCCCATTGCCGATGATATGATTCTGGCCCACAAGGACATGCAGAACGACAGCGGCAGGCTTATCATAGCCGACGCCGAGGACGGCTGGTTCCTGCGTATGGACGGGGACATCTGCTACGGCAACAGCCCCACCTATGAGCGCATAAGCATTCATCCGCCCGAGCCTCTGGAATTTTTCAACATGGACGGTACTCCCGGCGCCACCTGCCTTATCTGGGAGCATGTGATAGAATCCAACGGCAAGCCCTGCTCCAACCCCAGAGTCATCATTCCCCGGGACATGATAGAGAATATTATACCCGGGGATCAGCCTCAGGAGGTCAACGTCCGCTCTTTCGGTGTGCGTATGCCTCCCTCCACGGTCATGGCCCCCAACTACGGCGTAATGGGAATGGTGCAGTTTGTGCCGGTTTCCATTGCGTGGCTGTGGCGGCTAGTGTCCCCCCGGGGCTTTAAGAATCCCTCCATTGCTGACTCCAGCGCCGGCAGTGGACTTAAAAGCGAGGGCGTTGGCTCCTACTGGCCCTTTTCCACGGGCAAAAAGGTCACGCAGGCCAATCTTCTGCTCCATCAGATGCTGGACACACCCAACACGCTGAATATTCTTATCCCTAACCAATACATCGGCGCCTATCATGTGGGCTTCATGGGCGAGTGGCTGACCAGAGAGTACCTGGCCCGCAAGGGCGGCACGGTGAAACTCAAGCACCTTGTGCCCTCGCGCTGCCCTCTCTTCGGCTATTCTCTGGATGAGATGAAGATCGACGGTCAGTATGTCCGCCAGACCTTTCTCCGCCCGGAGCTGCAGTCCAAGCTGGGCTTCGAGGGCTACGACGCGGGCTCGAAGATCCTGACCGATTTCTTTAAGAAGCAGATCCAGGAGTTTATGACTGAGGAGCTTGACCCCATCGGCCGCCACATCATCGAACTCTGCCTCAATGACGCTACCCTTGAGGACTATCTGGCTGTCACGCCCCTTAAAAACATCAAGTAAATTCCGGCCCCGGGATGTAATGCATCCCGGGGAGCTTTTATGCATTTTTTCCTTGTAGTTCTTATATATAAGTGGTATTCTGAAAAAGTATTTTTGAAAGGGAGTCAAACAATGAAAATAGTGGTATTGGGCGGTGGAATCAGCACCGAGCGGCATGTGTCCCTTGTTTCGGGCACCTCCGTGTGCAAAGCGCTGCGGAGCCTTGGCCATCAGGCCATCTTTGTGGATATGTTTCTGGGCCTGGAGGATTTTGAAGGTCCTCTTGAGCGCGCCTTTGATGCGGCGGAAGGTTTCTGCGGCAGTGTGGCAATAGAAAGGACCGCCCCGGATATTCAGGCCGTCGTAGCCTCGAGAAAATATAAAAGCCCCAGCCGCCTGGGAAAGAAGGTACTGGAGGTCTGCGCTCTGGCAGACTGCGTTTTCCTGGGGCTCCACGGGGCCGACGGAGAGGACGGCAAGATTCAGGCAGCGCTGGATCTGCTTGGTGTGCCTTATACCGGCTCCGGTCCCTTGGGCAGCGGCATGGCAATGGATAAGGCTGTCGCCAAGCGGATCATGGAAAGCTGCGGCGTGCCTACTCCCGCCTGGCGGGAACTTACCTATACCGGGAGCGACATTCCCAGGCTCCGAGAGGAACTGCCTGTGCCCTGCGCCGTGAAGGTGGTGGGCGGCGGCTCGTCCATCGGCGTATCTCTGCCGGAAACGCGGGATGAATTGGAACAGGCTCTCCGGGAGATCCTCAGCTACGGCGGCAGAGTTCTGGTGGAGGAAAAGATAAGGGGCCGGGAGCTGACTGTGCCTGTGTTGGGCGGGAAATGTCTCAGTGCCATCGAGATCGTCCCTCCCGAAGGCATGACGTTCGACTATGTGGCAAAGTACCAGAGCGGAGCCGAGGGGGCAAGAGAGATCTGCCCCGCACCCATTACCGGCGCCGAGCGCCGGCTCATCGGGGAATATGCTCTGCGTCTGCACAAGGCCCTGGGACTGTCTGTCTATTCCCGGACGGATTTTATCCTTGACGCCGAAGGCAGGGCCTGGTGCCTTGAGGTGAACACGCTCCCCGGCATGACACCCAACAGCCTCATCCCCAAGGCCGCCGCCATGGAGGGCCTGAACTACCCGAAGCTCTGCGAAAAAATTGTGGAATTGTCCTTGGAAGAGCGGCGGAGAGAAGCAGCGGGCGCCTGAAAACAGATTGCCGGCACAGGAGACGGCGCGGCTCCGGCGTATCGGGGATATCCGCCGAATTTTTTCGACGGGCGGGAGCAAATTAACAAATTCTTGATGTTTTGGCCTTGAAAAGTGGTACAATTAAATATTAGAAAAAATATTTTAAGGTGAGAGCATGAGAGAACGCTTGGCAAGATTTATGGCCGGAAGAAACGGAAACGATCAACTTAATATTTTCCTGCTGATAGCAGATATGGTTCTGCTGCTTCTGGCGGGCATTTTCAGCCAGAGCGTTGGCAGATTTATCTATCCTGCGGTGTTCGTGCTTTTGGGATATGTATATTTCAGGATGTTTTCCCGAAATCTCTATAAGCGCGGGGAGGAGAACGGCAAGTTCATCCGCCTGAAATACAGGATCTCCAATTTCTTTCGCCTGCGTTATGAGCGCTGGGTTCAGCGGCGGGACTATAAATTTTTCACCTGTCCCTCCTGCAGGACCACGCTTCGGGTACCAAGGGGCAAGGGAAAGATAAAGATTGTCTGCCGAAAGTGCGGCAGCTCTTTTACGGGCAAGTCCTGATATGTTCGGCTATCTTGCCGCCGCCCCGGAGAAGCTGACCGAGGAACAGTTTGCCCGCTACCGGGCTGGATACTGCGGGCTTTGCCGCTGTCTGAAAGAGCGGAATGGCCAGCTTTCGCGGCTGACCCTGAATTACGACATGACCTTTCTGGTGCTGCTCCTGGGCTCCCTTTACGAGCCGGAGGAGCGAAGCGGGGAGAGCCTCTGTCTTGTGCACCCGAGAGAAAAACGCCCCTGGTTTATAAGCGAGGCTACTGAGTATGCCGCAGATATGAATCTGGCGCTCGCCCGGCTCAAGCTTCTGGACAACTGGCAGGATGATGGGAATCCCCTTGCCCTTGCCGAAGCCGCCTTTCTAAAAAAAGCTTATGAGAAAATCGGCGCCGCTTATCCCCGCCAATGCGCGGCAATAGGGCGTTCACTGTCCAGACTTCATGAAATAGAAAAAGAGAACCGGGAAGCGCCGGACGAGGCGGCCGGATGTTTTGGGGAACTGATGGGAGAAGTGTTTATCCTTCGGGAGGACCGTTGGAGCGGCATACTCCGCGCTATGGGCCGGGCCTTGGGCCGCTTTATCTATATTATGGATGCCTGCATGGATCTGGATGCGGATACATTCCATAACAGGTACAATCCCTTCCGGCGCTATTACGGCCTCAGGGACAATGAAAGGCGCTTTCGGGATATTCTGAAAATGACTTTGGGAGAATGCCTCTATTATTTTGACGCCCTGCCTCTTGTACAGGACGCGGGCATTTTGAAAAACATTCTGTGCGCCGGCCTTTGGGCGCAATTCGACAGGAAATACAGTAAGAAGGGACCCTCAGATGATTCAGGATCCGTATAAAGTCCTGGGTGTGTCGCCGGACGCCTCAGACGATGAGATAAAAAAAGCATACCGGGAACTGACAAAGAAATATCATCCCGACCTGAACCCGGGGGACGAGAACGCCGCCCGGAAGATGAACGATATCAACGCTGCCTACGACCAGATCAAAAACGGCGGCGCCCAGCAGCAGGCTTATGGCCAGAGCGGCGCTTACCAGCAGTACGGCGGGGCATATAACTGGGGCGGCAATGCCTATGGCTGGGGCGGTGCCCAGTACCAGCAAAACGAGCGCAGCGAGTACACCGCCGCCAAGAATTACATCCGCAACGGCATGTACCGGGAGGCCATTAACGCCCTTTCAGGCGTGCCTGTCCGGGAGCGGGACGGAAAGTGGTACTACCTCTCCGCCGGGGCTAATATGTACATGGGCAATAAAATTGCCGCGCTTGAGGCGGCAAAGAAGGCAGTGGAGATTGAGCCCGGCAACGAGGAGTACAGGCGGCTTTTGGAGATCATCCAGCGGGGCGGAGACTTTTATGATGATTATACCGTCCATTACAGCTCTGGCCTGAACACGGACCGACTATGCATGACCATGTGTGCCATGAACTTATGCTGCGGCCCCCTGTGCGGATACAGATTTTTCTGCTGCTGAGTAAACCCCCGCCATGCGGCGGGGGTTTTCCATACGCCCGGATGTTCCGCCCCGGAAAGGCGGCGGGCGCTTTACTTCAGAAACCTTCTGATCTCGCCCTCGGTATATTTTGTCAGGGCGGGGAAGTCCATGTGGGGAATATAGAAGCCTTCCAGCTCATCATGGAGCGCTTTGGCCTGGCCAAGCTTTTCCAGGGCCAGAGCAAGGGCGCGCTCCCTGGCCCGCAGGGCCTCCCGGCGCTCGGGACGAAGAGATTGCTGCTTTTCTGTGGGGATCAGGGCATCAATGCGGATATGCCGCACCTCTTCCAGCTCAAAGCCGCCGCCCAGAAGGGCCAGACCGGCAGAGGGAATGAGCACAGCCTCCAAAACCGCAGGCTCAAGGGGCGAGGGGCAGACAATAATTTCCGCGCCCCGCTTCAAAGCGCCCTCCGCCGCGTATTCAAGGGCTGCTCCGGCGCCGCCGAGGCCATCGTCAAACTGATAGATAAGTTTACATAACTTGGATATTTCGCCCGGCAGCCGGTATTCCCCCTGACAGCTCAGCGCGCTGAGAAATCGGGCGCTTTTTTTGCCGCCGCATAAAAAGGAGCGGCCCAGGTTTCGGTCAAGGATGTTGTCAATGCGTCGGCCGATGGCGGCCTGCTCTGCCGGCCCGAAAAGTTCGGGAAGGGAAGCGTTGCCGAGATGCGCGGCGGCGGAGAGATAGCCGTAGGCGCGGGCGTACAAAAGTTTGTAGCTGGTGTTTATACGCTGGATTTCTTCCTTTTCCTCTGGGGAAAAGGGCAGACGGCAGAAACGGCCTAAGTTTACATAATCAGAGTTAACTCCAAAACAGACCGGCTCTGTAACATGGGGGGCGGTTCCATCTACCCAGGCGGTTTTCAGGGCGGGGATGTATACCCCGTCCAGAGAGTCCGGGTCACCGGAGCAGAGCACATATTCAACGTCCAGTCCCTGCTTTTCCGCCGCAAGGCCGATTTTTCGCATAAAGCCGGATTTTCCTGTCCCCGGCCCGCCTTTTATTATGTGGAGAAAATCCCCGTTCCGGGGCGGAAAGCCGCCGTATAGGGAGAAAAATCCCTCTTTTGTGTTTGCTCCGAGAAAATATGTTTGAATCATGGCGCACCTCGCAATGAAAGGATATGGTATCTTATGCGTATTTTTCCCGGATTGACATAAAATTAGCCCCATTATATAATTTGCGTAAACTGAGAATCAGAGGTAAGGCATGTACGAGTATATTCTTTTTGATTTTGACGGCACCCTTTTCGATACCCTGGAGGGAATCACCAAGTCCGTTCGCTATGCCATAAATAAGCAGGGGCTTGACGCGCCGCTGGATGAGCTGCGCTGCTTTGCGGGGCCTCCCCTGGTGGATATGTTTATGAAAAAATTTGGACTTACCCTGCCGCAGGCGGAGCGGGCCACGGCGGATTTCAGGGAACGCTACCTTCCCATTGGGCTATATCAGTGCAGGGTTTTCCCAGGGGTGAAGGAGCTGCTCGTTTCTCTCCGCCGGGCGGGAAAGATTTTGGCTGTGGCCACCTCCAAGCCACAGGCTCTGGCCGAGGAGCTTCTGGCCCGGGAGGGGATGCTGGATTATTTCGGCTTTATAAAGGGCAGCAGGCCCGACGGGAACAACAGCGCCAAGTGGGAAATTGTCCGTCAGGTGATGGAAGCCCTGGGTGCAGGGGCTGAAAACTGCCTTCTGGTGGGGGACACAAAGTATGACGTGGAGGGGGCGCACCGCTGCGGCATTCCCTGCGCCGCTGTGGGCTTCGGCTATGCGGCTGAGGGAGAGCTTGAGGAAGCTGGGGCGGACTTTTTTGCCGCCGACTGCCCGGCCCTTGAAAGGCTACTGCTGGAAAAATAAGAAAGATCCGGGAGATCCGCTCTTGAAAAGGGCCAATCCCCGGATTTTTCACAACTCAATTATTATGCTTTTTATACCCTGCCGCTGCGCATAGACCAGGGTGTTCATGGTACCGCTGGGCCGTCCGTCAAAAACGGCCAGCAGCAGGGAGGAACGGTCGACCATATAGCGGTTGCGCCGAAGCATACAGTCGGCTGTGTAGTCCTGCTGAAGAATATGCACTTTGTCGCAGTCATTAAGGAGCGCGTTGTACCGCAGTTGCTGAGCACGCGTCCATTTATCCGCCTGGGAGGCGCAGGGGACCGCTGCCTCAAGAATCACGCCCGGCCTCTCCTCTTTCAGCGTCAGAACGGCCTGGGCAAAATAAGTGTCGCAGCCCAGGGCCATGCCGCAGAAAAAACGACGGTACCCGGCTTCATAAATTCCCTCCAGACGCTGCGCAAGCTCCGCTTTCAGGGCAAGGCAGCGTACATCCGTCTCTCTCGCACCCCAGGGCAGCCTGCCGGGCCTGTGCCCTGTGAAGCAGCAGGTGATATCGCGCTCATCCATTTTCGCCCTCCGTTTTGCACAATGCCCCACTGGGGCGATTTTTGCCTTCCCTATTGTAAACTTAAAAATGGGTCTTGTCAAAACAAGAATTGGGTGTTATAATCATGTCGTCTTCAGGGCAGGGTGTGAGTCCCTACCGGCGGTAAATTTGGCGGCTGACACTGGCCGTTCATCCAAGTCCGCGAGCCGAAAGGCATGACCCGGTGTGATTCCGGGACCGACAGTAAAGTCTGGATGGAAGAAGATACGGGAATGTTGCCATTCCTATATTTTGAACGCCTGTGCCCGAAGATTGATATCTTCGGGCATTATCTTTTGGAGGAAATAAAAATGGAAAAGCAGAAAATGTCAACCCGCTATATGGCTGTTGTGGCCATGTTCTCCGCCGTGGCCTTTGTGGCTGTGGTGCTCAGCAAGGTAATTCCCGATGTGGCAGGTTTTTTGAGCTATGAGCCCAAAGACGTTGTGATCGTTATTGCGGGCTTTATCTTCGGGCCCCTGACAAGCGTGCTTATCTCGGTGATTGTCTCCTTTGTCGAGATGATAACGATCAGCGGCACAGGCCCTTACGGCATGATTATGAATATCGTTTCCACCTGTGCTTTTGCCGTCCCTGCCGCCTGGTTCTATAAAAAGCACCATTCCCAGAAGGGCGCTGTCTTGGGCCTCGCCATGGGTGTCGTGCTGCTGACTGTTTCCATGCTTATTTGGAACTACATCATTACCCCCTACTATATGGGCGTCCCCCGGGAGAAGGTCGCGGACATGCTTGCCACCGTGTTCCTGCCCTTCAATCTCATCAAAGGCGGCATTAACGCCGGCCTTACCATGCTGCTGTATAAACCCATCGTAGGCGCCCTGCGAAAGGCGAAGCTGGTGGCTCCCGCAGGGGGCAGCGTGAAAAAGACTTTCAGCCCGGGCTTCACGCTCTTTACGCTGGTGGTACTGCTGACTTTTGTGCTGTTGTTTCTGGTGATGATCGGCGTGCTGTAAGCCTGCCGCCGAGAAGCTTTCTCAGCCGGTTTACGCTGAGAACGAAGTTTACAAGCTCCGTGAAATAAATAATGAAAATATATGCCCCCAGTGCATAGCGGGGCAGAAGCTGCCAGACAAGCAGCAGACCAAGCAGGGCGTCCAGAATATTTATTGCCATGCTCCAGACTTGCTGCCCCAGCCCTTTCAGGCAGCCGTCCACGGTCATATCTGTGTACATGATGGGGATCAATGGAGCGAGGATGCGGATATACCTCCCGGCCTCAGCGCTTTTATAAACCGCCTGGCCCAGCATATCCGCAAAGACAAACATGAATACGCCCACAGCCAGAGAGAAAATCAGGCTCAGGCGGAAAAGCTCCCCGGTGGTGCGGCGTATGCCCGGCGCGTCCTTCCGGACCTGGGCCTCGGTAAGCTCCGGGACGATAAGCTCCGCCAGCGCCGCCATGATGCAGGAGGGGAAAAAGACGATGGGGAGGACCATGCCCTGGATTACCCCGTAGCCGGACAGGGCGCCGTCCGCCGAGTAGCCTGCGGATTTCAGCCCCCGGGGCACCAGCAGATGTTGAAGCGTTGTGAGGGCGCTGCGGGCATAGGCGGACACGGCCAGGGGCAGGGCAATTTTAAGCATCCGTTCCGTGAGCCTCGTGCCCCGGGACATAAGCCCGTAATGCCGCCGCCTGTCGAAGCGATACGCCAGAAACATCATAACAAGGGAAATGATATCCGCCGCGAGCCGCCCCAGGGTGACTGCGGCGCAGCTTTTCTCTATATCCGCCGCCGGGACCTGCTCCAGACAGAATGCTACAAGGGCGATGCCAATGAGCTGCTCGATCAGATGCACCAGCGTGGGCTTCCAGACCCGTCCGCAGGCTGTAAAATAGCCGGAAATAGCGGCGCAGAGGGAGATGCAGGGCATACCCAGGGCGGAAATGCGCAGGGAGAGCACGGTGCGCGCGTCCCCGATCCATAAAAAGCCAAGAGGCTCCGCAAGAAGCCACAGCACGGCTGCCGCCGCAAGGCCGAACAGCGCTCCATAGGATATGCAGCGGCCCATGGCGGCCCGGATACCCGTGGAGTTATCCCCGCCAATCTCCTCCGACACAAGCCTGGTGGCGGCAAAGCGGATGCCGGAGATGGCAAAGGTGGCGCACAGATTGGTCACCGAGAGCACAAGCTGATAGAGCCCGATTCCCGCCGAACCGATTCTCCCCACAAGCCATACCTGAAAGGCCATTCCTATGCAGCTCATCAGCAGGGAAGAGCCGGTGAGCAGGGCGGTATTGTAAATCAAACGTTTGCGCAGCATGTTCGCACCCCCCGACAGGACAATTCTATGCGCCGGGGCGCGCTTTTCATAACATACCATTCATGTGCAGGGGGGAATATGCTCCGAGGAGGCTGAGATCCCCCCGGGCCCTGCTGCATGTTTACCCTGTACACGGATGCTTATCAAATAAAAGGCACTTTCCCTTGAAAAGTACCCTCCGGGAGTGATAAAATAAAGACAGCATTTTACCGGGTAATTTAAAAGGAGTGTGTATATATGATAATTACAATCGGCAGAGAGCACGGAAGCAATGGGCACGATGTGGCCCGGGCTCTGGCGGAAGAACTGGGGTATATCTGCTATGACAAGGAAATCGTGGACCATGCGGCGGAAAATTCCAACTTCTCCCGGGAAATCTTCAACTCCTACGATGAGAAAAGAGTCTCTCCCTATATCGTGCCGACGCCTCATTATGTGGGAATGCACGAGGGCTTCCGTCTGAATATGCAGGTGGCCTCCGCCCAGTTTGACGCGATCCGGAGCCTTGCCGACAAGGGGAACTGTATTTTTGTGGGCCGTTGTGCGGATTATATTCTCCGCAGCCGCCCGGGCCTTGTGCGGGTTTTCGTGATGGCGGACGAAGAGTTCAGAGTCCGCACCCTTATGAAGCGCAAGAGCATTACCGAGGACCAGGCATGGAAGCTGATGAAGGAAGTGGACAAGGACCGCTCCAGCTATTATAAATATTATACCGACCAGATCTGGGGCGAGGCCGGCTACTATGACCTGTGCATCAACAGCGGCCTTGTGGGCGTAAAGGGCGCGGTGCGCGTTATAAAGGCATATATGGAAGCCATGTGAAAAAACCCGGGAGCTGTGCTTAAAGTGATAAAACAATGGTAGACACGAAAGTGCCTGCCATTGTTTTATCACTTCCACGTCGGCCCGGTTTTTCATAAAGGAAAGACAGACCCGGTAGACGGTATCCCCATTGCGGGGGTAAATTTCTTCAGTTTCTTTGTCCGAATGCGGCAAAGCAGTTTCCACCGTCTTCACCATTCTTTCAACAGGGATATACCCGGAGAGGGAAAAATGCTGCCGAAGAAAATAAAAAAGGGAGGAAAGCTTTCTCGCCGGCGTGGTTCCACGCCGGCGCTGCATTTAGTTCAAGCTGTCGGCGCCGCGGCGGAAGAGCAGCTCCACCCGCTCTTTCAGTGCCGCGTGCTCCGGGGCGCTCAGCTCCGGGTCCGCCCCCAGAAGGGCGGCGGCCTCCTGCTGGGCCCGCTGCATGATGTCCATGTCGGCCCCAAGATCGGCAAGATGAGTTTCGGGCAGACCGTGCTGGCGGGAGCCGAAGAAATCCCCTGGGCCGCGGAGGCGCAGGTCTTCTTCGGCAATTTGAAAGCCATCGCTGGTTTTGCTCATGATATTGAGCCTTGCGCGCACCTCCTCGCTGTCCGCATCAGACACCAGCACGCAGTAGCTCTTGTGTGCGCCCCGGCCCACCCGGCCCCGGAGCTGATGGAGCTGGCTCAGGCCAAATCGCTCCGCATTCTCCACAATCATCAGCGCCGCATTGGGCACATCCACACCCACTTCGATGACCGTCGTGGCCACCAGAATGTCCGTCTCCCCAGCGGCGAAGGCGGTCATGACGGCGTCTTTATCCCGGGGCTTCATCTTTCCGTGGACACAGGCTACTCGGAGAGAGGGAAAAGCCCGGGCCAGCGCCGCCGCGTGTTCCTGGGCGGATTTGAGCTTCATCGGCAGTTCCTCGTTCTCCTCCACCATGGGGCAGACAACAAATACCTGCCGCCCCTGGCCGGTGAGCTTGAGAATGAAATTGTTGAGCCTGGCCCGGTAGCTCTCGTCCACTGTGAAGGTATCGACCTTCTGCCTGCCGGGAGGCAGCTCATCTATGACGGAGACGTCCAGATCTCCGTAGAGGATCAGGGCCAAGGTCCTTGGTATGGGCGTGGCGGACATGACGAGCACATGGGGCCGGGCCCCTTTGCCGATCAGCGCGGAGCGCTGGCTGACCCCGAAGCGGTGCTGCTCGTCCGTCACGACAAGAGCCAGGTTCTTATATTCCACGTCCTCGCTGAAGAGGGCATGGGTGCCGATTATCAGATCCAGCTCCCCGGCCTTCAGAGCGGCCTTAACCTGCCGCTTTTCCTTTGCGCCCAGGGCGCCGGTAAGCCTGCCAATCCGCAGGCCAAAGGGAGAAAGCATAGCGGAAAGCGTCTGAAAGTGCTGCTCTGCCAGGATCTCCGTGGGCGCCATGAAAGCGCTGGCCAGTCCGCTTTTCCAAACGTACCAGATAAGCGCTGCCGCCACAAGCGTCTTGCCGCTGCCCACATCGCCCTGAACCAGCCGGTTCATGACCGAACCCGAGCGCAGGTCCGAAACCGCCTGCTCCACCGCACGCCGCTGGGCGCCGGTGGGAGAGAAGGGGAGGGAGGCCCAGAATTCCCGAAGCTCTGCGCCGGCTATGGGGATACCGCCTGCTCTTGTCCTCTGTCCTCTGGCCCGGCCCAGTGCACAGGCCAGGACGAAAAGCTCCTCGAATATAAGGCGTCGCCGGGCCAGCGCCAGCGCCTCAAAATCCCGGGGAAAGTGGATGTTCTCGTAGGCATAGCCCACCGCCGCGAGCTGGTTGCTTCTGCGGACCGGTTCCGGCAGAAGCTCCGGCAGACTGTCCAGACAGAGAGCCAGCCCCCGCCGGATTCCCTGAGAGAGGTCCCGCTGGCTCAGCCCGGCCCGGAGCCGGTAGATGGGGACGATCCGTCCTGTGACGCCCTTTTCTGCGCCCTCCCGCTCATAAACCGGGTTTACCATGCGCCGCCGCATGCCGGAAACCTCCATGCGGCCATAGAACACATAGCTCTCGCCCCGGTGAAGCTGGTCCTTTACATAAGGCTGGTTAAAAAAGGTCAGATCCATGACACCGCCCTCATCCGCCGCCCGAAGCTTTACAAGCTCCAGCCCCCGGCGGACACGGGAGAGCCGGGGCGTTTCCGCTACCAGAGCGCGGATGCACACGGTCTCCCCGTCAAGCGCCAGAGAGATGGGCTTGAAGGCGGTCCTGTCCTCATATTTCCGGGGAAAAAAGGAAACCAAGTCATAGAGAGAAAAGACGCCCAGCTTGTTCAGCGCCAGCGCCTTTTTCTCCCCTATGCCCTTAATATATCTTACGTCTGTATTAAGCTCAGCCATCATTTATTCAGAAAAACTCAAAGTGTAGCTCTGGTTGGAAAGGGTAAATTTCTCAATAAGCCCTTTGGTGCAGATGATCCGGTTGTCGCTTGTGACCATGATCATCTCAAAGCCGCCGTAGGTGCGCCAGTAGTTCAGGGCCTTGTTCTCACCCAGAACAAACATGGCGGTGGAAAGGCAGTCAGCCAGGGTACCGTCCTCGCAGATGATGGAGACGGAGACAAGACTGTTGGAACTGGGGTAGCCGGTGGCGGGATTGATGATATGGTGCCAGGTCTTGCCGCGCAGATCGGTGAAATTGCGCTGATAGCTTCCGCTGGTGATGACCGCCGTCTCGCCCACGCTTACAACGCCCAGAAAGCTGGCGGTGTTGTTTGGGTCCTGAATGGCCACGTTCCAGTTGCTTCCGTCGGGCTTGAGACCCAGCGTCTGCACGTTGCCCCCCAAGGTGACAATGCCGCTGGTGACTCCTGCCTGACGCATGGCGGCAATGGCGTTATCGGAAGCGCAGCCCTTAGCCACCGCTCCAAAGCTGATCTGCCCTCCCGCGGGGAGGGTGACGGAGTAGGAACCGGAGCTGGGGAAGCTGTTGAGCACCAGCTTGTCAAAGCAGAGAAGGCCCATATCGGCGGAAATTTCCTCGTCCGTGGGCACGTAATATTTCCCATCGATAAAGCCCCAGCGCTTTACCAGCGGGTAAATGGAAAGGTCCAGCGCCCCGCCGCTCTGGTCATAAACCGTGCGGGCGGTGGAGAGCATTTTCGCTATCTGTCCCGGGACAACAACAGCGGCTCCCTGGGCGTTGTTGATGGCGTACACGGTGCTGGTGGGCAGCTCCGGATCCAGCATTTTGTCCATGGAGGTGATAACGGCCTCCGCGGCCGCAAGCCCCGCCTCGCCCTTTTTGCCGTAGGCAGTCAGGGTCATGAGGGTATCCATGGCAAAGATCTCTTTCTGGGTCTTTTTTGCCTCCCCGCAGCCGCTCAGAGGAAGCAGGGCGGCAAAACAG
Organism: Clostridiales bacterium UBA1701; assembly: GCA_002320035.1. Classification (GTDB taxonomy): domain Bacteria; phylum Bacillota; class Clostridia; order Oscillospirales; family Oscillospiraceae; genus Limivicinus. The sequence goes on along the minus strand of DCJL01000022.1, from coordinate 1,563 downwards.
AGCAGGGCGGCAATAAGCCTTGATATAAGCTGTTTGCGTGATTTCTTCATATTACAAGAGCTCCTTGTGGGAGGCATAGAATTCCCGGTAATCCTTCAGCATGTATTTGAGAAGGTTCGGGGTATCAAGCTGATAGGGGCAGCGGCTGCTGCAGCTTCGGCACTCGATGCAGTCCTCGATTTTTTCCATCTTCTGCCGCCATTCCTCGCTCATATACTGCTGCCAGGGGGAGCGGCGCAGAAGCATGTCCATGCGGGCACAGTTGCGGATCTCGATGCCCATGGGGCAGGGCATGCAGTACCCGCAGCTCCGGCAGAAGCTGCCGGAAAGCTCCTGGCGCTCCTTCTGAATAAAGGCGTCCAGCTCTGCGTCCATTTGCGGCTCCTCCTCCGCCAGCGCCAGCCACTGGGACAGCTCCTCCATGCGCTGAATTCCCCAGATGGGAACAACATTCTCAAAGCAGTTCATAAAAGCGGCGCAGGCCCGGGCGTTTGTGAGCATTCCTCCGGCCAGACCCTTCATGGCGATATAGCCCATGTCCGCCTCCCGGCATTTTGCGGCCAGGTCAAGGTCACGCTGGGCGGATATGTAGCTGAAAGGAAATTGCAGCGTCTCAAAATTACCGGAGGCAATGCATTCCTCCGCCACATCTACCCTATGGGAGGTAACGCCGATGTGGCCTATCCAGCCCAGCTTCTTTGCCTCCAGCGCCCCGGCAAAAGCGCCCTCGGGGTCGTTTGCATCGGGTACCTCGGGCACCTGATGGAACTGGAAAAGGTCTATGTAATCGGTTTTCATCATGCGCAGGCTGTTCTCAATGTGCGCCAGAACGCCTTTTTTGTCCCGCGCGGCGCTCTTGGTGGAGAGGATAATCTTATCCCGCACATCGGACAGGGCGAGGCCAATTTTCTCTTCGCTGTCGGTGTAGGCGTTGGCGGTGTCAAAATAATTAATGCCGCCCTCGTAGGCCGCACGCAGGAGCTTCACGGCTTCGTCCCTGCCGCAGCGCTGCACAGGCAGACAGCCCATGGCGGTCTTGGTGACCATAAGGCCGGTTTTACCCAGTCTGACCTTTTTCATTTCATTTCCTCCAAAATTCAAATCGGATTTCTCCGGCTCCTCCAGCCCGGTAAAATAAAAATTAAAACGGCTATTTACAACGCGCCCAAACTTTGCTATAATACCCAAAGCGGTGCGCGGGGCTATTATAACAAATCCCGCGTGTAAAGTAAATACACAGCTTTTCCGCCGAATTTCATATATGTGCCCGTAGCTCAGCTGGATAGAGTGTCAGACTCCGACTCTGAAGGTCGCAGGTTCGAATCCTGTCGGGCATACCACACCGCCACGGCTCAGGTGAGCCGTGGCGGGTACCTTTATATCTCCAGCGCATTATGCAGCTTATCGCTGGCGGCTTTTTTATTTTTGTCGAATGCGTGAGTATAGATGTCCAGCGTTGTCGAGACCTGCGCGTGCCCGAGGAGGCTTGAGACCGTCGCAACATCTGTACCGTTTGCAATCAGCAAGCTGGCGTTTGTATGCCCTTACGGTATAATTACGACA
>DCJL01000030.1 GCA_002320035.1 Clostridiales bacterium UBA1701 | reverse complement strand
AACTCATCATTGTCAAACCTACAATCGACAAACTTGGTTTTATAGCTCCGTGCCGACATCATTGCCGCAGGGGCGGGCAACGGATATTCAGGCTCGTTTTCAAAATTTTGTGAAATGGTGGTGATAACTCTTGCCCTCTCGGTAAAGTTTTCAATCTGCCTTTCAAGTATATTTGCTTCGCCAGATTTCCCCTTGACCACTGCATCCAACTCCGCCAATTCTCGCTGACATTCCTGCAATTTATAATCGAGAACTTCGAGGTGGGGACGGTCAATTCCTTTGTGTTCCCATTCAATTCCGTGCCGTTCCATAATGGCGGCGAGCTGTTCTTTTTCAGCTTGTATCCACCTTGCCCACTCGCTGTCTTTCTTGTGAACACCGACAAATCCCTGCGCCTTTAACGCTTGCTTGAGGGATACCCAGCATTACTTGATAAACTTTACTATTTGTATCGATATTTGAACATTGCGGAAGTATAGCTACATAAAAAAGAGCTAACAGACTTTGTAACAAAAATCGGTTAGCTCTTTATTTATGAATAATCTGAATTTATTGTCAAAACCTTGTCACGAGACTTTTTCAAGCCTCAAAACCCAGCATTTATGCGGGTTTTCACTGTTTTAGGTATTATTCCCACTCGATGGTCCCTGTGGGCTTGGGAGTCAGGTCATAGAGGACGCGGTTTATGCCGGGGACTTCCCGGGTTATGCGCTGGGTTATGTGCTGGAGGAGGGCGAAGGGGACATCCTCCACGGTGGCGGTCATGGCGTCGCGGGTGTTGACGGCGCGGATGATAACGGGCCAGTCATAGGAGCGGAGGTCGTTTTTCACGCCGGTGGACTTAAAGTCGGGCACGACTGTAAAATACTGCCAGACCTTACCCGCAAGACCATTTTTGGCAAACTCCTCGCGGAGAATCGCATCGGACTCACGCACGGCCTCCAGCCGGTCACGGGTGATGGCGCCAAGACAGCGCACACCAAGGCCGGGGCCAGGGAAGGGCTGGCGGAACACCATGGCATCGGGCAGGCCGAGCGCCTTACCCACGACGCGAACCTCATCCTTAAACAGAAGCCGCAGAGGCTCAACCAGCTCAAACTGCAGATCCTCAGGCAGACCGCCCACATTGTGGTGGGCTTTCACAGGGCCGCTTTCAAGAATGTCAGGATAAATGGTGCCCTGGGCGAGAAACTCGATGCCGTCAAGCTTGCGGGCCTCTTCTTCGAACACGCGGATGAACTCGGCGCCGATTATTTTACGCTTGGCCTCGGGCTCGGCAACACCGGCCAGTTTATCCAGAAAACGGTCAACCGCGTCCACATAGACAAGATTCGCGTTCATCTGGTTGCGAAAAACCTCCACCACCTGCTCGGGCTCGCCCTTGCGAAGCAGGCCATGGTTAACATGCACGCAGGTGAGCTGGCGGCCGACAGCCTTTATAAGCAGGGCGGCCACAACAGAGGAGTCCACCCCGCCGGAGAGGGCGAGAAGAACCTTTTTATCGCCGATCTGGGCGCGGAGCTGGGCCAACTGCTCGTTAATAAAAGCCTCAGCCAGCTGGGGAGTAGTGATACGCTCCATATTTTCGGGGCGTCTGTTATCTGCCATGTTCAGTTCCTCCAATTATTTATATGCCTGTACATTATATATTGTTCTCTGCCGCTGCGCAAGAGCATAAAGCGATGCATATGCCACAAAAACAGTGTTTGCCTCGTCAGAAGTCTCTGTATTTGCCGTAAATACACAGGTCATATACGCTGCCGTCCTTCCAGACGGCGTTTTTCATTTGCCCTTCAAGGAGAAATCCATTTTTCTCCAATACACGGCGGGAGGCCGTGTTGGGCTCGAATACGAGACCGGTGAGGCGCAGCAGATCGAGCGCCCGGAAAGCGATCGGGCAGATCCGCTCCAGGGCCCGGGTCATAATCCCCAGGGATTTAAACTCATCCAGCAGAAGATAGCCGACATCCGCGTTCCTTGCGTACACGTCCTCCCGACATTCCGCGCTGATGCTGCCAACGCAGACACCGCCGGAAAAAACAGCCCGGAAGACACCGCTCTTTCCCTCGCACTCCTCCACCATGCCCAGATACCAGTCCGCATTGGCCTGGGTGTAGGGCAGGGGCAGGCGGTTGGAGAGACAGCGACGGTCGGCACCGTTCATAATGCGGCAAAGTGCCGGAGCCAGCTCACGGCTCCAGGGTATGAGCTGAATTTCCATTGTATGGCCCCCAATGTTATTTTGACTGCAATTTTACCACAGAAAGCGAGAATTTCAAGCCAGAAGGAAGGGAAAACCGTCGAAATATAAAATTTTCCGCCAGGGATTGACAGCCGGGAAAAGCCCCGCTATAATAAGCTGCGGTGCTTTAAGAGAGGTCCTGTGAGGCCTCCAAGGACTGCGATACCGAGGTATCTTTAACGTGTCATTGGACGCGGCTTTCCTTGTCGGAGAGCCGCGTTTTTTTGTGCCCTCCGCCACACCGAAAAACTAAAGGAGGGCGTATCCCATGTCAAACGAAAAAAACATTGCCCGTCATCAGGACGCAGACTATTCCCTTGAAAGCGTGCCTCAGAGTGCAAGGAAAAATTTCTGGCCCATGTTTTTCATCATGCTAGGCTTTACCTTCTTCTCGGCCAGCATGTCCGTCGGCGCGAAACTTGGCAATGGCCTCGACCTGGGCGGGTTCGTTTGGGCCATTATCATCGGCGGCATTATTCTCGGCGCCTATACTGGCGTGCTCGGCTACATTGGCAGCCGCACCGGCATGTCCCTTGATCTGCTTGCCCAGCGCTCTTTCGGAAAATACGGCTCCTACCTGGCTTCTGCGCTTATTAGTCTGACTCAGGTTGGCTGGTTCGGTGTTGGGATTGCCATGTTCGCCGTTCCTGCGGCCGAGGTTCTGAATGTAAGCCCCGTGCTGCTGGTTGTCATTGCCGGCGTTTGCATGACATCCTCTGCCTACTTCGGCATAAAGGGCCTTGAAATTGTGAGCTATATCTCCGTTCCCCTCATTGCCGTTCTCGGCATCTATTCCATGGTAACTGCCACCACCGCAGGCGGCGGCCTGAGCGCCATCTTTGCAAAGAGCGCCGGCAGCATGAGCGTGTTTACTGGTGTGGGCCTGGTAATGGGCTCCTTTGTCAGCGGCGGCACCGCAACCCCTAACTTTACCCGCTTTGCAAAAAACAACAAGACCGCGGTTCTCACCACCGTCATTGCGTTCTTCCTCGGCAACACCCTCATGTTTGCCTTCGGCGCTGTGGGCGGCGCGTTTACCGGCAAGGATGATATTTTCTATGTAATGCTGGCTCAGGGGCTGATGATTCCTGCCCTGATTGTTCTCGGCGCCAATATCTGGACCACCAACGACAACGCCCTCTACACCTCCGGCCTGGGCCTGTCCAACATCACCAAGGTCCGCAAGCGCCCCATGGTCATCGTGGCTGGCGTTATCGGAACGGTAGCCGCTATCTGGCTCTACAATAACTTTGTGGGCTGGCTCAGCTTCCTCAACGCCACCCTGCCTCCCGTTGGCGCGATCATTACGCTGGATTTCTTCCTGCACGGCAAGGAGTACTCTGATGAGATCCCTGTACGAGAGAGCGTGAACTGGGGCTCCGTGCTGGGCGTGGTCGGCGGCGCACTGGCCGGCAATTTTATAAGCTGGGGCATCGCTTCCGTCAACGCCATGGCCGTAGCCTGCCTGTGCTACTGCGCCTACACCTTCCTTATCAAAAAGCGCGGCGCTGTCAGCGCAGCGCCCAACGCCGCCTGAACCGATCAAAAAATAAAAGGCCCTCCGGGGCGGAACGGAGATAAGACATGCTGTTTCAAAACGCGCTGATTGAGAACGCCGGGAAAGCCGTGGATATCAGAGTGAGCGAAGGAAAATTTCAGGAAATTGCGGAAAATATCGCTCCTCTGCCCGGAGAGGAGATTATAGACCTGCACAACCGCCTGGTTCTGCCCCCCTTTATCGAGTCCCATGTGCATCTGGATACCTGTCTGACCGCCGGCGACCCGGTCTGGAACATGTCCGGCACCCTCTTTGAGGGCATTGAATGCTGGAGCAAACGCAAGGATAAACTGAGCCGGGAGGATATCCGGGAACGGGTTCACCGGGTGGCGCGGATGTATGCTGCAAACGGCGTGCAGTTCATCCGCACCCATGTGGACGTGACCGATCCCAGCCTCACCGCCATGGAGACAATGGCAGAGCTGCGGGAGGAGCTGCGGGATGTGATGGATATCCAAATCGTAGCCTTCCCTCAGGAGGGAATACTGAGCTACCCCAACGGCAAACAGCTCATGCGGGACGCGGTGAAGCTGGGGGCAGACTGCGTGGGAGCCATACCCCACTTCGAGTTCACCCGGGAGTACAGCGTGGAGTCTCTGAATTTTGTCATGGAGCTTGCGGCCGAGAACGACCTGCTTGTGGACGTGCACTGTGATGAGATAGACGACGAGGCCTCCCGGGGCCTTGAGACCTTGGCGGCCAGGGCTCTGGAGATGCAGATGTTTGACAGAGTCACCGCCAGCCATACCACTGCCATGCACTCCTACAATAACGCCTATGTGCTGCGCCTTATGCGGCTTTTGAAAATGAGCGGCATCAATTTTGTGTCCAATCCGCTGGTGAACACCCACCTTCAGGGGCGGGTAGATACCTACCCCAAGCGCCGGGGCATCACCCGGGTCAAGGAGCTGACCGAGGAGGGGATCAATGTCTCCTTTGGCCATGACGATATATTCGACCCCTGGTATCCCATGGGCAACGGCAATCTTCGGGACGTGGTGTTCATGGGTCTGCACGTATGCCAGATGATGGGCTATGAGGACATTATGAATTCCTACCGCTTCGTCACGACCAAGGCCGCAAGGACCCTGCACCTGGGCGAGGGCTACGGCATTGCCCCCGGCCGCCCTGCCAGCTTCGTCGTCATGGACGCGAAGAATTATTACGAGGCGCTCAATTACAACGCGCCCGTCCTGGCCTCCTACAAGGCCGGGCGGAAGATTGCCCAGTCCAGCCCGGTTGAACGCAGAGCGCTCTTCTGATAAATATATAAAGCGGAGGAAAGACCAGTGTCAGATAAAAAACAGTCCACTTAAGCGGAAAACAATAAGAAAATGGACCAGGACTACCCAATTGACCATGTTCCCCAGTCTGCCGGCGGCTTCGCCGCGGTCACTGAGGCCGTTCCCAGCGCGGAGATGCGCGTGGCCTCCGCGGAGACCGTCATCGTGGGCACCTTTGCATCCATGGGCACCCAGGCATGCAACTGGTCCCGCTTTGCCAAGAATGCCAAAACTGCCTTTCTTGCCGGATTTATCGCCTTTATGATAGGCAACACCATCATGCGCTTTGCAGGGATCATTGGTGGCCTGGCCTATCGCGGCCCTTTGAAACGGCATGAGAAAAACTTCCGCTTTCAAAATGAAGGCGGAAGTTTTTATTTGTTCCCAAAAGTCCAGCGGGTAATGGCTGATATCAGCGCAAGGGGCGGGGCCACATGGGGCTCACCCTTCCTTTTTCGCCGAGGCGGCGAGCATGGTCAGCGCCCAGCTTTTGGCCTTCTCCAGATCCGCCCTGTCCGGGTGGCTCAGGGCGGCGTCAAAATTTTCAATGCTGGTCGCGGCCCGCTTATCCCCAGGATTGTCCCGGAGCAGAGCTTCATACCGGGCGCGGACAGAGGGGGGCATCTTCCCCTGGCAGTAAAAGCTGCCTAAAAACGTGCAGCCCCGGCCCAGATTTTCCGCCGCCCGGGCGGAAAGAACCCGGAAATATTCCTCCGAGCCGCCGAAGCCCGCCGTACCGAAAAGGGCAGCTTTTTTATTTTCAAGGGAGCGGAGGAATTCACCAATCTCCCCGGCGCAGCTTCCCTTGTCCGTCCAGGAACCCACAAAATACAGCTCCGCCTCCGGACAGCCCTCCGGCGGGCCGAAGTACACAGGACCCTTTTCTTTCAGCGCCTCCTTCAGCGCTTCCGCCACCATGGCGGTGTTTCCTGTGAGGCTTTTATATACAATGGCAATTTTCATGGAGCACCCCCTTTTTAGAGCATTATACTCTGCGCCGGATTCAAACTCAATACAGATGTAAAAAAGCAAGGCTGACAGCCGAAAGCAAAAGCCAGAAGCGGAAGGACTTTTTTCCGCTCAGAAGAGAGTACAGGGCGCTGACGCAGCCTGCCGCCAACACGCAGACCAGCCATGAGGACTGGAGCCGCCGGGGCGTAAAACCGAAGCAGGAGATATAAAGGGCCAGCTTTGAAAAAGCGATCGCGGCAAAAAGCAGGCTCTCAGCCAGAAGCAGGGCGCAGAGAAGCTTCAGAACGGCGCTCTCGTTTACGGGTTTTGCGGAGAGCCGGGTCACCAGCCAGAGCAGCAGGAAGTTTACCGCCATAACCTGGCACAGCTCAAAAAATCCCTGCCGGGCATACTGGGAGACGATAAAGCCATCGGGCAGCGTGCGGGTAAAGGCGCCAAAAAGATACCGGGCCTGCACGAGGAAAAAGGCCAGATACAGCAGGCAGAAAAGCCCTGCGATGCCAACCCAGAGGCTGTTCGGCACCCGGCGCAGCACGGCCAGGCCCGAATAAACGGCTTCACCCCTCCCGCGAAGGCGGGCTTCATCCTCCCGGGCGCTGCCTGCGATGAGGCCGAAGAGATAGGCCCCTATGGGCAGGCTGATTAGAAGCGTAAAAAGAGCGTCGTCATCCAGCCGGAAGCGGAAAAGCGACTCAAAGCCGGACATAAGCGCCGCAAAGCCCGCGTCTGCGCTGATGAGCAGCCCGGCGGAGGCCGTGAACAGCAGCAGAGCCGCAAGCAGAGCGCCGGCGGTCAGGATCACGGTCCCCGGCCTGGCCCGCTCTCTCTTTGAAATGTGGGTCAGCGTGAACCAGACGGTACGCAGGCGGAGGAAAAAGTTCCTGAACGGGAAAAGGATAAAAGCATTGAGCCCGTCCAGAAGCAGCAGCGGGCCGCTTTTACCCGCCATAAGCCGCCCGCTCCGGCTCATGACCCACCATACGGCGAAAAGGTGGGCAAAGAGGTAGGGCAGTACATCCCCCCAGGCTCTTGCCCGGTGAAACGAAATGCTCAATACCACAAGCCAGAGGCAGCCCAGCCAGACCCAGCTCTCCGCCGGGCGCTTACGGCCCCGATTGATCAGCTCCGTCAGGCCCGTGAAAATCAGGGCGAAAATAGGCAGACCCCAGCCGGAAGTGCCGAAGCGCCAGTAAAAATATGCCGCCGGATACATGCAGAACGCGGCGATTTTCTCGGCCGCAGAGGGAGAAAAAGCCGGGATTTCAGGGGGAGTCATTGTTTTTTTGTCCATGTTCAGCCTCCTTTTTCGGGCTCGTCATCAATAAATTCCAGCAGGTCCCCCGGCTGGCAGCCCAGCTCATGGCAGAGGGCCATAAGGGTTGAAAAGCGGATGGCCTTTGCCTTGTTGTTTTTCAGGATGGAGAGATTTGCGGGGGTAATGCCGATTTTTTCCGCCAGCTCTCCGCCGGAGATCTTCCGCCTCGCCATCATTACATCCAGATTTACCTGAATCTCCATGACAGCCCCCTAAACCGTAAAGTCCAGCTCAGACTTCATGGCCGCCGCCTGCTGAAACACATTTTTAACGATCCGAACGATAAGCGCCATAAAACCTGCCGCCATGGAGAGGAACAACAGCGGAAGGTAAAACGCGCAGCCTAAAAGGCACACGGCAGCCGCCCCGGCGCAGCACCAGCTCACGCAGCGAAGCCGCCGCACATTCTCCTCTGCGAAAACCACGCCTTTTTTCATGTTTCGAAGCAGGCCCCAGAGCTTGTTCAGCAGCAACCAGCCAAAAACGCTGCAAAGATAGATTACCGCCATCAGCGCCGCCCCGTTCTGCCAGGGCATATTCCGCAGAGAGATGAACCACCCCACTGCCCAGTAACAGCCGATATCCAGCGCCGCCAGCAGAAGCGCAAAAAGCCCCAGGCATATCTGAGAAAGCACGAGGCTCCGGTCCTCTGTCCATTTCATGCTTGCATCGCTCCTTTCGTGGCCACATATTAGCACAGAATCTTATTGAATGTCAATTATTATTTATCGTTTTTCAATAAGTAAATAGAAAAATCGTTCCTCGCAGACAATTCTGCGGGGAACGATAAATATCAATGCCGGGCCAAACGCAGATACACGATGGAAAAGCCCGCTGCCTGAGCAACCGTATCTTTCGGAAAACTGTCTATTCCAGATGCTCTGAAAACAATAAATATGCTGTAAAAATACAGAAAGGACTTCGCGTGATAAAATGAAACAGCAGGGGGGAGCAAGAAAGCAAAAGCCGACCTTGTTCTCTCCTGCTATTTATTATCCAGCACGCGGGGAGATACCGCAAAAGCGCATCCGTATCATCCACCCCAACAAAACCGCTGTAGGAAAGCCCTGCGATTATCATTCCGTCCCTGTCGCGTACCGGGACAGCAATGCCGCTTCCGATCTTTGTGGCCTCCCTGTCGTCAAAGGCATAACCGCGTCTGGCAACCTCGCTGAGCTCATGCCAGAATGCCTCTGCGCAGACTATGGTATTCGGCGTTATCGCTTCCATCCCACACGGGAAAATCAATTGATCAACCAGAGGGATAGGGAGCTCTGAAATAAGCACCTTCCCGCAGGCACAGGCGTAAAAGGGCAAATATGAATGGAGGGGCGCTATATAATCAAACAGGTCTTTTGTTCTGGACTGTTGGAGAACATAGCAGTTTTGCTGTTATTTCCGTTCGAGCCGGATTAGGTATTCCGCTGTGCCCTCCTCCAGGATCCGATCTCCGCTGGGGAAAAACCCCTGCTTTTCGTAAAAGCGGATGGCTCCGGAATTCTTCTCCAGCGCCCAGAGAAAGCGGGCGCCCCGCTCTCTGACGGCGTATTCCAGCAGGGCCGCGCCCACGCCCCGGCCCTGAAAAAAAACATCCGTATACAATTTTTTTTACTTCTGCTCCCGCCGTCTCGATAAAGCCCCGGAGGATCCCGTCGTCATACACGAGGCAGGCGGGCAGCCTCTTTTCGTATTCCTCCGCCAGAGGAAGGACCTGAAGTTCTTTAAAAGAATATTCTTCGCTGCCGAAGATGGGGAAATAATTCACCCTGTTGTTGTAAACCAGAATTTCCGCAATTCTGGATAAATCCTCTTTTTTTGCGCGCCTGATGTGCATATCCAGACTCCTCCTGCTTAGCAATTTTTTTGTATTCAGCCAGCGTTTTAGCCATTTGACGCAGCGGGGACCCGCCTGCGCTTTTGCCAGAATGCGCCGGGCGGCCGGGCATTTCTATAACGCAAATATTTTTGTTGCGAAATTGAAATAGATGATAATTGAACAGGTGTCCACTAAGGTCGTAATCAGCGGAGAAGCCATGATTGCCGGATCCAGCCCGACGCGTTTTGCCAGCAACGGGAGAATGCAGCCGATCAGCTTGGAAATAATTACGGTTGAAACCAGGGAAAAGGCAATGACCAATGCCAGAGCGACATCCTGATACATCAGGAAAATACGGACCCCGTTTGCTGCGGCGAGTATAATTCCTACAATCAGAGAAATTTTAAATTCTTTCCAGATAACCCGGAAAAAATCCCGGAATCGGATTTCCTCAAGAGCAAGTCCGCGAATTACAAGCGTTGCACTTTGTGAACCGCAGTTTCCGCCGGTATCCATAAGCATCGGAATGAAGGACACCAGCAGGGGAATCGCAGCAAAGGCGTTTTCATAATCCGTAATGATTGTTCCGGTAATTATGGACGAGAACATCAGGAGCAACAGCCAGGGAATTCTGCGTTTGGCGTGCGCAAAGGCCGACGTTTCAAAATACGTTTTCTCACTCGGGGCCACCGCGGCCATTTTTGTGATGTCCTCGGTAGCTTCGGCTACCAGCACGTCCATTACGTCGTCAAAGGTTACGATACCCACAAGCAGGCCGTCTGCATCCAGCACAGGAAGCGCAATAAAATCGTATTTGCGGAAAATATGAGTTACGTTCTCCTGGTCTGTGTGAGTTGTTACCGATATGATCTCCGTTTCCATCAAATCCTGAATCAGGGCGCCGTCATCTGCTGTCATCAAATCTTTTGCTGAAACAATGCCGACCAGTTTCCGCTGATTCGTCACATAGCAGGTGTAAATCGTTTCTTTATGAATCCCGGTTTTCTTAATGTGTTCCATTGATTGCGCGGCAGTCCAGCCTGGTTTTAAATCCACATATTCCGTCGTCATAATGCTTCCGGCGCTATCTTCCGGATAGTTTAAGAGCTTGTTGATGACATTGCGGTTTTCGGGGCTTATTGCGGCGAGAATACGGGTGACCAGATTTGCCGGCAGCTCCTCCAGGATATCTACGGTGTCATCCATGTACAAATCGTCAAGCAGTTCCCGCAGTTCCTTTTCTGAAAACATTTCAACAAGATAGGACTGCATGGCGCTGTTTAAATTTGCAAACACCTCGGCCGCCTTTGCTTTGGGAATAAGGCGGAATACCAATGCAAGTTCTTTGCCATCCAGTTCTGACAGCAGCGAGGCAATGTCTACGGCGTTCATTACATCCAGGATGCTTCTTACAGATTTGAATTGACGCTGCTGAAGAAGCCTGGAAAAAATATCCTTGTTCAGCATAATGATACCTCCAATTATTTCGTTTTAAAAGTCTGCCTTGCGAGTGATAACTGGTTCCGGAGTCCATAGCCTCACCTCCTTTTGCTGTACTCAGCGGACAGCATTTTTAAATTCATTTGCAGAAATCAAACAAAAAAAGAGCTCTTCATCGCCTGAACGATGAAGAGCCCCTGTCAATTTTGAAAACCAAAAACATCGTTCAAGCTTTAGTATCGCCGGGCATATATCAATTGCATTAGGGTATGCCTTCACGACATATCCTGCTAAACCAACTCGTTGTGTCTCCACAATCTCGCGGCAGCAATCTCAGGAAATCTCCAAATCCCTGCGGTAACCTCACCTACCGAAGCGCATATTCTATTGTCCCATATATCCTAAAACAAAAGCGGGCAAATGTCAATTGCTTATTCGAATTCCACCGTAGCGGGGGGCTTGGAGGTTATATCATAGAGGACGCGGTTCACCCCGCGGACCTGATTCACTATGCGGCTGGAGATTTTGTCCAGCAGCTCGTAGGGGATGCGGGTCCAGTCCGCGGTCATAAAGTCGCTGGTGGTGACGCTTCGCAGGGCTATGGCGTAGTCATAGGTGCGCCCGTCGCCCATGACGCCTACGGAGCGCATATTGGTAAGGGCGGCGAAGTACTGGCTCATGCCCTCCGTAAGGCCGGCGCTGGCCACTTCGTCCCGGAAAATGAAATCTGCCTCCCGAAGAATATCCAGCTTTTCTTTGGTGACCTCGCCTATGACCCGGATGCCCAGACCGGGACCGGGGAAGGGCTGACGCATGACCAGATATTCCGGCAGGCCCAGCTCCCGTCCAAGCTGGCGCACCTCGTCCTTGAAGAGCATGCGCAGAGGTTCGATGATCTCCTTGAAGTCCACATAGTCGGGCAGGCCGCCCACATTGTGATGGCTTTTTATGACGGCAGCGTCCCCCTTGCCGGACTCAATAACATCGGGGTAAATGGTGCCCTGGGCCAGATAGTCCACAGCGCCCAGCTTTTTAGCCTCTTCCTCAAAGACCCGGATAAACTCCTGGCCGATGATCTTGCGCTTGTGCTCCGGCTCGGTAACGCCGGCCAGCTTCTCAAGGAAGCGCTCCCCGGCGTTTACGCGGACAAAGTTGATGCTCCAGCGGGAGAAGGCCTGCTCCACCTCGTCCCCTTCGTCCTTGCGCATAAGGCCGTGATCCACGAAAACACAGGTGAGCTGGCTGCCCACCGCCTCCGCCAGCAGGGCGGCCGCAACGGAGGAATCGACGCCGCCGGAGAGGGCCAGCAGCACCTTCCCGTCCCCAACCTTTTCCCGCACGGCGCGGACGGCGGCATTTTTATAGTCGGCCATGGTCCAGCCGCCCTTCGCGCCGCAAATCTCGTACAGGAAATTGCGGAGCATCTCCCGGCCGAACCGGGTGTGGTTTACCTCAGGATGAAACTGCACGCCATAAAAGCGCCGGTTCTCATCGCAGATGCCCACGGTGGGACAGTTGGCGGAACGGGCCACAAGGGCGAAGCCCTCGGGAACCCGGGCCATGTAGTCCCCATGGCTCATCCAGGTGACGCTCTCCTCTGGCAGGCCCTTGAAAAGGCGGCAGGAGGTGTCGAAAAAGGTCTCGGTCCTGCCGTATTCCCTGGCAGAGTCCTCCTGGGCGGCGGTCACCTTGCCGCCCAGACTGTGGGAAATAAGCTGGCAGCCGTAGCAGATGCCCAGAATGGGCAGACCGAGAGCAAAAATCTCCGGATCAAGCTGGGGGGAACCGGGGGCGTAGACACTGTTGGGGCCGCCGGTAAAAATAATGCCGATGGGGTCAAAGCTTCGGATGGCCTCTATGCTCATGTCATAGGGCTTCACCTCGCAGTATACGCTGCACTCGCGCACACGGCGGGCGATGAGCTGATTGTACTGGCCGCCGAAGTCCAGTATAAGAATTTTCTGCGGGTCCATTGCATTCGCCTCCGAAAAATCAGAACAGGGTGATGTAAGCGTCCCGCTCAGGGCCTACGGAAACATACCTGATGGGACAGTTTATGGCCTTTTCGATATAGCGGATGTAGTCCATGGCTGCCCGGGGCAGATCCTCCGGGCGGCGGCAGTCGCTGATGTCGCAGTGAAAGCCGGGCAGATATTCGTACACGGGCCTGGCGGCGTTGAGCTCGTCAATATCCGAGGGGAAATAGCCTGTCTTTCTGCCATCCAGCTCATAGGCGGTGCAGACGGGGATCTCTTTCAGATAGGAGAGCACGTCGAGTTTCGTCAGGGCGATATAGGAGCAGCCCTGCATCAGCGTGCCGTAACGGGAGGCCACCACATCGAAGCCGCCCACGCGGCGCGGCCGGCCTGTGGCCGCGCCGTACTCACCGCCGGCTTTTCGCAGCTCCTCGGCCTCGTCTCCAAAAAGCTCGCAGATAAAGGGGCCCTCCCCTACGCAGCTGGAATAGGCTTTCATGATGCCTATGCTCTCGTCGAGCCGGGCGTAGGGGATGCCCGCGCCGATGGGGGCGTAGGCGGCCAGCGTGGTGGAGGCGGAGGTATAGGGATAGATGCCGAAGTCAATATCCCGCAGAGCGCCAAGCTGGGCCTCAAAGAGGATGGACTTGCCCTCCCTGATGGCGGAGCCAAGATACTCGGTGGTGTTGCAGACATAGGGGGCGAAGGGCCGGCCAAAGGTTTCAAGCCAGGCCATGATCTCGTCCAGGGACACAGGCTCATGGCCGTAGCCCTTTTCAACGGTCAGATTTTTCCATTCAATGATGCCAGCGAGACGATCCCGGAGGCTGTCCCAGTGAAGCAGATCGCCCATGCGAATGGTCTTTTTCATGTACTTGTCCGCGTAGACGGGGGAGATGCCCCGACGGGTGGAGCCGAACTTTTTGTCGCCCAGCCTGTCCTCCTCCAAACCGTCCAGCAGCTTGTGGTAGGGCAGGCAAACGGTGGCCCGGTCGCTTATTTTCAGGTGCCGGGGGCCGATCTCTATGCCGCCCTCCCGCAGGCGCGCGGCTTCGCCGGAGAGATGCTCCAGGTCGATGACGATCCCGGGGCCGAGGACGTTCACCGTTTCGTCCCGCAGGATGCCGGAGGGCATGAGGTTCATGACGAACTTGCCCTTTTCGTTTATGACGGTATGGCCGGCGTTGTTGCCGCCCTGATAGCGGACCACAACATCGTAGTTCTCACTGAGCAGGTCCACCATGCGGCCCTTGCCCTCGTCGCCCCAGTTTGTTCCAACAATTGATGTTAACATATGGTTGTATCTCTCATTTCCTCAGACAGTGATATCGGCGCTGACGCCGAGGCTGCCGCTGTATTTTTCCAGAATGGGCTTTACCTGCTCCGCAAGGAACTTTTCACACTGGCGCTCGGCCATGCCGGTAAAGGTGGCCGGGTCCGTAAGCGCGGAAAGCTCTGCCTCCGTAAGGCTGAAAACCGGGTCCGCCTTGATACGCTGGAGCAGGTCGTTGTCTTTCCCGTAGAGCTTCACCTGCTGGGCGGCCTGGACAGCGTGCTGCCGGATGGCCTCATGGAGAACCTGCCGGTCCCCGCCTTTGTGCCTGACGCAGTACATAAGGATATTCTCGGTGGCCATGAAGGGCAGCTCCGCGTTCAGATGCTTGGCGATAACGGCGGGGTAGATTTTCATGCCCCGGACAATGTTGATATACAGGTTCAGAATCGCGTCGGTGGCCAGAAAAGCCTCGGGAATGGACAGGCGGCGGTTGGCCGAGTCGTCCAGCGTCCGCTCAAACCACTGGGCGGAGGCGGTGACGGCGGCATTTTGCAGGTCGCATATCACATAGCGGGAGAGGGAGGCTATGCGCTCGGAGCGCATGGGATTTCTCTTGTAGGCCATGGCCGAAGACCCGATCTGGTCGGACTCGAAGGGCTCGTCCACTTCCTTCATGTGGCTGAGAAGCCGGATGTCACTGGAGAATTTGGAGGCGCTCTGAGCAATGCCGGAGAGCACCTGCAAAACAGCGAAATCCGCCTTGCGGGTGTAGGTCTGCCCGCTCACGCTCTGGCATTGCTCGAAGCCCAGCTTTTCGGTGATCTTCCGTTCAAGCTCCTCGGCCTTTTCACCGTCCCCGTCAAAAAGCGCGAGGAAGCTGGCGGCGGTGCCTGTGGTGCCTTTGCAGCCCAGAAGCTTCAGGTTGTCCAATTGAAAATCAAGCTGCTGGATATCAAAAAGCAGGTCGTTTATCCACAGGCAGGCCCGCTTGCCCACGGTTGTGGGCTGGGCGGCCTGAAAATGGGTGTAGGCCAGGGTGGGCAGGGCCTTGTTGGCCCCGGCGAAGTCTGCCAGGGCGGCCACGGCGTTTACAAGCAGCTTTCTGATTATGAGCAGGGCGCTGCGCATATTTATTATGTCCGTATTGTCCCCCACATAGCAGGAGGTGGCCCCCAGATGGATAATGGGCTTTGCCTTAGGGCAGCATTCACCGAAAGTGAGTACATGGGCCATAACGTCGTGCCGGACCTGATGCTCGTGCGCGGCGGCGGCGGCATAATCGATGTTGGTGAGATTGGCCCGCATCTCTCCAAGCTGTTCCTCGCTTATATCCAGGCCCAGCTCCTTCTCGCTCTCAGCCAGGGCGAGCCAGAGCCTGCGCCAGGTGGAAAACTTGGTGTCGTCGGAGAAAAGCCGTTTCATTTCCTCGTCGGCATATCTGCCGCAGAGGGGGTTTTCGTAAAATTCGTGCATAACCGGCTCCTTTGCATCTGAGAAATTACCTGTAAGTGGCGATGGGACGGCGCTTGTGCTCGCTGCGGCTGTGGTATCGGTCGATAATGGCCCTGTCATTCTCCGTGGCCTCGCCCGTGAGGATATAGCGGTCGATGGCGGCGTAGCTGACGCCCATATCCTCTTCGTCCGTCTGTCCGTCAAAAAGACCGGCGGAGGGGGCCTTGTCTATGATGCAGCGGGGAGCTTTCAGATACTCCAGGAACGCAAACACCTCTCCGGCGGTCAGGTCGGAGATGGGGTTAAAGTCGCAGGCGCCGTCGCCCCATTTGGTGAAGTAACCCATGTGGGCCTCACTGCGGTTGCCGGTGCCGGCCACAAGGCGGTTTTCACAGGCGGCGATGGCGTAAAGGGTGGTCATGCGCAGGCGGGGAGCGAGGTTGGTGAGGGCGGCATCGTTGAGGCTCGTCACCTTTTCAAGCGCTCCAAGCTCTGCGGCACGGACGCCGGTAAGGTCTACCATGCGGCTTTCTATGCCGAAAGCTTTGGCCAGGGCATGCCCATCGTCTGCGTCAGGGCCGAAATTGCGCCTGGAGGCGCAGGGCATGATGAGGCCCAGCGTGTTTTCACAGGCGGCCTTGCAGAGAATGCCCACAAGAGCGCTGTCCTTTCCGCCGGAGTTGCCGAAAATGATGCCGGCCGATCCGCTGCTTTTTACAAGCGCTTTTATAAAAGCCACCCGGCCCTCAAATTCCGCGCGATAGTCTCTCAAAAATCATTCTCCTCTCAGCGCCGCCGACACAAGGCCCAGAAACAGGGGATGGGGCTTGTTGGGGCGGCTCTTGAATTCTGGGTGGAACTGCACGCCGATAAAAAAATCATTCTCCGGCAGCTCCACGGCTTCTACTATGTGCCCGTCGGGGGAGGTACCGCAGAGGGACATGCCGACGGTGGCAAGCTGCGCCCGGTAAGCGTTATTGAACTCATAGCGGTGGCGGTGGCGCTCCCGGATCTCGTCCCGGCCATAGCAGCGATTCATGAGGCTGCCGGCCTTGATGCGGCAGGGATAGGCGCCCAGGCGCAGGCTTCCTCCCTTGTCTATATTATCATTCTGATCGGGCAGAAAATCAATCACTTTATTTCCGGAATCGGCGTTAAATTCGCCGGAATTGGCGTCCTCCAGGCCGCAGATGTGGCGGGCGAACTCAATCACCGCGATTTGCATCCCCAGACAGATACCCAGATAGGGAAGATTATTTTCCCGGGCGTATCGGGCGGCGCTTATCATGCCTTCTATGCCCCTGTCACCAAAGCCGCCGGGGACGATGATGCCGCCGCAGCCGGAGAGAATTTCGGCGGCATTTTCATCATTAAGGGTCTCGCTGTCTATCCAGCGGATGCTCACCGCTGCCCCGCAGGCATAGCCCCCGTGGCGCAGGGCCTCGGCCACGGAGAGGTAAGCGTCGTGCAGCTGCACGTATTTGCCCACAAGGCCGATGGTCACCTGCCTGTCAAGGCTCTTTATCCTGTGCACCATGCCCCGCCATTCGGCAAGTTCCGGCGCCCGGGTCCAGAGGCCAAGCTCCCGGCAGACAATAAGGGAAAAGTCACGCTCTTCCAGCATGAGGGGCGCTTCATAGAGAATGGGCAGCGTGCGGTTTTCAATGACGCAGTCGGGTTTCACATTGCAGAACATGGCAATCTTCCGGAAAATCTCCGGTTCGAGGGGCCTGTCGCAGCGGAGAACAATGATATTGGGGGAGATGCCCATACCCTGCAGCTCTTTGACAGAGTGCTGGGTGGGCTTGGTCTTGTGCTCGTCGCTGCCGCTGAGAAAGGGGACCAGGGTCACATGGATAAAGAGTGCGTTGCCCGTCCCCTGTTCCAGACTCACCTGCCGGGCCGCCTCCAAAAAGGGCTGGCTCTCAATGTCGCCGGTGGTGCCGCCGATCTCGGTTATGACCACATCCGCCCCGGTTTTCCGGCCCACGCTGTAAATAAAGGCCTTTATCTCCTGGGTAATGTGGGGGATGACCTGTACCGTCTGACCCAGATATTCGCCCCGGCGCTCCTTGTTGAGCACGTTCCAGTAGACCTTGCCAGTGGTGAGATTCGAGTATTTGTTCAGATCCTCGTCGATAAAGCGCTCGTAATGGCCCAGGTCCAGGTCGGCCTCGGCTCCGTCCTCGGTCACATAGACCTCGCCGTGCTGGTAGGGGCTCATGGTGCCCGGGTCCACATTGATATAGGGATCCAGCTTCTGGGCGGCGACTTTCAGCCCCCGGCATTTGAGAAGCCTGCCGAGAGAGGCCGCGGTTATGCCTTTCCCAAGGCCGGAAACAACGCCGCCGGTAACGAAAATGTATTTGGTCATATGGCACTGTCCTTTCAAAAAAAATAACGTTCTCCGATGCCTTAAGGGGGCAATTAGCCCCTTACACCAGCGAACGCTGTTTGAAAATACATATGCCTGAAAACGAGCGAATCAAATTACTGAAAAAATATACACCTGTTTTTTTGGCTTGTCAATAAAAAATATGAAAAAACGCCGGCCCTGAAAAATTTTTCAGGGCCGGAGAGCTCAGTATTCCGGGTCGAGCCAACTGAAGGAAAAATCTCCGGAAGCGTAACCAAACTGCTCTGCCAGCAGGGCATACCGTGGGGCGGGAATCTGCCGGCAGGCGGCTTCGTCATAGCCGATATAGCGCCAGCCACCCTCGCAGGGGTCAAAGGTCGTTGTGTTTATTTCGCAGTTTGGGGCGTTCTCCCGCATCGTCTCCACCTGTTCGGGAGGAACAGGGGACAGGCAGCCGATCCAGAGCCGCTCAAGCTGGCTCAGCCCATAAAGAGGGGAGATGTCTTTCAGGCCAAAAAGATAGCCTATATTCAGGTGCTTAAGCGCCTTGAGACCAGACAGCGGGCTCAGATCCGAAAGCTGGGAGGTCTGAAGCTCCAGATATTCCAGCTTGGGACAGTCTGCCAGAGGAGATGCGTCGCTCCAGTTGTCCATGGCCACAATGAGCACCTCAAGCTCCGGCATATACGAGACGAAGGAGATATCTGTCAGCAGGGGGTTGTGGCCCAGGTCCAGATACTTTACCTTCGTGCAGTATTTGAGAGACTGGGTGTTGGCGGGGGTCAGGGCCCCGCCCTTTGAGGGCTGGGAGGCCAGAATTTTTTCCACATCGGTGCGCACGCTGTACCCCGTGCCGAACCAAATGCGCCAGACCACGTTTACATCCGGGAAATCATCCCGGATGGCGGCCATTTCCTCGTCGGACACGCCGCAGGAGTCCATATCCAGATATGCAAGCTCCGGCATACAGGAAATTGCCTCCCGGACGGCGGCACCACCGTCGCTCATGGGCACGTGGTCCAGGTCCATCTCCCTGTCGGTGGTGGAAAACTCCCGGCCAAACAGCATGAAATCAAAGGCGAACACCGTTTCCGGGCGCAGAGCCTGAAAGGCGGCGATGTCGTCAAAGTGCAGTTCCGGACTGAGTTCCTGGCTGCCCAGATCCACCCGCTCAAGGGCGGTCATAACCGGCAGAAGCTGCCGGAATTGCTCGATCTCCGCGGCACGCAGGCCGGGGAGGCTCAGGCTCGTCTCATTGATCCGGCGCTCCTCGCCGCCAAGAGTAAAGCTGCCGCTGTAGCGGATATCAGGCCGGACCAGACCAAAACAGCCCAGGGCTGCCGGGGACAGCCCGCCGCCCAGTTCCACTCTTTTCAGCGCCGGCAGATATTGGAGCAGCTCTGCCGTCTCCCCGGCCAGGGCGCTGTCAAGGCCGGAAAGATCCAAGTATTCCTCTGAATTGTCCACAAGCCGCCCGTCGGGCAGGGCCACGGTGTAGCGGGTATCCACTTCGGGATGGGCCTCCGCCCAGGCCAAAAGCTCGTCATAGCAGAGGCTTCCGGAAAAATCTGCCCGGCGAAGCCCGGTGAGCCTGTCCAACAGCGCCGTCTCTCCGCTTTGCAGGCGCAGCCGGACGGTTTCGGCGGTCACAGGGACGTTTTTTTCAGAAAAGACAATGCGCTCGGCACAGCCGGAAAGCAGCAGCGCGCAGAGAAGCGCGGCTGCTGTCAGAATCTGTCTGCGTAATGAATTCATTTTTCAGCGTTTCATCCGTGGGGATAATAAAGCGGGTCGTTGTCCCAGTAGGCATAGGGCTTTTCTGAGTATCTGAACTGCCGGTGCAGCAGTTCATAACGGGGGTCCAGGTCCATGCTGCCCCAGGCATTGGCGCCGGTATAGCGCCAGCCCTCGGCGCAGGGGTCAATGGTGCTGGTGTTTATGGAACAGCCGGGGTGCTTTTCCCGGTATATCTCGACCTGCTCCGCCGGAATGGGGGTCAGGCAGCCGATCCAGAGCCGGTCCAGCTCCAGCTCATAAATGGGGGAGAGGTCATGGAGGGCAAAGCAGTAGCCAATGTTGAGGTGACGCAGATTCTTGAGCCCCGCCAGCGGGCTCAGGTCGTTAAGGGCAGAGGTCTGGATCTCCGCATATTCAAGCTTTGGGCAGTTGGCAAGGGGGGAGATGTCGCTCCAGTTGCCCATGGCGATAATAAGAACTTCCAGATCGGGCATGGAGGAGAGAAAGGATACGTCGTTGAGATAGGAGTTGTGGCCCAGGTCAAGATATTTTACCTTTGTGCAATACTGAAGGGAGCGGGTGTTTTCCCCCGTCAGCTCTCCACCGCGGCCCGGATTTGAGGCCAAAATCATCTCCACGTCAGTACGCACGCTGTAGCCGGTGCCGAACCAGATGCGCCAGACCACATCTGCGTTTGGCAGAGCGTCCCGTATCTGTGCCATATGCTCGTCGGACACGCCGCAGAAGTCCATATCCAGATAGGTAAGGCCGGGCATGCATTTGGCCACCTGGAGAACAAGAGCGCCCTCGTCATCAATGGCGATGTGGTTCAGATCCATTTGCGTATCCGTCAGGGAAAAGTTTTTCCCATAGAGTGAGAAGTCATACTCAAAGACTGCGTTGGGGAGGGCGGCCTGAAGGGCGGCGATATCCTCCCAGGCCCAGGGCTCCGCCCGATCTGCCTCCAGGCCGAGATTGACGCGCTCAAGCCTGGTCATGGCCGGAAGCCAGGCCAGCAGCTCCTTCATATCCCTGCTCCCGGCGGCGCTCAAGTCCAATGTACTGTCGTCCAGAGAGGTGTTCCGGCCCAAAA
Source organism: Clostridiales bacterium UBA1701 (assembly GCA_002320035.1). Lineage (GTDB taxonomy): Bacteria > Bacillota > Clostridia > Oscillospirales > Oscillospiraceae > Limivicinus. The sequence goes on along the minus strand of DCJL01000030.1, from coordinate 19,513 downwards.
GCCTGAAACGGTATTCAAACTCCGTTCCGGGATAAGCGGAGACAAGGGAGCACAGCGCCTCCGGCCCAAGGGTGTCGCTGCCGAGGTTCACATTCTCAAGCGCCGGCAGCCATTCCAGCAGAGGCAGGGCCTCGGCAAGCGCCGGCCCGTCAAGGGAGGAAAGATCAAGGCTCCTGTCCGTGTTAACGGCGCTTATACCGCCGGGAAAGCTCACGGTATAGCGCAGTTCCACCTCCGGATGCGCCGCCGCCCAGGCGGCTATTTCCTCGTAGCAGCTACTGCCGCTTAAATCGGCAGAGGAGAGAGCTTCAAAGGAATCCAGCGTTTCAAGCTCCTCCGCTGTTACCACAGACTTCACAGTCTGTGAATCCGCGGGGAAGGTTTCCCCGCCCAGCTTTACGCGCTTCGTGCAGCCGCACAGCGGCAGGCAGAAGAGAAGCAGCGAAAGAATAAACGTTTTTTTGGCTTTGCTCATTGCAGTTTTGCCTCCCGGGTAAACGAAATGATGTATCGTCCGGCTCAAGCGCTGGGGCCGTTGTACAGTGGGTCCTTCCAGTAGAAGGAATAATCCTCTGTTAGATAGCCGAATTGTTCCCGCAGCAGCTCATAACGGGGGTGCAGAACCTCCTGCAGCCATCCGGTTTCCTCATAGAGCTGCAGGCTGAGCTCTGTGTAGCCGGTGACACGCCAGCGGCCGCCGCAGGGGTCATAGGCGTCGGTATTTATTTCACAGTCAGGTGCGCAGCCGCGCATGTATTCCACCTGCTCTGCAGGGATGGGGGTGATGCTGCCGATCCAGAGCCGTTCCAGCTCTGTGAGCCCATAGAGGGGGGAAATATCGGTCAGATTTTTGCAGTTGCCGATATTCAGATGCCTCAGCTCGGAAAGCCCGGAGAGCGGGCTGAGGTCTGACACGTTTGTGGTGTGCAGCTCCAGATATTCCAGCTTCGGGCAGTTGGCCAGGGGGCTGATGTCCGAGAAAGGGTTCATGGCAATGATCAGCACTTCCAGCTTCGGCATACTGGAAATAAAGGACAGATCAGTAATTGCCTCGTTATGCCCAAGATCCAGATATTTGACATCCGTGCAGTATTTCAGGACGGCCACCTGTTCGTCGTCAAGCGTGCCGCCCTTGGAGGGCTTGGAGGCCAAAATCTTTTCCACATCCGTGCGCACGCTGTAACTTGTGCCGAACCAGATGCGCCAGATGACTTTGATGTTGGGGAAATCATTCCGGATGCCCTCCATAGCGCCGTTGGAGACATTACAGAAATCCATGTCCAGGGTTTTGCACTTTGTCATATACGGCAGCACGGCCCGGACGGCGGCGCCCTCATCGTCCATGGTGATATGGTTCAGGTCAAGGCTCTCGTCCTTAAGATTGACGGCCCTGCCCCAGAGAGTGAAGCTGTAATCGAAGGCGGCCTCAGGACAGGCGGCCTGAAGGGCGCCGATATCCTCCCAGGTAAAGGCGCAGCTGTCCTGAGCGCCCAGAGAAACGCTTTTCAGGTTCGGCATACAGGCCAGCGCAGCGGCGGCATCGGCTGTCTGCCCGCTGGTGAGGCCGGTCAGGTCGACGCTCTCATCCTCCAGATTGACCGTGCGGCCCAGGAGCGTGAAAGCGTAAGCAAAGTGCACCGCCGGGCAGGCTTCCTTAAGGGCCAGCAGGGCCTCTCCGCTGAGGGCGCCGCCCTCCGGGGCGGTGCCCAGATTTACGCTTTTCAGCGCGGGAAGGCAGGGAAGAAGCTTTGCCGCCTCCAGAGCTCCTGCGCTGTCCAGCCCGGACAGATCAAGAGTCTCCGTGCTGGTGTCAGCCACGCTGCCGTCCGGCAGGGTCACGGTATAGCGGACCGCTACCTCCGGATGGGCCTTTGCCCAGGAGGCAAGCTCCTCATAGCAGAGGCTGCCGCTGAAGTCCGCCGCCTGAAGCTGGGGGAATTTATCCAGCAGAGCCGTTTCCCCGCTCTGCAGCACAAGCGTCAGCTCCGCCGCATCCACGGGGAAACTGCCTGCCTGAAAGCTGACCCGCTCCGTCCCGATGACCGGCGCGGCCGCGCCGGTTTCGTCCACCGGCCCCGAGTAGCAGCACAGAAGCAGAAAAGCTACATATATAATAGAAACAACCGCAGTTATAGCGCGCCTGAGCATAATCCTCACGCCTCCCGAAATAATACAAAATAAGTATAGCATTGCAAACAGTCATTTGCAAGATTAACCGGCTTCTTAAGAATTTAAGAGCAATCTTGGCGGTTGACAGAAAGTGGCCCGTAGTTTATAATCTCATTATCCTATTTATTTAATAGGAATTTAAACGGAGTTGATTGAAGCAATGCATCTGAGCCTCAGGCTTGACTGCCGATGTCCCCGCTTTCGTAAGGAGCATATTATATAGAAGCGAAAGCTGAAAAGAAAGGGATATCGTATGTTTGACGATTTAAGAGAAACCATCAGCGCCTATAAGGCCCGGGATCCGGCGGCCCGTTCCTCGCTGGAGATATTACTGCTTTACCCCGGCATAAAGGCCGTTCGCAGCCACAGAAAGGCCCATTGGTGTTATGAGCACGGCCTTACATTCCTGGCCCGGCTCATCTCCCAGCGCAGCCGCCGCCGCACCGGCATAGAGATCCACCCTGGGGCCCAAATAGGCAAACGCCTTGTCATTGACCACGGTATGGGCATCGTCATTGGCGAGACCGCCGAAATTGGGGACGACTGCTTAATATACCACGGCGTCACCCTTGGCGGTACCGGCAAGGACGTGGGCAAGCGCCACCCCACCATCGGCAACAATGTGCTCATCGGTACCGGAGCCAAGGTGCTCGGCCCCATCACCGTGGGCAGCAACAGCCGCATCGCCGCAAACTCCGTGGTACTCTCGGAGATTCCCGAGGACAGCACCGCTGTAGGCATTCCGGCCAAGGTGGTTCGTATCGCGGGGCAGAAAGTGAACTTCGTGGGCGAGGTGGACCAGGTCAACATGACCGACCCTGTGGCCATGGAGCTGGCTGCCCTGCGCCGGGAGCTGGACGAATATATACGCGCGGAAGAAAAAGAGAAAAAATAACAAAATTCCGTCCCGGAGAAGTCCGGGGCGGAATTTTTATATAAAATATCTCAAAATTCTGTTGACATTGAGATATTGCAGTGATATCATTTTGATATCAGATAAAGGGAGGAAAATCCAATGAAGGAACAAGTTCTCAACAACAGAAAAAACGGCATGGCAGTGCTGATGCTGACCATCGCTTTGTATCTCGCGGCCCTGGGGCTGACGATTTTCGGGGCCATTAAGATGGACGGGGGCCATGGCTGGGCCATCCCCCTGTTCGTCGTGGGCGTGATCTGGCTTTGCCTTGGCTGGATTCCCGCCATGGGCCTCAAGGTGCTCAAGCCTCAGGAGGCGCTGGTACTGACCCTTTTCGGCAGGTATGTGGGCACCCTTAAGGACGACGGGTTTTACTATGTGAACCCCTTCTGCGTGGGCGTAAATCCTGCGGCCAAGACCCGTCTGGGCCAGAGCGGTGATGTGGACGGCGGCCGCGGCGGCGGTGCGGGCGCTGTGCTGAACCTGTCCCTGCCCGGCAGTTCCGCGGCGGCGGAAACCGTTAACAAGAAAATTTCCCTTAAGGTGATGACGCTCTCCAACAGCCGCCAGAAAATAAACGACTGCCTGGGCAATCCTGTGGAGATCAGCATCGCGGTGATGTGGCGGGTAGTCGACACGGCGAAGGCGGTGTTCAACGTGGATAACTACAAGGAATATCTGTCTCTCCAGTGCGACAGCGCGGTGAGGAACATCGTGCGCATCTATCCCTACGATGTGGCCCAGGGCGTGGATACCACCGGAGACGGTCTGGCGGATGAGGGCAGCCTGAGGGGCTCCAGCGAGACGGTGGCAATGCGCATCAGAGACGAAATTCAAAGCAAGGTCCGGGACGCGGGCATAGAGATTATCGAGGCGCGCATAACCTACCTTGCTTATGCGCCGGAGATTGCTGCCGTTATGCTCCAGCGCCAGCAGGCGTCCGCCATCATTGACGCCCGCAAGATGATCGTAGAGGGCGCGGTGGGCATGGTGGAGATGGCGCTGGCCAGACTCAGCGAGAACAAGACCGTCGAGCTGGATGAGGAGCGGAAGGCCGCCATGGTCTCCAACCTTCTGGTTGTGCTCTGCAGCAACAGGGACGCTCAGCCGGTGGTGAATTCCGGCAGCCTGTATTAAAATTATGGCCGATTCGACGAAAAAGCAGGTGCCCCTGCGTCTGTCGCCGAAGTTGTACGACGCGATTGCCCGCTGGGCCGAAGATGATTTCCGCTCGATAAACGGGCAGATAGAATATCTGCTGACGGAATGTGTCCGGCAGAGAAAGAAAAACGGCAAATACGTCTCCGAGACGCTGGATGAGCCCCTTGTGCTCAATATAAAATGAAAGCGGGTCTATTATGCTTAACATAAAAAATCTTACCAAAAGCTACGGCGATAAGAAAGCCGTGGACGATCTGAGCCTGCACATCGCCCCCGGGGAGATATACGGCTTTATCGGCCATAACGGCGCGGGAAAGACCACCACCATTAAAGCCTGCGCGGGAATTCTGCAGTTTGACACGGGCGAGATCAAGATCGACGGGATCGATGTGAAAAAGGACCCCATCGCCTGCAAGCGCCGCCTGGCCTATATCCCGGATAATCCGGATCTGTATGAGTTCATGTCCGGCATAAAATATCTGAATTTTATTGCGGATATCTTTGGCGTTGAAAAGGAAACGCGCGCCCGGCGCATTGCCCGCTACGGGGATATTTTCGGCCTCACCGGGGATCTGGCCCAGCCGATTTCCGCCTATTCCCACGGCATGAAACAGAAGCTGGCCATTATTTCCTCCTGGCTCCATGAACCCAAGCTCATCATCATGGACGAACCCTTTGTGGGCTTGGACCCCAAGGCCGCCCATCAGCTCAAGGAAATGATGCGCGAGCACTGTGACAGGGGAGGGGCCATTTTCTTCTCCACCCATGTGCTGGAGGTGGCCGAAAAGCTCTGCGACAAGGTGGCCATCATAAAAGAGGGGCGGCTCGTCACCAGCGGGCGCATGGAGCAGGTAAAGGGCGACGCTTCTCTGGAAGATGTGTTCCTGGAACTGGAGGACGAAAATGCTTAAAGCGCTGTTCGCCGTGCGCCTTGAGGCGCTGAAAAGCTGGCTCACAGGCTCATCCAGACTGAAAAAGGCCCAGAGCAAGGGAAAGCTCATCGGCTTTACCCTGCTCATGCTCTATGCATTTGTGGCCTTGGGCTTCCTATTCTGGAGGATTTTTGACGGCATCGCCCTCCCCTTTCATATGGCGGGGCTTGATTGGCTGTATTTCGCCATGGCGGCGCTGATGTGCTTTGCGCTGATGTTTGTGGGGAGCATATTCATGGCCAAAGCCCAGCTCTATGAGGCCCGGGATAATGACCTGCTCCTCAGCATGCCCATCAAGCCCCGGGACATCCTGCTCAGCCGTATGTTCATGCTCTGGGTCGTGGCTCTGGTTTTTGGCCTGATGACGGCGGTACCCGCGCTGATTGCCTGGGAACAGTCCGTATCTTTTGGCGGGGCCGGGCTTGGTGCCTATATTATAATCTTTGTTTTGCTGCTGCCCCTTTTTGCTCTGGCGGTGTCGGCCCTGTTCGGCTGGCTTCTCAGTGTGGTTTCCGCCCGCCTGGGCGGCAGCTCCCTTGTGTCGGTGCTGCTGAGCCTGATCTTCCTTGGGGCTTATATGTACTTTGCTTTCCGCATGAACACGCTGATAAGCGCGCTGGCCCAGAACCCGGACGCCGCGGCAGGAGCGCTGGGGGCTGTGGCGGTTTTGCGCTGGATCGGCTCTGCCTGCGCCGCGGGGAACCCGGGAGCGCTTGCCAAAACCGCCCTTATCATGCTGGGCTCGTTTGCGCTGGCCTATTTTATTCTGGAAAAGACCTTCATAAAAACAGCCACCGCCCGCCGGGGCGGGGCGAAGAAAAAGTATGTTGCCCGGGAAGAAAGGGCGGCCACGCCCCGGTCGGCGCTGCTGCGCCGGGAGTGGATGCGTTTTCTGTCCAGCTCCGCCTATATTCTCAACTGCGGTCTGGGCGCTTTCATGGCGCTTGCGGGCGCCGTTGTGCTGCTTATCAAAAAGGACGCGCTGCTGTCCCTGCCGGTGTACCCCATGCTGGCCCCCATGCTTCAGGTCTCGCTTGCGGCGGGCCTCTGCTTCTTCGCCGCCACCATACTCGTCACCGCCCCCTCCGTGTCGCTGGAGGGCCGGAGCCTGTGGATAGCCCAATCTCTGCCGGTGGACACAAGGGAAATCCTCAGGGCGAAGCTCCGCCTGCACAATATGATCGCGATCCCGCCCCTGCTGGTCTGTTCGGCGGTCTCCGTCCTGGTACTGCGTCCGGATGCGCTCATGAGCTTAAGCCTTTTCCTGCTGCCCGCACTATTCGGGCTCTTTGCAGGCGTGCTGGGGCTTGCCGAAAATCTGCGCCACCCCAGCTTTGACTGGGTGAACGAGACGCAGGCCGTGAAAAGCGGCGCCAGCGTCATGCTTACCATGTTTATCTCCTGGGGTGTGATGATTCCTCCTGTGCTGGTATATGTTTTCTTCGGCGAGAGCATCAATCCGGCCGCCATCTGTCTTGTTTTCGCGGCGCTCATCGCTCTGCTCTGCTTTCTGCTCTATCGCTGGCTGATGACCCGCGGCGCGGAGATCTATAAAACACTCTGATCGGGTAAAATACCGCCTGCCCGAAACCCGGGCAGGCGGTAAATAAAAGGAAAGCGGAACCGTGTATATGGATATAAAGAATTTCTGGGAAGCGGTAATCCGGCAGGACGCGGAGCGTATACGGCCTTATTTCAAGGAAACCGCCTGGATCAACTGGCATTGTACCAACGAGCGCTTTTCAGTTGATGAGTTTATCAAGGCAAACTGTGAATATCCCGGGCGATGGGATGGAATGGTTGAGCGGATCGAACGGAGCGGCGAGCTGATTACCACGGTAACAAAGGTATTTTCCAAGGAGGGATCGCTGTCTTTCCACGCGGTATCTTTCATCAAAATCGAGGATGATAAAATCGCCTCCATTGACGAATACTGGGGAGACGATGGGCCCGCTCCTCAGTGGCGCCTGGATAAAAAAATTGGAGTCCCCATCCGCTGAAGCCCGGCCGCCCCGCCCAAACCGCCGGGTTGGGACAGCCATATGTGCCGGCAGAATAAATCTGCCGGCACGGTGTTATTTTATATCTTCTTTTGTCAGCACGGCGGCCATAGCCCGGTGCAAAGGCTTATACAGCACCAGAGTCAGAACGAAATTTCCGGCGCAGTGGACAAGGTCAAAGGGGAGGCCGCTTATCCAGTAGGAAAAGGCCATGGCCCAGCCGCCGATGAATATATACGGAATAGAGCACAGCGCCCCGAAACAGAGGCCGAAAAGCCCTGCCAGCACCGCCCAGATAAGGGGGGAATCGTTTTTCCGCATGAGCACCGCCAGCGCCGCGAGCAGCGGCCAGAGATACCAGTAGCACAGCCACCAGAGGCCGAAACCGAACACCAGCCCCTCCAGCATCACATAGACCCCCACCGCGTACAGAGCCTTCCAGCCGAAGAAAACAGCGGTGAGGATAATTAAAAGGGCGTTGAGGCTGATGTTGGGCAGGGCCGCCATGGCCATTTTGGCCGCGAAAATCAGCGCCCCGATGATGGACAGGGCGCTGATTTCCTTTATACTCAGCTTACCAGCCTGTGGTGAGGGTGAACTCATACTGCTCCCCGTCGGCGATCACGGTGTCGTCGACGCCGGTCATAAGCTGCCCGCCGCTCTTGGTGATGCACCACCACTGCTGCAGGTCCTCGTCGGCGGTCTCCCCGTCAACAGTGAGAACATACAGGCCAAACTCACTCTCTTGGCCCTGGATAAGCCCCTCCGGCTCCAAAGCGGCCCGGAGATTTTCCGCGTCGGTACTTATGCTGAAATCTTTCCGGCTGCCGTCTCCGTGGATAACGGCCACGGCAATGGTCTTGTCCCCCTCTGAAGCGGAGGGCGCGAAGTGCAAAACGGCGAATACCGCCGCCGCGACCAGTACAAGCAAAGCGATCACGGCAATAATTTTTTTTGTGTTCTTGGACATAAAAAATCCTCTCCTTTCTTTTTTTACGGAAATTGTACAAAGAAAAAGAGAGAACGGCGCAGAAAGCCCCGGAGGCTTTCGCGCATATCTTCAGTCCGGCCGGGTGCCGCGGCTCTCTGTACAACACGGCGCAGTTTGCGCCGCACGGGCAGGTTTTCTGACTTCGGGGGCTTTCGCCCCGCCTCACAGTGACGGCCTCGCGCGGGAGTTTCACCCGCATTCCCCTGTTGACTGCCTCAAAGGGCAGATCCCGATCCGATTGCTTGCTCTGAAAGTATAACATGCGGGGGCGCTGCTTTCAAGGGAAAAGTCTCCGGGGAAAAGGAAAGTCTCCGGGGAAAAGGAATGGAACACAAAGCCCCGGCGGTCAGACACCGCCGGGGCTTTGCGTGTGAGAGTGGCGGCAGCGGAGTCAGACTCTCCGCCGCCGGGGGTTAATGAATGAGGTTTTGCCCTCACGCATTTGGATTCAGGCGGCTTTGCCGCGGTCAGGAGATCAGATCCTCTCCTCTTTTTCTCTGCCGTCATGATATTTTATGAGGGCATTATAGAGCTTTTCCACAGGCTTCATATCGGCGTTTGTAATATAGGCAAGAAAGCACAGGGCCTACAGTGGGCCGAGGACAATCAGAACAATCCAGTACCAAGCCATTTTTATATCCTCCTTTTACCAGCTCAGAGCGTCTTCATAGTCCGGCAGCGTGGGATCCAGCGGCTCTTCCCGAAAGACCGTTCGCATGTACTGGTTGAAGGCCTCCCGCACAAGCTCATTATTGGCGTCCTCCAGGAGATTTTCAAAATAAATTTGATGCCGAAGCTCTTTCATTTGCTGCCACCTCATGCCCGCCTGCGGGGGGCTGTTTGTCAGTCAAACTGACATTAATTTGCAAAAGTAAATACCCTCCCGGGCTTTACTGTTTTTTATTCGCTTTCAACCCCTGAATGCGTCAACAAACATGGCGCAGAGGCGCTTCATGCGGCTGTGGTAATCCAGCTCGCCCGCGCTGGGGGTGCCGCCGATGCTCAGGCGCTGCATCAGGCCCAGAATCGCGTCGTAGGAGTTATAGTACAGCTCTCGCACATCCACATCCGGGCTGATCGACCCATCGGCCAGCCCCTTTCTGATGGCCCGGGCCACAGGGCCGTTGGAGCTCTCATAGGGCTCCGGCGGGCGGTTCTTGATCTGGCGGTTTTTCCCGGCGGCATCCAGCACCAGCTCCGCGTCCAGCGTGAAGCGAATGCCATTTGGATCCTCCAAAAAAAGATGGGAATAAGCCATAAGCAACATGCCCACGTCTTCAAGGCCCGTGCGCGGCTCGCCGTTCTCAGGCAGATGCGCCTCCATCTTGGCAATGACCCGGTTCCAGTACAAGTACGCGGCGGCCAGAACAATGTCGGTCTTTTTTTTAAAATAGCGGAAAAGGGAGCGCTCCGTAAGCCCGGCCCGGCGGGCAATCTCGCCCACGCTGGTTTTCTCGATGCCCTGCTCCAGAAAGCACTCCAAGGCCTTTTCTATCACGAGCTGAATATTCTGTTGGCGCAGCTCCTCCTGTGACATAGGCACCTCCGGGAATTAATGTCAGTCTCACTGACTGAATACAGTATACTCTGCTGACAAGAAAAACACAATGTCGCTTTTTGCTGAAAAAGAGCAGTTTGTTTTATGCATGATGTATAAGAAAAGCCCCCGTTCTCCGGCCGGGCCGGAAAACGGGGGGAAATTGTGGGAGGGATAAAGGATTTCAGCTCTCCATTTGCTTGCCCAAAAATATGGAGACGGTTTGGGCCAGCTTGTGCTCCACCTCGGTGCCCGGGGCGCTGCCTCTGGGGGTGATAAACAGCACGCAGCCCATGATGTCCCCCTCGGAGATTACTGGCGCTGCGACGGACAGGCAGAATTTGTCGTCTGCTGTGGAGACCGGCAGACTGCTCCCGCCGTTCATATGGCGGTAGACATTGCGTGAATCCATGATTTCGCTGAGCTGGGGACTGACGGGCTTGTCCAGCAGCTCCCGCTTCGCGCCGCCGGAGATGGCGATGACACTATCCCTGTCACATACAGCGGCAATGCCGTCGGTGGAGCGCCGCAGGCTGTCGCATATCTGTGCAGCAAAGTCCGATAACTCGCCGATAGGGGAGTATTTCTTAAAAATCAGTTCTCCGTCTTTGTCGGTAAAAATCTCCAGCGGGTCGCCCTCGCGGATACGCATGGTGCGGCGGATCTCTTTCGGGATCACAACTCTGCCAAGGTCATCTATCCTGCGGACGATACCGGTTGCCTTCATAAATATTTCTCCTTTGTCTGAAAATCTCTGCGCAGCTATTGTTTGCAGATAAAGGAAGATTATGCAGGAACACTGTTTGAACGGCGGTATGTGCTGGTGAAGAATTCAGCTTTTTTAGTTTTTTAGAGCAGAATTTTATGCCCAATATGCGCTGCGGAACATGTTGGGAAGAAAGAAACAATATCCTTGCCCCAAAAATTTCTGCAATAAGCCGAGTAATCTTTGCGTTGACCAGCTCATTGCAGAAGGTGCTGCCGTCCTTAAATGTACATTTTACAGGGCTGTTTTGGCGCGCCGAATCTGGTGGAAAGGTAGATACCTTCCAACTGATACTGTGTCGCTGGGTAAAACGCTTTTTATTTTCGCACAAAGCGAATTCGGCACAGGTCGTCTCCCCGGGCAATAGTGGATGGCAGTTCAAGGCAGCAGCCAAAGCTCTCGGCGATGCCGCGGTCACCGCACATGGCGTGGTCGCAGAGCAGATACATCCAGAGCGCCCTGTGCTCGAGCTGCTCACGGATGGCTACGATAAGAGGATTTTTGATTTTTGCTTCGTTTTTTATACTCATCTCTTTCTCCGTTTATTGTTTATGAGCAATCAGAGCTGAAAATTTTTCTCATAAGCGGCGGCCACAGCCTCCATGACGGCACCTCGAAAGCCGAAGCGCTCCAGCGCCCGGACACCCTGAATGGTAGTGCCGCCGGGAGAGCAGACCGCATCCTTAAGCTCACCCGGGTGCCGGCCCGATTCCAGGACCAGCAAGGCCGCGCCCGCAGTCATCTGGGCGGCAAATTCCAGGGCCTTCTGCCGGGGCAGACCGCAGGCCACGCCGCCATCGGCAAGGGCTTCGATGAAAAGGTCTACAAAGGCCGGGCCGCAGCCGGACACGGCAGAGCCCGCGTCAATAAGCCGCTCTTCCAGCCGGGAAAAGCGCCCGGCGCCGCTCATGGCTGACAGAAAAGCCTGCTCCGTCTCCGGGCTTACCCCGGCGCAGTCATAGAGTATCATGCCCTGACCGATAGCGGCAGGGGTATTGGGCATGATGCGGATGACCGGGTAGTTTCCACCCGCCGCCCGGCGGACTTTTTCAATGGAGGTGCCGGCGGCCATGGATACCAGGGTAAAGGGCTCCTTCCGCGCTGCGAGAACAGCCCCAAGCTCTGCCAGCAGCTCCTCCAGCATCTGGGGCTTTACGCCGAGAAAAATAAAATCCGCCCGGGCGGCCGTGCCCTTATTGTCAGAAAGCTCCCCGCCCAGCTCTGCGGCGAGAGCGGCGGCCTTTTCGGGATGGCGGTTTGCAAGCAGAAGCCGGTTTTCCACCGGTTTTCTGGAAGCGGCCCGGGCAAGGGCGCCACCCATGCTGCCGGTGCCGATAAATCCAAGAACAGGCATATGTAATACCTCCTTTTTAAGTTTGATTATAATGCTTTTTTCAGCCTCATTCAAGTACGTGCCGGTCTCTTGCCAGGGAAGAGAAAAGCGCGGCCAGAGCCGCCGCCGCAAGCGCCCTGGGCGAGAAAGACGGCCATACCCTGCGAAGGGGGAGGAAGGCAAATGAAACGCGCTCCCTGGTTTCTGGGGAGCGCGTTTGGGATCATTTTGCTATGGGGCAAAGCCGGGCCTGCTTTGGGGCCTCGCGGCCCTGCCGCGGCGGGCGGCCGCCGTCAAGCCTGCGGAGTTTTACAGCATAGAGGGGCAGAAGGATCAGGTCGGCAAAGAGCCAGGCAAGTGGATTGGCATAGCACACGCCCAAAAAGCCCAAGCGGCCGACAAAGGCAAACACGGCCAGCGCCCGGGCGATAAGCTCCGCGAGGCCGGCGAACATGGCAGAGTTCGAAAAACCCATGCCCTGAAGACTGTTGCGGAATATAAAGATAAGGGCCAACAGGGGATAGGCGATGCCGTTTATGGTGAGATAGCGGTGTGTTTCCGCAAGAATGGCAGTTTCAGAGGCGTCCATGAACAGGCAGGAGATGCCGACGCCGCCGAAATAGTTAATGGCAAGGGCCAGCAGGCAGTAGACCATGCACACGGCCGTGATGGATTTTACGCCGCTGCGTATACGGTCAATCCTGCCCGCACCCAGATTCTGGCCGCAGAAAGTGGCCATGGTGATGCCGGCGGTTTCCAGAGGGGCAGCAACAATGTTGTGTACCCGCGACCCGGCGGACACCGCCGCCACGGCCACCGCGCCCAGACTGTTCACGGCGCTCTGGAGAATGATCGAGCCCACGGCGGTGATGGAAAACTGCAGGCCCATGGGCACACCGATAGAGGAGATATACAGCATGCGGCGCAGGTTGGGCCGCAGATGGCTTCGGTTCAGCCGCAGCAGGGGCACCCTGGCACGCATATAGACAAGGCAGGCAATGCCGGAGGCTGCCTGGGAGATAACCGTGGCGTATGCCGCCCCCTCCACGCCCATGCCGAAGCCGGCCATGAAGAGTATGTCCAACCCAACATTTATGATGACCGCGGCGATGAGAAACAGCAGGGGAGTGCGGCTGTCCCCAAGGGCGCGAAGTACACCGGAGCCGAGATTGTAGAGAATGGTGGCGCCGGAGCCCATGAAGATTATAAATATGTAGGTGTATGCATCATCAAAGATCTCGGCAGGGGTGTTCACCAAGCGGAGAATATCCCCGGTGGTGAAATAGGTCAGCGCCGTCAGGGCCAGGGAGAAGAATACGCCCAGCCACACGAGCTGCCCGGTCCGGCGTTTGACCTGCTCCTTATCCCCGGCGCCGAAGCTCTGGGCAATGGGGATGGCAAAGCCTGAGCAGATGCCCAGAGCGAAGCCCAGCACCAGAAAATTCAGCGCGCCGGTGGAACCCACGGCGGCAAAGGCGTTCACGCCCAGATAGCGGCCGACGATGATACTGTCGGCCAGGTTATAAAACTGCTGAAACAGATTCCCCACGATAAGCGGCGCGCAAAAGGCCAGAATCCGGGATAGGGGAGAGCCTGTGGTCATGTCTCTTGTCATTGTCATTCCTCCTTCTGAGGTTTATTTCAGAAGCCATATTCTAACCCTTTCGGTGGGAATGTCAAGACCTAGAACAAGAAAATTTTGTGAACATAGTACAAAATCAAAAATATAAACTGTGCATATTAGACAATGAGCGGTTTTGGCTGTCCCTACCAGGCCTGGCTCAGAGACCGTAGTCCTCGGCAAGGGCGCGGAATGCGGGCAGGGAACGGCGGATCATCTCCGGCGGCACGCAGTACGCCGCCCGGACATAGCCGCCGAGACCGAAATCGTCGCTGGGAACAAGGAGCAGCTCATGCTTTTTGGCCTTTTCGCTGAAAGCCTTCGCGTCCGGCTCCAGCGATCTCACAAAAAGGTAAAAGGCGCCGCCCGGGTAGGCGCAGTCAAAGCCCAGTTCGGTGAGCCCGCCGTAGAGCAGATCCCGGCTGGCCTTGTATAGGGAGATGTCGGCGGTTCGGCCCAGGCATTTTTCAACCACTCTCTGCATGAAGCTGGGCGCGTTCACATAGCCGCAGGCCCGGGCTGCCCCGGCCAGGGCGGAGAAAACATCCCCGCTCTCATGCGCTTTCGGGCTTACCGCCACATAGCCGATCCGCTCTCCCGGCAGGGAGAGGGACTTGCTGAAGGAGTAGCACACCAGGGTGTTCTCATAATAGTCGGGCACCCAGAGAGGCGCTCCCTCATAGAGAAGCTCCCGGTAGGGCTCGTCGGAAATGAGGTAAATGCTGTGTCCGAAGCGGCGCTGGGCATGGCGGAGAATGTCCCCCAAACGCTGAAGGCTCTCCCGGGGCAGCACTACGCCGGAGGGATTGTTGGGGGTGTTGACAATGACGGCCTTGGTTTTCTCCGTCAGGGCACGCTCAAAGGCGGCGAAGTCTGGCAGGAGCTTTCCATCCGGCGGCACCGGGACCAGGACGCCGCCTGCCCCCTCGGTAAACACTCGGTATTCCGGGAAAAAAGGCGCGAAAGCGATCACTTCCTCTCCAGGCAGAAGCAAGCCCCGCAGGCAGGAGGCGAGGCCCGCCGCCGCGCCGCAGCAGACATAAATCAGCTCCGCCGGGATCTCCGCCCCGAAGCGGCTTTTCAGATCCGCCGAGACGGCCTCTCTCAGGCTCATCAGGCCGGGAGCCGGGGTGTAGCCGTGGAGCTCTGCGGGGCTCAGGCACAGCAGCTCACGCATGGCTTCCGACACGCAGTCCGGCGCGGGGACGCTGGGGTTGCCAATGCTGAAATCAAAAACCCTCTCAGGGCCGATCTCCTGTTTCCTGGCCGCCCCGTAGGCCGCCAGCTCTCTTATGCAGCTCTTGCTGCGCCCCCAGGCGAGACTGTTTTCAGGCAGCATATTTTTCCTCCTTTTCCATCCCCTGCCGGATTCTTCCGCCGGAGATTGATTTGATGGGGAAATCATAATACAACAAGCCGCTCCCGTCAAGAAATCAGACGGAAACAGCGCTTGTTTCCCGGGGCTTTTTTTGATATAGTGGAAAAAGCAAGATATTTGCTTGGAGGAAGATAAAAATGGCAAAACTCAAAGCTGAGGATATCGCGGCCGTGAAGGGCCGGGGCTTCCTTATAAACCGGGGGACAGACTGCTTCTCCGGCCGTGTTGTTGCGCCGGGAACGGTGTTTACAGCGGAGGATTTCGAAAACATTGCGGCACTTTCCGCAAAATACGGCAGCGGCAAGCTGCTCTGCACCAGCCGCATGGCAGTGGAGATACCGGGCATTTCCTTTGAGAATATTCCGGCAGCGGAGGCCTTTGCCGCAGCGCACGGCCTGCGCTTTGGGGGGACCGGGGCCAAGGTCCGCCCCGTCACTGCCTGCAAGGGCACGACCTGTGTCTACGGCAATTATGACACCCAGGCTCTGGCCCGGGAGATACATGAGAAGTTTTACCTGGGCTGGAGCGATGTGAAGCTGCCGCACAAATTTAAAATTGCCGTGGGCGGCTGCCCCAATAGCTGCATTAAGCCGGCGCTGAACGATTTCGGCATCGAGGGCCATAGGGTTCCTGCTTTCGATGAGAGCAAGTGCCGGGGCTGCACGGTATGCCAGATCGAAAAGGCCTGCCCCATGAAGGCGGCGAAGCTTGTGGACGGAAAGCTGCATATTGACAGGAGTCTCTGCCTGTCCTGCGGCGTCTGCACCGGGAAGTGCCCGTTCAAGGCCGTGGCCCACGACACGGAGACCATGTACAAAATCTATGTGGGCGGCACCTGGGGCAAGCGCACAAGAATGGGTACTGCTCTTTCGCGGCTTGTAAGGCAGGAGGAGATACTGCCGCTGATAGAAAAGACCATGCTCTGGTTTAAGGAAAACGCCTATGCAAAGGAGCGGCTTGGCCTCGCGATCGACCGGCTCGGGGAGGACAAGCTGGAGCAAGCGTTGTTCGGCGATGAACTGCTGGAGAGAAAAGAGGAAATTCTGGCTCGCGATATGCTTCAGAGGCCGTAAATGACAGGGAGAAGATTTTTCTGCGCGCTGCTGCTTTTCTCGGTTCTGTTGTCCCTGGCGGCCTGCGCCGCTTCCCCGGCCCCGGAGGAGCCGGACGGAGTGGCGCTGCGGGATGTGAACGGAAGCACAGTCAGGCTCAGGCCGGAGTCCCGGCTGGTATTCGGGGAGGCGTCTCTGGCTGAGTGCTGGCTCCTGGCGGGGGGAATGCCTGTGGGCGTGCCGCTGGATGCCATTGAGGAGCGGGCGCTGCCTCTGGCGGCGGACACGGCGGCGGTAGGCACGGTGAAAAGCCCGGATCTTGAAAAGATAGCGGCTCTGGAGCCGGACTATGTTGTCCTCTCCGCCGATTTAAGCGCCCACGCCCAGCTTAAGGACAGCCTGGAACAGATGGGAATTCCCTGCGGCTATTTCAGGCTGGACAGCTTTGAGGATTACCGGGAGCTTATGGCGCAGTTCTGCGCGGTTACGGGCCGGGCGGATCTGTATGAGGAAAATGTGCTCTCTGTTGAAATGGGAATCGCCGCGCTGCGGGATAAGCTGCCGGAGGCCCCCGGTCTCAGCGCGCTTTTGCTGCGGGCCTATTCCACCGGCATGAAAGCCAAGACCGATGATAATCCCGCGGGGAAAATTCTGAAAGATTTCGGCCTTGAGAATCCGGCGGAGAGCAATCCCTCCCTGCTGGAGGAGCTGAGCATCGAGAAGATTATTCTGGACGACCCGGATTATATTTTCGTCATGACCATGGGCAGCGAAACAGAGGCCCGGGAATATCTCCGGGCCAATGTGGAGAGCGACCCGGCCTGGAGCGGCCTCAGCGCGGTGAAAAACGGGCGCTACATCATTCTGCCTCAGGAACTTTTCCACTATAAGCCCAATGACAGATGGGATGACAGCTATGAGTATCTGGCAAAAATCATATACCCAGACTTGTTTGATTGAGGGTCGGGGAAAAGCGGGCCGCTTTGCCGCGCTGCTGCTGATTTTTATTGCGTGTTTTCTGGCCTCTCTTTTCTTCGGCTCCACCCGGACCGGTGTGCTCCAGGCCGTGTCCGCCGCTGCGGCGGGGGACTATGACAGCGCGGCCTACCGGATCATTGCTCATGTGCGCCTGCCGCGGACGCTCGCGGCGGCGCTGGCCGGCGGAGCGCTGGCGGTCTCGGGGGTGATAATCCAGGCGGTACTGAATAATGCGATGGCCTCTCCGGGCATAATCGGCGTGAACTCTGGGGCAGGGCTTGCGGCAACGCTTCTGATCGCTCTCAGCCCCGCCGCGGTTTCTGCCCTGCCGTGGGCAGCTTTTTTGGGGGCGCTGGGAGCCTGCCTGCTTATCTACGCCGTGGCCGAGCGCAGCGGGGCCAGCCGCCTTACCATAACGCTTGTAGGCGTCACTGTCAGCAGCATACTCACAGCCGGGATAAACACGGTCAAAACCATCTTTCCTGACAGCCTCTACAATGCCAACTCCTTTCTCATGGGCGGCGTCGCGGGGGTCAGCCTTTCGAAACTCGACCCTGCCTGCTGGCTTATCGGGGCAGGGATTTTATGCGCCTGGCTCCTGGGGCGGGATATTGATGTGCTGAATCTGGGCGCGGAGACTGCGGCGGGGCTTGGGATGAACGTGAAACGGACGCGCTTTGTGCTTTTGCTGCTGGCAAGTCTGCTGGCGGGCAGCGCCGTGAGCTTTGCGGGGCTGTTGGGCTTTGTAGGCCTGCTGGTGCCCCATATTTCCCGCCGCCTCGTAGGCGGCGGACATAGGCTGCTTGTCCCCTTCAGCGCGCTGGGCGGGGCCGCCCTTGTGCTACTGTGCGATGTGGCCGGCCGGGTGCTTTTTGCGCCCTATGAGCTGCCGGTGGGGATCATCCTGTCCTTTGTGGGCGGGCCCTTTTTCCTGGGGCTGATTCTGGCGCGGAGAAGGGGGCGGGTGTATGATTGAGCTGAAAGGGCTTGACTTCGCCTATGGTGACAGGCCCGTTATACAGGGGGCCTCGGCCATCTTTAAAAAGGGGGAGCTTTGGGCCATTGTAGGCCCCAACGGCAGCGGGAAGACCACACTTCTGCGTCTGATGGGCCGCCTTCTGAGCCCTGCGCGGGGAACGCTTTTTATGGACGGGAAGCCCTATTTCCAGTACGGGCGCAGGGAATTTGCCCGAAGGCTGGCGCTGCTGCCTCAGAGTAGGCCCACGCCCGCCATATCCGTTTGGGATCTGGTCTGTCATGGGCGTTTTCCGTATCTGGATTTATCCCGCCGCCTGACCAGGGCGGATACGGAGGCGGTGCGGCGGGCCATTTCGAGCGTGGGTATGGAGGACTATACCGCGCGGCCGCTGAGCGAATTATCGGGTGGGGAGCGGCAGCGGGCCTATCTGGCGCTGCTGCTGGCCCAGGACACGCCCTGCATCCTGCTGGATGAACCCACCACCTATCTGGACATTTCCAGCCAGTTTGCCATTATGGAGACCCTGCGCCGCATGAGCGGGGAGGGCAGATGCGTTGCAGCGGTACTGCATGACCTGACTCTGGCTCTGCGCTTCTGCGACGGGCTCTGCGTCTTGGACGGAGGCCGCGTGGCGGCCTGCGGAACGCCCGGAGAGATGGTTGAAGCGGGGATCCTGGACAGGGTGTTTAAAATCCGGTGCGAGGCTGCCGGGATTCCGGGAGAGCGGGAATATATCATCCGCCCGGCGGAAAAGGGACCGAAAAAACTTTAAAAAAAGTGTTGACAAATACCGGGATATTTGGTATATTAACTGAGCCGTGGCCGAGTGGTTCAGTCGGTTAGAACGCCGGCCTGTCACGCCGGAGGTCGAGGGTTCAAGTCCCTTCTCGGTCGCCACATATGCCCCTTTTAAAAGGGGCATATGCTTTGCTGCTGTAGCTCAGTAGGTANNCATCCTTGGTAAGGATGAGGTCGCCAGTTCGACTCTGGCCAGCAGCTCCAGAAACGCAGTCCCGAAAGGGACTGCGTTTTTTTACGCTGTTGATAAATCCGGCTCAATCTGATATAATCAGAGCACAATATAGCTGACAGGAGAAAGCCATGGCTTTAAATCAGGAATATTTCGACGCGATCCATATCGACGTTGTGAAGAAAAAATATTATAATGCCAACAAGGTGGAGGCCGTGTTCAGCGATATTCGCCGCCAGGCGGAGGCGCTTTACGCGGAAAATGAGAGCATGAAAGCCCAGCTCGCGGCTATGAACGGGAAAAAGGTCGAGATCGGTGACGCGGTGCTCTCGGCCCAGGCGATTTACAGGGAGATCGTGGATAAGGCCCGGGCCAGAGCGGCGGAGATAATTGCCCAGGCGGAGCGGCAGCGGGACGAGGCAGAGGAGGAGATCCGACAGAGGCAGGAGTCTGCTGTGCAGCGGGTGGAGACCTGCTACGCCCGTATAAAGGAGCAGCATATGGCCTGCATAGAGGCAATAAACTCCGAGTGGCAGGAATTTCTTTGCGGCCTTTTCCCGGAGGAGGCAGAACAAAATGTGCCGCCTGCCGCAGAGTTTGACAGCGGGCCGGAGGCTGAGCCCATGGCTGCGCCGGACGATCTGGAAGATAAAATCGGCGCGATCGCCCAGGAGCTCTTTTCCATCGGGGCCGAGGACGAAGATTAAAGCCGGAAATAAGCAAAAGCCGC
>DCJL01000005.1 GCA_002320035.1 Clostridiales bacterium UBA1701 | reverse complement strand
TCAAAATGCCCGGCGGAAAGCGCGTCAAAAAAGTCCGACACGGACTTTTTTGACAAGCTGAAGCAGCCGGACGAAAGTCGTCCGGCTGCTTTCTTCATCGCTTCAAGCTCCCGCCTTGGCGGGGGCTTCTCTCTTTTTCAGCAGCTTCTTCAGCAGAGCTGGGCGCCGGCGGGGACGCTGTCGTCCAGCATGATGAGATGCAGTTCTTCCTTGCCTTCCGCCTCGCGGACGGCGGAGAGAAGCATACCGTTGGATATCTGGCCCATCATCTTTCTGGGGGGCAGGTTCAGAATGGCCACCACGGTTTTGCCCACAAGCTGTTCCGGCTCATAGAATTTGTGTATGCCGGAGAGGATCTGGCGGGGGGTACCGCTGCCATCGTCCAGGGAGAACTTCAAGAGCTTCTCAGATTTTTTCACAGCCTCACAGGAAAGAACCTTGCATACACGCATATCGCACTTGGCGAAATGCGCAATATCCACATCGGGAAGCAGGGGCTTGACCTCGGGCGCCTTGGCCTTGGTGCTGTGGCTCTCCAGCTCCTGAAGCATTTTCTCCGCATCCACGCGGGGGAAGAGCGTCTCGCCCTTGTGTACAGTCACATCCGCCGGGAGAACGCCGAATTCGCCTGCCTTGTCCCAGCTCCGGCTCTCACCCTCGGCGCCGATCTGGGCAAAAGCTTTGCCGCAGCTTTCCGGCATAAAGGGGCTGAGCATCACGAGGGACACCCGCAGGGCCTCCAGCAGATTGTACATGACGGAGGCCAGACGGGGCTTTTTGCTCTCGTCCCTGGCCAGAACCCAGGGGGCGGTCTCGTCGATATATTTGTTGGCCCGCTGGATCAGGCGGAATACTTCCTCCAGCGCCAGGTGGAGCTGGAAAGCGTCCATCTGCTTCTGATAGCGCTCGCGGGTGGACTTGATAAGCCCCATAAGCTCCTCGTCCATAGCATCGGCCTCGCGCTCCGGGAGGAGTCTGCCACCGAAGTACTTCTCAACCATGGCCGTGGTGCGGGAGACGAGGTTGCCCAGGTCGTTTGCAAGGTCGGTATTGATGGTACTGATGAGCAGCTCATTGGAGAAATTTCCGTCAGAGCCGAAGGGGAAAGTGCGCAGCAGGAAAAAGCGCAGGGCGTCCACCCCGAATTTCTCCGCCAGCACATAGGGGTCAACCACATTTCCCTTGGACTTGGACATTTTTCCACCGTCAATGACCAGCCAGCCGTGGCCGTAGATCTTTTTGGGCAGAGGCATTTCCATGCTCATGAGCATGGCGGGCCAGATAATGGAGTGGAAGCGGACAATCTCTTTGCCTACGATATGCACGTCCGCAGGCCAGTACTTGTCATATTCGTCGTATTTGTCGTTAAGGAAGCCCAGGGCGCTTGTGTAGTTAAAGAGCGCGTCCACCCAGACATAGACAACATGGCCCGGGTCAAAGTCAACGGGGATGCCCCAACTGAAGCTGGTGCGGGAGACGCAGAGATCCTCCAGACCGGGCTTAATGAAATTGTTTATCATCTCGTTGACCCGGGAGGCGGGCTCCAGGAAGGTACCGGTTTCCAGCAGTTCCTGCACGGGCTTGGCGTATTTGGAGAGGCGGAAGAAATAGGCTTCCTCCTCCGCATCGTGAACAGAGCCGCCGCAGTCGGGGCATTTGCCGTCCTTGAGCTGGCTCTCGGTCCAGAAGCTCTCGCAGGGGGTGCAGTATTTGCCTTTGTAGGCGCCCTTATAAATATCGCCCTTGTCGTACATTTTCTTAAAAATGCGCTGGACGGATTTCACATGATAATCATCGGTAGTGCGGATAAAACGATCGTTTGAGATGTTCATCAGTTTCCACAGATCCAGAATCCCATTTTCTCCGGTCACGATCCGGTCCACAAATTCCTGGGGGCTCACGCCGGCGGCCCTGGCCTTTTCCTCTATCTTCTGGCCGTGCTCGTCGGTCCCGGTGAGGAACATCACGTCGTAGCCGCACAGGCGCTTATATCTGGCGATGGTATCGGTGGCCACGGTGCAGTAGGCGTGGCCTATGTGCAGCTTGTCCGAGGGGTAGTAAATGGGAGTGGTGATATAAAACGTTTTCTTTTCCATGCTCTTTTCTCCTAAAACAGTTTGGCAGTTTTCGGCTGGGCTCAGGTCTCTGGGACGACAACGCCGGCGTCTCCGGAACCGGAATCAGGGGTTCCGCCGGCGTCCCCTCCGGGGGCCGGGCTGGGCTCTGGTTCGGGTTCGGGCCATTTTATATCCTCCTCGTGGAGGTTGTATATCCCGTAAGGTTCTTGAACCGTATACAGGAAGTTGCCGTCCTTGTCATAAACGCTGCGATAAAGACTCACGCCGTAGCCCACGATGACGTCGGTATATTCATCGTCAAAGATGCAGCCCATCTTATGCCACAGTTCAACATAGCTGCCGTCCACATCCGTGCCCCAGACCTCGATGGTAATGGATTTTCCCTCATTGTCGCAGGTGGCGACCAGTTTCACGGGGTATTCCCGGCTGTTTTTGAACTTATAGTCCGGCCCGCCCCAGCTTACAGTGGCATCAAGGCCCCAGCCCAGATAATTGACGGGGAAATAGTGGCTGGTGCGTTCCACGGTCTCCAACTGAGCCAGCATCACGGCGCAGTACAGCGTCGAGGAAACCTGGCAAATGCCGCCGCCTATCTCCTGAACCACCTGCCCGTCGTTATAGGCGCCGGCGGGAAGATAGCCGGCGGCCTCGGTGCGCTGGCCCAGCGCCTCATTATAAGAAAATACCTGGCCGGGCATGAGAATGAGCCCGTCAAGAGAGGCGGCCGCCAGATTGATGTTGTTGATGCGGTTGTCGGTGCTGTAAGTGTAGAAGGTGGTCTGGGAGCCCAGTTTGTCTCTGAACAGAAGGCTCTCCAGATATTCGGCGGTTTTCTCGGGATAGGTGATGGTCAGGGGAACGAAAATCGTCTCCCCGGGCTCTGCGGCCTGCCAGAGACTTTCCGCCTCGCTTACATCAAAGGCGCAGCCCACAACCTCCGGGACCACTTCAAAAGTGCCCTCTTCAAAGTAAGCGTCCACCGGCTCCCGGGCCAGTTCCGTGTGTATAGCCTCAAAGTCCGGCGGGGTGAGGCTGCCGTCAAGGGTGGAGTATTCCAGAAGCAGGCCGCCGTCCAGCAGGGTCTGAGAAATCCGGGCGCAGAGCTGCTCCAAATTGATATCCATCTGACCCGCGCCCTTCATAAGGCGGAGGACTTTTCGCTGCTCATCCACCACGTAAGCCTTATCGGCAGTCTTGTTCAGAAATTTCTCTATACCCTTTTCGGCGCAGCTTTTGATGTACCCCTCGTCCAGCCGCAGATAGGTCTCGCTCACATCCACAGGCACAACAAGATTACTCAGATATCTGAAAACATTCTCAAACCAGTTGCCGCTGTGGCCGTATCTGTATGCCGCCGAGACGGCCGCTTCCTTGGTAAACATGGCGCCTGCCCGGCATGGGTCAAGCTTGAAGCTGACGCCTGCGGGCAATTTTACACGAAGGGCAAGGCCGGCGGTCTCGTCCCACTGGTGTTCGCTGAGCTTGGCCTCGGTCTCTTCCCGGCTCAGACCACCGACATCTATCCCGTCCACAAAAACCTTCGGCAGGTTTACGGCGCTGCTGGTCACATAATAACCGCCGGCCGCGGCCCCGGCGGTAAGCAGGGCCAGCAGGGAGAGAATGATTATCAGGGTGATTTTAAGCTTTTTGTAATTCTTTTTTGGCCTGGCGGCCCGGGCGGCGGCTTTTGCCTCTTTTGCCGCCTGTTTTTCAGCTTTCCTGCTCTCCCGCTTTGCTTTGGCCCCGCCTCTGCCGGGACGGGGGCTTTTCTTTTTGGGAGCGGTGTTCTCTGTCTCAGCGCCGCCGAAGTGGGCGCCGCCGCTTTTTTTCCTTTTTGTCACGATATATAATCCTCAAAAAATCAGTTGTCATTCTGCTCTTGCCCGTAATGCCCGGCAAAAACCTCGTCCTCTCCCTTGGGAAGGCTTATCTTTTTTTCAGCGGCAAAAGCCTCGCCCAGCCAGGGAGTGCCCTCTATTCTGCCGCCGGCCTGGGCCTCCAGCAGGATCCCGATAAGGGTGTTGGAAATAAGAAATCCAGGCACGGTAAAGTGCCAGCGATCCTCCGTAAGTTCCGCCCAGCCCTTCTCTGAGAATGCCGCCAAGGTTTTGCCCACAGGCGTCCAGTCGTATTGGCAGCGGATTCGGTAGTCATGCTCGGAGATGCCCCGGGAAGTACGCATACCAAGCATTATGTACTCCACGGCCCGCTCCAGGGGGCTAATGCTCTCGTACTCGTCTATTATGCTCATATTCCGGTTGACGCCGGATATATAGCCTTTCAAATCCCGCACATAGCTGTAACGCAGGCTGCCAACACAGGAGTGCGCCCCAGGACCGAAGCCCATATAGTCGTCCAGACTCCAGTATTTCAGGTTGTGCCGGGACTCAAAGCCGGGGGCGGAGAAATTGGATATCTCATACTGCTTGTAGCCGTAGCGCTCCAGCATTTCCGCCGCGTAAGAATACATGTCCGCCTGCTCGTCATCGCTGGGAAGAAGGGGAGAACCCTTGTAGCTTTCATACATGGGGGTTCCCTCTTCCAGCTTCAGGCCGTAGCAGGAGATATGCTCCGGGTGCAGCTCAATTATTTTGGCGAGGGTTTCCGCCCAGTCCTTTTTTGTCTGGCTGGGCAGGCCGTAGATAAGGTCAAGACTTATATTGTCAAAGCCTGCCCGGCGGCCCTCCTGCAGAGCCTTCTTTGCCTGCTGAAAATTGTGCCTGCGGCCGATAAGCTTCAGAAGATTGTTGTCTGAGGCCTGCACCCCGATGGAGAGCCGGTTCACACCCTCCTGGCGCATCAGCTTCAGAGCGTTGAAGCTGATGCTGTCGGGGTTGCACTCCACGGTCACCTCCGCGTCAAGACGCAGGTTGCCGTTGCGCTTCAGGGCATTGAGAATTTCCACGAGCCTGTCCGCCCCATAGAAGCTGGGTGTGCCGCCGCCGAAGTAGACGCTGTCCACCTCATAGTGCTTGATCGCCCCGGCGGACTCCCCCAGATGGGAAAGCAGGGCCGCGTGGTACTCGGGCATCAGATGGTCGCAGCCGGCCAGAGAATAAAAATCGCAGTAGCTGCATTTGCTGGCGCAGAACGGTATGTGGATGTATATTCCAAGCCGTTTTTTCATGGGCAGAATGTCTCCAGTAAAAATAGATTGTCAGAAGAGCTCGCTCACCAGAAGGGTAAAGGCGGCGGGGTCCTCTACTTCCACGCCGGCGGTAAGCTCCGCCAGGGTACCGAGGACTTTCGCGAGCTTTCCGGCTCTGCCTTTGTCGGACTCATAAGCGGCTTTCAGGGCGGTAAAGGCGGGGTGCTCCGGGTTCAGTTCCAGAACGCGGTTTGCGCGGAGCTTGCGCATCTCCTCGCTGGGGCCGTGGCGGAAGTATTTCTCCATCTCCAGCGTGATGCCGCCCTCCGTGGTCAGGCAGCAGGGCTGGGATGCCAGCTTTCTGGACAGGCGCACGGCGGTGACGCTCTCACCCAGCGCCTCTTTCACAAAGTCCAGAAGCTCTTTGTTTTCAATGTCCCGCTCCTGGGCGGCCTTTTTTTCTTCCTCAGTCTCAAAGCCCAGATCGTCCGTCACCACATTGCAGAAGCTCTTGCCGTCCTGCTCCCGCAGGCTTTCCAGCACCATCTGGTCCAGGGGGCTGGTGAGATAGATCAGCTCATAGCCCCGGGCACGGACCTCCTCGCACTGGGGCAGGCTCATGGCATGCTTTACAGAGTCGGCGCTGGCAAAGTAGATGGCCTTTTGGCTCTCGGGCATATTCTCCACATAGTCCTTGAGCGTAATCTGCCGGTCCTCGGAGGTGTAGAATATGAGCAGGTCGCGGAGAAAGTCCTTATATCTGCCGTATTCGTCGCACACGCCGCACTTGAGATGCACGCCGAAGTTGCGGTAAAACTCCTCGTATTTGGGCCGGTCGTCCCGCATGAGCTTTTCCAGCTCGCCCTTGATG
Source organism: Clostridiales bacterium UBA1701 (assembly GCA_002320035.1). Lineage (GTDB taxonomy): Bacteria > Bacillota > Clostridia > Oscillospirales > Oscillospiraceae > Limivicinus. Next base: position 9,056 of record DCJL01000005.1, on the reverse strand, counting down.
CGTTTTTCCAGATTCTGGCCGATGATTCTCAGCTGCCTGTCATGCTGGAGGAGCTCTCTGGAGATGTTCAGGGACAGATCCGGTGAGTCCACGACGCCCTTGACAAACTCAAAGTAATCGTGCACCAGCTTGTCGCACTTTTCCATGATCATAACGCCGTTGGAATAGAGGGTGATGCCGCCCTTGTTATCGCCGGAGAAAGCGTTCTCGTTTTCTTCTCCGGGGACGAAAAGCATGGCCTTGTAGGACACGGCGCCCTCGGCGTTGATGCGTACCAGGGCGCAGGGATCCTTTCGGTCGCGATTCTTTTCCTTATAGAAAGCAATGCAGTCGTCATCCGTGACTTCGCTCTTGCTGCGCTGCCAGATGGGGACCATGCTGTTGACGGTCTCGTTTTCCGTGACCATCTTGTAGTCGTATTTGGGCCTTCCCTCGTCGTCGGTCTCGCCGGTCTCAAAGCGCTCCTGGTGCTCGATGTCCATCTTTATGGGCCAGCGCACATAGTCGGAGTACTTCTTTACCAGGGCCTTTACTTTCCAGACCTCCAGATAGGAGCCGTAGATCTCCTCCTCGCTGTCGGGCTTTATGTGCATGATGACGTCTGTACCGGCGGCGGCGCGCTCGCAGGGCTCCACGGTGTAGCCCTCGGCGCCCCGGCTCTGCCACTTGACGCCCTGCTCCTCCCCATATTTACGGGTGATGACGGTGACTTCATCCGCCACCATGAAAGCAGAATAAAAGCCTACGCCGAACTGGCCGATTATGGACAGATCTTCCCCCTCGGCCCGGTTCTCATCCATTTCTCCCTTGAATTTCAGAGAGCCGCTTCTGGCGATGACGCCCAGATTGTTCTCGGCCTCCTCCATGCTCATGCCGATGCCATTGTCACGTACGGTGAGGGTGCGTGCTTCCTTGTCTGCTATAATGTCGATCTTATAGTCGGAGCGGGACAGGCCCACGTTTTCATCGGTCAGAGACAGATAGCAGAGCTTGTCTATGGCGTCGGAAGCGTTGGAGATTATCTCTCGAAGGAAAATTTCCTTGTTAGTGTAAATGGAGTTGATCATAAGGTCAAGCAGCCGCTTGGATTCCGCTTTGAATTGTTTTTTGCCCATTGTGCAGAGACCTCCAAAATAAATTTATTAATAATGAATTATAACACATTTCTCCGTAATTTCAACAGATGCCGCACAGACTTATAAATTATTAATTTTTTATTTCATTTTATCGGGGAAAAAGACGGCATATTGTAAAGATAAAGGAAAGGTGATATAATACCCTTTTAGTAAAAAACAATGCTTGGAGGGAATAACCTTGACGAGAATAGACATTTTTTCAGGCTTTCTGGGCGCGGGCAAGACAACGCTTATCCGTAAGCTCATAGCCGAGGGCTATAAGGGCGAGAAGCTGGTTCTGATAGAGAACGAGTTCGGCGAGATCGCCATAGACGGCGGCTTCCTGAAGGACGCGGGCGTAGAGATAACGGAGATGAACTCCGGCTGTATTTGCTGCACCCTGGTGGGGGACTTTACCAAGGCTCTCAAGAAGGTCATGGAGGACTATGCACCGGACCGGATCATAATCGAGCCCTCCGGCGTGGGCAAGCTGTCCGATGTGGCCCGGGCCGTGGAGCAGGTGGAAGGCGCTCATGTCGGCGCCAAAGTCACCGTAGTGGACGCGGGCAAGTGCCGCATGTACATGCGCAATTTCGGCGAGTTTTTCAACGATCAGGTGGAGAACGCCGACCTTATTGTTATGAGCCGCAGCGACACCGCCGGGGAAAAAAAGACCCTGGCCGCGGCGGAGCTTCTGAAGGAACGCAACCCCCATGCCGGGCTTATCACGACCCCTTGGGACAGACTGAGCGGCGCTCAGATCATAGAGGCCATGGACAAGGACGGCCTGAAGGCCGAGCTTGCACACATGGAGCAGGAACAGCATGAGCACCATCACCATGAGCACAGCGAAGACTGTGCCTGCGGCTGCCACGACCATGAGCACCATCACCATGAGCACAGCGAAGACTGCGCCTGCGGCTGCCACGACCATGAGCACCATCACCATGATGAGCATGAGCACGGCGGGGACTGCGCCTGCGGCTGCCATGACCATGAGCACCACCATCATCATGCCGACGAGGTGTTTACAAGCTGGGGCATGGAGACACCCCGGAAATTTACCGGGGAAGAGCTGCGCGGCATCCTTTCCGCACTGGACGAAGGGCGCTGCGGCCTTGTGCTGCGGGCCAAGGGCATCGTGGATTCCACGGATGGGGATTGGATATACTTTGACTATGTACCCGGGGAGACAGACATTCGCCGCGGCGCCGCCGCTGTGACCGGGCGTTTCTGCGTGATAGGCTCGAAACTGGATGAAAAGGCGCTGAAGGAGCTGTTTAACATTGAGTAAGGCAAGGGACGTTCCGGTTTACCTGTTTACGGGCTTTCTGGAGGCGGGAAAGACCAAATTCATACAGGAGACGCTGGAGGACAGGCGCTTCTGCAATGGAGAGCGCACCCTGCTGCTGCTCTGCGAGGAGGGGGAGGAGGAATACGCCCCCGACCAATTTGCCGACCCCGCCGTTTTTATCCGCGTCATTGAGGACCAGACGGCGCTGACGGCGGAAAACCTGGAGAAATATCTTCAGGAAACCGGGGCGGCGAGGGTCCTTGTGGAATACAACGGGATGTGGCTGCTGGATTCGCTATACACCGCGCTGCCCGAGGGCTGGATGGTATACCAGGAGTTTATGTTTGCCGACGCGGGCAGCTTCCTGAGCTATAACAGCAACATGCGGCAGTTGGTTTACGACAAGCTGAAAAGCTGCGAGCTGGTTGTGTTCAACCGGTTTAAAGGCGGTATGGACAAGATGGACTTTCACAAAATCGTCCGCGCTGTCTCACGAAGGGCGGATATCGCCTATGAATACGCAGACGGCAAGGTGGAGTATGACGATATCGAGGACCCCCTGCCGTTCGATCTGGAGGCCCCGGTTGTGGAGATCGGGGAGGAGGACTATGCCGAATGGTACAGGGACATGTCCGAAGAGCCGAAAAAGTACGAGGGGAAGACCGTGCGCTTTGTATGCCGGGCCCTCCGGCGGCAGAAACTGCCCGCGGGCAGCTTCATCGTAGGCCGGCATATTATGACCTGCTGCGCCGAGGATGTCCAGTTTGCCGGGCTCGTATGCCAATGGGACGGGGCCGAGAGGGTGAAGGATGACAGCTGGCTTGAGCTGACGGCAAAAATCAGCTTCAAGTTTAATCGGGCCTATGGCAAGCGGGGCCCTGTGCTCAGCTATATCGACAGCCGGGAATGCGAAGCGCCGAAGCAGCCGGTGGCAACATTTTATTAATCCGTCAAAGCCCCGGAGCGGTAAAACAAAATCGCTCCGGGGCTTTCTGAATTAAAACGAGGTGAATATGAAATACAAATGCCTGGTCTTTGACCATGACGACACGGTGGTCAACAGCACCGCCACCATCCATCACCCCTGCTTCCAGATGTACCTGGACAAATGCTACCCGGGTATGAGCTGCTCGCTGGAAAAATATTTCCTGAAAAATTTTGACCCCGGCTTTATTCCCATGTGCCGGGAGGACTATGGCATGAGCGATGAGGACCTGGAGGATGAGGCCGCCTTCTGGCGCGCCTATGTGGAAAACCATGTCCCTCTGGCTTATCCGGGCATAAGGGAGATCATGGAGCGGCACAAAAGGGAGGGCGGGCTGATCTGCGTGGTGTCCCACTCCTATGAGTTCAATATCCTGCGGGACTACAAGGCAAACTCCCTGCCCGAGCCGGATGCGGTCTACGGCTGGGGCCAGCCCATGGAGCGCCGCAAGCCGAATCCCTGGCCGCTGGAGGACATAATGGGCCGCTTTGGCCTTGAAAAGGATGAGCTGCTCATGATCGACGACCTGAAGCCAGGCTTTGATATGGCTTCCGCCGCCGGGGTCGCATTTGCCGGTGTGGGCTGGGCCAACGACATCCCGGCGATAGAAAGTTTTATGCGGCAAAACTGCCGGAAATATTTCAAGACGATTTCCTCCTTTAACGAGTTTTTGCGGTAGACCTTTGGCTTTTTCTGTGCTATTATGATTTAAAGCGACTGGGAAATTTTTATAAAACGGGGTAAATTATGGAAAATAAGCTGGAAAGAAAATATGGCCTGTTCACCGCCATATGCATGGTTGTGGGCACGGTCATCGGCTCGGGCGTGTTCTTCAAGGCGCAGACCGTGCTTCAGAAAACCCGGGGAAACATGCCCCTTGGCATCCTGGCCTGGGTGATCGGCGGTGCGATCATGCTGGTCTGTATCCTGGCTTTCTCGGCCATGGCCCAGAAGTATGAAAAGGTCAACGGTATTGTGGACTATGCTGAGGCCACCGTGGGCGGGCGCTATGGCTATTATGTGGGCTGGTTTATGAGCACCATTTACTGCCCTACCCTGACGGCGGCTTTGGCCTGGCTGTCCGCCAGATACACGCTGGTATTCATTACCTCCTGCTGGCCGGGATTCCCGCTGCTGATTCCCGCGGCGGAGGGCGGCTGCATCATCGGGCCCGAATGTATGGCGCTGATGCTGTTTTATCTCTGCTGCGCCTATGCTGTCAACGCCCTGTCCCCGAAGCTGGCGGGCAAATTTCAAACCAGCACCACGATAATAAAGCTCATTCCCCTGGGCCTCATGGCCGTTGTGGGCATCATTGCGGGCCTTCTCAGCCCCAGCCATATGCTTGCCAGCAATTTCGCCACCGCCGCCGCTACTGCGGGCCTGGGTACGGCCCCGCTGCTGGCGGCAGTCTGCGCCACCTCCTTTGCCTATGAGGGCTGGATCCTCACGACCTCCATAAACGCGGAGCTGCGGGACGCCAAGCGGAACCTGCCCAAGGCTCTTATCATCGGGGCCGCCGTGGTGATCATCACCTATGTGGCCTACTACATCGGTGTGGCGGGCGGTGCCTCGGTTGAGGTGCTCATGAATGACGGCGCCACCACCGCCTTTACCAATATCTTCGGCGGCGTGCTGGGCAATATCCTCAATCTTTTTATCGCGATTTCCTGCATGGGTACCATGAACGGCCTGATGCTGGCCTGCTGCCGGGGCATGTACGCGCTGGCGGCCCGTAAGGAGGGCCCCAAGCCCGCGCTTTTCGGCCAGGTCGACCGGCACTCCAATCTGCCCACCAACTCCGCTATCATCGGCCTCCTGTTCTGCGCAGTATGGGGATTGTACTTCTACCTTTCCAACCTGGCGGGAACATGGAATTCTCTTGTTGCCTTCGAGGGCACGGCCTTTGAGAGCGTCCCCTTCGTGTTTGACCCTACGGAGCTGCCCATCATCACGATATATGCCATGTATCTGCCTATATTTGTCCAGTGGATGAGAAAATCCAAGGACGAGAATGTTCTGCGCCGCTATGTCATCCCGGCCCTGGCTATGCTGGGTTCGCTGTTCATGGTCTATGCCTGCATCGTCGGTCACGGTATGGCCAACTTCTGGTACCTGATCGTTTTCGCCGTGGTCATGCTCATTGGCTCACTGTTTTATAAAAAGAGTGGAGCGCGGAACTGAGGTTTTCCCGGACAGCCGGGAAAGCTTTTGGGAGGAAGCGTAAAATGAAAGCAGAAAAAATATCGCGCTTTTTTATCGGCACGATGCTGGCGCTGTTTGTGCTGCTGATTGTCTCCGCTATGCTGCTGGGCATTTTCTGCGGCGACGGAAGCCGGGGGCGCATGGCGTCTTTTGCCGCTGCCCTCGCTCTGGCGGCGGCATATGGGCTGGCAATGCGGTGGCTGCAAGCCGAAAAATTCCGGCTTCGGGCTTTGAATGCGGCGAAAACCGGCGCGGTTCTGGCGGCTCTGTGTTTGGCTTTTAATCTGGCCTGGGTGCTCTTTTTCCAACTGGAGCCATCGGTGGACTTCCTGACTTTTTGGAACACTGCCAGGGATCTTGCTTCCGGAGGTGAACTGAGCCAGGGGATATATGTGGCGCTGTTCCCCCATATTTTGGGCTATTCCGCCTTCTTAAGCATATTTATCCGCCTCTTCGGGCCTCTGCCAATGCTGGCCCCGATACTGAATGTGTTGCTGACCACGGCGTCCGGCGTGATAATCTATCTGCTCTGCCTCCGCTGGAGGGGGGTCAGAACCGCCTTTCTGGCCATGCTGCTGTGGATGCTTTGCCCTTCAAAGCTGCTCTATAACGCCATGGTGTTGTCGGAGCCTCTGTATACTTTCCTTGTTCTGCTTTTCATGCTGGTTTTATCGGGGCTGGAAGGCCGCTTCGGGCGGGAAAAATGCGGCCAGTGGCAGCTTGGCCTTCTGGCTTTGGGCGCCGCCGGGGCTTTGGCGCTGATGAATGCGGCAAGGCCCATCGCCGCAGTGCCGATAATCGCGTTTTTCATCTGGCTTCTGCTGCTGCGCGGCAGGGCGTTGGGGGACACCCGGCTCTGGCGGCGCTGGCTGGCTTTTGCTGGGGCGCTGCTGGCCCTGTATTTTCTGATCGGGCGCTGCTGGAGCGCCTGGGCCGAGCAGACTCTGGGCGAAAAGCTTCCGGATATCCCGGGATACAGCATCTGCGTTGGCTTTAATACAAGGACCGGCGGTTCATACGCAGACGAGGACATGAATCTGCTTTTTGAATGCCGGAAGGAGCTTGGCAGCGCCGCGGCGGCTCAAGACCGTATGCTTGCGTACGCCAGGGATCGCGTGGAGTCCGGCGAAATTGATTTTCCGGCGCTCTTTGCCAATAAACTCCGCGTATTCCTGGGAAACGACGAGGGAGGGGCCTATTATTCTCTTGCCGGGCTCAACCCGAGGCAATATACCCTGCTGGCTATGGCAAGCAACGTGTTTTATTATTTCCTTTTGCTGCTGGCCCTTGGCGGAGCGCTAAATATATGGCGGGACAGGAACAAGCGCGCGCTCCTGCTGGCCCCGATGTATGTGCTGGGGCTGACGCTGGCACAGATGCTGGTGGAGGTCGCGGGCAGATATCACTATTCGATCATACCAATGCTTGTAATATGCGCCGCCTTTTCCTGCGGCGAAAGGAGAAAAAATGCAGCCTAAGCTATATATTATCATACCCTGCTATAATGAGCAGGAGGTACTGCCGATTACGGCGCCAATGTTTCTGGAAAAACTGAAAAGCCTTTCCGCCGCCGGGAAAATAAGCGGGGACAGCCGGGTGCTTTTTGTGAACGATGGCAGCCGGGACGATACCTGGAGCATCATCGAGAAGCTCTCCAAAGAGGACGAACATTATATCGGCATCAGTCAGAGCCGGAACCGGGGGCACCAGAATGCGGTTCTGGCGGGACTCATGGAGGCAAAAGACGTCTGCGACATCACCATCTCCATTGACTGCGACGGGCAGGACGATATAAACGCCATGGATCAGATGGTGGACGCTTATCTGGACGGCTGCGAGGTGGTCTACGGCGTCCGCTCCAGCCGGGAAACGGATACCTTCTTCAAGCGCTTCACCGCCCAGAGCTTTTATAAATTCCTTTCCGCCATGGGGGCGGAGGTGGTGTATAACCACGCGGATTACCGGCTTATAAGCGCAAAAGTGCTCAGGGAATTTGCCAATTTCCGGGAAGTCAACCTGTTCCTGCGGGGAATGGTTCCTCTTGTGGGTTTTAAAAGCACGACGGTCAGCTATTCCCGGGCTGAGCGCCTGGCGGGGGAGAGCCATTATCCGCTGAAAAAGATGATCGCTCTGGCGGTGGACGGCATAACCAGCCTCTCCGTCAAGCCGCTGCGGCTCATAACCGGCTTCGGGGTGCTGGTGGCATTGATAAGCTTCATCGGCGTCCTCTGGGCGCTGATTACCGCCCTGTGCGGCAGGGCTGTGGCGGGCTGGGCCAGCATGACCTGCATCGTGTGCTTTGTGAGCGGCGTACAGCTTATATGTCTTGGCATCATAGGCGAATATATCGGCAAGATCTATATGGAGACAAAGCAGCGCCCCCGGTATATCATCAGCCAGCGTACCTGGGACGATAAAAGCAGATAAGGAATTAAAGCCGCCCGGCAGGAACCGGGCGGCGCTGGTGCCGGAGCAGCCTGACGAAAATTCGGGAGGGCGCTGGGGGGGGCGGAGCGGGCTCTGAAGCGGGACAAAACCGCGAAATTTGGGGAAATGACAGCTAAATTGGGGGCTAAGTGGGGAATTTTAACCAAAAAAACGCCAAAAATTGGGTATGTGGGCAGCTCAACTCTTGACGAAAAGCTCAAGAAGATGTATTATTTACAAGTAGTTTAATGCCCTATTTCTATTCGTTTAAGAATGGAGGAACTTGTATGAGCATGATTCCTGAAGTGAAATGCCGCCGCTGCGGGGAGACTTTCTCCGCGCTGCGCAGCAGCTGCCCCAACTGCGGCACGCGCCGGGTGGCGCAGAGCGGCCGCACTCCCGGCACGACTCCCGGGACTGTCAGAGGCACCGCCTCCTATGAGCGGGCCGAGACAAATACAAAATGGCAGATGATCTTCGGCCTTATTCTGGTCGTTGCGGTTATTCTCGCGGTAATAGTCATGGTATCTACCAGCCTTAACGGCACGGACAGCGGTTCCGGCGGCAAGGCCACCGCGCCCATTGTTACCGATGTCATACCCACCATTGAGGCCGCACCTACGCCTACGCCTACACCAACTCCCACGCTCCAGAACATAAAGATATTCTATGGAAAGAACGAGCAGGGAGACGATGCAAACGGAGGCTATTCCCCCTTGATGCATGTCGGAGACGAGGCACTGACCTTTACCGCGGTCGCCTATCCCATTGACCTTGGCGTAACCAACTTCACCTGGCGCTGCGACCAAGAGGGAATTGTCCAGTTGACTCCCTCTGAGGACGGCTCCAGCTGCAAGGTCGAGGTGCTTCAGGCCAAGGCCGGCGGCGTAAAGATCTATGCCGAGGCTTACGGCGTGGAGGGCTATTTTAAGCTTTACTGCGTAGAGTAAGCCAGAAAAAACAGGGCCCGGAAAACCGGGCCCTGTTTTTCCACCGAAAAATGAAAAAATGTAGGTTTGACAATGATGAG
>DCJL01000010.1 GCA_002320035.1 Clostridiales bacterium UBA1701 | reverse complement strand
TACACCTGCCTTTCGGTTTTGTCTGAGCAACTCAACCTTAACACAGGTACTCTCTATTCGCTATCCTTTTTTTCTGTCCCTGTCACACTTCATTGTAACACCTACATTTCTAAAAAAATTCCCCGGTGCAAAAAGCTCTTGACAACAGGAAATTTACTGATATAATTACAGCGTAAAATTTAACACCTTATCAAGAGTGGTGGAGGGAACGGCCCTGTGAAACCCGGCAACCTGCGCAAGCAAGGTGCCAAATCCGGCGGTGAAACGAGAGATGAGGCTTTGATGCAGAAATTCTTTACGCGCTCCGTCGGCTGGCGGGGCGTTTGTTTTTTGTAAAAATACTTTCAAGGAGGATAAAAACATGAGCCATTATTTCTTTACTTCGGAATCCGTTACCGAGGGGCATCCCGATAAAATCTGCGACCAGATCTCCGACGCGGTGCTGGACGCCATACTTGAGCAGGACCCCAACGGCCGCGTGGCCTGCGAGACCACCGTTTCCACCGGTCTCGTGCACATCATGGGCGAGATAAGCACGAGCTGCTATGTGGACATTCCCAAAATCACCCGCCAGGTCATCCGGGAAATCGGCTACGACCGGGCCAAATACGGCTTTGACTGCGATACCTGCGGCATCATCACCAATATTGACGAGCAGTCCGGCGACATCGCGCTGGGCGTGGACAAGTCCCTGGAGGCCAAGGCCGGGACCTACGACGAGCTGCAGCACGGCGCCGGGGATCAGGGCATGATGTTTGGCTACGCCTGCGACGAGACACCCGAGCTTATGCCTCTGGCCATTTCTCTGTCCCACAAGCTGGCAAAGCGCCTGACCGAAGTCCGCAAGACCGGCCTTGTGGACTACCTCCGGCCCGATGGCAAGACCCAGGTCACCGTGGAGTATGACGAGCAGCGCCGCCCTGTTCGGGTGGACGCCGTCGTTATCTCCACCCAGCACGCCCCCGATGCGGAGCTGGAACAGATCCGCCGGGACATGATCGAGCTTGTTGTGAAGCCCACCGTCCCCGCCGGGCTGCTGGACGAAAATACCAAATACTTCGTCAACCCCACCGGCCGCTTTGTCATCGGCGGCCCGCAGGGAGACTCCGGCCTTACCGGGCGCAAGATCATTGTGGACACCTACGGCGGCAGCGCCCCCCACGGCGGCGGCGCCTTCTCCGGCAAAGACCCCACCAAGGTCGACCGCTCCGCCGCCTACGCCGCCCGCTGGGCCGCCAAGAACGTTGTGGCCGCGGGTCTGGCCCGGCGATGCCAGATTGAGCTGGCCTACGCCATCGGCGTGGCGAGCCCCGTCTCCGTCCTGGTTGAAACCTTCGGTACCGGCAAGGTGGCCGAGGATGTCATCAGCCGGGCCGTGCAGAAGGTCTTTGACTTCCGGCCCAGCGCCATCATCCGGGATCTGGACCTCCGCCGCCCCATTTACAGAAAGCTGGCCGCCTACGGCCACATGGGCAGGGAGGAGCTGGGCGTGGCCTGGGAAAAAACCGACCGCGCCGAGGCCCTGCTGGCCGCGGTAAAGTGATCTGATCCCCGGCGTATTTTCCCGCCTCGCCCCATAGTGAGAATAAACAAGCCGTGCTGTCCGGAAATTCGGAAAGTGCGGCTTGCTTGCGCATATTATTAATGATAAACTCAAAAAAACCGATGAGAACGGCATATGATAAGTCTGTGCGATGGCTGGGAGTTTGCGGAGCGGTGGCCGGAGGATTTTATGGAGGGTCGCGGGGCCGTGCGCACACATCATCCTCGGCTCGGCCTTAATCTCCTCTTTTTCTCCTGTGTCCATCGTGCAGCGGCAAGTGTAAATCTCATGAGGCGGCGGAGGAGCCGCTCACTGCGAATCGAGCAGTGCGCAGAGCGCCTCCGACTGACAGAGATTCTGGAGGCTGCATAGAACGAGACATTCGTTTATATTCTTTTCGTCCATATAGTCCGCAAGGCTCTGCTTGAAGTAGCGGGGGTCGACCACATGGATTGTCTCGTAATCCTCTGTGAGAAAGGGAATGAAACAGTTTGCGAAGGAGTCCTTCAAGACCAGCAGGTGCTTCCCGTTTTTGACGGACGTGCTTATTGTCAGCTCCGGGTGGTTCCCATCCATGAAGAAGCGGTATTTGTCCTTTTCCTCCAGGCGTTCCGGCGCGTAGAGGCTGGCGCTTTCGGTTTTGCCGAAATGATAGCTGACGCTGTACTCCCCTCCGCCGGGCCTTTCGTACAGCTCTATGCCGTCCGCCCGGCAGCGGGGACTCAGCACTTTCGAGTAAAGCGAACCCCTGAACGAGTCGGTCAGCGTGCTGGAATAAAAATCCCCGGGCCGGATATTCTCCCCAAGCTGCCCGCGCCACTGGCAATAGGCCAGCAGGGCGGCATAGCTTGTCCAGTGATGGTCACTGCGGTAATAAAGCTGCCTGGTATGTTCGCCCGAATATACTTCCCGCAGGTCGACAAGGCAGCCGGAGAACTCTTTTCCCACAAGCGCAAGGGCCAGGTCCTGGTCGAACATCGGCGCGCCCTCCGGCAGCTTCTCCTCTAAAATCAGCCCCGCCGTGGGCACGGGGATAAGGCTGACCGGCATGGAGCGGCTCTCACCAAGGGTCTCGACGGCGGCAATGTTTTCCCGCAGAAGGGTCTCGTCAAAGTTCTCCGGAGCCCAGCGCTCGATGAGATATCCCTCAGCCCCCCAGTAAACGCCGTTTATCTCCCGGCTGCCGGAGAGGAGCAGCAGCTCCGACTTCGCCGCCGTCCAGAAATTCCGCAGGGGGAACTGGTCATCCAAATATTTTTCCATGTCCTCCATAAATTCTCCGCTCATCAGCCGGGAGACGCTGAATTGGGGCTTTTGGCTCAAATACCGGTTTTCATTTTCGGAAAAGCTCCTGTCCGGCGTAAAAAGCATGACCAGCGGAAAGGCGGAAAGCGCCAGGACAAAGAGCAGCACCCCGGCAAGGGCGCGGATTTTTTTCACGGCCTTTTCCTCCTAAAATCTGAAATATAAAAAAGGATTATAGCTGGCGCCGATAAGAAAGCAGAGACTCACAAAAAACATTCCGCCCCCCAACAGCAGCCGGGCCGAAAAAAGCAGGCCGCTCTCCTCCGCTCCATCAAGGCGGCGCCTCAGCCGCTCCGGCAGCCCCAGGCTCAGAAGCGCGCAGAACAGCAGCAGCGGCAGGCCGGTGCGCAGATAATAGCCGGTGTCCGCCCCAAAAAGGGGGCCCGAAAACATAGCCAGGAGATATTCCGCCCCCCGACCCATGTCCTCAAAGGCAAAGATGACCCAGCCCAGCACTGCTGCAAAAAGCCCATAAAAATGGCCCAGCGCGGCGGGAAGCCTGTCCAGAAGCCGCTGAAAAAACAGCTTCTCCCCCAGAATCAGCAGCCCGAAATACAGCCCCCAAACCAGAAAGTTCCAGCTTGCTCCGTGCCAGAGGCCGGTGAGGCTCCAGACAATCATCAGGTTAAGGGCCGTCCTCCCCCTGCCCCGACGGCTTCCGCCAAGGGGGATATATACATATTCCCGAAACCATGTGCCAAGGGACATATGCCATCTGCGCCAGAACTCCGAGGCGCTCTTTGCCCGGTATGGGTGGTCGAAATTCTCCGGAAAGTCAAAGCCAAACATTTTTCCCAGGCCGATGGCCATGTCGGAATAGCCGGAGAAGTCATAATAAATCTGCAGAGAAAAAGCCAAAGCACCCAGCCAGGCCGTTCCGGCGCTGAGGGAAATGGGCTCGGCGGCGGATATCCGCTCCCACATAAGCCCCAGGCTGTTGGCAAAGACCAGTTTTTTGAAAAGGCCCCGGATAAAGCGCTCTGCACCCTGCAGAAAGCATTCCGGGCTCTCCCGGCGGAAGCGGAGCCGGGCCTCAATATTCTGATACCTGACGATAGGGCCCGCCACAAGCTGGGGAAAGAGCGCCACAAAAGCGCCGAAATCCACAAGGCTTCTCTGCGCCCGGCCCTGTCCCCGATACAGGTCTATGGTATAGGACATGGTCTGAAAGGTGTAAAAGGAAATTCCGATGGGCAGGGGCAGGTCCAGAGGCGTTATGGCTGTTCCCAGCAGGGCGTTCAGGTTTTTCACAAGAAAATCGCCGTATTTGAAAAAGCCCAGGATCAAAAGGTTGCCGCAGACGGAGCAGATAAGGACCGCTCTCGCCCTTCCTCTTCTGCCCTGAACCAGAGCCCGCTCAATCAAAAGGCCGTTTATATAGTCAAAAACCGTGGAAAACAGCATGACCAGTATGTACACCGGCTCCCCCCAGGAATAAAACACCAGGCTCGCCAGAAGCAGGATTCCGTTTCTCAGCTGCCGGGGACACAGGTAATAGAGCAATAGGACGGAGGGCAGGAAGGCAAAGAGGAAAACCGTACTGCTGAATACCAAGCTCAGCCCTCCCCGGCGGGCTCTATCTCAAACTCAAGGGCCCCGGCGGCCCCGACCGCGGCCTGATACTTTTCAAATACCACAACCGCCCGGCCATCCTGATTGATATAAAAATCCGTGCTCTCGTCTATCAGCTCCTCAAAGGAAATATCCTGCCAGAGCATGTCTCTCTGCTCCTGGCTCCAGGACGACACCGTCCGTTTTATGCTCCCGGCGGCAATTTCCCGGTAATCCTCGCCCAGCCAATCCCGCAGGGTGAGATAGCGGCCGCTTTCCAGGTCAAGATTGTAATAATCCACGGTGTTATAGGCGCTGAAGCGGGTCTCATAGTGGTAAACCGTAAAGGAGACGCAGTCCTCGCTGAGATGCTTCACATCGTAGCCCATAGTAATGCCCAGGGGGATAAAGTCCTCCGGCGCGCCGCCGGTGGCCACGAAGGCGTCAAAATATTCCTTCGCTCTCAGCTCGCTCTGAGCCAGATAATCGTCCATGATTGCCTGTATTTCAAGGTTTACTCTCTGTTCCAGCTCGCTTTTTCCGGTGTTGTCTATCTGCGGGATCTCAGCGTCAATATATTTTATTTCGTCCTCGCAGTGATACTCCCGGAAAGTGAGCACCCGAGCAAGAGGGCCGAGCAGCGGCAGCTCCGCCGCCGCTGCGGCAAAGCGCGGAGAAAGGTTGAGCAGCGTCACACAGCAGAGAGCAAACATCGCCGCCGTGCGCAGCGCCATGCGGTCAATCCGCCCGCCCCGCCGCGCGGTTTTGAGCCCGTTCAGGCCCTGCTTTATGGCGTCCCGCACCACTTTCTCCAGCTCAGGGGGGATTTCAAGGGCGTTATAGCCGGAAATATCGATCATTTGTCCAGAACCTCCAGTTCTACCCTAAGCAGTCTCAGCGCCCTGTGCAGCCGGGATTTCACGGTGTTTATGTTCGTATCTGTCACCCGGGCGATCTCCTCAAGCTTCATTCCCTCGAAATAGTGCAGCAGGATCACGGTTTTAAGCCCCAGGGGCAGGCCGTCCAGCGATTGATAGAGGTCGATATAGTCGGCCCGGCTGGAGCTGCTGTCGGCAATTTCGAAGTCCTCAAACCCGTCCATTTCAAGGGTCTTTTCTTTGCGGCGCAGCAGACTCAGGCTCTCATTTACCAGGATCCGGTAAAACCATGGCTTTATATTGTCCCCGCTGCGCAGGCCGTCCGCGTTTTGCAGGGCTTTCACTATGGCCTCGTGGACAATATCCAGGGCGTCCTCCCGCTGCTTCGAGTAGCTGTATGCCAGCTTATAAAAGCTCTCATAATTTTCCTGCATGAAAACGACTATTTTTTCCTTTGAATCCACGATTCCCTCACTCCAGCCAGGCTTCTATGATTTCTTCCGCCTCAGCGCCGGTACTGACGCAGACCGCCAGATATCTCCCGCTCTGCCGCAGCACGGCATTTTCAAGCCGGGGCAGCTCCTCGGGGATATAAGAGGCGTAATCCTCCGTCTGCCGCTCAATCCGCTGCCTGGCAAGCGCGAGGCCGTCCTTTGCCCCGGCCTCGTCCGCAAATTCAAACACGGCGATCTCCTCGGCCGTGGCCCCGCTGCCGGTATAAATAAAAGCCCTTTCGGCGTCGACTATGGCGTAGAGCTTTTCCGCCGCAGCCTCCGGGGCGAGGGAGAGCTGGTCCTCAAAGGGGACCTTTTCCGCAAGCTCCTGAGCCAGCGCTTCCGGGTCAATCTCCGCGCTCCCGGCGCCGCAGCCGCAGAGCAGGGCGGCGCAGAGGACCGCGATCAAAACAGGCATGAATACTTTTTTCATTATCTCTCTCCCTTATTGTCTGTATGTATGAGTTTTCAGATAGTCAAGCCAGAGGGCGCAGTATTCCCGGTTCAGATGTATGCCGTCCAGAGCGGCCTCTGAAGGCAGGAAATTCTCCCCGCCGCAGAGAGCGGAGCCGGGATTCAAAAGGCAGACCTGCTTTTCTTCCGCCATGTCCCGGATAAGCCGGTTAAACTCCTCTATCTTGCTGTTTTTTATATAGCTGTGGCTGGATGAGACAGATTCGCTCACAGGGATAATCTGCTGGACATAGATGATGGCATTCGGGTTTATTTCCTTTATCGTGTCAATGATCCGGCCGTATTTTTCTATAAAAACATCATTATAGGGCCAGCCTGTTTCGTTTATGCCGAACATTACATAGACCTTGCTGAAATCAATATATTTCAGCGCCTCCATGGCGGAAATCCACACGCCGCCGCGGTTGACTATAAGCTCCGTGAACACCGTGTCTACCATAAGGCCCTTATGGGTATAGGAAACGGCGTTATAAAGCCCGGTGCCTGTAATGAGGCCCTCCGTGCGGGAATCGCCTATAAATACCGCGTCGTCAAAATAGCTCTCTTCTACCGCCTCCGAGGCGGGCAGAGCGCCATCCTCCGGGGCCTCCTCCGGCGCCGGTTCCGGGCTTGGCACAGCCAAAGGGGAAGGCTCTGTAAAAATCGCATTGGCCTGCGCTTTCTCAGGCTCCGTCAGGGCAGATCCCGTTACAGCGTTTCCCTCTTCCACCGGCTCGGTAAAGGCCTGAGCGAGGCCGGAAACGCTCACTGACGCCATGGTTATTATGGCAATACAGAACGTACCCAAAACAAAACGCCTGCGCATTTTTCCTCTTTTATGGGCCCTGGCCTGTCTCCTGTATTCCACTTTTTTCATTTTGCACTCCTTCTCTCTGTTTTCTGCTCCATATATCTAGATGCACAAAGGCGGAAAAAAGTTTTATTAATAATCCTTAATTTCCCGTTTAATCCCCCAAATAATTTGCTTCTTGACATCCCCCTCCGGACCAGATAGCTTAAAACAAAAAGGATGTGAAAGAATGAAAGTATATATACTTCAGGGCAGCCACAAGAAAAACGGGAATACCTGGCAGTTTACCCGGCCTTTTGTCGACGCGCTTCAGGCGCTGGGGGCAGAGGTTCGGGAGGGCTGGCTCTGTGATTATGACATCAAGCCCTGCCTTGGCTGCAAAAGCTGCCAGAATGTCACCGGAGAGCTGGGCTGCGCCCAGAAGGACGACTTTGAAACGCTGTTCGGCGAAATTCAGGCTTCAGATATTCTTGTGCTGGCCGCTCCCATTTACTGCGGCTTTGCCCCGGGTCCTGTGAAAACCTTTATGGACAGGCTCATTTACGCTCCCGTGAAAGCTTACGGGCGGCAGAAGGCGCCCTCCATGCTGGCAGGAAAATTCTGTGCCGTTATCACCACCAGCGGCTTTAGCCCGGAAAAAATGGGCATTTATTTTGAACGCTGTGTTATGATCCTCGCGCATCAAACCGGAATGAATTACCTGGGCAGGACCGGCGGAACCGACCCCGGCGAGGGCAGGGTATTTATGAACGAAAAGAAAGCCCTGCGTGCCAGTGCCTTCGCCGCAGAACTGCTTGAAAAAGCGGCGGCCGAATAAAAAATTCAGCGTGCGGGCAAAGTCAAAAAGACTTTGCCCGCACGCTGAATTTTTCTCCTGCCCTTATCCCACGATCCCCGCTCTGGCAGCCCGAAAAGCATTTACAAGCATGGTGGCGTCCATTCCGTAGGTGACGCTGTCATAGCCCATTTGAAAGCCCTCTCGGGCGGCGCTTTCCGAGGCGGCGAAGATAATGGAGGGCTTATTCGCCCGGGCGCAGACAGCCTGAATATGGCGCAGGGCTTCTTTAAATTCCGGTTTATCAAACTGTCCTGGGATGCCCATGGCCGTGGACAGGTCAAAGGGGCCCACAAAGATTCCGTCAATCCCCGGCAGGATCACAATCTCCTCCAGATGCTCCAGGCAGCCCAGCGTCTCGCACTGGGGGAAAAGCAGCGTCTCCCTGTTGGACGTTTCAAAATAGGCCGGCATGCCGTGGCTGGCATAATCTTCGAACCAGAAACCGGAGCCCGCGGTATTGGCCACACCCCGTTCCCCCACCGGGGCGTATTTTCCATAGCTTACTATGGTCTTGGCCTCCTCCACGGTGTTCACACAGGGGATGATAAGGCCCATCGCCCCCACATCAAGAAGCTTCAGGATCGCGGCCCTGGATATCTCCTGCACTCTGGCAAGAGGCGTTATATTATAAAGCTTCGCCGCCCGGATGAAATCCAGAGCGCTCTGGGGATTGAACGGGCCGTGCTCGGTGTCGATGATCAGATAGTCCAGCCCTGCAAGACCCAGGCACTCCGCCGCGGTGGCGGTGCCCAGCTCCATAAATGTACCCAGGGTCTTCTCCCCGCTGAGCATTTTTTCTCTGAGAACGTTTTTCATGCTGTCACTCTCCCTTTTTCCGCAGTTTAACACGGAAATAAAAAAGCCGCAACCAAAAGGCTGCGGCTTTGGAAAATTTATTTTTTACTTGCCGGCGTTCATCTGTGCGGCGACTTCGGCGGCGAAGTCCTCCTGCTTCTTCTCGATGCCCTCGCCCTTCATGAAGCGAACGGCATTGACAAACTTCACGGAGCCGCCCAGCGCCTTGGCGGCGGTGGCAATGTACTTCTCCACGGTCATGCTGTTGTCTTTGACAAACTCCTGCTGGAGCAGGCAGTTCTCCTCATAGAACTTGTTGAGCTTGCCCATGACGATCTTCTCCTTGACCTGCTGGGGCTTGGAGGCCATCTTAGGATCCTGATCCATGAGAGCCAAGGCAACCTTCTTCTCCTCAGCCATGACATCCTCGGTGACCATGCTCTTGTCCCAGAAGCGGGGATTAAGCGCGGCGATCTGCATGGCGACGTCCTTACCGATCTCGGTGGCGTCGATTCCGCCCTCAACAGCCAGGTTCACCAGCACGCCGATCTTGCCGCCGGCATGGACATAAGCCACGCTGGTATTCTCGGCAAAGCGGACCAAGCGGCGGATCTGCAGATTCTCGCCGATGGACATGACCTTCTCGGGCAGAGTCTCTGCCACGGTCAACTCGCTGCCGGGGTACTTGCAGGCCATGAGAGCCTCAACATCAGCGGGGCCGTCCTTCAGAACCACCTGGCAGATGTCCTTGACGAAGGCTACAAACAGATCGCTCTTGGCGCAGAAATCGGTCTCGCAGTTGACCTCCACCATAGCGCCGACGCCGCACTCGGGGCAGACGGCAGCATAAGCCATCCCCTCGGCGGCAATGCGGCCGGCTTTTTTTGCGGCCTTGGCAAGGCCCTTCTCACGCAGCCACTCGACTGCCTTGTCCATATCGCCGTCGGTCTCGGTGAGCGCTTTCTTGCAGTCCATCATGCCGACGTTGGTCATCTCGCGGAGTGTCTTAACATCCTGAGCGGTAAATGCCATATTCATTTTCCTCCTGTACTTAAATCTGGAATAAGGGGCGCTTATTCGCTCCTTATTTGCCATGTAAAACATAGCAAAAATCTGA
>DCJL01000017.1:133605-139559 GCA_002320035.1 Clostridiales bacterium UBA1701 | reverse complement strand
GGCAGCCAGATCCGCTCCTATGTGTTCATGCCCTATCAGCTCGTGAAAGATCACAGAACCGAGTACGAAAACGGCAACATCCAGAACGTGATGGACGGAGATCTGGATGGCTTTATCAACGCCTTCCTCTCCATGCGCGCCGCCGATTGATCTTTCCCATCCCGCGCATTGATTGCCGATTCCGGAAATCGGTTTTTACGGTCGGCAGCCATGGGGCGGCCCCGCTGCGGCGCCCCCCCTTTCCTCCATGACAAGAAATCATACGCAAAACGGAACGAGCCCTTCCTGCGCCCGTTCCGTTGCCGCATTTTTCCGCCCCGTCTCTCGATCCCCGGAAAAAATCAAAGAAAGGTTTTGTTAATTTGTCCTCCCCCCTGAATTTCAGGCGCGTATGCCTGTCCCTGCTGGGCAGCGCTGTTCTGGCCTTCGGGCTTTATAATATTCATTCTCTCTCAGGCGTCACCGAGGGCGGCGTTCTGGGTCTGACTCTGCTGCTGCATCACTGGCTGGATCTCTCTCCCGCGCTTTCGGGCCTCGTGCTCAACGCCGCCTGCTATCTTTTCGGCTGGCTGACTCTGGGCCGGGATTTTGTGCTGCTCTCCCTTGCGGCGGGCGGCGGCTTTTCCCTGTTTTACTGGGTCTGCGAGCTGTTTCCGCCTCTCTTCCCCGGCATTGCCGCCTATCCTCTGGCCGCTGCCGTGCTCGGCGCGCTTTTTGTCGGCCTTGGCGTGGGCATCAGCGTCCGCGCCGGCGGCGCCCCCGGCGGGGACGACGCGCTGGCCATGGGCCTTGCAAAGCTCACGGGGCTGAAAATTCAGTGGATCTATCTGGCAAGTGACCTGATCGTCCTGCTCCTGTCCCTGAGCTATATCCCTCTGCGCCGCATCCTGTACTCGCTGCTTACGGTGGTGCTCTCCGGCCAGATCATTGGCCTTGTCTCCCGGTCCCCCGCACGCCGGAAAGAACAAAACCGCAGTTGACAAAAGCCCGCCATCCCACTTCAAAATATGGGATGGCGGGCTTTTTTATCTCGCCGCATGGATTTCCGCGGCCCTTTTACCGGCTGCTGGGTCCCGGGTCATAGCTGCCGTAAATGAGATCGTCAATATCGTGTTCCACGCATATACCTCCTGTTTTTCGTCAGAATGCCTGAAAAATTTTCTATGATTTCAGCATATCCTCAGTATATGCGCGCTGTGAAAAGATTATGACTGTCCTTTTAAAAAAACTAATTAAAAATTATCATTCCGCGCGCTCCAGAACCAGCGTCACCAGCTCCGGGCGGTTGAAAATCCTGGGTACGGGCACAGAATTCCCAAGGCCCCGCGAAACCTCCATGCAGTAGCTTCCTGAGAAATACAGGCCATTTTCATACTCAGCCCCAAAGCCGTGATTGGTGTTGAAAAGCCCGCCTATAAAGGGCAGGCGTACAATGCCGCCGTGGGCATGGCCGCTGAGGATCAGGTCGACGGGAAGCTCCGGATACCTCTGCACCCAGTAATTCCTGTGCCCCAGCCAGAGCACAAAATCCTCTGGATAGTCTGCCCGGATCCTCTCTGCCAGCTCCCGGGGCCTTGTCATATCCGCCCGGCCGTTTGGATCCTCCGCCCCGGCGACAACAAGCCGCGCCCCGTTTTTTTCCAGAAGCTCATACTGATTTGAAAGCCAGCGCACGCCATGGCGCTCCATCAGCGCCCTGATCTCCTCCACGCAGCCCCCGGCCCATTCGTGGTTCCCGCAGACATAATAAACGGGCGCCAGACCCTCTATGCCCTCCAGCAGGCTCTCCACTGCCGAGAGCTCCTTCCCGTTTTCCGCGAAATCCCCGGTCAGGGCGATCAGGTCCGGCTCCTGCCGGCGCGTAAGTTCTATCAGCCTCTCGTTGTCCCGGCCCAGCTCCGCTCCGTGCAGGTCGGAGAGATGCACGATCCGGAAGCCGTCCAGCTCCTCCGGGAGCTTCTGAGACTCCACGCGGTACTCCGTAAGCTGAATGTTATACTTGCTGTCGCAGACGATACACACCGCCGCCAGCAGTGCGGCCGCCGCGGCAGTCATGTTCCGTATGAATGATTTTTTTCGCTTCATGTCCTTTTCCTTTCCAGAATACGTAGCCAATCGTACCATATTCAGCCTGTCAAAACAACCGAAACAGACGGGAATATAATTAACATTTTAATAACTGCGTTATTTCTCTTGAACAGCGGGCTTATTTGGGTTATAATGCTTTAGTCTGCAAACACGCGGCAGAAATGAAAAGCATGAAAAAGGATGACATACAATGAGCGCTTCAACAGAAAAGAAAAACCGTCAGGCCGCCCGCGAGGCGGGCACCGATAAAAAGACTCTGGCCGCCCAGGCCGAGGCAAAGAAAAAGGCCCGGAGCAAGCTTCGCTGGACGCTGGGCACGATCGGCGTAGTGATTCTCATCGCCGCCATTCTGTTTTTGAATTCCAGCTTTCTTTACACCGGCACCACCGCTCTGACAATCGGAGGCGAGGGATTCAGTCCCGCCCGTGTGAGTTACAGCTATGCAAACCAGTATTACACCTGGGCCAATCAGTACGGCAGCTACGCCTCCCTTTTCGGTCTGGACACCAGCGCCGGCATCGCCGGCCTTGGCTCCCAGAGCTGCCCCATGCTGGAGGGCGGTACCTGGAGGGATTATTTCCTTGATGCCGCCAGCCAGGAGCTGACCCAGACCAAGGCCCTCCTTGACTATGCCGCCGAAAAGAGCATCACGCTGGACGAGGACGAGATCGCCCAGGTCGACGCGGGCTTTGAAGGACTGGACGAATATGTCAAGGGCCTGGGCTACGGCAGTGTCGACAAGTTCTTTGCCGCCAGCTACGGCACCGGGGTCACTAAGGCCCTCGTCCGCCAGGCCGGGCTGGACTCTGCCCTGGCCAGCAAAGTGCTGTCCCAGATGTCCGACAGTTTCCAGTACACCGACGCGGAGCTGGAGGAATACTATAAGGGCCTTGAGGGCGCAAGCGACATTTTCGGCCTTGCCTATTATTATGTGGCCGCGGAGACCGTAGAGACCACCGCCGAGGACGGCACCGCTTCTTCCGCCCCTACCGAGGAGACTCTGGCCGCCGCCAAAGCCACTGCCGACGCAATTCTGGCCGCCTATGAGTCCGGCTTCGCCCCTGCCGGGCCCGTCACCGGGGACGAGCCTGTGACCGGCGAAGCCGCCGGTGAGGATGAGGCCGTGACCGGCGAAGCCGCCGCGGAAGATGAGACCGTGACCGGCGAAGCCGCCGCGGAAGATGAGACCGTGACCGGCGAAGACGCCGCGGAAGATAAGGCCGTGACCGGCGAAACCGCCGCGGAAGATAAGGCCGTGACCGGCGAAGCCGCCGCGGACGATGAGGCCGCCGAGCCTCTCCGCTTTGGCGACGCTGCCATGGACGCCGCCGCAGACCGCTTTGACGAGGCCGTGGCCTCCCAGGTGGACGGCGCGCGCTCCACCCGCAGCAGCACCACCAAGGGCAGCAGCCTCGGCGCATATAAAGACTGGATGACCGGCAGCCGCCAGCTTGGCGACGCCGCGGTCATTGAGAACGACGGCAGCGGCTATTACGTTGTCCTTTTCCTCAGCCGGGACGATAACCACTATCCCCTTGCTCAGGTGCGCCATATCCTCGTGAAGGCCGAAGCCGATGAGAGCGGCGCTTATACCGAGGAAGCCAAGGCTGCCGCCCGCGAGAAAGCCGAGGAGATTTATGCCCAGTGGCAGGCCGGAGACAAGACCGAGGACAGCTTCGCCGCCCTCGCCAATGAAATGAGCGAGGACGCGGGTTCCAACACCAGGGGCGGGCTCTATGACGCGGTCGCTAAAAACCAGATGGTGAAGGAGTTCGATGCGTTCTGCTTTGAAGGCCACAAGCCCGGAGACACGGCCATTGTCTACGGTGAAACCAGCAGCTACGCGGGATACCACATCATGTACTACGTGGGCGAGGGGCAGCTTTACAGCGATTATATCGCCGAAAGCGCCATGCGCTCCGAGGCCCTTCAGGCCTGGCTCACCGAGCTCAGTTCCGGCTACGAGGCCGTCACCGGCTTCGGCTACCGCCTGGTTGGCTGACTGAAATAAAACGCTGCCGCTCCCGCCCGGAGCGGCAGTTTTTGTAATTTTGGGTTTTAAGGAGGAACACATATGGACGAGAGACGCCTTCGCGCCCGGATGCTGCTGGGAGACGCGGCCATGGAGCGTCTTTGGCAGAGCCATGCGGCAGTGTTCGGTCTGGGCGGCGTAGGTTCCTGGTGCGCCGAAGCCCTGGCCCGCTCCGGCATTGGCAGGCTCACGCTGATCGACATGGACAGCGTGGGCGGGAGCAACATAAACCGCCAGCTCTGCGCCCTGGGCTCCACCATCGGCCGCCCCAAGGCGGAGCTCATGGCGGAGCGGATAAGGGATATCAACCCCGATATAGAAGTCACCGCCATCGCCGCCCGCTACGAGAGCGAAAATCGGGAGCGTTTTTTTGCCGATTACGACTATGTGGTGGACGCCATTGACCTTGTCTCCTGCAAAATTGACCTGATTATGAGCTGCAGGGAGCGGAATCTGCCCATTATCTCTGCCCTGGGCACCGGCAACAAGCGGGATGCGTCCCTGCTCCGGATAGATGACATTTCCAAAACCAGCGGCTGCGCCCTGGCCCGGGTGGTGCGCCGGGAACTGCGGGCCAGAGGCGTGCTGCATCACCCGGTGGTGTTCAGCCCCGAGACGCCCATGGAGCCCCGGCAGCTTGAGGCCCCGCCCCCCGGACGCCGCAGCGTTCCCGGGTCTCTCGTCTGGGTCCCCGCCACGGCGGGCCTGCTCCTGTGCCAGCATGTGGTAACGGAGCTTATCAAATAAGCGCGCCCGGGAAAGCGCTCCGTATTTTCCCTTTGCGAAGAAAATGGGAACTTTCTCATTTTTTCCCCGTCACAAAAGCAGTTTAAGCGAAAAAATGACAGGAGGATAGAAAAAAATGAAAAAAGCCCTTTCCCTTTTCCTGGCCCTGCTCTGCATGGCGCTCTGCGCCTGCGGCGCCAGCTCCGCCGCCAAAGACCGGGCCGCCCCGGCCGAAGCCCCCGCCGCTGAGAACGCCGAATACGCGGCGGAATACGGTCTGGCCATGACCGACAGCGCCGCCGGGAACCGCCCCGAATCTGCCTCCGGGTCCGAAGTGCCCTCGGAGGACCCCTCGAAAATCATCTACTCCGCCGACGTGACCGTGGAAACCACAGAATTTGATTCCAGCGTTGAGAAGCTGATGGCCCTCGTGGACAGTTACGGCGGCTGGGTGGAATCCAGCAGCGTCAACGGCGCGGATTTTTACTCCAGATCCCAGGGCTATGCCAGCCGGCGCAGCGCGGATTACCTTTTGCGTATCCCCAGCGTCTCTTTTGAAACGCTCATGGGCAGCCTTACGGAGCTGGGCAACGTGCCTTACAGCCATACCTATACCGAGAACGTCACCGCCCGGTATTACGACGCGCAGGCCCGCCTCACCGCCTACACTGCCCAGGAGGCAAGGCTTCTTGAAATGATGGAAAAGGCCCAGACCGTACCCGATGTTATCGCCATCGAAGAAAAAATCACGGAGCTCCGGTATCAGATTGAGAGTCTCCAGTCCTCCCTGAAAAACTGGGACCGGCAGGTGACTTACAGCAGTGTGAACGTCTCCCTTCAGGAGGTCCGGGAATACAGCCCCGAGAGCGAGATAAGCTATGGGCAGCGGCTATGGCTGGCTCTTAAAGATGGGCTTGCGTCCGTGGGCGATTTCTTTAAGGATTTGCTGGTGTTCCTCGTGGGCGCCCTGCCGGCTCTGGCAGTGCTTTCTCTTTTGGCGCTCATCCTTGTCCCCGTCGGGAAAAAGCTCAGCGCACGAAGAAAGGCCCGGAAGCAGGCTGAAAAAGAAAATCAGGATAAATAAAGAACCGCCCGGGAGCTAAAAGCT
>DCJL01000017.1:117827-133589 GCA_002320035.1 Clostridiales bacterium UBA1701 | reverse complement strand
CAGACTGTAGACAAACCCATAGGCAATGGGCGGATATGCATGGGGGAAGTGCGGAGGGGGGACGGGAGACCCCTCTTCGCGTTCAATAATGGAAAATACAGGAACATTTTTGAATGTTCCTGTATTTTTCGCTCAAGCTGTTGACGCTTTGTCAACAGCTTGACGCCCGGGAGCTAAAAGCTCCCGGGCGATCAGCTTGTCAAAAAAGTCCATGCCGGACTTTTTTGACGGCGGCTTATCCAATTTGGGGCGGCCTTGCTCCTTCAAGCGCCCCCGGCTCCGTTATTTTGCTTCAGCAAGCCTTTCTTTGACAGTCTCAGCCGCCCTTTTTTTGGCCGGGCTTAAAGCCCCTCCATAAGCCCCTCCAGCGCGCTGACGAACATGCCAATATGCACCCCGTCGGCAAAGCGGTGGTTCAGCTCTATGGACATCCCCAACCTTTTGCGGCCGTTTTCCTCCCGATATCTGCCCCAGGCCAGTCTCGGAATGGCGTCATCCCGGTCCATGTCCCGCTCGTTTGTAAGCCCCGTCAGCTCCACCCAGGGCAGGCAGGTGAAATAGATCAGATCCAGCCCGCTCTGGCTTTTGTCGATAAAGCAGGTCTGGCCGCCGCTTTTTTCCCGGCGGCGGCACAGAAAGCGGCCATGCTCTCTTCCATGGGCAGGGTGACAATATGAAAATTCTCCGAGCCTTTTTTCAGATCCGTGAAGCTGGGCCTTTGCCCGCCCAGGCGCACAAGCTCCCCGTCACAAAGGGCGTAGTCAAACGCCTCCACGCTGTTAAGGGCCTTTGTCGAGAGATACACCAAGGAATAATAAAAGGACAGCCCCTCGGGGCGCCCTCTGTAAGGAAGGTGCTTTGAGAGAGGAAATAGCCAGCCAAAAGGACATGAAACAGGCGTGACCATCGCGGTCACGCCTGTTTTTTCGCGCTGTTTCGGATTTTGGGGGACAAAATCCAATGCCCGTTATTACTGTGGACAATAGAAAATCTTCTCGATAAATTGGAATTTGTGTAAAGTTTATACGTTTAGAATATGTGAATTTTCATGCATATTTACTTCTGTTTTTCAAAAGTTACCGTTTGCTCTTTCATAGATATTTTCCCGACCTTATACCCATAGTCCAACAGTTCTTTTTTGTATGTCAGGAAGGAATGATCTATCGGCAAACCGGCGATTTGCTCGATCTCCACATAGGTCAGTTTAAAACTGTCTGTACCATTTTCTTTTATCCAGTTCCACAACGCATCGTATTTGCTCATGTTTTTCCCTCCAAGCTGGAATTTGTCAGAATCTATTGCCATATAGCTTGCGTGCTTCGGATGTCCATTTATGAATGAAATCCGTTTTTGCATCTGTATAGCCATCTCTGTTATGCTCGTATTTTTTCCACAGTTTCAACTTTAATGCTTCATATTCCTTGGCTACTCCAGGATGTTCATTAAGATAATCGCGAAAAAACAATTCATCATTGTCTCCGGTGTATCTTAGATGAATGTGATAAACCTTATCTGCAAACCCTTCTTTGGTATACCCTATATTGAATGAGATTCGTTCTGTTTCGGTGGACATTCTGACCAATCCGTTCTTTTCCAAAAGCTTCGCTACAAGGCTACCGCTCTTGTGGAGCAGTACAACCGTGACCTCGCCGCATGGGAGCGGCAGGCGGCAGAGAAGAAAAATCCCAAGAGGGAAAAACCACCCGAAAAAGAGAGCGTCATAAAGCGGCTTCGGGAGCTTGAGGCGGAGACGAAGCGAAAAAACCAGCCCCGCCGAAATCCCAAACAACGCAGCTATGACATTGAACGCTAAAACGAAAACTGCACCGCAGGAGCAAGCCCTGCGGCGCGTACATAGAAACGCCCTGCAAGTTTGCGGCTTGCAGGGCAAAAAATGTGTGTTTCCCGGAAATTTTATAGTCTTTCCAAGAGAAAAGATTGTGAAAAATCTTATCCAAGTATCGTCTTCAGATCCTCTTCCGGCGTGGTGGTGGGGGCAATGTTGTAATGCTCCACCAGATAATTCAGCACATTCGGTGAAACAAAGGCGGGGAGTGTGGGCCCGAGCCGCATATTCTTGATGCCCAGATACAGCAGCGTCAGCAGGACGCAGACAGCTTTCTGCTCATACCAGGAGAGAATGATGGACAGGGGCAACTCGTTCACGCCGCAGCCAAAGGCTTCAGCAAGCGCCACGGCCACCTTGACCGCGCCGAAGGCGTCGTTGCACTGACCCATATCCATGATACGAGGCAAACCGCCGATGGTGCCGATGTCCAGATCGTTGAAGCGGAACTTGCCGCAGGCAAGGGTCAGGATGACGGTATCGGCAGGCGCCTGCTTCACAAGCTCGGTGTAGTAGTTGCGGCCGGGCTTTGCGCCGTCGCAGCCGCCCACCAAGAAGAAGTGCCGGATGGCGCCGCTCTTTACGGCGTCAATGACCTTGTCCGCAACGCCGAGAATCGTGCTGTGGCTGAAGCCGGTGGTGACGGTGGTTCCGCCGTTAATGCCAGTGAACTGCGTATCCTCGGCAAAGCCGCCCAGCTCCAGCGCCTTCTCAATGACTGGGGTAAAGTCCTTGTCCTCGCCGATATGTACGATTTCCGGATAGGAGACCACCTCGGTGGTGAAGACCCGGTCTTTATAGCTGTCCTTGGGCGGCATCAGGCAGTTGGTGGTGAAGAGGATCGGCGCGGGGAGATTTGCAAATTCCTTCTGCTGATTCTGCCACGCCGTGCCGAAGTTGCCCTTGAGGTGCGGATATTTCTTCAGCTCAGGGTAACCGTGGGCAGGCAGCATCTCGCCGTGGGTGTAGATGTTGATGCCCTTGTCCTTAGTCTGCTCCAGGAGCCGCTTCAGATCGTACAGATCGTGGCCGGTGATTACGATAAACGGCCCCTTCTCCACCATCAGCGGAACGGTGGCCGGGACAGGCTTGCCGTAGGTCTCGGTATTTGCCTTGTCGAGCATCTCCATGCAGGCGAAATTCACTTCTCCGACTTCGAGAACGATGGGCAGAAGCTGATCCATACCCCAGTCCTCGCCGATGGCAAAGAGCGCCTTCACAAAGAACTCGTTCACTCTTTTGTCGGAATAACCGAGCACTCCGGCATGATAAGCGTAGGCCGCCATGCCGCGAATACCGAAAAGGATCATGGATTTCAGACTGCGAATATCCTCGTCGGCGTCCCAGACCTTTGCCATGTCGTAATCATCGTTCTTGCCGCATGAGCCGCAGGAAGGACAGTTGGGAGCAAGCCTTTCTTTTTCTGCATGGACCTCGTCAATCAAGGCTTGAATGGTGACTTCGTTGAAGTTTACGTTGGTGATGGTTGTGAACAGCCCCTTGATCATCAACTTGCAGACATTTTCAATCGGCTGCGCGGCGCCGTCCGCCGCACGGGCAAGACCGACCAGTGCGCCGGTCAGTTGATCCTGCAATCTAGCGACATCCGATGTCTTTCCGCAGACGCCGGCCTTTCCCATGCAGCCCTTACTGCCTGCGGTCTGCTCACACTGAAAACAAAACATTTGCGTATCCATTTTTCATACCTCCTTATACTTCTTCGATGGCACCCACGGGGCAACCATCCTTGGCTTCCACCGCGCACTTAAGCGCTTCTTCCGGGACTTCAGTCTGGGTGGCGACGGCAACGCCTTCGTCGCCCATGGAGAACACCTCCGGGCAAGTACCAGCGCACAGGCCGCAGCCGATGCATCCGTCATTTACAACATACTTCATTGTCTGATCCTCGCTTTCCTCGTTTTTTATGATTCCAGTGTCAACAGCAGCGCCATCTTAAACCGTTTGACTGCCTGGACACTATGAATTCCTGCTTTGGCAAAATGAAAATTCTCACCGGCTTTGATGGGATGGTCTTTTCCTTCGTAGCCAATCACGCCCTCGCCATCCAAAGCGAAAATCAGCGCCTCGCCCGGGGCGGCGTGTTCGGAAAGGCCGGTGCCTTCGTCGAAAGCCATGACGACAAACTTCATCTGGTCGTTATGAACCACATCCATGTTGACGATCTTGCCGTCCTGATAGGGGACAAGTTCTGCCAGTCTGAACACTTCGCCTGCCTTGATTGCCTCGTTCATGATATCGCTCCTCCTAATCGAGATTTCTGTATAGACAGCACCTTCCGCTGTTCGTATTCCCATCGGTGTATCCCGTAGGGTTACCATGCTGTCACCGGTATGAAGGGGTCTGCTGAAGCCGTCTGATCCGTAGACCTCTATGCCACCCTCCGCCAAGATGAGCAGCTTGTGGTACGGATAAATTTCCGCACTTATATCCGTGTTCCTGGCCAAGGAAAAGTAGATGATGTCGTTTGCTCCACCATGAACGGCTTTGGAGATCGTGCAGCCAGAAATCGCTGGGTTATCCCTCGCAATGGAGAATACTTCTCCGACTTTTTCTTTCATACAATCACTTTCCGCTATCGGCGATTTTATCGTTGATGGCCTTTATGACGCTTTCAGGATCAACGCCATGAACGGCGCAGGCATCCTCAAGACTCTCCGCCTGGGAAGCTGGACAGCCGAGGCAGTGCATACCGATTCCGAGCAGCACCTCCGCCGTTTCCGGGTACTGGTTTACGATTTCACCGATCAAGGTTTTCCTGTTTACAACTGTGGTTCCCATAAGTTTTTCCTCCCTGTTCTTGATTTTCTGCTCTGATTATACTATAATCGAAACAACGCGTATGTTGTTGCAACAACGGAAGGATGATTTTCATGAATACTTTTTTTATTTCCAACACGCCGCTGTTTCATGGAATCAGCGAGAGCGAAATCTCGGAGCTGCTTAGCTGCCTGGGTGCGAAAGAGCGCAAATACAAAAAGGATGAGATTATTATCCGGGCGGGGTCCTCTGTCAGCGAAATCGGGCTTGTGGAATCCGGCAGTGTGAATATCGTCGTCAATTTTTACTGGGGAAACAGCCATATTTTCGGTCATGTGGGAAAAGGACAGGTTTTTGCAGAAAACTATGCGGCAATTCCCGGCAAGGAGCTGCTTTGCGACGTTGTTGCCTGCGAGGAGACCGAAGTGCTCTTCCTGAATATGCGCAATATGCTCACCACTTGCCAGAGGGGATGCGCGTTCCATACCCGCATCATTCAGAATATGCTTCGGATTTCCGCACAGAAGAACCTGAATCTCTCTTCGCGTATGATGCATACCGCGTCAAAATCTCTCCGGGAACGCCTGCTTTCTTATCTTTCGGAGCAGGCGCTAGAACACGGAAGCTCGCGCTTTACCATTCCCTTCGACCGCCAGCAGCTTGCCGACTATCTTGCCGTAGACCGCAGCGCCATGTCCAATGAACTGTCCAAGATGCAGAAGGACGGATTGATTACTTACCACAAGAACGAGTTCACGCTAAATGGATCAACATGATTATTAAGCAAAAAGTCTTCTCGCCGACTTAGACGGGAAGACTTTTGTTTTACCCGGCACTACTTGTTTTCGCCAAGAAAAAATGTTTTTGCAAATTCCATATTCTGCACAAGCTCCACCGTACCAAGATACGCTCCGGACTTGTCACGTACCGCCATGTATTTCACCAGCATCGTGCTGCCGCCCTTCTCCATCCAGACAGGCACCTCGTCACGGCGATTGTTCCTGAAATCATCGATGATCTGGCGCACCATCGGCTCGATCTTCGGCGGATGGCAGGAGAACACTTCCCGGTCAATGGCCATGCCGGGGCGCTTGAAGACCTTCGGCCCTTCATTGAAGAAGCGGTTGATGTTATCCGCATCCACAAAGGTAATTTCCATCGGGATCGTATTCAAAAGCGCGGTCAGCTGTTCCACGGTCATGTGACCGCCGGGCATTACGATCTCGCCCACCGCATCGAAGACTGCGGAAATCTTCCTGCCCTCCGCAGTCTCCCAGCGTTCCTGTTCCACGCCGAAGCACAGGTCGTAATCCTTCTCGTCGTGGTAGATGCCGTACCATTCCTCCTCTGTGAAGTTCACCGCGCAGATTGGGAACAGGATGTTCTGCTCCTTGTAGATCATTTCCTCGGCCCGGGTCAGCACGGCGTCCAGCCTGGCGCTCCATTCTGCGCTGTGATCGCTTTCTTTTGCAAGCGCCCCAAGCTCATCGCGAATCTCGTCGTCCACCGTCCACATCACATCGGAGGGACCGGAGACGCCGTATCTCACCTTCAGCAGGGGATAGAGCAGATCGCCCTTTTTGGCATAATGGATCGAAAGCTCACGAATCGTCGGGATAAGAGCTTCATCTCTGCCCTCCTTAAATTTTGCGAGCAGATCGGCAAGCGCCGCGTTTTCTTTTGTCAGCGTGTACAGAGGATGTCCGGTGACCCGCTCCATCTCGGCGGCTCGTGCATTCTTATCCGTGTAGTCCTTTTTGGGGAAGGTGTCCCTTTTCGCCAGCTCCTCCTGCGCCTTTTTCCGCAGGAGGGAAGCCTCTACTTCCTTTTCCGCATTGGCGATTTTTTCCTCGGTGGTAGCGCCGTGGAACAGAGCGGAGTGGACGTCACAGAGCTTCTGCACTTCAGACAGCGGTGTTCCCTCTTTCATGAGTTCCTGCTCCGCCTGCATGATTTCGGATGCCTCTACATCACCAAACTCACGGACGAAGTCCGTCCGGACATTCTCCAGGTCTTCACCTTCGCCAAGCCTTTTCAGATAGACCTTGAGCTGTTCGGTGCGGCTTTCGGGAGGATTGTTTGTTTTCTCCGCCGCAGGCTGTGGCGCAGAAGCTATATCCGGCATCTCACCGACAAGCTCAAAGCCTTTGCCCATCAAGGTGATTACGACATCCATCATAGAGATATTCTTCATCTTCGCGCCTTTGGGAATCGTCATGATCTTGCCGACGGAGTACAGCATGGGCTTTTTGGTGATCTCGGTAAACCCGAGCCCTGCCATGATCTCGATCAGCTCCGGGTATTCCTGTGTCAATTCATAGACGGTTTTATTCAAATCAAGTTTTTTTGCCATAGTGTTAGACCTCCTTTGTGTTTTTCTGTATTCATTATAGACATACTTAGAAGGATTGTATGTTGTTCAAACAACAAAGCAACACATTTTATTCCCGGCCACACTCCAAAACAAAGCTGATTGCGAATTTGGGCGGAGAATATACTCCTACCTATATCAACTTCTGATTAAGCCGTACAATTATTTGTCAAAAGATATAAGAGTGGCGGGGATTGCTCCCCGCCGCCCGATACCTTATGCGTAGATCAACTCGTGATTTACGATCTCTATTGCCCTGTCCCGGATGCTGTTCATACGTTGCACCCACAGCATTTGTTCCTGTGCTTTGAGCTGTTCTGTCACGCCCTCACACTCTGCCATTTGCTTTGTCAGCAGGAGCATTTGCTCCGTCGCCTGTTCGTTTATGTCGACCAGATAGGTATTCAGTCTGCCGCAGGTCAAAAGCTCCGTGTACAGGGCTTTTCGCTCCGTCTTGATGTACCGCAGGTGCCGCTGTCCCCAAATGCCGATGGGACTTTCATCTTGATCCAGTACTGTCAGGCAGGGGATGTAATAATCGCCCTGCAGTTCGTACCACAAACCGTTGCCTTCATCAAAAATATACTTTTCCATTGAGAAATCCTCCTGTATAATTGCGTCGTTGATGTATTCGCACATATGTCACAGGCTCCCGATTGCCACACCTTGTTATATCCTGTTATGGGATTTTCTTGCCCTTGTTTTTGCCCTTATGCGCGGCGAGGGCGTTGTAGAAACGGTGTAACATTTAATAAAGGGATTCGGTGAGCAGATTGCGGAAAATCCTTTGTTGGGGCGGTTTCAGAGGATTTCATTAAAGCCCTATAATCACTGGCGGATGCCTATGATTTCGGGGAATTCAAATCCCGATTTGTTTCAATCATTATACTATTGCCGATTGGCGTGGTCAATTTCCTTGCTCCCAAACGAGAAAGAGGCCCTTCCTTACGAAGTGCTTCTTTCCGCCTTCACATATTCGTAAAGCCGGCTCACCTCCAGGCTGAAGCTCACGCTGTAAAAGGGATCGGATATGGAAGAGAAAAAAGCAAAGAGCTCCTGCCGGGGCCAGCTTCCGTAATCGGCCCGCGTCATGGCGCCTCCTGCTCCTTTATCTTTTTCTTCCAGCATTTATGGCACATTGCCGCATAACTGTCATTTCCACCCAGGAAAACCTGAGCCCCCTGGGTCACGATCCGGCCGTTCTCGTCCAGGCGGGCGTTCACCGTGGCCTTCCGGCCGCAGGCGCAAACGGTCTTGATCTCCGTCAGTGAGTCCGCCAGCTCCATGAGCCGCCGGGCTCCCGGGAAGAAATGGGTCAGGAAATCCGTCCTCAGCCCGAAGCAGAGCACAGGCAGGTCGTCTTCATCCACCAGCGCGCGCAGCTGCTCTATCTGCTCGGGCGTAAAGAACTGGGCCTCGTCGGCAATAATCACATCGTGCTTTCCCGCCCGGCGGTATTCTTCCTGAATATCCTGTACCGGGGTTATGACCTGGGCCCTGCACGCAAGGCCGATGCGGCTGCGTATCAGCTCCGCCCCATCCCGGGTGTCGGTGCTGGGCTTTATGAGCCAGACGCGCATGCCCAGCTCCTCGTAGTTGAACTTGGTAATCAGCGCCTGGGCCGATTTTGATGAGCCCATAGCCCCGTACTTGAAGTATAGCTTTGCCATTATTTTTCTCCGCTCTCCTTTTCGATATGCGCTCTTACCCGCTCCATCAACATCTCCATAGCCACCTGGTTGTGGCCCCCCTCGGGGATGATAATATCAGCGTTGCGCTTGCTGGGCTCCACGAACTGCTCATGCATGGGCTTGACAGTGGTGAGATACTGGCTCACTACACTCTCCAAGCTCCGCCCCCTGTCCCGCACGTCCCGCACGATGCGCCGCAGGATTCGCACATCCGCGTCGGTGTCCACATAGATCTTGACGTCCATCTCCCGGCAGAGCTCCCTGCTCTGAAAGATGAGGATTCCTTCAACAATGATGACCTTGGCCGGGTTCACGGCGATGGTTCTGTCCGTCCTGTCGTGTATGGAATAATCGTACACCGGACAGCAGACCCCCTGGCCCTTCTTAAGCTTTTTTACGGCCTCTATAAGAAGGCCTGTGTCAAAAGCGTCCGGGTGGTCGTAATTGAGCAGGGCTCGCTGCTCGTAGGGCATGTCGTGATGAGCCTTGTAATAATTGTCGTGATAAATCACGGAAACATCGCTGCCGAAGCGCTGCATAAGCTTTTTCGTAATCGTGGTCTTGCCGCTGCCGGTGCCTCCGGCAATCCCTATCACCATTACATTGCTCATCAAAGCTCGCCCCCGAATCGTTTTTTTAATGATATCATATCTTTTCGCCTGTTTCAATTTGACTTTTGTTTTTTTCTCTCATATAATCATTCTGCTACACCAAAAACACAACAGGAGGAAACGCCAATGTCAATTCCCACACCCCATATAAACGCAAAAAAGGAGGACATCGCCAGAACTGTCCTCATGCCCGGCGACCCCCTCCGGGCCAAGTTCATCGCGGAGAACTTTCTCACGGACCCCGTGCTTGTGAACAACGTCCGCGGCGTCCAGGGGCACACGGGCTGTTGGAAAGGCGTACCAGTGACGGTGATGGCCTCGGGCATGGGCATGCCCTCCATCGGCATATACAGCTGGGAGCTTTTTCATTTTTACGGCGTGGAAAACATCATCCGCATCGGCTCCGCCGGCGCCATAAGGGATGATCTGAAGCTCATGGATCTGGTGGCCGGGCAGGGTGCCTGCACGAACTCCAATTATATAAACCAGTTCGGCCTGGAGGGCGGCTTTGCCCCCATCGCGGACTTCACCCTGCTCTCCGCCGCCGTGGAAACCGCCCGGGAGCATGGCGCGGATATCAAAGTGGGCAACCTCCTCTCCTCCGATAACTTCTACTCCGCCCCCGGCTGCAGCAAGATGGACCTGTGGAAGCGCATGGGCGTGATGGCCGTGGAGATGGAGGCCGCCGCCCTTTACGCCAACGCCGCCCTTGCCGGGAAACGGGCCCTCTGCCTTTGCACCATATCCGATCATATTTACCGCCCAGAGGCGCTTTCTGCCGAGGAGCGTCAAACCTCCTTTACGCAGATGATGGAGATTGCGCTGGACACCGCCGTGAAGATGGAAACGCCCTGAACCGTTTAAATTCCGTCAATCTGAACAGAAATTCAAAAAATCAACCTGATTCGTTCATAGTTTTGTCATTATTAGCCTTGATTTGCCCCCGCATATCATGGTATAATGCAAAGCGGTTCGGAAAATCCGTCCCTGTTACTTCAGAAATTATTTTATGGAGGAAAAAACATGAAAAAGATTCTCGCACTTGTTCTTGCCCTGTGCATGGTCTTTGCTCTCGCCGCCTGCGGTGAGACCGCCGCTCCCGCGGCGTCCGAAGCCCCTGCTGAGGCTACCGAGGCTCCTGCCGAAACCACCGAGGCGCCCGCCGAAGAGCCTGCAGAAGTTACCGATCCCGACGCAATTGAGGATACCATGACCTCCGCCGACGGCACCTACGAGGTCGCCTTCGTCACCGACGTGGGCCAGCTGAAGGACAAGTCCTTCAACCAGGGCACCTTTGACGGCGTGAAGCTCTACGCCGCCGCCAACGGCCTCAGCTACAAGTACTATCAGCCCGCCAACGGCGACCAGGCCACCGATGACGACCGCTACGACGCCATGAAGGCCGCTGTGGACGCCGGCGCCAAGGTTGTTGTCTGTGCCGGATTCATGCAGGAGGGCGCGCTCAAGAAAGCCGCCACCGAGTTCCCCGAGACTTCCTTTGTTTTTATTGACGGTTATCCCCTCTCCGACGAGGCCGGCAACGTTCTGACCAACGTGGCCCCCATCGCTTTCAAGGAAGAGCAGTGCGGCTACTTTGCCGGCTACGCCGTTGTGAAGGACGGCTTCACCAAGCTGGGCTTCTGCGGCGGTGGCGGCGGTGAGAACCCTGCCTGCTGCCGTTTCGGTTACGGCTTTGTCCAGGGCGCTGACGCCGCGGCCAAGGAACTGGGCATCACTGTCGATATGAACTACTCCTGGGAGTACGGCGCAAGCTTCCAGGCCTCCCCCGAGCTCCAGAGCATGGCTTCCGGCTGGTATGAGACCGGCACTGAGGTCATCTTCGCCTGCGGCGGCTCCATGTTCCAGTCCGTTGCCGCTGCCGCTTCCGCCAACGACGGCTATGTCGTAGGCGTTGATGTGGACCAGTCCGCCGAATCCGACACCGTTATCACCTCCGCCATGAAGGGCCTGGCCGACGCTGTCCAGTGGGCAGTCGCCAAGGTCTATGACGGCAGCTTCGCCGAAATCGGCGGCGTTGCGCAGTCCCTGGGCGTCAATGAGAACGCCGTCGGCATTCCCACCGCAGCTGAGAGCTGGCGTCTGGAGACCTACACCGTTGAGGACTACGAGGCGCTGTTTGCCAAGGTTGCCGCCGGTGAGGTGGTTGTAGACGGCGATTACACCAAGCTCGCCGCCACCGAGAATGTCAACCTGAACATCATCTGATCTTACCCCGGGTTCTGTCGCCGGCAGCCAAAAGGCTGCCGGCGATTTTTCTCTCCGGGCTCTTTGCTGTTTTGAACGAAGCAAAAATCCGCCCCCATTTTCCCCCCGCGGGCCGGGCGGGCCCGGCCCGCGGCGGCGCGCTTCCCAGACGGCATATTTTTTCGCTCCGGAACAGGGATATCTTGCAATCGAAGGGCTTTGCGGTTATAATATAGTGTAGTTTTTTGATCGATTTCTTTTGAAAACTGAGGAAAGTAGGTGGCGGCATGGAGAATTCCCCCCAGTATGTGATAGAAATGCTTCACATCACCAAGGAGTTCCCCGGAATTCGCGCAAACGACGATATCACCCTCCAGCTGAAAAAGGGTGAGATCCATGCGCTTCTGGGAGAGAACGGGGCCGGCAAATCCACGCTGATGTCCGTCCTTTTCGGCCTTTATCAGCCGGAGGGCGGCGAAATACGCAAAAACGGCGTCCGGGTCGAGATAAACGACCCTAACGACGCAACCGCGCTGAACATAGGCATGGTGCACCAGCACTTCAAATTGGTGGATGTTTTTACCGTGCTGGACAACATTATTCTGGGCGCGGAAACCACAAAGATGGGCTTCATCCAGAAAAAAGAAGCCCGACGAAAGGTGGAGGCCCTGTCCGAGAAGTACGGCCTTCGGGTTGACCTGGACGCCAGGGTGGAAGACATCACCGTGGGCATGCAGCAGCGGGTTGAGATCCTCAAAATGCTCTATCGGGACAATGAGATCCTCATCTTTGACGAGCCAACCGCCGTGCTGACCCCCCAGGAGATAGAAGAGCTTATGGAGACCATGCGCGAGTTCTCCCGGGAGGGCAAATCCATCCTCTTCATCTCCCACAAGCTCAACGAGATCATGGCTGTGGCCGACAGGGTCACGGTCCTGCGCAAGGGCCGCTGCATTGGCACAGTCAACACCTGCGACACCGACAAGCAGGAGCTGTCCAACATGATGGTGGGCCGCCCGGTGCAGTTGGAAGTGGTGAAGGACGAGGCAAAGCCTGCGGAGGAAGTTCTCCGGGTGGAGCATCTGTCCGTCCCCTCCCATATCCATAGGAGAAACGCCGTGAACGACGTGAGCTTTTCCGTCCGGGCCGGGGAGATCCTCTGCATCGCAGGCATAGACGGCAACGGCCAGACCGAGCTTATCCACGGCCTCACCGGCCTTGACAAATCCAGTTCCGGCTCAGTCACCCTCTGCGGGCAGGACATATCCCGCGCCAATATCCAGCGCCGGGGCCTGAACATGAGCCACATCCCCGAGGACCGGCACAAGCACGGCCTGGTGCTGGACTTCACGCTGGAGCAGAACATTGTCCTCCAGCGTTATAAGGAGCCCCGCTTCCAGAGGGGCGGCTTTATAAAGGCCGATGCCGTCCGGGACTACGCCGAGCAGCTCATAGAGCAGTACGATGTCCGCTCCGGCCAGGGGCCCGTCACCGTGGCCCGCAGTATGTCCGGCGGCAACCAGCAGAAGGCCATCATCGCCCGGGAGCTTGACCGGGATAAGCCCTTGATCGTCGCCGTCCAGCCCACCCGCGGCCTGGACGTGGGCGCCATAGAATATATCCATAAGCAGCTGGTTTCCGAGCGCGACCGGGGCAAGGCGATTCTGCTGGTTTCCCTGGAGCTTGACGAGGTCATGAGCCTTTCCGATCGGATTCTCGTCATGTACGAGGGGGAGATCGTGGGCGAGTTTGACCCGACAAAGATAAGCGTCTCCGAGCTGGGCCTATACATGGCCGGAGCCCGGCGGGCGGCTAAGGAGGGAGAAGAGGCATGAAGGCAAAGCTATCCGCGTTTTTCGCCAAGGACGGCGCCCAGAAACTGCTGGCCTCTCTGCTGTCCATCGTAATCGGCCTTGCTGTGGGCAGTGTCGTTGTGCTTATCGTGGGGCTGGCAAACCCCGCCATATCCCTGCGCGGGGCCTGGGAGGGAATTCGTCTCATCTTCGCCGGCATTCTCAGTACCGGCAGAGACGCCGCCGGCAGCCTGACCTGGGGCTTTAACCCCACCAGCATGGGCAATATGCTCTTCCGCGCCACGCCTCTTATTATGACCGGCCTCTCCGTAGCGGTCGCTTATAAGGCGGGCCTGTTCAACATCGGCGCTCCGGGTCAGTATCTCATGGGCACCATGGTGACGCTTATGGTGGCCCTGAGCATCCCCACCACCGTGGTCCCCCCGGCGCTGGTCTGGCTCATCGCTTTTCTGGCGGGCTGTCTCGCAGGCGCTCTCTGGGGCGCGCTGCCCGGGCTTCTGAAAGCATTTCTGAACATAAACGAGGTCCTGGCCTGCATCATGACCAACTGGATCGCCGCCAACACCGTCACCTGGCTTTTTGACATAAGCAATTTCAAAAACCTGGTGGAGAGCACCAAGTCCGGCTACATATATAAGACCACCTATAACGGCGTGGCCACTGCAAAGCTGGGGCTGGATAAGCTTTTCCCCGGCTCCCAGGTAAACGGCGGCATCATTATCGCCATCGTCCTGGCGATTGCCATGTATATCCTTATGAATAAGACAACTCTTGGCTTCGAGCTGAAGGCCTGCGGCTCCAACAGGCATGCCGCCCGCTATGCTGGAATAAAGGACAAGCGCAACATCGTTCTCTCCATGGCCATTGCCGGCGCACTCTCCGCCGCCGGCGCCTCCCTCTACTATCTCTCCGGCAACACGGAGTTCTTCTGGTCTACCTACCAGTCCCTCCCGGCCACCGGCTTCAACGGCATCCCCGTGGCCCTGCTGGCAGTGAGCAATCCCATCGGCGTCATCTTCTCAGGCATATTCATGTCCATGCTCGATATCGTGGGCCTGCAGCTTACGAATCTGACGGCCTACAACGAGTATATAACCGACGTTATTATCGCGACCATTGTGTATCTGAGCGCCTTCGCCCTGGTCATCCGGCTGATGATTTCCGGCCGGAAAAAACGGCGTATGGCTCAGGGCGGCAAAACCGCCGAGCCTCCCGCGCCAGAGGACGAGGACGGGAAAGGAGGCGAGCCGGCATGACATTTCTCATTCAACAGACGCTGCTCTACGCCGTGCCTCTTATGATCGTGGCGCTGGCGGGTGTGTTCTCCGAGCGCAGCGGCATTATAAACCTGGCGCTTGAGGGCATTATGATCTTCGGCGCTTTTGTAGGCGTGCTGTTTGTGCATGTGATGCAGACCGCCGGCGTCTTTGACGAGGCCAAGGCCGCCGGAGACTGGATCGCCCTTCAGGGCTTCGAGCTTCTGGCCATGCTGGCGGCTGCGGTAATGGGGGCGGTCTTCTCCCTGCTGCTGTCCTTCGCCTCCATTAACCTCCGGGCAGACCAGACCATCGGCGGCACGGCGCTGAACATGCTGGCCCCGGCGCTGGTGCTTTTCCTGGTACGCATCATTGCAAACCAGAACACCCTGCAGATGGCTACCGGTGACGCCGCCAGCTGGTTCATGATAAAGAAAACCACCCTGGGCTACAGCCGCACGGACGACCTGGGTTTTCTCGGCAACACCTTTCTGCACAAGGTATATCTGGCTACCTATGTGTGCATAATTCTCTTTATCATTCTCTCCATCATTTTATATAAGACCCGCTTTGGCCTGCGGCTGCGTTCCTGCGGCGAAAATCCCCAGGCGGCGGACTCTCTGGGCATCAATGTCTACAAAATGCGCTATGCCGGCGTGACCATTTCCGGCGCTCTGGCCGGCATGGGCGGCTTTGTGTACGCCCTCACCTCGGCCAACTGCACCTCCAACGGAGATGTGGCGGGCTTTGGCTTCCTTGCTCTGGCGGTTATGATTTTCGGCAACTGGAAGCCCCTGAATATCGCCGGGGCCTCCCTGCTGTTTGGGCTGTTCAAATGCGTGGCCGCAGCCTATTCCAGCATCGACATCAATGGGGACGGGGTCTATCTCCTGGCCCAGGCCGGCATCAGCTCCCATTTCTACCGTATGCTGCCCTATCTCATAACCCTTATCGTCCTGGCCTTTACCTCAAAAAAATCCCGGGCCCCCAAGGCCGAGGGCATTCCCTACGATAAGAGCTCGCGGTGAAGCGCAAAACAAAAGGCCCCGCTCCTTTCGGCAGAGGGTTTGTCTCCGATCCACACCATCGCCAAATGATTAAGTCCGGCAGGATATGAGCGCTGCTCATATCCTGCTCAGCTTGTCAAAAAAGTCCATGCCGGACTTTTTTAACTGCGCTTTCCGCCGGGC
>DCJL01000017.1:37478-117752 GCA_002320035.1 Clostridiales bacterium UBA1701 | reverse complement strand
TCCCCCGCGGCTCCGTTGTTTTTTTTCTGCACAAACGTTTTTTGACCGTCTCGGCAGGATATGAGCGCTGCTCATATCCTGCTTCTTTCCTACCCATCCCCTTTTCTCCCTTTTCCGCTTCTTCCCGCGCTTTTATCGTTCTTTTATCGGAGGTTTTTATGAAAAGACTTGTTGTAGCAGCGCTTGTTTTGCTCTGCCTTCCCGCGCTTGCCGCCTGCGGCGGCAGCGTCCCTCCGGATCTGCCCGTCGAGAGCGGCGGCAACGAGGCCAATATTATTTTTGAGCCGTCCGCGCTGGAACCCGTTCTCCGGCAGATGAATCTGGAAGAAAAAGTGGCCCAGATGCTCATGGCAAGCTGCCATGAGAAAGGCAGCGCCCAACGGGCCGCCGCCGCGATCCTCGCCGCTGTCGAGGAGAAAATCATTCCAAGCGAGCAGATTGACGCATCGGTACTGCGTATTCTCCGCTGGAAACGCAGTCTTGGTCTTGACATTTCCCGCGAATGAAATAAAATATACAGGAATCATCCATGCAACAAATTGATTGGAGAATTAAAATGAACAGATATCTTGATATATCCCCCGAGGTCCATATGGCCCTTGACGCAGGCTTGCCCGTCGTGGCGCTGGAGAGCACCATTATCTCCCATGGCATGCCCTATCCCCAAAATGTGGAGACCGCGCTTCTGGTGGAGCAGACCATACGGGACTGCGGCGCCGTTCCCGCCACCATCGCCATCATCGGCGGCAGGCTTAAGGCAGGGCTGAGCCAGGATGAAATAGAGCATCTGGGCAAGGCCGGCAGGGCTGTGTCCAAGGCCAGCCGCCGGGATCTGCCTGCCCTTGTGGCCCGCGGAGCAGACGGGGCTACCACCGTCACCACCACAATGATCATCGCCCACATGGCCGGCATCAGCGTCTTTGCCACCGGCGGCATCGGCGGCGTGCACAGAGGTGCGGAGACAAGCATGGACATCTCCGCAGACCTGGAGGAGCTGGCCCAGACCCCCGTCATGGTGGTCTGCGCCGGGGCCAAATCCATTCTGGACCTGGGCCTGACCCTTGAATATCTGGAGACCCGGGGCGTTCCCGTCATTGGCTACGGCACAGAAGAGCTCCCCGCCTTCTATACCCGCTCCAGCGGCTTCAAAGTGGACTACCGGGTGGACGGACCCGAGGAGCTGGCCGCCATGTTCCGGGCGCAGCGGGGCCTTGCCTACAAGGGCGGCATGTTGGTCACAAACCCAATTCCAGAGAAATATTCCATGGACAAGGCGGTTATTGACGCCGCTATCGAGCAGGCGCTGAAAGAGAGCCGGGAGCAGGGCATCCACGGCAAGGAGACCACCCCCTTCCTGCTGGCAAGAGTCGTGGAACTGACCGGTGGCAGCAGTCTGGAGAGCAACATTCAGCTTGTGCTCAACAACGCCCGCGTGGCCGCCGAAACCGCGAAAGCCCTCTGCCAGGCATAAGAAAACATTGTTTCACCCGGATGCGGCAGGCCGCGTCCGGGTTTTTATTGAAAAAGACACATTTTCAGGCTATAATGGGGTATCATGCCATCCGGATTAACAGAAAGGAGTGACGGCAGCCTTGACAGAAAACCCTCTCGTTTCCATTATCGTTCCGGTCTACAAGGTGGAGGCTTTCCTGGACCGATGCGTGGAAAGCCTTCTGGCCCAGAGCTATGAGAATATCGAGATCATCCTTGTGGACGACGGCTCGCCGGACGCCTGCCCCGGAATGTGCGACGTCTGGGCGGAAAAGGACCATCGTATTCAGGTCCTTCACAAGGCAAACGGCGGTCTGTCCGACGCCCGGAATCAGGGAGTGAAGCTGGCCCGGGGCGAGTACGTCTGCTTTGTGGACTCGGACGACTATGTATCCCCCGATCATGTGGAATATCTTCTGGGTCTGCTGCGCGATTATGGCGCGGACATCGCCTGCGGTTCCTTCCGCCCGGTTTCCGGTGATGGCGAGAGTTTTGGCAGCCAGCCGGAGGAGCATGTAGCGTGCTTTGATAAAATTTCCTCCTACAAGGCGCTTTCCGGCCGGTATTATATGCCCCTGGTGACCGCCTGGGCCAAGCTTTTCCCGGCGGACGCAGTCAGGGCCAATCCCTTCCCCCCCGGCCGCCTTCATGAGGACGAGGCCGTTACCTACAAGCTGTTTTACGAAAGCGGAAAAACCGTTTTGGGCAACCGGGAAATCTACGCCTATTATCAGAATGAAAAAAGCATCACCCATACCAAGACCCGAAAAAATATGGAGGCCTGCCTCCAGGCTTACGAGGAGCAGTACCGGTATTTTGAGGCCGCAGGATGCCCCCCGCTTCAGGCCGCCGCCGCAAAAAGGCTTTTGGGCACCCTTGTAGACCTGGCAGACAGAGGCGACGAGGTTTGCCGCGAATTTCTGGCAGAAAAGCGGGAAAAGCAGTATCTGATTTCCTCCGTCGGATTAAAGGCAAAGATACGCTATTACGGGTACCTTCTCTTTCGGGTCGACCTGAACAAGCTGTATCACCGGATTATAAAAAAATAGTGCCCCTTCCCGCGGCAGGCATCAAACGAAATTGAGAGGGAACTTTTGTGACAACATCGGAAGCGCAGAATTTCAACAACAAGGCCTTGAGCAAGAACATCATCTTCAGCGTAATCACTTTCCTGCTCAACACCTTTATAAGCTTTTTCATCACTCCCTATATAAGTGAACGCTTCGGCAGCGATATCTATGGCTATGTGAAGCTGGCCAATGAGTTTGCCAACTACGCCGCGCTTTTCAGCATTGCCCTGAACTCCATGTCCAGCCGCTTTATCATGCTGGAGCGTGTCCGGGGGGACCAGAAAAAAGCCAACCAGTACTTTTCCTCCGTGGCCGTCGCCAATATCATCATGGCGGCCGTCTTTGTTCTTCCCTCCGGCATATGCGTGTATTATCTGGACCGGATCTTTGAAATAAACCCCCTGATGGTCTTTGAGGTAAAGCTCACCTTTGCCCTGACCTTTCTGAACTTTATTGTACGGCTGCTGGTGTCTATATACAGCAACTGCTACTATATCACCAACACTCTGTATATCCAGTCCCTGCGGGGCTCCCAGGCCAGCATCCTGAACGTGGCCCTGGTTTTGGGCCTGTTTCTGTTTTTCTCTCCCCATATAAGCTATGTCGTTCTGGGTACCCTGGCCGCCACGCTTTTTACCGCCGCCGCCAATATCTTTTATACCCGGAAGCTGACCCCCGATCTCCGCTTCCGCGCCTCGGATTTCAACGCCCGCTGCGTAGGGGATATTCTCTCCTCCGGCATATGGAACAGCATTACCCAGCTCAGCCAGATATTCACAAGCGGGCTGGACCTGCTTATCACAAACCTCTTTATCAGCCCGGTGATGATGGGCTATCTGTCCATTGCCAAAACCGTGCCCAATGTGATTTTTTCCTTTAATTCCACCGTGGCCAATGTGTTCAGCCCGAATCTTATGCAGCTCTATGCCCGGGGAGACCGGGAAGGGCTGAAAGCCGCGGCTAAGTCCGCCATGCGCTTCATGTGCCTTTTTGTATCCATACCCAGCGCCATTCTCTGCACCATGGGCACGGATTTTTACAGGCTATGGGTCCCCGGCCAGCCCGCGGAGATGATCAGCGTCATGTCGGTGCTGACGATTGTAAACTCCTGCATCTCCGGCCCGCTCCAGCCGATCTATCAGATTTTTACCATCACCAATAAGGTGCGCAGCAATTCCATCGTCATGATTATCTATGGAATCGCCAGCCTCTTCTGCACCTATATTCTGCTTCAGCTCACCGACTGGGGTGTTTACGCCATTCTGGGCTCCAGTCTAACCGGCGCCCTTCTGGTGGCCTTTTTCTATCACATTCCCTATTCCGCAAAATACATCGGACTGCCAAAGACCGCCTTTGTCCCGGAAATTCTCAGAAGTGTCCTCTCTTTTCTGGCGGTGTCCGCCATAGGGTTCCTGATCAACCGGGCTTTCGACCTGTCCTCCTGGCTCGCATGGTTTTCCGCAGCCATTGCTACAGCGGCACTGGGATTTGCAATCAACTTCTCTGTGGTCCTCAGCAAAAAAGAGAAGCTGGCGCTTTACACCAGGGTAAAAGGAAAGTTGAGGAAAAATCCATGAATCTGAAAATTCTTCTGATAAACGACAAGCTCCACGCAGGCGGTGCGGAACTCGCCCTGCAAAACCTTTCTGCCTGCCTTACCGCCCGTGGCCACAGCCTGACCCTTTGGGCGCGGCAGGGAGACAGAGAACTTCTTTCCCGGAAATATCCGCCCTCCGTAAAATACCGCCGCCTTCCCTTCTGGGACGGGCCCTGCCGGCGTTTTTCCCCCAAATGGTTTTTTTACCGCAGCTGCCGCCTGCTCTTTGAGGGCTTTCTGCT
Organism: Clostridiales bacterium UBA1701; assembly: GCA_002320035.1. Taxonomy (GTDB): domain Bacteria; phylum Bacillota; class Clostridia; order Oscillospirales; family Oscillospiraceae; genus Limivicinus. The sequence goes on along the minus strand of DCJL01000017.1, from coordinate 113,352 downwards.
TCGGCTGAGGAAATGGGACGTGGTAGTGGCATTCAAGGAGGGCCCCTCCATGCGTCTGGCCGCAAAGCTCCGGGCCAGGAAAAAATTCGCCTGGGTGCATACGGATTTTAAAAGCCTTCACTGGAGCGCCCACAGCTTCCACAGCCCGGAGGATGAGCTGGCCTGCATGAGGCACTTCGACAAGGTCATCTGCGTTTCGCAGGCAGGAGCTGAGGGTGTGATCCAGACGCTGGGAGACCCGGGCAATCTCTGCGTAAGATACAACCCCTTGAACGTTCGGGCGATCTCCGCCTCGGCCGCCATCGTCCCAGAGGACTGCGTCCGCCCCCTGGGCAGGCCGCTTTTTGTGGCCCTTGGCCGGCTGTCAGCGGTCAAACGGTATGATATGCTCATGGATATCTGCGGCGCGCTGGAAAAGCATTTTGATTTTGAACTGTGGATCGTTGGCGGCGGAGAAGAAGAAGAGGCTCTCCAGGCAAAGCTCCGCTCTTCCGGCATAAAAAGCGTCCGCCTTCTTGGAAACCGGGACAATCCCTATCCTTACCTTGCCGCAGCGGACTGGTTTGTCAGTTCTTCGGCCAGCGAGAGCCACCCCATTGCCCTGCAGGAGGCACTGGTTCTTGGGGTCCCGGTCATTGCCTCCTTCTGCCCCGCCGTGGCAGAGACGCTGGATTCCCGTTTCGGCCTTGTGACCGGGGCGGACAGCGCCTCTCTCCTGGCCGGTCTCCGCCGGGCTCTTTTGGAACCTGCGTTGGCCGGGGAATGCCGTGCCAACATCTGCCGCTTTTATGATAAGGAACGCCTGTGGGAGGGCCGCCTGCGGGAAATGTACTCCCTGCTGGAGGAGTGAAAACGGGAAATCAGAAGGCGCCGGGCGCTCATGCATCGCATGGCACAGGCCATTCTGGCGGACAGTCTCTGCCGCCCGGAGGATCAAAGCGTATATAGGAATGACCGACCCATAGCGCAGTGTTGGGGCATATGCCTTCGATGCTGCGTTTCCATTTTATTGGATAATGCCAGCGATAATTCTCCGCCTTTATATTGTCCTCTTGCCGCCTGATAATAAGGGGCTGCGCAGAATCACGTTCTCTTCTCGGGGTAGTAGGCTCTGTCTTTTACCTGTCCTGTGTCAGATAAAAAAACTTTTCTTTTTTCCTGTGTCAAATCACCGAAAGATTGGATTTATAATGGTGAGGGCCCTTAACCAAAGGAGATGAGGTATGAACGACAGAGAAATTGTAAACTTATTCTGGCAACGCTCGGAGCAGGCGATCAAGGAAACAGAGCAGAAGTATGGGCGGTATTGCCATATCATCGCGTACAACATTCTGGAAAACAGCGAGGACTCCGAGGAATGCGTCAACGACACCTGGATGAGCGCATGGAATTCTATGCCGGACAAGCGCCCGGAGCGGCTCAGCCCTTTTCTCGCCCGGATCACGCGCAACTTTGCCCTGACCAAGATCGTCCGCCGCACGGCGAAAAAGCGCGGCGGAGGTGAAGCAGAGCTTGCGCTGGAGGAACTGGATGCGTGCCTTTCCTCAGGCTACGATCTGGAGAAGGAGATCGAGGATCGGGAACTGAGCCGGGCCATTGACGCATTCATCGGACAACTGCCGGAACAAGAGCAGCTTGTTTTTGTCAGCCGATATTGGTTTGTAGCGACCGAGCGGGAGATCGCGGAAAAGCTGGGCCTGAGCCGCAGCGGTGTTTCCGCCATGCTGAAGCGGACGAGAAGCAAGCTGAGGACCTATTTATTGATGGAGGGCTTATGTACAATTCGGAACGAATGATGAACGCCATCGGAGATCTCTCCGATGATAAGATCGAAAAAACCGGCCGCGCGCTGGGCTATCAGAGAGAACGGCTCAGAACGTCCGGCGTGCCTGTTCGGATGGGGAGGCTGTTGCCTATCGCTGCAGTGGTTGCGCTGATCCTCGCACTGGGCGTAACGGCCTATGCAATCTATATTCATTGGTCACGCGGTATGGAGCAACGGCTCCCCGCCACGGATGCGGAAAAAGAAATGGCCGAGCAAAGCGGCCTGTCTGACACCTCCCAGACTGTCAGCGCTACGGCCAACGGCGTGACAATCTCAGTGGAGCAGACGGTCATCGACAGAGATACCGCCCATATCTCCCTGCGGATCGATGGCTTCACACTTCCGGAGGGGCAATACCCCGACATCGGCATGGGCTGGTCGCTGACCTTTGACGGAGAACGTGCGCCCAATATGAGCGGCAGTTTTGTCGATGAACGGGACAGCAACGGCAACCTAATCTTTACCGCCCCGGACGGATCAATGGAATTTGATTTCATAGCAAAGGCCGGAGGCAAGTGGGAATCCTTCGCAGGGAAGGAAATCCGCGTGGTTATCGACAGCCTGGGAACTGGTGATAAGGGACAGTACCAAGCGCTGGCGGAAGGCCCGTGGGAACTCGTTTGGACGCCGGGCAGCAACGTGGAGAGCAGAATTGTCCTGCCGGATGCCGCACTTGATGATACCGGGATCAAGCTGGTCAAAGCGGAAATCAGCCCGATTTCCGTGAAGGTTACGCTACAGCTCCCTGAACTCTGGGAGGGCTACAAAACACTTGAACCCTTTGACTGGCATCTTTTCGGTGTGCGTATGAAGGACGGGACGGAGTATCAAACAATCTTTGGACCTGCCTCAAGCGAAGGCTATGCGGATATAGACAATTTGCTTCTTGAACAGGACTTTTCCTCGTCTCAGATTCTCGAACCGGATCAAGTGGAGGCTCTGATCTTTGCACCCCAGGCACTCACAGGCGGAAAGCTGATCTATGTTTCCGTCGGCTAAAGCAACCTTTCAATCGAGTAGAACAGCAAGGCGCTCTGCAAACTGTGGAGCGCCGATTTTTTATAGTGGAAAAATCCGCCGATATGAGGTATAATAAACTACTTAATTTTGCGAGTGCAATGGACAGGCGGGGTGTGAAGGAACAAAATGAGTTATGTCAAAAAACTTACTGTAATTGTTATACTCCTTGTCTGCTTGTTTTCCTTAACGGCTTGTCAAAAAGAAGCGGAGGTAACTGTAAGTCCGCTCTTTTATAAAGTTTCGGACGAAAATTCATATGTCTATGTTTTAGGCTCAATTCATGTTGGAAGAATGAACATCTATCCATTACCGAAGGAAATCATGAGTGCTTACGGGGAATGTGATACGGTGATGTTTGAGATAGATTTTCAGACCACATCTGATTTTGACTATGAAATTCCAAGAGACAAAACTGAAGCACTCGTTGGAGCAGAGACAGTAGAGCGAGCAGTCGAGACAGTAAAAGAAGAGTACCCCTCCATGAAGCGTATAGCCCAAAAAGCGTATCCGTCTGTTGACATGAACAATATTGAACAGACAGGCTTCTTTACACTTCAAGGACTTCTCACTCTTTGTGCCAACACAAAATCTGCTTTATTAGCAGACTGTGGCATAGACCGCGCATTTTTAGGCTACGCTCTTCGAGATAAGAAAAGCATTATGGGTGCTGAGAGCGCTGAGGAGCAGTATAGACTGACATATAATGATTTGCCCTCGGAAGCATATAGCGAAATTCTGAATGAAGCTATTGTTGTTGAGGAAGCTGCTAAACAAGTAAATGCTTTGTATGAAATGTGGTGTAGCGGAGACGCAGCTGCAATTGAACGAGCTGAATTGGAGCCTTTGAGACAAGCAGGTGAAGATACGTGGCAGCATATGTTATACGAGAGTTTTCTTATCAGAAACCAACATATGACGGATAAAGTCATTCAGCAATTGGAAAATGATGAAACGACCTTTGTGGTATTTGGCGTTGCTCATATTGTTGGTGAAGAAGGAATTATAAATCAATTACAAGAATTGGGTTATACGGTTGAATTATTATCGTAGTATATTCTGACCGCCATAAGTCCTAAGAGTTGCCCTTCTTGACGGTAGTAAGAACCGCTCAGTTTTACTACCATTTGACTACCATTGACGGCATTGACTTGCCGCATTTTGCCGTATTTTGCTTTTTCCGTGACAGAGTCACAGATTATTAACAACTTTTTCTGCCCGGCAAATCGCGGCAAACTGCGGCAGAATACGGCTTTTTAGGAGGCTGATCGCACTTGACCAAAATACTATTTGTCTGCCATGGGAGTACACTATCAAAACCCGGAAACGCTTGATTTGACGGGCATTTCCTCTTCCCTGACAACCATGACAACCGACTTTTATAAAAAAAGAAGAAAAAGAAAATAGAGCATCTGCCCGACAGAGTTTTAAGGTTTTCTGATGTCCGTTGTCAGGACTTCGTTGTCAGCCTTTCCTTTGTCGGCCTTTTTTACAGGAGGTGTCGCACATGGAACAGGCAGCAGCCAAAACGAAAGCAGCACAGACAAGTCCGGCAGGAACATTCAGCATGAAGCTGGGCAAGACCACCTATGTGGTAGGAGTTCATTTCAGCCAGACCACAAAGGACACGCTGGAGGACAAAATGAAGCGACTGATGAAGGACGATGTGAAATCATCGAATTTTTGATGCAAAAAAGGGTGAGATATTCCCTTTATTTATCTTGACAAAACACTCCCGAAAGGCACCCTTGTTCTGGAAACGGGAAAGATGTTTCAGCAGGCGGGCTACCGAATAAAAATCCTGAACACCATCAACTTTTCCAAGTCCATGAAATACAATCCGTTCGTCTACGCGCGACACGAGGTCGCGTAATTAAACTGTTCGGCACTGACCGAACCTGTTATTCCATTAGCAGTAGTCAGACATGTTGCTTCTCCTTCGTTGATGATTTGTTGTACAGACGACTCATTGTGCAAATGTTTTTGGTCAAGCATCCCTGCGGGATTTCAATGGCAGACTATGCCATTTTTCTTCTTACGGTTGAAAACAGATGCCGACACTTCGGCTGCCAGTAGTCCTTCCCATAGACGAGGATCTCCGCCAGCAGGCAGACCGGAAGAGCGGCCAACACGTCAATGGAGGAGTGCTGCTTGACAAAGCAGACCGCCATACACACCATCAGCACGAACAGCGTCAGCGCTGCCTTGAGCCATCCGCTCAGATCCTTGTCCTTCAATGCGACAGAGAAAATCCCCAGCGAGTAGGCCACATGCAGCGACGGGCAGACCCCGGTTGGGGTGTCAAAGGTATAGATGATGCCCAGCACCCAGGTAAAGACGTTCTGCCTTGGGAAAACCGCTGGGCGCAGATCCTGCACACTGGGATAGACGATATAGCAGAGCATAGCCACTGCCTGTGTGATCATGATGTAGACCTGCAGCTTCTTGAAGCTCTTCACATCGTAAAAGAAGGTGTAGGCCTGTGAGCCGCAACCAGAAAAAACCAGCCCACGTAGAAAACCACAAAACCCTCCCGGAACGGGATCACATCGTCCAGAAAGCCGTGGATCACGTGACAGCGCTCCGGTGGGATCAGATTCTCCGTTAGAAAATACATGGCGAAATAGATTAGCCAGCCAACCAGCAGCTTGGTGTGGGCAAAGTGCGGCTCATTCAGACGCTTCAGGGAGAAACCGCTGTAATCAACCCGCTGCTTCTTCATGGGTGTAAACCTCCCCCCCAATGCTTTCTTCCATAAGTACCTCACAGTCCCGCCAGGCGCAGGCAGAGGTAGGCGGTGGGAATGGAGAACAAAAGGCTGTCCGCCCGGTCAAACATTCCGCCGTGGCCAGGGATCAGATTGGAAAAGTCCTTGACGCCGATCATGCGCTTGATGAGAGATTCCACAAGATCACCAATCTGCCCCATACTTGAACTGACAAGGCATGTCAGCACACAGAGCCACAGGGGAACCGGGGTATATAGAGTCCCGATCCATGTCATGCCCCGGAACCCAATGCCGAGCAGATACACAACGACTCCGGTAAGGATGGCAGTCCCTGCGCCCCAGAAAGCTCCTTCTACGGTTTTGTTGGGAGAAATGGCGGGGGCCAGTTTGTGCTTTCCAAACCGCCTCCCTCCAAGCATGGCACCTGTGTCGCACACCCATGTACCCAGGCAGGCAAGCGACAGGGTTTCCAGCCAGATGTCGCTGTTGCCGATGACCATGATAGCGCTGAACAGGACGCAGGGGTAAGTAAGACCGGCGGCCGTGTCAAGAGCACCATTTCCGTTCACGCGCTTTCGGAGGACCCCGGAGAACATGGCCAGATACACAGCCCCTATGAAACAAGCGCAGTATGCAGCAAGGCCGACATGCAGAATCGTAAAAACCGCCTGTACAAGCAGATACAGCAACATGACATGAAGAGAGCAGAACATATTCAGCTTCTCCATCTGATGACTGTACTCATAGGCACAGAGACATCCGGCCAGAGCAAAGCCCAATACTCGTGTGATCGGCGAAAGGAAAACACAGAGGAGCAAAATAGCAATCATAATGGAGCCATAGATGATTCTGTTTTTCATCTGCATGTGGTTTACCTCCTGCTTTCTGCGGTTAGGCCTCCGGCGCTGAAGCCTTTGTGATGACCTGCGGGATAAACTGCTCCGCAATCCTTCTAGCGTTTTCTCTGCGAGACCGGAAGAAGCCGATCAGGGAGAAGGTCAAGGCGCCGATCATGTTCACGAACAGATCCTCCATCGTATCAAAAAGCCCAATGTCCAGATATCCTCCGAGGCCCAAACTCTCTCCGTTGATGGCTACATCTGTGATACCGTCCACGAAAATCGGTATGTTGCTCTGCGTGGGATCGAGCATTACGCTGGAAAAGCTCGTAACGACGGTATCCTTCTGCATATCCATGAGAAACAGGCGGTCGGCAGCAAACTCAAAGAACTCCCACAGCACGCCAATCGTCATGGAAAAGCAGAAGGCCACGATGGCAAGGAAGGCCGGTGACAGATGAAAATGCGTGGCATCCTCCTGATTCAGGATATCTACAAGCGAATAACCGATGGCCGCGCACAAAAAGCCCCATACAGTATGCGTAATGGTGTCCCAATGCGGATAACGAACGTAATAGCAGGCGATTTCCCCAAGAATCTCACAGGCAAAAATGTGGAGCAAAATAACGATCTGAAATCCGGAAGGAAATGCGATTCCCAAGCGTTTCTGCAAAATGGATGGCAGCAGGAAAAGGAACAGTACCAGCAGACAAATAAATACATTTTCATAATCGCCCTGCACGGTAGAATAGATCATGGCAGCCAAAACGAACAGGCGCAGCAGGATCCATGTGATAAATGCCCAGCGGTTATGCTTCCACTGCCAGCGAAGACTATCCTCGGCAGCTTTGCGTGTTTTTTTCAATTTCTCTCGTTCCTCTCTTATTCAATTTGGGCGAGAACAAAAAAGCTATCCTTTATTGACCGCTGGCAATAGGAATCTTAACTGCACCGCGCTCGCAACAGTTGCCCCAGGAATCGATAAGCTGACCATCTCGATAGACGTTGATGATCTCGCAGTTATTGGAGCAGCGTCCACAGCCGACTTCGCGTGTAACAAATTCCATGTTTTCAATGTTGAAATCAAAGCCATTGCGATCAGTTCCGCGGCGGGCCAGGATAGCTGCACCCATGACGCCCATCAGATGCCCGTTTTCGTCTACGGTCACACTGCAGTGCAGCATATCCTCAAAGGCTTTTACAACACCGACATTTTTGCTTACGCCGCCCTGAAACACCACTGGGGTGGCGATCTTTTTCCCTTTTCCCACATTGTTTAGGTAGTTTGCCGCAACTGCGTTGCAGACGCCGGCGATGATGTCCTCCCTCGGATGCCCCATTTGGATCTTGTGCACCAGATCCGATTCGGCAAAGACCGTGCAGCGCGCGGCGATAGGCGTCGGGTGTGCCGAGCGGAGCGCAAACGGCCCCATCTCCTCCACCTCAATGCCGAGCCTGCGCGCCTGACTAGAAAGAAATGCTCCGGTTCCTGCGGCGCAGAGCGTGTTCATGGCGTAATCTACAGCCACACCGTTTTCCACCAGGATGATCTTGGAATCCTGTCCACCAATCTCTAGAATTGTATGGACGTCGGGGTGAAAGGTCGTTGTACCGACTGCGTGGGCAGTGATTTCATTTTTCACCACCGTCGCACCGACAATAGAACCGACCAACCGCCGTGCGCTCCCCGTTGTTCCTGTTGCAGCCACCGTATAGGTATCCTTGTCGAACTGTTCCTCCAGCAGCCCCACCAGCTTTTTGACCGCTGCGATGGGATTGCCCTCTGTCCAGATATACGAGCTCGCCAGAATGGCGTTTTTCTCATCAATGATAGGCGCGTCGTGCCTCCCGGCCGGAAAAGCCAAGAGCTTTTCCCAGGTCTTCAAACGCCTGCGCTTCACTGTGATGATGCAACACATCGACATTACAAGAGAGAACGCGCTGCGGCGTATCCCGGAATACGTTGCGTGCCTGATCGTACAGGCCTTCAAAACGGGAGCAAAAGCCCTCCCTCCGACCGTAATTGCTGTAGCGGGGAATAAAAATAGCATCACATTTGCCAATCAGCGCGTCCACATGGCCCATGTAGAGCTTGTTGCTCAGGCAGGTTTCATCAATGGCGATGGCCGAGCCGCGCTCCAGGATCTCCCGGTTGCTCTGAGGACTGAGAACGGTCTTTACGCCCAACTCATCAAAGAACTCGCTCCATAACATGCCATAGCGGTGGTACAGTAAAGCGCGAGGAATTCCCACCACTGGTGTATTGTTTCTCTGTCTGTCTAACATTTCAGTTCCCCTGCAAATAATCTCTTTTTGCTGTGTAGTCTCTTACTCGACATAGTCATCAACGATCTCTTCCGTGATGATATCCGGATACTGATTTTGAATGATTTTCACCGTCGACAGAACCGTGATCAAGTTCATGATTCCGTCCATCAGCAGAGAGATTCCGAGAAAGATCATCAGGGTTCTTGCGCTCTCCGAAGTGCGAAAAATCAACAGAACGCCGACAACTCCAGCCAGGATTGCGACAGAAAGAATCAGCCACCATTTTGAAATTCCAAAAGTCTTCGCGTCAATGGCAATCTGAATTTTCAGAAGGCCGTCCATAAAAAACGCGATACCGACTGCAATGCAGATCGTTTCGATCACATTGTCCGGCTCGAGAATCACCATGATGCCGAGCGCAATCATCAGGATCCCAAAAGCCAGATCATATTGAAACGCAAGGCGATACAGATCTTTTGAGAGATAACCAACTATTTTTATCACACCGAATACGATGAGGCACACACCGGTGATGATGCCGAACGCGGCAAGGGAAATCTCCGGATCCACAATCAGCAGAATCCCGAAAAAACAGAGAGCTGCCGATATGAAAATATAGCCGATCTTGGCAACCTTCATTGGGGCAACAGAACGCATAACAATCTTTCCTCCTATGCATGTGTTTGGTTATCTCAATCTAATGCATAGTAAAAGAAAACGGAATGGACAGGAGGAAATGGCTGAGCGAAAACCATACAAAATCTGCGGTTTGTTGAAGAATTGAGCAAAAAAGGCTGACGCAAAAAAACAGGATGAAAATCGCAAGCTGCCTGTTCCCCTCATCTCTCTTTTTCCTGTACGATGTTATCACAGCGACCCTCCAAAAACGCTGACCGCATTCCGTTCCCAAAATGCGGGAAGGCAGCCGCCGTATCTCCGGCGACTGCCTTTTTCACAAACTGCTTCTTATAATGCCATCGCATGGCGAAATCAATCGAGGATTCGATTGATTTCGCTGCCAAACGACAAGTTTGGCAGCGAATGATTCTTCAAATCATTCGCGCGATGCTCATTACAATAAATATCCAGCGCAGCAGCCGTGCTGCTGCGCTGAGCAGCAAAGCTGCTCGGCGGAACGCCTTACGGCGTTTCGCCATCAGATAATCATTATTACGAAAGTGGAGGTGCCTTATGTCACAGATTACAAAACGCGCCTTGGAAGCATCTCTGAAAAACCTGCTTCTGAAAAAACCCGTAAACAAAATTACCATCCAGGACATTGCTGAGGATTGCGGAATCAACCGAATGACCTTCTATTATCATTTTAAGGATATCTATGATCTGATCGAATGGTCGTGCGAAGAAGACGCCCGCAGGGCGATCGAAGGAAACAAAACCTATGACACGTGGGAGCAGGGTTTCCTAAACCTCTTTTATGCGGTGGAGGAGAACAAACCTTTCATTATGAATGTCTACCGTTATGTCAGCCGTGAACAAATCGAGCAGTACCTCTATCGTGTGGTCTTCGACCTTCTCATAGATGTTGTTGAAGAATGTTCGCAGGGGTTGAATGTTAGAAAAAACGACAAAAGGTTTATAGCGGACTTTTATAAATATGGATTTGTGGGTCTTATGCTGGAATGGATCCAGCACGACATGAAGCAGGATCCGAAGGAAATCGTCTCTCAGCTGAACATCCTGATTGACGGAGATGTCAAACGGGCGTTGGAAAAGCAGCGCCAGGATAAATCTGCATCAAAAATGGGAATTTGATAGAAACTTGCTCAAGGTTTGCTGCGGTGATGGATTCTTGAACGTACATTAAAGCCTGCTTATGGAAAGATTGCATTTCTGGACGTATGATGAGACCGCAAAATCAAAAGGAGGTTATCTCATGTACTATTCCAGTGGAAATTATGAAGCCTTTGCCCGGCCCCTGAAGCCGGAAGGGATCGAACACAAATCTGCCTACTTTGTCGGTACGGGTCTTGCCGCCCTTTCCGCCGGATGCTTCCTGGTGCGCGACGCACAGATGCCCGGAAAAAACATTCACTTCTTCGACCGTGATCCGATTGCAGGCGGCGCATGCGACGGATGGAACTATCCGGAGATCGGCTATGTCATGCGCGGCGGCCGCGAAATGGATAACCATTTCGAGGTCATGTGGGATCTGTTCCGCTCCATCCCCTCGATTGAGACGGAGGGTGTCAGTGTTCTCGATGAGTATTACTGGCTGAACAAGGCTGACCCCAACTACTCCCTCTGCCGGGTGACGGAGAAGCAGGGGCAGAACGCCCACACAGATGGAAAATTCTGCCTCAGCGACAAGGCTGCCATGCAGTTGACACGCCTGATCTTCACGCCGGATGAAGAGCTGGAGGAAAAACGCATCACGGATGTGCTGGATGCAGAAGTGCTTAACAGCAACTTCTGGACATACTGGCGGACAATGTTTGCCTTCTACGACTGCAACAGCGCGCTGGAGATGAAACGCTACATGCAGCGCTTTATCCACCATATCGACGGCCTGCCCGACCTGCGGGCCCTGCGCTTCACAAAGTATAACCAGTATGAGTCCATGATCCTCCCCATGGTCAAGTACCTGGAGAGCCACGGCGTAAACTTCCATTTCAACACCCAGGTCATGGATGTGCGCTTTGACATTCACGGCGGGAAAAAGATCGCAAGGCGTGTGGAACTTCTTGCGGATGGCCGCCAGGAGTTCCTGGATCTGACAGAGAACGATTATCTCTTCATTACCAACGGCAGCAACGTGGAGAACTCCTCCATTGGTGGGCAGGACAAGACCTGCGAGTATATCAATGATATCCGGCCCGGTGGGTCTTTCGACCTGTGGCGCAAAATCGCCGCGCAGGATCCGTCCTTCGGGCACCCGGAGAAGTTCTATGGCAATCCGGAAGAGTGCAACTGGATGGGCGTTACCGTCAATACGCTGGACGACAAGATTCTGCCCTACATCAAGAATATCTGTCAGCGTGATCCCTTGTCCGGCAAGGTCGTCACCGGGGGCATTGTTACGGCCCGCGACTCCGGCTGGCTCCTGAGCTGGACGATCAACCGTCAGCCTCAGTTCCATTCCCAGCCAAAGGATCAGTGCCTTGTATGGCTCTATGGGCTGTTCACAGACCGCCCAGGCGATTTCATCAAGAAGAAAATGCGTGACTGCACCGGCAAGGAGATCTGCATGGAGTGGCTGTATCATCTTGGTGTTCCTGAAGATCAGATCAGAGAACTGGCGGAATACAGCGCAAGAACGATACCGGTCATGATGCCCTTTGCCAGCGCGTATTTTATGCCTCGTACCGCGGGCGACAGGCCGGAGGTTGTGCCGGAGGGTGCTGTGAACTTCGCTTTCCTCGGCAACTTTGCGGAGGTTCCGCGAGACACTGTGTTCACAACGGAGTATTCCATGCGTACCGCCATGGTCGCGGTCTATACCCTCATGAATGTGGATCGCGGTGTTCCGGAGGTCTGGGGCAGCATCTACGATGTGCGCGATCTGCTGAAGGCGACGATCAGCATGCGGGACGGCAAGCCGCTTACGGAGATGAAGCTGGGCTTCAAGGAGAAGATTGCCGTTTCAAAGGCACTTGACTTTATCAAAGGAACCGATGTGGAAAAACTGCTGAAGGAATACCATGTGATTTAAGCGCAACAGGCCGGCTCTTTTGAGCCGGCCTGTTCAACTGGACATATATACTTCAAGACCTACTTTCCTGGCTTCTGCAGATCAATTCTTCCGTGGATCCCTTCTTCAATTGATAAATCCTGTGAATCCCCTCCAGGTATTCTTCCTTTATTCCTGTACTGATCCAGTCGAGAAGGAGCCCCAAGCACTCGCATTTGTGGTATCGGATGATCAGTGCACGATCTGATTGAGAAATCTGCGAAGCTGAAAAAACGGTATTGACATAGGTCGAGATCGCGTACTCACACACCCGCCATAAAGAGTTGACGTAGACATTGCGATTATCAGAGTTATAGATGTGCATGACGGCGCGCTTGTTTTCAAGGACAAATTTCATCGCAGCGTCAAGACAATCCTCAAGAGAGTTCAGCGTGGGATAATCCTGAACGATCCTGTCTACCTGCAAAGCGCAGATTTCTTCCACCAATTCCGGAATATCCTGGTAATGATAATAAAAGGTATTGCGATTGATCCCGCAGCGATCTGTAATATCTTTGACGGTGATTTTACTGAGGGTCTTTTCATTCAGAAGTTGGAGGAACGCTTCCCGAATTACTCGCTTGGTAATATTCATATTCGCCATGATCGATCCCTCCTATCTGTTCTATTATTATAATATAGCAGATTCGGCACATTGAAGTCAACAATTTTAGTCATGCAGTCCACCTATTTCACACTCCAATCATGCATAATATATGTGGAACGGAGTGTGATATCAGTGGAATTTGGCCACCGCCTCAAGGCGCTGCGAAAAAATGCGGGACTCTCTCAAAAACAATTGGGGGAAATGGTCGGCGTTACCAAATCCGTCATCAGCTTCTATGAACTGCAGGACCGTTCACCTTCGCCGCTTGTATTAGTACGGCTTTCGAGCGTTTTTCATGTAACGACGGACTATTTGTTGGGGATCGATCGAAGAGAGACGATCGATACAGCCGGCTTGTCCGAAAACGACATTGTCATCCTGCAGGCATTAGCGCAGCATTTGAGAGAAAAGAATCTTGCAGCTATACCAGATTAGAAAGTGAAGCCAAGCCGAAAAGCACAGTTCGGGGTAATGAAGCCCGGACTGTGCTTTTTAGTTATTCCGGGGCTTTTGTTCGACTTTTCTCCATAAGGTTCCCACTATCCATTTATTTGCACATTTATCATACGGCATAATGAGTGCAGTCCAAGAGAGGATGAGATAAAAATGAGTCTATGGCGCTATTCTTTTTCTGTATTTCGGTATTGATCTGCCAGCTTTTGAATCCTCTCCATGCGATTTTCCAATTCTGCGCTCATAATCGCGCACTCGTAAAGCTCCTTTTCCACTTCTTCCACGACAGGTAAGCCCTTTTTATATCGGATCTTGTGCTCCAGGCTAGCCCAAAAGTCCATGGAAATGGTGCGGAACTGCACCTCCACTTTCATCATGCGCTTTTCATCGTGAAGGAATATGGGGATTGCGACGATCAGATGCAGGCTACGGTAACCGTTGGGCTTGGGATCTTCGATATAGTCTTTTCGGGCCAACAGGGTGATGTCATCCTGACGGACAAAGGCCTCGGCCAGCATATAGATATCAGATGTGTAGGAACAGATCACGCGGACTCCTGCTACATCGTTCAGGTTTCTCTCAATGCTTTCCACAGTCAGCGGATAGCCGCGCCGTTGAAGCTTCTCCACGATGCTCTCCGGTGATTTGAGGCGGGTTTTTATCGTTTCAATAGGATTGCGGTCATATTGCAGGGAAAGCTCTTCGTTCAGAACATTGAACTTGGCAGACACCTCCATCATCGCGCAGCGATAATAGGCCATGAGTTCTTTATAAGGCTTTGTATATTTGTGTACGAGGTCTGTAACTTCCCGTTTGGCAAGCCGGGACAGCAGAAATTGCTCTAATTGTCTGTTCTCACCGAAATCTTTCAACGCCATTGAAACTTCCCTCCCCAGATATTGTACATATTGTAACAGATCCGGCAGATTAACAGAACGGGCAATTCCCGCCGAATGCATAACTTTGCTTGAAAAGGAGCGATCCCGCTTGAAAACAGGTTTTCTTTCCTGCTCCAACTATTTGCTGACCCTCGGGCTGCTGTGCTTTCCATTCGGGAGACTGCTGAAAAAGCACGATTTTATCTATACGAGCTTCCCATTTACAAGCCTCCCTTGCGAACGGTATGGAAAGGTATATGAACAGATCGGCATCAGGAAATGGCAAAAAGCAGTTCCCAACGTCAGCCGGATGTTCCCGTCGGTCGTTCCCAGAAAAGCAATAGACGCGCGTATGAGCACAGCAGAGATTGAAGATATGATCCAAGAGACCTGCGTAGCGGAGCTGACACACCTGTTGCTGTGCGCAGCAGGGATCCCGCTGTTCTGGATATGGCCAGGTGCCGGGGGCTGTATCATGTTTGCGCTCGATATTGTGTTTGGAAATCTTCCTTTTATTCTCATTCAACGCTATAACAGGCCTAGATTATTGCGCTATATGCGTCTTACAGAAGCCAGAGAAAGGAGAAATCAAAATGCGAGTATTAATTCTCAGCAGCAACAACGGCGGGGGGCATAATTCAGTGGCCCGCGCTCTGTGCGAATGCTTTGAGCACCATGGGGATTTCTGCGAGATTATGGATTGCCTGTCCTTCATCTCCGATACCATTTCGCAGGCCGTATCTCATTCTCACGATTTTGTTTACCGCCGTATTCCGGAGCTTTTCGGTGCCGGCTATGAACGAGCAGAAAAGGCTGAAGCCCTTTTTCAAGAAAACGGGAAAGTAAGAAAGCTGCTTTCCCTCGGCGTGGATGACCTCGGAAAGTTTATTCTTGACGGCGGCTACGACGCCATTTTGTGCACGCATGTCTTTGCTGCCATTATGCTCACGGATACGATGAAAAAATACAGGCTGCGTGTTCGCACCGCCATCGTTGAGACCGATTATACAAACACGCCCGGTTTCAACGCCAATCGGATGGACTGTCACTTTGTGCCGTCAGCCGAAATACGGGAGGAACGGATCGCGCGCGGAGTCAGTGCGGAGAAGGTTTTTGTCTCCGGGATTCCGGTCTGCGATGCGTTTTATCATGTGCTTGAAAAAGGCGAAGCGAAAGAGATGCTTGCCCTTTCTCCAACGCATAAGCATCTTTTGCTGATGTGCGGGAGCATGGGAAGCGGCCCGATTCCACAAATCATGGAGACGCTTCAGGCCCAAATTGACACGAAAACAGAAATCACCGTTGTATGCGGCAGCAACCGTCTCTTGTATCGGCACCTTCAGGGAAAGTATGCCAATCATCCGCATATTCATTTGCTCGGTTATACAGACAATATCCCGTTGTTGATGGACAGCGCAGATGTGCTTCTCACCAAGCCCGGCGGAATCAGCATTACTGAAGCGGCTGTTAAGCGCCTGCCGATGGTTCTTATGAACACCGTTTCCGGTTGTGAAGAATACAATCTCAAGTTGTTCCTGCATTCCGGCGCGGCCCTTTCGGGCGGGACACCGGAAGAATTGGCGGCGGCCTGTCTCAGACTCCTTTCGGACGAGCCTATGCGCCATAAACTCCGCAACGCACTGGACTCTATCGCGGCGGAAAATGACAGGGAGGTCATCTATACACAAATGAAAGACACATCGCAGCCCCGACCGACGAACATCCCCGTCAGAAATGCTGCGCCGGTTGTTCAAAGCAGCCTCCGTCATGGTATCTTAAAAATGCCTGAAGCAGTCTATGAGGCGAGCGGGATCATCGTAAACGGACGGAGGCTGAAATCTTTTCTCTTCACGACTGACCTTGCCATTATTCGAAACTGTGATGCCGATGCTGTTTTTGCCGTATACCCGTTTACGCCTCAACAGGCCATCAGCGATGCAATCGTCAAGGCCTCGTATATCCCGGTATTCTGCGGCGTGGGCGGAGGCACAACAAAAGGCGTTCGCACAGTTGGTCTTGAAAAAGATGCTGAGGGGCAGGGGGCAATGGGAGTCGTTCTGAATGCGCCGATCTCAAATCCCAATCTCCGCGCGGTGGCGGCAGCGGTGGATATTCCTGTTGTCATTACGGTAGTCAGCGAGGACACCAATATTGCACGCAGGCTGGACGCCGGCGCATCCATCATCAATGTGGCAGGCGCTGCAGATACGCCGGAAATCGTTCGTAAGATCCGCACCCAGTATCCCGACATTCCGATCATTGCTTCTGGAGGAAAGGATGACGCGAGCATTCGAGAAACCATTCTTGCAGGTGCCAATGCCATCACATATACGCCGCCCAGCACCAAGGATCTGTTCCGCGTAACGATGAGTAAGTATCGGGAATCGTAATGAAGATCAAAACAAAATGGAAATGGCTCTGGGGCGTGATCCTGCTGTTTGCCTGGTCAACTGTTCTTCTGGTTTTCCTGAAAAGCAATGGTAACCTTAGCGTAAATAGCATTCTGAATTATAAGCCGGAGAACACCGGACTCGCCATTTTGTCTATGCTCGGATTGTTTCTGCTAAAGAGTGTAGACTTCCTGATGCATTCAGGCGTCCTGTATGCTGCAGACGGAATCATGTTCCCGCTCCCGGCTGCTGTCATGATTAACCTCATCGGAGTGGCTATTATGATAACGCCGACCTATTTCATCGGACGCACGCTGGGAGAGCCTGTCTTAGCCTGGATCGTGGACAGGCATCCGAAGATCCAGATGATCGCAAAGATATCTGAAAAAGGAGAATTTGCCTTAAGCATCGTGATGCGTATGATCGGGCTGCCGCTCCTGCCGGTTGGACTGTATTTGGGTGCGGTCAAGTGCCGTTTTACAAACTATCTCTTTGGATCGCTCATAGGCCTTTTTCCTCTCTTGTTGACGTATACCATAATAGGGACAAGCGCGGGAGATGTTTCCTCGCCGGTTTTTTGGTATGCCCTGGGCATTAATGTTTTCATCTGTATTTTAACCTCGATCGGAACCGCAGTTGCTTTCCGAAAGAAGAGAAATCATTCAGAGGATGTGAAAAAATGAGCATATTGTTGACCTTGGCAGATCTGTTCTTTATAGGCTCCGTATCCGGGTGGTGCCTGGAGCTTGTTTTCCGAAAGTTTTTCTCAAGCGCGAACCCGGAACACAAATGGATCAACCCCGGGTTCTGCATCGGTCCCTATGTTCCCCTGTATGGGTTTGGCCTCTGCATTTTATATCTTCTCGCATCCATTGGCGATTTGTCCGGGATTGCAGACAGCATATGGGGAAAGGCCTTGCTCTTTTTGGGAATGGCCGTCAGTATGACACTCATTGAGTACATTGCCGGAATCATGCTCCTGAAGGGCGCAAAGTTGCGCCTTTGGGATTATAGCAAGCTGTGGGGTAACATTGACGGCCTCATTTGTCCGCTGTTTTCTTTCTTTTGGGCTGTGCTCGGGGGCGTGTATTATTTTGTGCTGCATCCACATATTCTTGGCGCTCTGTCGTGGCTGGCAAACAATCTGGCATTTTCTTTCTTTATCGGCTTTTTCTTCGGGGTCTTTATTGTAGATATGGCTACCTGTGCTCATTGGGTGTCACGTCTGAAAAAATTTGCCGATGAAAACGGTGTCATCGTCAAGTACGAAAATCTGAAAGCGCACATCCGCCATGCGCAGGAACGCGCATCCCAAAAGGTGCATTTTCTTTTCGCCATCCGCTCGGATCGGGCTATTACCGAGCATTTGAAGGAAGCGCATGAGGCAATCGAGAAAATCCGTCACCATCGGGATAAACCGGCAGCGTAGAGAAAATCAGATAAAAACTCGCATTTGCTAAAAAAATACATAAAAGGGCCTGTTTTCTCAAGATTTGAGAGAATAGGCCCTTGTGTACATGGAGATAAAAGATTCTCAAAACTATAATAGAGGCACACACGAAGAGGAGGCAAATCCATGAAAGACAACAAAAAAGCCGCACGCGCCATCAAGGCGGATCTCAAGGAAGAAGAAAAGAAAGTTCAACAGAACATGCATGAGCTGAAAAAGCAGGCAAAGGCCGAGGCCAGGGAAATCAAGAATGTTTCCAAAGAAAAGGCTCAGATCCTGGATGTGGAAAAGGAAATCCGCAAGGATCGGCTCCATGCCGAAGCAGAGCATCAGGCGACCATGCGGCAAATGAAAATGGACGTAGAGTCCGAAACGAGAGAGCTGAAGAAGCTCCTTCAGCAGTAAAGAATCAAAGGAGGAATCAAAATGTCCGCATCCACAACCATCAAGAAATTCGGTCTGGAGAAAGCGTTCCAGTTCCTGTACAAGGACCCTGAGAACAATCTTATCAAGCTGATCGACTGGGCCGACAAGTTTTCCAATGGTGAGTTTCCCAGCCAGAGAGCTGCCGTGCGCGCCGCATTCACCGATCCGGAGAATGCCTATTATCCCTATGTTCGCCACATGATCAACGAGGTTGATCCCGACGTGCTGACTACCATCGCTGTTAACTTTTTCATCAATGCCAATCTTGTCGGATGGGACAAGCAGGAGAAGCTGCGCAATCAGTATCATTGCAACATCCCCTGGGCAATTCTCCTCGACCCGACCTCAGCCTGCAACCTGCATTGTGTGGGCTGCTGGGCTGCCGAGTACGGCAACAAGCTGAATCTCAGCTTTGACGAGATCGACGACATCATCCGCCAGGGCAAGGAAATGGGTGTATATCTGTACATCTACACGGGCGGCGAGCCGCTGGTGCGTAAGAAGGATATTATCAAGCTCTGCGAAAAGCACAGCGACTGCGTCTTCCTCTGCTTCACCAACGGCACCCTGATCGACGATGCCTTTGCCGATGAGATGCTACGGGTCAGGAATTTTGTACCGGCCATCTCTCTGGAAGGGTTCCGGGAGGCCACGAACAGCCGCCGCGGATCCGGCGTCTATGAGCGCGTCATCATGGCCATGGATCGCCTCCGCAAAAGAAAACTGCTTTACGGAATCTCCTCCTGCTACACCAGTGCAAACTGGGATTCCATCACCTCGGAAGAGTATTACGATATGCTGATTGAAAAGGGCGCCTATTTCATCTGGTACTTCCACTACATGCCGGTCGGCAATGACGCCAGTCCCGAACTGCTGCCTACGCCGGAGCAGCGGGAAACGGTTTACCGCCGCATCCGGGATTATCGCAGCAGAAAGCCCCTGTTTGCGATGGATTTCCAGAACGATGCCGAGTTTGTTGGCGGCTGCATCGCCGGTGGACGGCGCTATATGCACATCAACGCCAACGGCGATGTCGATCCCTGTGTATTCATCCACTACTCCGATTCCAACATTCGGGAAAAGACCCTGCTGGAAACCATGCGCTCTCCGCTGTTCCAGGCTTATCATGACGGCCAGCCGTTCAATGAAAATATGATGCAGCCCTGCCCCATGCTGGAGAATCCCATGAAGCTGCGCGCTATGGTAGAGAAAACCGGTGCCAAATCCACCGATATGCAATCCCCCGAAACTGCGGATCATCTTTGTTCCAAGTGTGACGGCTACGCTGCCTGCTGGGCACCCAAGGCAGAGGAAATCTGGGAAGCGCGAAAAGAGCAGAAGGCCCGTGAAAATGCGGGCGAGGAGCAGTGAACAGACCATCTTCCTGGATGAAATTCGTTATGAGGAGCTGACACCATGGCAAAAAGCTATTTTACTTCCGAATCCGTTACCCAAGGACATCCTGATAAGCTCTGCGATCAGATCGCTGACCGCATCCTCGATGAAATCTTACGACAAGACCCGGAATCCCACGTCGCCTGTGAGGTTACAGCGGCCACGGAGCAGGTTCACATTTTCGGAGAGATTACCACGGATGCAAGGCTTAACTATGAGGAGATTGCACGAAAGGTTATACGTGAAATAGGCTATACACAGCCCGGGCGAGGCTTCGATGCGGATAGCTGCCGTGTGAATGTAGATCTGCATACACAATCGCCCGATATTGCACGCGGGATCAAAAGAAAGAACGCAGATGAGATGTTGAATGCCGGTGCCGGAGACCAAGGGATGATGTTCGGCTATGCCTGCAAACAGACGGAAAGCCTGATGCCGCTTCCTGTTGAGTTGGCTCATTCTCTTGTCAAGCGTTTGGAATCCGTGCGCAAGAGTGGGGAGCTTCCTTTCCTGCTGCCGGACGGAAAATCTCAGGTGACGGTGGAATACGAAGACGGACTGCCGAAGCGGATCGCCACAGTTGTCGTGTCTGCCCAGCACACGGAGGACATTCCCCTTCGTGAGCTCCGGGATCAGGTGCTCTCGCATGTGATTCTCCCGACACTTCCGACCGCGATGATGAGCCCGCAAACCGAGTTTTTCATCAATCCAACCGGACGCTTTGTAGAAGGCGGTCCGGCTGCCGATTCCGGCTTGACCGGCCGCAAGATCATCGTAGATACATACGGCGGCTATGCGAGACATGGCGGTGGCGCTTTCTCCGGCAAGGATGCCTCCAAAGTGGATCGCAGCGGTGCGTATCTGGCGCGTTATATTGCCAAAAATATCGTCGCGGCAAACCTGGCCGAACGATGCGAGGTTCAGCTCAGCTATGCCATCGGGCTAGCCGAGCCTACCTCTATGCTGGTCGACACGTTCGGAACTGCGCATGTCAGCGACGAAGTAATTCAGGCCATGGTGAAAGCCAATGTCGATCCGAGACCTGCCGCGATTATTCAGAAATTTGCACTCACGGAACCGAAATTCTCCAAAGTATCCTGCTATGGCCACTTTGGAAGCAACGCCATCGGAATGCCGTGGGAAATCACGGATATTGCGCGGGATCTGATTCGGTAGATCACAGTTTGCCGGTGCCTTGCTTTCAGATGCTGAAGAGGGTGAATTATGATTAGCCAAATCTTTTCGGTTGCTGTCGCATCCGCTGCTCTGGTTTTCCTTTTAGTATGGAACTCCAGGAGGAACAAAAAGTAGCGCGTAAGTCATAACCAACCGACCCATTTGCCAGTCTGTACGGTGCGGCTATAAGAGAAAGGAGTGAGCATATGAGCAAAAAGAAGAAATCCCTGTGCGGTCTATTCGCTGCAATGATCATCGTAGCCCTCGCATTCGCCGTCAAAAAGAAGGCCTAAGCCGACGACAAGATTAACCTGTCTTGTTTTGCCCAAAAAGAGTAATATGCTACAATGAACAATAAAGGTGCATCCTCCGTTGAAGAAGAATGGATTCTTTGTCCGGTATGTGGAAGTAAAACAAGAGATAAAGTCCGATCCGACACGGAAATGATTCATTTCCCTTTATACTGCCCCAAATGCAAAAAAGAAACTCTTATTAATCTAAATCGTTTTTTAATAACAATCATCAAAGAGCCAGACCCATAGACGCAGAGCCGATGAACATGTGATTGATCACATTGTCCATCGGCTCTTTTTTATTTCAGTGGCAGAGGAGGCTGCCATGCTCGCGCCTTTAGAAAAAGAATGTAAACTGTCAAAAAACCGTCATATCTGAGACGGCATATAATAGTCGCAAACCAGAGATTTCTTTTCCTGAAAACAGAAATTATAAAGCTGTAGCCTGTGTACGCATTTTCACGTGCACAGGCTTTTTTCTGCTTTTAACTCCCAAAAAGTCGCTTCCATCAGTAGGTATAGGCTGCCGGTCGCCGCCTCCAATCAGATTTTTCCAAAGAAATTCAAATTGGAGGTAAGCAAAATGGATGGCCAGCATCCAAATATATTCGATAAGCGCCCAAAACGGCGCAAAGATAAAGATAACCCCTATGAGCTGTTCACGGTGGGAATCGGCACACCGGAACCGCTCTATTTTATCCGCTTCAAAAGATAGTGAAGGAAGTGAGCATATGCTGGAAATCGGCAAAGACCTGTTCGCGGCCTTTGACCAGTTTGAACTGGATGACATTTCTTATATGCACAAGGTTGACCGTCACCACGAGCAAAACATTTTGTCCGAAGAATCGTTGAAAGAGCGTGTATTGGAGCGGCCCGTTTCTGTGGAGGAAGATGTATCCCGGAGGATCGAACTGGAACATCTGTTTGGCTTGATCGCAGAGTTGCCTGCTATACAGCGCCAACGCCTGATCCTTTATTACTTCGGAGGCTATACATACGAAAAAATAGCAGAAATGGAAGGCTGCACGAAGCGGGCGGTCAAATTCAGCATTGACATTGCCCTGCGAAAACTGAAAGAAAAAATGTAATTTGCAGACTACACTTTTCCCATTTGGGTGGAGAAACAGGTGAAGGGCCTCAACGCCTTTCCCCTGTTTCCTCTATGGACAGGCTTTCCCGACAATCGAATACACATTCATCAAGTACATTCCCATTGCTGTTGCGAGAGCAAAAGCCAGTCCAGCGGCTGCGCGAGGATCTGTGCGGATGGAGGTTGCGGAAAGGCACTTAAACATGTTTTTCGGCCTGCTCATCTGACAGGGAGCGATCACAGCCGACTGCAAGCGCCGGGTGGTTCCCGCCGTGGCCATGACAGGCAATGGGGCCAACGATACTCTTGTCCAGTCACAGTCCGAGCGTGATCAAACCGTCGCAGGCAATGAGGGCAGCCGGCAGAGATCCTGCCAGGGGCAAAGACCCGTGGAGCGGATGAACTACCCGCCGCTTGGTGATTTCCCATTAGCAGGCCGGGGTGTCGAGGGCAAATAGGCTTGTTTGAACAAAACAGTCGCGCCGCAGGGCGAGATCATTTTGAGAATGTCAAAGCATCCTTTTCTCATCCTGAGGCGCGACGTCTACATAGGCGCACTGCGTCGAATTCCCTTTGAGGAGGATACAAGCTATGAGCGAAATCTATAAGCGTGGTGAGATATATAGTACTGATTTTGGGGATGGTCTTGGCTCCGAGCAAATGGGGCTCCGGCCTGCTCTGATTATCCAGAATAATGCCGGGAACTTTTACAGCCCGACGCTCATTGTCGCGGCCATCACTACCCAGCGCCACAACAAGCCCGCGCTTCCCACCCATTACTTTGTCGGAACAGACACCGGCCTTGACGCACCATCTATCGTTCTTCTGGAGCAGCTGCGGACGGTGAGCAAAGAGCGGCTGCATTCTTATATCGGGGAGCTCTCCAGCCGAGACATGAAACGTATCGTATATCCCCTGGCCGTCAGCCTTGGGATGCTCCGATACCAACGGAAGAACCTGGTTCTGACGCTCTGCAAGAAGTGCGCAGAGAATTTCCGCCTGGCCCACTATGTTCTTTATCCCGTGGGTGAGCGTCGTACCAAGGAGACCTGTGTACGCTGCAATTACTATATGGGGTATGACTATGAAATCATTCCACCCGTTGAGGACAAGTAATTATGGGCTTTAGTGATGTTTACCGTTCTGTTCTGAAAGAGTACCCGGACATTCTGACAGTAGAGGAAATGAGCAGAGCCTTAGGCGTCAGCTCCAAGACCGGATATAAACTGATCCGGGAGAATAAAATCGAATGCATCAAGGTGGGCCGCTCCTATCGGATACCAAAGGCCCACCTTCTTTCTTATATGCGAGTTTTTCTGAAAGCACCAACAAGCCCATAATCGCACATTGGACTTCTGCTCAGCTCCTGATTACAATGGGAACAGCCAACAGCAGAAGTCCAATTGTTCTACAAGAAGGAGGATACGCATGGTAGCAGGACATCTGCAAGAAAAGAACGGAAACTATTATATGGTGGTGAACTACCACGATGCCGCTGGTGAGCGGAAAACGAAGTGGTTTCCCACTGGCCTGCCCGTGAAGGACAATAAGAAAAAAGCGGAAAAGATGCTCATGGAGCTGCGGAAGGAATTTGTGCCGGATGAAAAACCATTGGAGCAAGGCATCCTTTTTTCGGATTTCATGCTGCAATGGCTGGAGATCGTAAAGCCTACGATAGCCGTTACCACCTATTCGTCCTATTCCAATATGGTTAAGGGTGTAATCGTTCCCTACTTCAAGGCCAAGGGCATTTCGCTCAGCGAGCTGAAAGCAACCGACATCCAGACGTTTTACATGGAGTAGCTGAAGCGCGTTACTCCCAATTCCGTCATTCACTATCACGCCAACATCCATAAGGCGCTGAAATACGCCGTGAAGATTGACCTGATCCAAACAAACCCTGCGGATAAGGTGGAACGGCCTAAAAAGAATCGCTTTATCGGCAGCTTTTATGACAGCGATGAGGTTGAAAAGCTCTTTGCTGCCGCCAAAGGGACAAATCTTGAAATTCCCATCTTCCTGGGTGCTTTTTACGGCCTACGGAGAAGCGAAGCCCTTGGGCTGAAGTGGAGTGCGATTGACTTCCAGAACGACACCATCACCATCCGTCATATTGTCACGTCCTGCAACCTTGATGGCAAGCACGTCCAGATCGCGCAGGATACCACAAAAACAAAATCCAGCCTGCGGACGCTGCCCCTCGTCCCTCCTTTAAGGAAAAGCTGTTAGCGCACAAAAAACAACAGGAAGAATACCGGCGCATATGCGGCAGGAGCTATGACAAGCGGTATTTGGACTACGTCTGTGTGGACGAGATGGGAACGCTCATTTCTCCGCACTATCTCACCTCCGCGTTTCCAAAGCTGCTTGACAAGAACGGCCTGCGGCATATCCGTTTTCACGATCTCCGGCACAGCTGCGCTTCGCTGTTGCTGGCCAACGACGTGCCCATGAAGCAGATCCAGGAATGGCTGGGCCACAGCGACATCAGCACCACGGCGAACATCTACAGCCATCTGGACTATAAGTCCAAGCTCACGTTCGTAAATGTGATGGACAACATCCTCAGCTTGCCGGACACCGCACAGGCCGGATGGCGCACGGGAGTCCTTGCCGGAAATCATGTTCACCGATGTACGTTTGAAAAAAGAAAAGCCCAGTCATATGGGCGCAAAGCCTTGATATGACTGGGTTTTTCGCTGGCGGAGGGCGTGGGATTCGAACCCACGTGCCGGCTCATCACCGACAAAACGATTTCGAGTTTTATGGGTTAATGGCTGTTTAGCGATTTTTGAAGGCAGTTTCGGGATACTTCGTATTCGCCGAAAATGCTTGATATTAAAGACTTTTTGACGGTTGTGCCGCTGAAATCCCGATAAATAAAGGAAAGTTCGAATAACGGCATTTTCGCTGTTTTTGGAAAGAACAGGCACTATTTTGGAAAGAACTGCGGAAAGAACAGTATAAACACATCAACAACGGCAATACACGGGGAAAACCTGCACCGATTAAAATACTTACGAGGTGTATTGCTATGAATGAAACCACAATTAACTGGGATTCGATTCCCGATATTATTACCAAAGACCAACTCTATCAAATCTGCCACATTAGTAAATCAACGGCTTTGTATTTGCTTCGCAGCGGAAAGATACCGTGCGAATACACGGGCAAGAAAACTCGCTGTTACAAAATCAAAAAGGCGGATGTTATTACATATCTTGAAAAGAGAAAAGTATTTCCCGAATCCTATTCAGCACCGGCTGGGTGGTACAAGGGGAACTATACCGTGAAAATGAAAACCGAAGTACCCGAACAGGTTCTTGAAAATATGAAGCTGTATTACACGGAACTTTTTGCACAATATCCCGATGTGCTGACCACAAGCGAAATTTCAAAAGTAATCGGCTACGGCACAACGTCAATCAATAATTGGTGCAAGAAAGGACATCTTAAAGCATTCAAAAGAAACAATATGAATCACATTCCGAAAGTCTACTTGATAGAATTCTGCTGTTCAAAATACTTTCGCACTATCACCCGAAAATCCGATTGGCATATCCGGGTGCTTCAGGAATTCCCCCGCTGGCAAGTGATTTATAGTATGAAAGTAGCAGAAAACGATCGTTGATATTTATAATGCTATATTGCAGAAATAAGTTTATTTTGAAAGCTTGTAAAAATAGAATAGCATTAAAACACTATATATTGTGATGTGAGTATTGATTTTGTACCACATATATGGTATAATATATACATCTTTAAGGGAAGGAGGTCACCAAATGCCAAAGCCTATTAAACCTGGCACTGACAATCAGCGGCCTGGGACTTATATCGAGGTTGGTCCTCGTGGTGGACAAGTGAATGATCCGAGAATTGTTCATATTGATTCAGGGGATAGGTTACCACCTACGCAGAAACCCGGAAATGGTTGGCAGAAAAAGTAAATAGCTCTACCAGACTGAGCGAGATTTGAAGTCTCGCTCTTTCTTTTTTATAAATCGCACATTCGAAAAAGAAAACCTCTTTTGGTACAATTCAATTATCAAAGGAGGTTTTACTATGACTGACACATTATTTGAACAATTCGGCGGTACTTATACACAGATTGGCGACTATGCTTTGCCAGACTTGTCATTACCGGCGGAAACACAAACGGGGAATATCGGCGTGTGGGCATTAAGGCACAAACGATATATGAAACAACATCATAAGGTGCTGTACTACAATTTACTCACATCCGGCAAACTTGATTCGTATCTTGCAGACATTGAAGAACAGGCGCAACAACTTTTTCTCCGGCTGGTAAAAGAACTCGCCGAAAAGGAAGGCGTAACCGAACAACTCAAAGCCGTCGACAATATGGTATGGGTGAGGAGAATGAATAATATTCGAAACAGAGCGGCAGAAATGGTAAATAATGAAGTCATATATGGGCAATTATAACGAATAAGCCATATTATCTGCTTATCTAATTACAATCAGTGCCAACTTTGAACTTAATTCATCGTTGGTACTGATTTTTTATTTTCATAGCTATCCCAAAGTATCAAATTGATACTTTGGGACTTTGAGATAATACTTTGGAATAACAGAATTAATAAAGTAAGAGCGTTTTCACTAAGTTCGATGTAAAAAACGGATTTAATGTTCAAATAATCGTTGCATTTTTTGGCATATAGTGATATACTAATACTGATTTATAATATGGGGGTGCAGTATGTACCGAATTGCGATTGAAAAATTATATAAATGGAAAAACAGTAAGCGCCGCAAGCCGTTGATTATTGAAGGTGCAAGACAGGTCGGCAAGACTTGGCTGATGAAGGAGTTTGGTAAACAGGCTTATGCGGATACTGTATATATTAACTTCGATTCCAATTCAAGAATGGCGGATTTGTTTTCAGCAGACTTGGATACAGACCGTCTGATTATGGGACTGGAATTGTATGCCGGACGCAAAATCAATCCGGACAACACCCTGCTGATTTTTGACGAGGTTCAAGAAGTTCCGAGAGCACTTGCTTCTCTTAAATATTTTTATGAGAACGCCCCGCAGTATCACATTGTATGCGCCGGTTCTCTTTTGGGAATTGCTTTACATCAGGGCACCTCATTCCCTGTCGGCAAGGTCGATTTCTTAAAGCTCTATCCTCTCTCTTTCGGTGAGTTTTTAATGGCAACCGGCAACGAACGCTTTGCAGAGCTTTTGAAAAAGCAGGATTATGAAATGATCACAAGCTTTAAGCAAACATATATTGACGCATTGAAACACTACTATTTTGTCGGCGGTATGCCGGAAGCAGTTCAAAGTTTTGCCGAAAGTAAAGATTTCAATGAGGTTCGTGCGATTCAGAAAAGAATCCTTGCGGCATACGAACAAGACTTCTCAAAACACGCACCGAACGAGATTGTCCCGAAAATCCGTATGCTTTGGAACAGTATTCCGTCGCAGCTCGCAAGAGAAAATAAGAAGTTTATTTATGGTCTTGTCCGTGAAGGCGGCAGAGCAAGAGAATATGAAACTGCGATTATGTGGCTTTCCGATTGCGGACTTGTGCACAAGGTCAGTCGTGTGAATGCGGCAGGCATTCCGTTGAAAGCTTATGAGGATTTGAAAGCATTCAAACTTTTCATAGTCGATGTTGGACTCCTCGGATGTATGACAGGTCTTCGTCAGCGTACACTTCTTGACGGCGATGACCTTTTCGTTGAATTCAAAGGAGCTTTGACCGAACAATATGTTTGCCAGCAATTAAAAACGATTGAAGATTTAGGCATTTACTATTACACCAATGACAGAGGCTCTTGCGAAATTGATTTTGTCGTTGATACCGGTGAACAGATTGTTCCTATTGAAGTAAAAGCCGAAACGAACCTGAGAGCAAAGAGTCTCAAAACCTATCGAGAGAGGTTTGAACCTGAATTGTCTGTTCGTACTTCAATGGCTGATTATAAGAAGGAAGATTGGCTTTTGAATCTGCCGCTGTATGCAATAGAACAGATTAATAAGATTAAAGATTATTAGCTAACCATGATATGATACCTAAAAAGTAGACATTAAAATATTGGACACCTTGATGTATAATAAAAGAGTCAAGGAGTTGAAGGAAAATGGGAAAATACCAGTTTAGTTACGAAGAAAAGATTACCATCATTCGAGAGCATGAGGAAAACCATAAGACATTAAAAGCGATTTGTGAGGAATATGACATCAGAAAAAGCTATCTGTGTTACATTCTTCGCGACTACCGTCAAAACGGTAAGGAATCGCTAAAAAACACAAAATATTACTCAGCAGAATACAAGCGAAAAGTAATTAAACGCCACTTTGAGGATGGTATATCCGTTGCTGATCTGACGAGAGAAACCGGCATCCAATACCGTATGCTCAAGCAGTGGTTTCAGGACTACCAAAAGCGAGGAGAAGAAGGACTAAGTGCCCGCAAAAGAGGCAGACCGAGAAAGCCGCAGCCGAACACACCAGAAGAAAAGATACGCCAATTAGAAATGGAAAACGAGGTATTACGGGCTTTTCGGGAAGAGTGCGAAAGGTGGGATGCAAAGAACTCCGGTACAAAGTGATTCATAGGTTCAGAGATCGTTTTACGGTCGAAGAACTCTGCAAGCTGCTGGAAGTATCCCGTAGCGGATATTACAAATGGTTGAAGCGAAAAGATGAACCTGACAAGGACAAAGTAATTGCGGATTTAATCGTGGAATGCCATGGAAAAGCGCATAGAACCTACGGTTATCGCCGTGTTAAGATGTGGCTGCTGAGAGAAACAGGGCTTGTCATCAACCACAAAGCAGTTTTGCGAATTATGCGCAAATACAACTTGTTGGCTATACGAAAACGCAAACGGTTTCGTCATTATGATTGTAACACCTATACCCATTACAACAATGAATTGATGAGAAACTTTAAGGCAACGAGACCGAATGAAAAGTGGGTAACAGATATTTCCTACATACAAACAAAGCAGGGTTTCTTGTATCTTTCTATGATTAAGGATCTGTATGACAACAGTATTGTGGGCTACAAATATGCAACGCAAATGCCGGCAAGTTTGGTGATTGAAACGGTACGTGCGGCAGTGAAAAACGCCAAGCCCTCCGGAGAGCTTATCCTGCACAGTGACAATGGATTTCAATACACCTCTCAGGCATATTACAACGTTGCCAAAGCAAACGGTATTAAACCGTCTATGTCATCGGTTGGGTGTCCCTACGACAATGCCTGCGCCGAAAACTTCTTCAGCATGCTGAAGACAGAGTGTATTTACAGAGCAAAGCCACAAACCTTTGACGAAGCCAAAGAACTTGTGGATGAATATATTTATTTTTACAACAATGAGCGAATACAGCTCAAGACAGGACAAACCCCAATGGAAGTCCGTTATGCTTATACCGCATAACAGGTGTCCACAAAAAATGTCTACTTGACAGGGGGCGTGTCACCACAATGTCCGTTTTATCGGACATAAAATGTGATATTGTTAGAACGGAGGTGATTATTGGTGTGGTGCAAGAATTGTAACCGTGAAACCGATGAAGAAATTTGCAGTGTTTGCGGAATAAAGACCGAGGAAGATATTCCTTATGAACTGCACTGGTGTGATAAATGCAAGGTTCCGCTTATCAAAGCAGTAAACGGCGCAGACCGTGATACTTGTCCTCTTTGTGGTGGTAATACATCGTATCTAGTTGCAGACTTAAGACCTGTATTCCCGGAAGAGCGTTTGCTTTTAGAAATTCTCTCGGACAAGCCACTTGCCTATATCAAAAAAAGCGTATGGGCGTCAAATAATCGCTATTATATAGATGGAAAACCTATAGTTGTAACTGCTGCGTGGTATAAGAAGTATTCAGCCGCGTATATCAGAGAACAACTCGAAAAATACAAGGAACAGAATAACTACGATTTCTTTAATAAGAACATAGCAACCTTTATCAGAGCGAACCAAGGTCGCCTTGATTACCTGAAGTATGAAGCAAATATCTTTATTCAGGAGTCGGCAGCTAAATACCCTCGTGAAAACATTGTTCTGTCCTTCTCCGGTGGTAAGGATTCCACGGTAACCGCTGATCTAGTGGTAAAAGCACTTTCGGATCCTAGTCTTGTACATATCTTCGGTAATACCACCCTTGAGTTCCCGTTCACGATTGAATATGCTGAGCGATTTAAGAAGAATAATCCTAAGGCTATCTTCAAGGTTGCCAAAAATAAGGAGCAGAATTTCTACGAGGTCTGTGAGGACATTGGACCTCCGGCAAGAATGCTTCGTTGGTGCTGTTTTATGTTTAAGACAGGACCTATTTCTCGCGTTATTTCTAGCCTTTACAGAGATAAGAGTATTCTGACTTACTACGGCATCCGCAAATGCGAATCCGTAAGCAGAAGTAAATACAACCGAATAGAAGATAATGCTGAGTCTACAAAGATTCAGCAGCAGACGGTTGCAACACCTATCTTCTTCTGGAAAGATATTGATATTTGGCTTTATCTTCTCGGTGAAGAAGTTGAATTTAATGATGCATATCGTTTGGGATACGATCGTGTTGGCTGTTGGTGTTGCCCGAACAATAACATTCGTGCAGAATTCCTTTCTCAGATATATATGCCTGAGCAGTATGAGAAGTGGCATAGTTTCCTGATTGATTTTGCAAAGCGCATCGGAAAGCCCGACCCCGAAGAGTATATTAACTCTGGCAAGTGGAAAGCTCGTCAGGGTGGTAACGGTGTGGCAGCAGCATCTGATGTAAAGATTAAATTTACCAACTGCACAACCGAAGAAAATGCTAAAGTATATCAACTGAAGCGACCGGTAGATGATTGCCTTATTGGTTTGTTTACACCCTTTGGAAGAATAGCCCCCGAGCTTGGTCGCAAGTTAATCAACGAAACAATCGTTGTAGACATTAAGACTAATGTGCCGATTATTTCAATTCAACCCTTCTCACAGGACGGATTTGAATATGCGGTAAAAGTTAAAACAATGAATGTAGCAAAGCACGATGACTTGCAGAGAATGATTGGTTATCAGATCAAGAAATTTAATGCTTGCCGTAAGTGCTTAAAGTGTGAGTCCCTTTGTAGATTCGGTGCCATCTCTATTATCGGTGATACCTATTACATCAACGATAAGAAATGCAAAAGGTGCAAGATGTGTGTTACTGCAAAGTACTTAGATGGCGGTTGCCTAATGGACCGTTACCTGAAGACTAAGGACTAAAGGAGCAAGAATATGAAGTTTAGAGCACACGATACCTTTTTCATCCGTAAAGGATGGTTAAATAAAGGTATGCGAAATGTGAAAATAGAGCCGACAGTATTTATGGGAGCAAAAGGTAACCCTATGGATATTCTCGGAATCGGTGCAAACATGGTAAAGGCATTGAGGTATTGGCTGCAGGCAGTCAAACTTACCACGGAGCCAAATGCAGGACGTAGAGAGCAGTCATTTACACCCTTTGGAGAGATCGTTTTTAAGAACGACCCCTACATTGAGGAAATGGGTACACTTTGGTTACTGCATTACATGCTTGCATCTAATAAAGACGAAGCAACTGCCTGGTACTTCTTTTACAATGAGTTCAAGCAGAGTGAGTTTAACAAGGAGGATTTTGTAAAGCAGCTCTCTAACTACATTATGATTAACGGTGAAGAGGTATCTGAAAGATCGTTGGAAGATGATTATAACTGCATCATCAACACATATGTACCCCGTATCAAATCTTCTCCTGAAAAAGTTCAGCCGGAGAGCAATATTGATTGTCCTCTTGGTGAACTCGGATTGATTGATATCAGCAACCGAAAGGAAAAGCTTTATAAGAAATCTGTTCCGAAGAAAGATACTCTTCATCCTCTAGTTCTGCTTGCTGTTATTCTCGATCAGGCGAACGGCGAAGAGGAAATTAAGATTTCTGCAATTCAGAATGATGTATGTAATGCCGGTAAGATATTTAATCTTGATATAATCACATTGACAGCATTACTCTACAAAATCGAATTGATGGGATACATCAAGGTTGTTCGTACAGCAGGACTTGATGTTATCCGCATTGCTAAGCCGATGACCTTCCTTGAGTGTGTGGAAGAGTATTATAAGGCAATCAATAAATAAAGACAGGAGGCTGTTGCCGTGTTTAACAATAAAATAGATGTAGCAAAAGGTTTTCAGACTTCTGTAAATATCGCGTATGATCTGAATAACACGGGTAAGATTTCCGGATTTATTCCTACCATGTCCTCGTTAGACATCATTGAGGATGTTATGCTGAGTACGGCGCCGAATTCTACTGAAAGAGCAAGAATCCTTATTGGTGCCTACGGACGTGGAAAATCTCATATTATTCTTGTTTTGCTTTCTCTTCTCTATAAGAAAGATAAGGCGCTTTTTGCTAATTTGCTCGAAAAGATGAAGACAAGCAATCCGAAACTCTATGACTATACGAATGAGTTTATTGACAGTGGAAGAAAGCTGCTTCCCATTGTTGTCGGAGGCAGTAGCGCAAGTCTTACTCAGTCATTCCTTTTTGCTTTGCAACAGGCACTTAATGACGAAAACCTCAGCGACATTATGCCTGAAACTCATTTTAAGGCGTCTGTCAATGCGATTGAGAGTTGGAAGAAAGATTACCCTGAAACCTATAATAAGTTTTTAGAAGCCTTAAATGAACCTATTGAACAGTTCATTCTTTCCTTAAAGGAATACAATGTTGAGGCGTATGAAAAATTCGTCGAATTATATCCGAGCCTGACTTCCGGCAGTAGTTTCAATCCTTTCCTTGGTTTCGATGTTGTGGAGCTCTACGAAAAGGTTGTAGACAAGCTATGTGAGGTCGGGTATGACGGAGTTTACATTGTTTATGATGAGTTTAGTAAATATCTTGAATCGAGCATAGGTAACGCCACAATCAGCGATATTAAGCTGTTGCAGGATTTTGCAGAGAAATGTGTACGTAGTGGTAAAAAGCAGATGCACCTTATGCTCATTTGCCATAAGGATATCTCAAACTATATCGACAACAATCTGCCTAAAGAGAAAGTAGACGGTTGGAGAGGTGTGTCCGGTCGCTTTAAGCATACAACACTTCACAACAACTTTGCGCAGATGTATGAAATTATTTCTGCTGTTATCAAGAAGGATCCTGATTTCTGGAAGGATTTTGTATCTAAATACAAGCCACAGCTTGAGGATCTCAAGGAACGCTATGTTGCAAACGGTTTGATCGACGGCAAGGATACGGAAGGCGTGAACTCTGCTATTTACGGTTGCTATCCTTTGCATCCGGTATCGACCTTTATTCTGCCGCGTCTTTCTGAAAAAGTTGCTCAAAACGAAAGAACCTTGTTTACTTTTTTGTCCTCTCAGGAAAAGCATACTCTGTCTTCTTTCCTTGAGAGTGCAGACGGTGAGTTCCCGTTATTGACACCTGATTATCTGTACGATTATTTTGAACCCCTTTTCCGAAAAGAGGTTTATACCAGTGAGATTCATAAAATTTATAAACTCACTTCTAATATTCTACAGAAGCTTGACGGTGGTTCTATTCACGCGAGGATTATCAAAACTATTTCCTTAATTTACATGGTTGAGCAGTATGAGAAACTGCCTCCTGTATACGACATCATCGTTGATGCCTTTCGTGAGAGTGTTACAGATACAAAGGAAATCAGCAATGCACTTGAAGAACTTATAAACAAGGATTGCATTGTTTATCTCAAGAGAAGCAATAACTACTTGAAGCTCAAAGAGAGCAGCGGTGTTGATATTCCCGGTGAAATCGAAAAAAGGATAGAGAGTAATAAGGCAACTTTAAGAGTAAAGGATGTTCTCAATAACTCTTCTTTCGACAGTTATATGTATCCTACCAGATACAACGACGAGCACGAGATTACCCGTTATTTTGATTTTCTTTTCATTGACAGTAAGGAATTTTGGTCCACAGAAGATTGGAATTTAAAAATCTCGGATACAATGGCTGACGGTGTGATATATGCAGTAATTCCTGAAAATAAGGAAGATATTGCGAAGATTTCAAAGAAGATTACATCCGATACATACGGGGAAAGAGTTGTATTCTGCTTGCCTAAGAAGTTTATCTATATTGAGAAGGTCGCTTTTGAATACAGTGCAGTTTGTGAACTTAAAAACCTCGTTGTAGACGATGAACTTTTGAAAGATGAATATGAGATTTATATTGAGGATCTCGAAGAAGTTATCGGCTCGTTCATTTTTTCTTATGCTCGACCCGAGACCGGTGGTGCTGACTATTACTATGCTGGCAAGAAGGTTGCTGTCTTCCGTAAGGCTCAGATGTCAGCTCTTCTCTCTGAGATTTGTGAGAAAGTCTACCCACATGCTCCGATTATTAATAATGAGTCTATCAACAAAAATATTTTGCCAACAGTGGCTATCAACAGCAGAGCAAAGCTCCTTAATGGACTGCTGAGCACTGAGCTTGAACCGAATCTTGGACTTTCCGGTACGGGTCAGGATGTTTCGATTATGAGAAGCACCCTTGTGCAGACAGGTGTTGTAAAGAATGTCGCAGAAGCACCTGAAATTGTAGTTGCACCTGAAGACGAGAATATGAAGTATATGCTCTGCACTATTCAGACCTTCTTTGCTAATGCAGGTATTAATGGTGAGCAGAACTTCGCAACATTGTATGATCGTCTGACAAAACCTGAATATGGTATCGGTCTTAAGACCGGTGTTATTCCGATTTATATTGCAGCTATTATCCATCTGAACCGTAGCAACCTGGTTATTAAAAAGGGTAATTCGGAACAGAAAATAACTGCAGATTTGCTTAACGGAATCAATGACAACCCAAGCAATTATTCAGTTGTTCTTGAGGACTGGAACGAGGAAAAAACTGCATATCTGGCTCAACTCGAACAATTGTTTGAAGAGTTTATTCACGAGCAGGAAAAAGTATATAATAGCTTTGCTTATATCGTTTCTGCTATGAATCGCTGGTATATGTCTTTGCCAAAGTTCGCCAAGGAAATGACAAAGACTTATAAAGGTAAGGAAGAGTTTAAGACTATTTCCGCTAGCCACCGTAAATTTGTAAACAGTTTGAAGCAGCTTGATATTAACCCGAGAGAATACTTGTTTGAAAAGGTGTTTGCGCTCTTTGGATTTAAAGAGTTTAGTGCTGATGTAGTTGATAATATCGCTCAGACAAAAAAAGAGTATGACGTTGCTATTGTATCGCTGCTTAAAGCACTTGTTTCTGATCTTAAGATCCTTTTTACTCCCAAAGGCCAGGATGTAAGAGGTTCGCTTACTTCAATCATTCAGGATTGGTATTCTTCTTTGAAGGAGACAACTATACAGCATCTATTTGCGAACAGTGAGAATCAGATTCTTGATTTGATGAAGACGATTACCAATGACGAAACAACCTTCACACAGCGCCTTGCTAAGGCAGTAACTGCTCTTAGAGTAGAGGACTGGAACGAAGGAACTATTGCAATCTTCATCAAAGACCTTACTGTTTTTAAAGAAACTATTGAGGAGTACGACTCGCAGATTATTGACGAAACTTCCGCTGCTGATTCCTATAAGTTGATCACAACTGATAGTGAGGGCAGAGAGGTAGTCAAGACCTTTAACAGAAGCGAATACAGCAACAGAGCCAAACTACTCTATAATGAAATTACCAATTCTATTGACGAAATGGGTCAGTCCATTACTGAACAGGAGAAGAGACAGATCCTTATTGAAATTCTTGAAAAGCTTTGTTGAAAGGAGTGAGATGCATGGAAAAGGTGGCATACTTTGATAATGCTGCAACAACATTTCCGAAACCGGAATGCGTATATAATTTTACAGATCAATTCTACCGTGAGTGCGGCGTGAATGTTGGCAGGGGTCAGCATAAGCTCGCTTCCAGAGCATCGGCTCTCGTTCAGGAAACAAGAGAACTGCTTTTAGAACTGTTTCATTGTCCTGCAAAGAAGGTTGTTTATACTCATACTGCAACAGAGGCAATAAACCTTATTCTAAGAGGATTGCTTATTAACGATAACTACACGGTTTACATTTCTCCTTTTGAGCATAATGCAGTTACCCGTGTTCTTTATCATTTGCAGTCGATGTATGATATTCAGGTTGAAACGCTCTGTTTTGACAAGGTGACAATGACCTATGATATTGCAAGGATTCGTAATCAGTTTGCTGAGAAAAAGCCTAATTGGATGGTAGTAAGCCATGCGAGTAATGTCTGCGGTGTGGTATCTCCGATTAAGGAGCTTTGTCACCTATCAAAAGAGTTTGGGTCTATTAATATCGTTGATATGTGCCAAACAGCGGGCCTTGTTGATACCGACCTAAGTGGTGAGGATATAGACTTTGCCGTGTTTGCAGGGCATAAGACATTGTACTCGCCGCTTGGCGTTGCAGGTGTTGTCAGCAGTTTTGCAATAAAACCTCAACCGCTTTTGTTTGGCGGTACCGGTGTGGAATCTGCTAATCAAGCGTTACCGGAAAGTGTTCCGGAGCGATATGAGGTTGCAAGTCCTGATATTGCTGCCATTGCAGGATTAAATGCCTCTCTTAAATGGATTAAAGAAACAGGTATTCAAAATATCTATGAGAAAGAGCAGGAAAACTTTAAGCGTCTTGTTGAACTTCTTTCAAGGTATGAGAATATCAGGATTATTGATACTATCGATGCAGAGTCGATAGGTGTCGTTTCGTGTTTGTTTGATGGATATGGTAGCGATAATATAGGGCAGATTCTCAGCGAACAGAATGTTGCTGTCAGAACCGGACTTCACTGTGCACCGACTGCACATAAATTCATTGGTACTTTTCCTGCAGGAACTGTTAGATTCAGCGTAAGCTACTTTAACACTGATGAAGACTTTGATGTTTTAGAAGCTGCGCTCGATTATATTGAATTGAATTCATAGGTGAGTATATGAGAGAAAGAGATTTTGAAGAATACTTGCTGTCTGATGAATCAATTAAGAGCAAAATGGAGGCCGTCGATTCAAGACTCAGTAAGGCAAGACTAATTGAAAGAAAACTTGAAGTAGACCTTGATGACGTTGTTTCCTATGACGAAAAAATGTTTCATACTCTTATGAGAGTAAAGCAGGAAACTAACGATCATAACGGTAACAATTCAAATGCTCTTCGCAAGTATTATTAATTTTCAAACGTAAGAAGATTTCCAACATTAGCTGAATACAAGTATAAGGTGGTGTGATACTGTGAGTTTTCAAGAACTCGATATAAAAAAAGAATATCGTTCTCTGCTTGACAGTGTCGCAAAGGACTTTTATATTCCATTACTTAGCCAAGCCGTAAAATATCAAAG
Source organism: Clostridiales bacterium UBA1701 (assembly GCA_002320035.1). GTDB lineage: Bacteria > Bacillota > Clostridia > Oscillospirales > Oscillospiraceae > Limivicinus. Next base: position 75,484 of record DCJL01000017.1, on the reverse strand, counting down.
AGCAGTTGGCTTTTTCTCGTCTTCTTCTTTGGTAGAGATATCGAAAGGTATCTCTGAACTTGCAAAGAATGGCGGTAAAATCCAGTTGGTAGCTTCTCCTTATCTTTCTGATGAGGATGTCGAAGCAATTAAAAGTGGTTATGCCATGAGAGACCAGGTTGTAAAAGAGGCAATCCGCAGAGAAATGACAGAAGGAAAGACGCCTTTTGAAAAGGCGCGGCTCAACCTGTTGGCGAATCTTATTTCAGACGGTGTTTTGGATATTAAGATTGCCTTCACTGAGGACTCTGACCGTATGGGAATGTACCACGAAAAGATGGGCATTATCACCGATGCAGAAGGTAATAGGGTAGCTTTTGCAGGATCCATGAATGAGTCTGCCACTGCGATGACATTGAATTATGAGACTATTGACGTATTTTGCTCTTGGAAGGGCGAAGATGACCGTGTAGTTGCAAAAGAAAATGCCTTTGCGTCTATTTGGAATGATACCGAGCCGAATATCAAGATAATCGATTTTCCCGAATTGAAGCAAGAAATCATTGAAAAGTATAAACGCTCTGTACCGGACTTTGAGATTGATAAAAAGGAATACGCACCTGACATCGATACAGTTTTACATACAGATTTAGGTGTTTATACTGAATATGGTCCAAAGTTTCCTGAGTGGTTTAAGCTTCACGACTATCAGGATGAAGCAATTACTGAATGGCAGAAACGCAATTACAGAGGAATCTTTGATATGGCTACCGGTACCGGTAAGACATACACGGGACTTGGTGCCCTGACAACCCTGAGCAAGAATATAGAACATAAGTTGGCTGCAATTATCGTCTGTCCTTATCAGCACCTTGTTGAGCAGTGGGTAGAAGATATTTTAAAGTTTAACATTGACCCGATAATCGGATATAGTGATTCCTCGCAAAAGGATTGGCCAAAGCGCTTGAAGGATGCGATCCGAGACCAAAAGTTAAAGGTAAGAGGAAAAGAATTCTTCTGCTTTATCTGTACTAATGCAACCTTCAGTTCCGATTATGTTCAAAGCCAGTTAGCAAAGATAAAATCAGACACACTCTTAATGGTAGACGAAGCACACAATTTCGGTGCGCCGTACTTAAGTTGTCTGCTCTATGATAATTACAAATATCGTTTGGCATTGTCAGCAACCCTCGACCGGCATAATGACGAGGAAGGAACAGCTAAACTTTACGATTTCTTTGGCGAAAAGTGTATTGAATATACTCTTGACCGAGCAATTGAAGAGAAGAAACTAACTAAGTATAAATACTATCCCATCGTTGTTACACTTACCGAGGAAGAACTTGAGGCATACGATAATCTCAGTTATGAAATCGGAAAGTGTATTATGAAAGGTAAAAACGGTAAGATAAAGTTAAGCAGCCGGGGAGAAAAACTTGCACTTAAGCGTTCTCGAATTGTTGCCGGTGCCAAGAATAAGTTGACAATGCTCGAAGAGGTTATTCAGCCATATATTCACGATAAACACATTCTTGTTTATTGCGGTGCGACTAAAGGACTTGAGCAAAATCAAGACCGTACTGATATTGACAGTGAGGATATCAGACAGATTGATGCAGTAACAGACCTGCTTGGCAACAAGCTCGGTATGGAAGTGTCACAGTTTACATCAAAGGAAAGTGTTGAAGAGCGTGAGGTTCTCAAACGGGAATTCTCTGCCGGTGATACATTGAAGGTTCTTATCGCCATTAAATGTCTTGATGAAGGTGTCAACATACCGAAGATAAAAACGGCGTTCATTTTAGCAAGTACGACCAACCCTAAGGAGTATATCCAAAGACGCGGGCGTGTGCTGAGACTTGCAGAGGGTAAGGAATATGCGGAAATTTATGATTTCATCACCTTGCCATACGATACCGAGTCGGTAACCTCGCTGACAGAGACGCAGGTCAAACGGAATTCAACACTTGTAAAAAATGAATTGAGGAGAGCTGAGGAGTTTTCTCGAATTGCTGTAAATATGGTTGAATCTGCAAGTCTCATTGATGAGATTAAGGATGCATATGGAATACAAGAATTAAATTGGAATAACGAAGAGGAGGATTATGGCTATGGCTTCTGAAAAAATGGAAGTGAACGGTGTTGAAATAGATGTTCAAAAGGCACAGCGTATGCTGCAACGCATAATCGTTCGTGAAAAAACGAATATCAAGACAAAGCAGTTCAATGATACTGAGATGGCAAAGAAAATAAAAAAGATGATTGAGGAGGAAGTACAATGCTATTAAAATCGTTAAAGCTGAAGGACTTCCGCCAATTCAAAGGTGAACAGGAGATTACCTTCTCAACCGATCCGGTTCGTAATGTAACCGTAATTATGGGTGAAAACGGCTCCGGTAAAACTACTCTTGCTCAAGCATTTACCTGGTGCCTTTATGGGGACACTGACTTCGATGACAAGTCTATGCTATGCAAGGCAACTGCACAATCGATGCTACCGGGAAACGAGGAGAAGGTCCGTGTAGAGTTGGCACTTCAACACAATAATATCGAATATCTTTGTATCCGTGAGCAGCTTTATTCAAAGGATAATTCCGGTTCTATCAGAAGACATAACCAGACCACCTTCAAAATTGCTTACAAGAACGCTGACGGTCAACGTGAGTATGTTCCCGATGGGGAAACGGAACTACGTATGAAGGAAATTCTTCCTAAAGAACTTTCAAAGTATTTCTTCTTTGACGGTGAGCGAATAGGCAATATGAGTAAGGAAATCCGTAAAGGCAAGAGTGCTGAATTTGCCCAAGCAGTTCGCAGTCTTCTCGGTCTTAGTGCGTTTCAATCTGCGCTTGACCATCTTGGTGGCCGTAACTCGGTTATCAAGATGTACAACGAGAGTTATGACACTAAGAGTGACAGTAAGATAGCTCAGTATACCAAGGAAATTGAAGAGTACGAAGAAAAACTTCGTGCCATTGAAGAAAGACTTGCTGCTATTGACGGCGAAGAAGCTATTGCTACAGATAAGAAGGCAGAGCTTGAGGAAGAAATTCGTCTAAACAAAGATAGTGAGATTCTTGCAAAAGAACGTGATGAGCTTGTTCGTAAGATAAAAGAACTGGTTGCAAAAAAAGCTTCCAGTGAGGATTCACTGCTAAAAGTGTTTAACAATAATGCGCATTCTTATTTTGCCAAGAAGATGATGAGCGACGCTCTTTCTCAACTTGCTGCTGCAGATAAGATTGACACAGGTATTCCTTATATCCATGCTAAGACTATTGAATTTCTTATTAAGCGTAAAAAGTGCATTTGCGGTGCCGATATTGAATTCGGTAATGAAGCATACAAGGAATTAAATGACCTGCTTGAGTTTATTCCGCCGCAGTCTATCGGCACATCAATCGGTCAGTTTGTTCGTGAGTGCGAACTAAGGTGCAAGAGTTCTGATACACTCTTTGAGGATATTTCTACTAAGTTTGGCTTCATCAGAGAGTTTGATAATACATACACCGGATACCAGAATCAAATCAACATTATTCGAGAGAAACTCGAAAAGATGAAAAATGTTGGCGAGTTACAGGCGCGTTTAAGCACCTATGAAAGAGCACTTCGCAATCTTTCTGTTGAAAGACGAGACCTTGACCGTAATCAGGCTCTGCTTGAAAGAGATAAAGAACGCAGAGAAACTGAGCGTAAGGAACTCTCATTGAAGGATGAGAACAATCGAAAGATTGAAGTTTATAAGGCATATGCTCAGTATATGTACGCTACGCTGCTTTCTCTCTATCAGGAAAAGGAAACCGAAACCAGGCAGCAACTTGAGCAAACTGTCAATGAAATCTTCAAGAGCATTTATAACGGTGGTTTTTCTCTCAGTATTGATGAGAAGTACAACATTCAGGTTATTGTCAATGAGTTTGAAGGTATTAATGAGGATGTTGAGACCTCTACAGCTCAGAGTATTTCGGTTATCTTTGCATTTATTGCCGGTGTTATCAAAATGGCTCGTCAGAGTCAGAATCCCGAAAATGAAATGCTTGTGTCCGAGCCTTATCCACTTGTGATGGATGCTCCGCTTTCTGCATTCGATAAGACCCGTATCCGTACTGTTTGTGATGCGCTTCCCAAGGTTGCAGAGCAGGTTATCATTTTCATTAAGGATACTGACGGTGAACTAGCAGAAACCTATATGGGCGATAAGGTTGGCAGCCGTTTTGAATTTGATAAGAAGAACGAATTTGAAACTAATTTGGTTACGAGGTGAGAATGATGTTTGATAAAGAATATTCTTTTAGAGGAAAACACGCTGAATATGTTGTGAAACTTACGGCGGAATATGACGATAAGCATCATAAGCTCTTCAATACCAACTATGATGTTTATGCGATTGCTCCTATTATCGGCTTTTTATATCAGAGAAAAGCAGAGCTTGATAAGACCGGAGATGCAACTAAGATATTCCCGGACAAGCTTATAAAAGAGCAGCAGAACCTGGTTTTTAACTATCGATTGATTATGTTGCTTGACGAAAAGAACGAACCTGATTTTAACGAGCGAATCAACAAGGCCTTCCGTTATTACGGACAAGAAAAGGCAGCACCGGACGAAGAACTCTACGAAAACTATGTTAGAGGCGGTGTTGAGGTGCTTTTTGAAAAATTGATTGAACCTGCAAGAAGTGCTGAAGATTATTTGACAAATCTCTACGACTTTATGGAAGAGTTTGATGAGAGGTACAACGAGTCGGTTACAACCGAGAGCATTGTCGATCTGTGCCAGTTAGCAAAGAATTAATCACATGAGGTACAAAAGGGGGTGAAACCGTGCACGAGGGAATCATTGAAAAATTATATCAGGAATATACCGTGCACGGTTTTATCTCCGAAGATCATATCTTTGATGTACTTGAAGAGAATGGAATTTCGTTATTCGATGTAGAGTATATCTGTGATCATCTGTTGTCGAAAGGTGTCATTATTCGCGATGATGCCTTGACCGATGATGAAGAGGACGAGTACGACAGAAGCAATGTTGATTACGAAGAAGTGTTTTCAGAGGTTTTGGAGATAGATGATACCTTCACGGACTTCATTGAATACATTCGTGGAATAAAACCGCCACAGCACAGAGAGTGGATGAATCTGATGCCGCAGGTGAAACTCAAAAATGCATATGCTCGGAACCGTATTTTTGAGATGTATATGAAGGTGGCTGTGAGAATCGCATTAGTACACGCAAAAAGATATCATCTTCCCTTGGATGAAACTATTCAGAACGCTATGCTGGGTCTTCATGTATCGATAGATAAATACGAAACTGCCCGTCAGGAAAACTTCGCATCATACTTTCCACTATGGGTAAGACAGTACATAATGAGAGATGCTCCAACGCTTAATCCGTCAGTTTATTTTCCGATTCATATTAAAGACAAGCTTTTCGCTATCTATGATAATATGGAAGATTATTTCGGCGATATTGAAGACAGAACAGAGCCGGGTATTGAACTTTTGCAGAGCATCGCAACCGAGCTTGAATGTACTTTAGTTGAGGCGAGGCGGTTATTTGACTATCTTGCTCCTTATGAAAGCATTGAAGAATTGTCGGAAAATGAAGAGAATGAGTTGTTGTTCTCAGATGATGGTATCGGGTATGAAAATATGATTTCGTTAGTTGATAGGCACTTTGACACAGATGACCTCCAAATAAAACTATCAAAACTTACATACCGTGAACAAGAGGTGCTTCGTCTTCGCCATGGTATTGGTTATGACCATGAATATACGCTTGACGAAATCGGTCAAAAATTCTGTGTTACAAGAGAGCGTGTTCGTCAGATTGAAGCTAAGGCACTTCGCAAACTTCGACGTAGATATGGTATTGATGATTGAAAAATGCAGAACGACTGTAATTCTAGCAATATATGAAAAGGTATGTATTAAGATGCATTTTCTTATGCATCGCAACAGTTTTATGCTTTTTCCGCCGATGTGTTATGGTTTGTATTGAGTCCGATAAAAATAGTATATGATCTTTTATCAACATAGCGTGAACGTCATAAAATCCTAGATGATTTCAGCTGAGATTTACAAATTTAAGCCTTACGTTTCTTCTTCCTATTCGGGAAGCTGCCCTCAAGCCATGCTTCAAACTCCGCAAGGGTAATTTTGCCGTCGGAGCATTCGTCGCGCTTTGTCATCGCTTGATATTTCCATTTCTTGAAATCGGGCTCTTTAATCTGCCTTACACGCACACGGGCAGCATAACGCTTGTAATACTTTTGATACAAGGGAATGGCGGCATTGTCCGCCATTTTCTTTTTATAGTTTTCTTGTGCGGCTAAGTCCTGGCAGTTGCGGGTTTCGCCCTCGGCAATGCGGTCGCAGTAATTGGTGTCGTAGTTGCCCTTCATAATGAAATACTTACCGCAGCGTTTGCATTTACGCATTCCGATGTCGGACTTCAACAACTGTATCAGTTCAAACTCAATTTGCTGTTCAATACTTTCACAAATACAGGTTTCGTACTCGTCGGCTTGCATTGCAGACAGGGCAATCATTTCCGGCATAGTAAAACCGAGCTTATCCAAATTCTTTTGAACACTCGGAGAAACCTCCGAAGCGGCAGCCATCTTGATATCCAAATCAAAATCACTTTCGATATAGCCGTCAAGCACATTTTCTATCTGATGTTCAGCATCAATGATGCTGATACTATGCACAATCGTTCGCTTTTGCTCTGTCGGCAATCCGTGCTTACGGCAGTAGCCTGCAAATCTCGTTTTATGGGTTAGATGATTAAAAAATCCGTTGCAAAAATTCTCGTCAAATGTCGCCTCGATTAAATGCAATAGATTATTTTGCATTTCTTTAAGATAGTGATAATAGTCCGTCAACTCCTGCTTTGAGCAATGAAGCAGAATCGGCGGAAATTCCGCTGTAAACAGCGAAGCTTCTATCAATGGCTTAAAGCGTTTTTGCGTTTCGGTTAAAGCCAAATAATAATACAATTTCTTTTCTTTTTCGGTCAGTAAAGAAATATCAAGACTTGTCTCATCAGGCAAGTCTTTTTTTGTGCGATTCAGGCATTCATTATACGCCGAGTCAAAATCAGCATAGAGAAAATTCAAAATTCCTTCGCCCGGTGAAAAAAAGACAGAAGCGGTGTTCATCGGTGAGATATAAGCTCTGCTGTCGCCCATAGGAAGAAAGTCAAATGCAGAATTTATTTTTTGCGTAACAGCTTGCAAACAAGCGAGCGTATCGGCAGTATCCTGCTTAATTTGAGCAAGTTCACCGTCCGACAAAACAAATTCTTTTTTGCCGATAACAGCCCAAGCAATCGTTTCTCGTTTATCAACTTCGATAGCGTTATACAACTCAAGAAGTTTTGAATAGTTGTATTCGTCGTTCACGGAAAGTACACAAGATTTTTCGTCGTTCGTTACGTGCCATCTGTTTGGAGCAAATCCAAAGGACACGTCACTGTATTTATCTTCTGTTTGGAGTAGGTTTTCGCTCATTGCTAAGACCTCCGTTTTAGAAAATGAGAATTTTTAAATAATTAGCAAATCCATATCACTACAAATAACATTATACAAAAGCATTGCCTTCGTGTCAATACACAGCTATAATAAATTTGCAAATCTAAATTGTGCTAAATTTAATTTTCTAAAACTAAATGACCGTCTGAATGGGATATGACTTTGCGATGATACGAGCAGGGCAACGCCGCTTGGCAGGGGCAGGGATAACAAAAACGACATTCGGGTAAAACGGCGAAAAGGCAACAGAAAGAACCCTCCATTCTATCTGTTGTCTCGTACATAGCTGTACATACCGTACAGCTTTTTTCTCACAAAGGAGGTTAAGAAGATGAGAAAAACAGAATTGAAAGAGCTTTACAAGATGATGTTTCCGGACTATCCGGACATCGTTACGGTAGCTCAGCTTCAACAAATGCTCGGTGTAAGCCGACACTTGGCATACGACCTGATTAACAACGGATATATCTCCGGCGTTAAAATCGGAAACGCTTTCAAGATTCCGAAGGTCAATGTCATCAATTATGTTATGGAAGAAGGTGTGAAGAATGCAAGTTGAAAAGCTTAAAACAATCGATGCGGACACGCTGCTGTCAACGCCGATGAGAAAAACCTTATTTGTGGTTGACGGCTTGATACCGCAAGGACTAAGTGTGCTTTCGGGTTCAAGTAAAATCGGCAAGAGCTGGCTTATGCTTTGGCTCGGTATTCAAGTGGCGAGAGGACAGCCCGTGTGGGAATATGAAACCCACAAGAGCGATGTACTTTATCTCTGCTTGGAGGATACCTACGCACGAATACAAAGCCGCCTGTATCAAATCACAGACGAAGCACCGCCCGAACTTCGCATTGCAACAACGAGTTTTCAAATCGGCAACGGCTTGGAACAGCAAATCGAACAGTATCTTTCCGACTTTCCGAAAACAAAACTTGTCATTATCGACACCTTTCAAAAGGTTCGAGATTCAAAAAGCACCGGTGGGAAAAGCGGAATGTATGCAGGCGACTATGACGATGTAACGGCACTGAAAAATATTTCGGACAAGTACGGCATAGCTGTTGTAGTTGTTCACCATGTCAGGAAGCTGAAAGATGTCAGCGACCCATTCAACGAGGTGTCAGGCTCCACCGGTATCACAGGTGCGGCAGATACAAATTTTGTTTTGAAGCGCAGCCGTGCCAATGAAACAGGAACGCTGCTTGCCACCGGTCGAGATATTGCATATCAGGAGTTTACCTTGAAGTTTGACAATCGCAGTCACTTGTGGAAATTGGTCGAGCGAAAGGATATGGAGGATATTCACCGTGAAGAAATACCGAAGTTTATTTTCCGGCTAGTTGATTATATTTCGGAAGTAAAAGAATGGCGAGGCACTGCAACGCAACTTATAAAGCAGATGAACGAAACCGAGGTTACACCGAATGTCGTGACCAAAATACTTGCCCGATTTTCTTCGGAAGTTTTTCAGCCGCAAGGTATCGAATACAAAACAAAACGCACCGGCACGAGCCGACTGATTTACTTAAAAAAGAATGACGGCAATGACGGCGATGACAATAAATCCGCTATATAGGAAAAAGCCGTCACAGCCGTCACTATCGTCATTTTTTGAGAAACTGGACATAAGGCTATACAGGTAATGCCAATCCGTAAGGATAGCGAGCATAGGTTTTGTGTTGCCTTTGAAATCCACAAAACCGGCGGCAAATTACCGAAAGGGACTTGCCGCCCCTGTAACCCCGATTATACAGAGAAAGGAATGAAAATATATGAGACAAAGGTCTACTGCAATCAATATCCGAGTGACTGAGGGAGAGAAAAGAAAGATGGAAACTGCCGCTAAAAAATGCGGACTTTCGCTCTCTGCTTATCTTAGAAAACTCGGATTGGGCAAGGAAGTTCATGCAACCTTGCCGCAGGAATTTTACGAAGCTTACCGAGGTTTGACCTCACTTCGTGACAATTGGAAGTCGCTTTCAGAAGCCAATGTAAATGCAAACTTCAACGATGTTGTGAGCAAATTTTTGAAGGCTTATCACTCAATCGGTGAGCCGGAAAGCGCAAGTGATTCGCCGTGGCAGTAACAAAAATATGGGCTGTAACCGACAGCGTCAGCCGTGTTTTGAGCTATGCGGCGAACCCGGACAAGACGATTTACAGCGATATTTGCAAGGCACTTCACTACGCAAGTGACGAAAGAAAAACCGTAATCGGTGAAGAAAAAGCTATGTATGTAACAGGCGTAAACTGCACCTCAGAAACCGCTTTTGCCGAGATGAATGCAGTTCAGGAACGCTTCGATAAGACGGTCGGCAATGTGGCTTATCACGCATATCAGAGTTTCAAAACAGGAGAAGTTACACCTCAGCTTGCACACAAACTGGGCGTAGAGCTTGCAAAAAGAATGTGGGGCGATCAGTACCAAGTGCTGGTCGCTACGCACTTTAACACCGGCACATATCACAATCATTTGGTCATCAATTCGGTGAATATGTGGAATGGTAAGAAGTTTAACTGCAACGAGGGTGCATACTGGAAACTGCGCAGTATTTCCGATGAACTTTGCAAAGAAAACGGTCTGACGGTTATTAAAAATCCTAAAGGAAAGACGCCACGCAAGCTGTACTTTGCAGAAAAGAACGGCGAGCCTACTCGTTACAATTTAATGCGTAAGGCGATAGATAAAGCTCTTACGATGAGTACAAATCCCAAAGCTTTTACCTATGTTATGAAACAGTTCGGATATGTAGTCGATATGAATCCTTATCATAAGTACGCCACAATTTGCTCTGTTAACAGCAAAAAAGCGACTCGTTTGTACCGCTTAGGAGAAGCCTATGACCGTGATGCAATCTATGACCGAATGAGGGATACACTGAAAAACAACTGGCAAGAAGCATATCGCTTATACTATGAGTTTACCGAAAAAAAGAGCTTTGGTGTAACAATTCAAAAGGCGCATTTTGTTAAAGGCAACTTAAAAACCGCCAAAAAGATTACGGGTCTTAAAGCATTGTATTTCAGATATTTATATCTGCTCGGCGTGCTTCCTAAGAATAAAAAACACAAGCCGTTATCGCCCGAAATGCGTGAGGCTTGCCGTTGGCTTGACCGCCACACCGCACAGGTACAGCTCATTTACGACAATCACCTGACCGATATTTCTTCTGTGGAATCGTTTATAAATAACGCTGATTCTGAAATAAAACTCATATCGGATTACCGCAAAATGCTCTACCGAGATATTGATTCTTGCCACGATCCCGACGAAAAAGCAAAGCTTGTTGCCAAGCGAAATGACTGCACAAAGGCTCTGGCTCAGCTCCGAAAGGACAGGAAAACAGCGGCAAGAATTATAGAGGATAACCCCAAAATCAAAGAAAATATTCTCATTGAGGAGAATATTCGAAGCCGATATTTCGGACTTAATAAATCAAGAAAGAGAGGATATGAACGATGACAAAACGAAAATCAGATTTTACTTTACCGACTCTGGATGACCTATTTACAACGCAGGCGGAGCGTGACGATGCAAAGCTTGAGCGTGTAAAGAACATACCGCTTAACGAGCTTCACCCTTTTAAGAATCACCCATTTAAGATATTGAATAACGAAGAAATGGAGCGAATGATTGAGAGTATACGCAAGGTCGGAACGATAACTCCGGCGCTTGCCAGACCTCTGCCTGACAGCGGCTACGAGCTTATTTCGGGGCACAGAAGATTGGCGGCGTGTCAGGTGCTCGGAATTGAAACAATGCCTGTAATCGTCCGTGAAATGTCAGACGATGAGGCGGTAATCGCAATGGTGGACGCCAATCTGCAAAGGGAAACAATACTGCCAAGCGAAAAAGCCTTTGCCTATAAGATGAAGCTGGAGGCGGTAAAACATCAGGGCGTTACTTCTCGCCAAGTTGGCGAGAAGTTGTTGAGTGTAACACAAGTGAGCAGAGACAGCGATGATAGTGAGCGACAAATCCAACGCTATATCCGCTTAACTTACTTAATTCCCGAACTGCTTTCAATGGTAGATGATAATAAAATCGCTTTCAACCCTGCGGTAGAAATCTCCTACCTTGACCGAGAAGAACAGCTCACTTTGCTTGACGCAATCAATATGAATGACTGCACACCGTCACACGCACAGAGTATCAGGCTGAAGAAAATGTCACAGGACGGCTTGCTTACCGCCGACGCTATTTACGCTATTTTGTCGGAAGAAAAGCCAAATCAAAAGGAACAAATCAAACTGCCTCGTGATGAGCTTCGCAAATACTTTCCGCAAAATTACAGCGATGAGCAAATCAAACGGGATATTCTAAAAGGCTTGGAGCTTTTGAAACGCCAACGAGAACGCAACAGAGACGCCCGATAATTCGAACTAAAGTGTACAGCGAGTGACTTTTGCAGAATGGAAAGAACTATGCCGGCAAGCTATAATAGGCTTGTCGGTGTAGGTCTTTCCTGTGATGTACAATGAAAGGAGTTAAAAATAATGGTATCAGGACACCTACAAGTTAAAAAAGGTTTTTATTATGTAGTGCTAAGCTACTATAACAACAACGGAAAACGCCGTGTGAAATACTTTTCCACGGGACTGCCCGAAAAGGGAAACAAACGAAAAGCCGAAGCCGAACTTGCACGAATCAGAAGTGAATTTGTACCGCCGCAGGAAGTCGGCGAGCTTGCTTCCGATATGCCGTTTGCAGACTATCTGCTCGAATGGCTGGACATCGTCAAGGTGCGTGTTAAGGCAACCACATTCAGCTCTTACGAGCAAATGGTAAAATCGGTGATTGAGCCGTATTTTCGTAAGAAAGCGGTAACGCTTCAGGGATTAGAGGCAAGACACATTCAGCAATTCTATTCCGAAAAGCTGAAAACGGTCAAGCCAAACTCGGTTATTCACTATCACGCTGTTATTCATCAGGCGCTGAAATACGCAATGAAAACTGACCTTGTTACGCAGAATGTGGCAATGAAAGTGGATCGCCCGAAAAAGAATGATTATCAGCCTGTATTCCTTGATGCAGAAGAACTGCAGCATTTATTTGAAGTAGTCAAAGGAACAAAGCTGGAACTTCCTGTTTTAGTCGCCGCTTTCTACGGCTTGCGTCGTGGCGAAGTTTGCGGACTGAAATGGGACGCCATTGACTTTGAGCGTGGCACAATCACTATTAGGCACACGGTCACATCGCTGCAAGTGGACGGAAAAACAAAAATGTACGCACAGGACTCTGCCAAAACAAAATCCAGTATGCGTACACTTCCGCTTGTCGGCAGCTTTGCTGAGTATTTCAAAGAAGTAAAAGCGGCACAGGAAGTCAACAAAAAGGTCTGCGGCAACTGCTACAACTACGAATATGACGGTTATGTCTTTGTAGACGAGCTGGGAGATTTAATGCGACCGGATTATCTGACAAGCTATTTCCCGCAGTATATTCAAAAGCACGGCTGTAAAAGAATGCGTTTTCACGATTTAAGACACAGTTGTGCAAGCCTGCTTCTTGCAAACGGCGTACCGCTGAAACAAATTCAGGAGTGGCTTGGACACAGTGATTTTTCCACAACCGCTAACATTTATGCCCACCTTGACTACACTTCAAAACTGTCGTCGGCAAAGGCAATGGTCAGCGGAATGGCACTGCCCGAATCGGTGAATTTTGGCAGCAAGTGGGCTGAAATCTCAAACGATGGCGGAAAGAACTGATTTTAACGGTTCGAATATGCCAAAATACCCGAAATCGCCTTGTTCTTTCCAAAAAACAGGCTGTTCTTTCCATAGTTTTGAGCAGATTTTGAGCAAAAGGGCAAAAAATAAAAGCCCGAAAAACCTTGATTTTTCGGGCTTTTTTGGCGGAGAGTTAGGGATTCGAACCCTAGGTTCCTTTTGGGAACACAGCATTTCGAGTGCTGCACCTTCGACCACTCGGACAACTCTCCGTGTATGTAATTCCGCATTTCTTCCAAAAACTTTTGGAAAGAACTGACGGAAAGAACAACAAAATATTTAATTTTCGAACCGGAGAAAACCCCTGATTTTACGGGCTTTTTAAGCGGAGCAAACAGCCAACTCTACAAAAAATTTCGAGTCGTTCTCGTTACGACCACTTCGATAGCCCTCCGTATATCTTAACTGTTTTCTGTGCGCTGAGAAAATGCAAGAAAAACAGGCAAGAACGGTATGAAATTTTGAAATTGGAACTCGTGAAAACCCTTGTGCCGCAAGGATTTCCGGCGGAGGAAACGGCCAGAGTCAACGCGCATTTCGAGTCAGCCTCGTTACGACTACTTCGATACATCTCCATACCGCTTCGCCGAGTAATTATATCTGATTGTTGGGGAAAAATCAAGATGGGGAGAAATTTATTTTATTTTATATAATTTGTGTTAACATTTATATATTATGCTTGACAAAATTTATTGTCCGTATTAGTATACAGGCAAGACAAGAGGAAAGGGATGGTCAGATTTGAAAAAGACATTATACAGCCTGATGCTGAGCGATGAGGTCGTTCGGGAAGTGGACGCGCTGGCCCACAGGCTGGGTACCAACCGCTCCAACCTGATTAACCAGATCCTGGCCGAGTATGTGAATTACACCACGCCGGAGCGACGCATAAACGAGATTTTATCTGCCATGGAGCAGCTTATGAGCCCGTCCCGGGAGCTTGTGCCTTTTTTTACGCCAAACAGTTTCAGCATGTCCCTGAAAAGTTCCCTGGAGTACAAATACCGGCCCACGGTGAAATACGAGGTGGAGTTGTACCGGGGCGGGGGGGCATCCATCGGAGCGCTGAGCGTGATGTTCAGAACCCAGTCCACGGCCCTTATCCAGGCCATGACGGAATTTTTCCGTCTGTGGAAGCGGATCGAAGATGCACATCTGCGCCCTCTCACCGGAGCAGAGATCGATTACGCGCTCTATGAGGGCAAGTTCATGCGCAGCCTGGCCGCCCCCGACAGGGATTGCGGCCCAGAAGATCTGGCCGGTGCCATATCTGAATACATCAAGCTCTTTGATCGGCTCATGAAAAGCTATCTCAGCGGCAGGCTCGATCCCCATGAGGTGGAGGCAGCCTATTATTCTCACCTTATAAACTCGAAGATCCATATCTGACGAGGGAAAGGAGTTTTCTATGAACGCACAGAATTTCACTCAGAAAAGCCTTGAAGCGGTGCAGACGGCCCAAGCCATGGCGCAGGAGAACCGCAACAATTATATCATGCCGGAGCATCTGCTCTACGCCCTTATTGACCAGGACGGCGGCCTTATCCCCTCCCTTCTGGGAAAGATGGGCGCAGACTGCAACGCCGTTTTGGCGGAGCTGGACAGCGCCATTGCCGCCCTGCCCAAGTTGGGCAGCGTAGGCGAGGTATACCTCTCCCCTGAGGCAAGCCGGGCCATAAGCGCAGCGGAGAAGGCCGCAAAATCCATGGGGGACGAATATGTGTCTGTGGAACACCTGATGATCGGTCTGTTTGCCGCGGCTACACCGGCAATAAAGCGTATTTTTGCTGACCACGGCATCAATAAATCCGCCTTTACGACAGAGCTTTCAAAGGTAAAAACCTCTCCCGTCACTGGGGATAACCCGGAGAGCACCTATGACGCGCTGGCAAAATACGGAACGGACCTCGTGAAGCGGGCCCGGGAAAACGAGCTGGACCCGGTCATCGGCCGGGATACAGAAATAAGAAATGTTATCCGCATTCTCTCCCGCAAGACAAAGAACAACCCCGTCCTGATCGGCGAGCCGGGCGTGGGCAAAACAGCCATCGCCGAGGGTCTGGCCCAACGCATCGTCCGGGGCGACGTACCTGAGGGGCTTAAGGACAAGACTATTTTCTCCCTGGATATGGGCGCGCTTGTCGCCGGGGCAAAATACCGGGGTGAATTCGAGGAGCGGCTTAAAGCCGTGCTGGAGGAGATCCGCCGTTCAGAGGGAGGAATCATCCTCTTTATTGATGAGCTGCACACCATTGTGGGCGCGGGCAAGACCGAAGGGAGCATGGACGCGGGCAACCTTTTAAAGCCCATGCTGGCCCGGGGCGAGCTGCACTGTATCGGCGCCACGACCCTGGACGAATACAGGAAGTATATTGAAAAGGACGCGGCTCTGGAGCGGCGCTTCCAGCCCGTGCAGGTAGACGAACCCACGGTTGAAGACACCATTTCCATCCTTCGCGGCCTTAAGGAGCGCTATGAGGTGTACCACGGCGTGCGCATCCATGACAACGCCCTCGTGGCCGCCGCCACGCTTTCAAACCGCTATATTACCGACCGCTTCCTCCCAGACAAGGCAATTGACCTTGTGGACGAAGCCTGCGCCCTTATCCGCACAGAGATTGACTCCATGCCCGCAGAGCTGGACGATATCCGCCGGAAGATCATGCAGCTCGAAATCGAGGAAATGGCCCTCAAGAAAGAGGATGACCAGCTCAGCCGGGAGCGGCTGCAGAAGCTGCGGGAAGAGCTGGCAAACCTGAAGGACAAATTTAACGCCATGAAGTCCCGCTGGGAGAGTGAAAAAGGCAGCGTCGACAAGGTAAAGCAGCTCAAATCCGAAATTGAAAAAATGCACGCAGAGATTGAGAACGCACAGCTCCGCTATGAATATGAAAAGGCCGCAAAGCTCAAGTACTCCGACCTGCCTGCCCTCGAAAAACAGCTTCGGGAGGCCGAGGCCGACTCAGAGAACCGCCAGAAGAACACCATGGTCCACGACACTGTCACCGAGGAGGAAATCTCCGGCATTGTGGCAAAGTGGACCGGGATCCCCGTGGCCCGGCTTATGGAGGGCGAGCGAGAGAAGCTCCTGCACCTGGACGAGTACCTGCACAAGCGGGTTGTCGGGCAGGACGAGGCTGTGCGTCGGGTGACGGAGGCCATTCTCCGTTCCCGGGCCGGAATTGCCGACCCTAACAGGCCCATTGGTTCTTTCCTGTTTCTCGGCCCCACGGGCGTGGGCAAGACGGAGCTCGCCAAATCTCTGGCTGAGTGCCTGTTTGACGACGAGCACAACATTGTCCGCATAGACATGACCGAGTATATGGAGAAGTTCTCGGTCTCCCGTCTTATCGGAGCGCCCCCGGGATATGTGGGCTACGACGAGGGTGGCCAGCTCACCGAGGCCGTACGCCGCAAGCCATACAGCGTGGTGCTTTTTGACGAGATTGAAAAGGCCCATCCGGATGTTTTCAACATTCTTCTGCAGATTCTGGACGACGGCCGAATCACAGACTCCCAGGGCCGCACCGTTGACTTCAAGAACACCATCATCATCCTCACCTCCAACCTGGGCAGCCAATACCTGCTGGATGGGATCGATCAAAACGGCCGTATTACCGACGCGGCCCGTGACGCAGTCATGACAGAGCTTCGCCGCTCTTTCCGGCCGGAATTTCTTAACCGCTTGGATGAAACCATCATGTTCCAGCCTCTGACCAGGGATAACCTGACCGGCATTATCGACATAATGGCTCAGGGCCTGCGCGCCCGCCTGGCGGAGCAGTCTCTGAAACTGGAGATCACGGCCGAAGCAAAGAAGCTCATCATCGACCGGGGCTTCGACCCGCTCTACGGCGCAAGACCCTTGCGGCGCTATCTGCAAAGCAGTGTGGAAACCCTCATAGCCAGAGTTATTCTCCAGGGCCAGCTTCCCGCCGGCTCTACCATCACCGTGGACACGGAAAATGGCGAGCTCGTCTGCAGATAAGCCAAGGCTCCGTTTCAAGCGAATAAAAAAACAGAGGCAAAAAGCCTCTGTTTTTTAATATTGAGTTTCGACTCAGACCAGCTCGATGACTGCCACTTCGGCAGCATCACCCCGGCGTACGCCGATGCGGGTGATACGGGTGTAGCCGCCATTGCGCTCCGCATACTTGGGCGCGATCTCATCGAACAGCTTCTTGGCAACATCCTCGCGGGTGATGAAGGCCAGCGCCTGACGATAGGCCGCCAGATCCTTTGCCTTGCCAAGCGTTATCATCTTCTCGGCCATGGGAGCAATCTCCTTGGCGCGGGTAACGGTGGTCTCCATACGGCCTTTGTCCAGGAAATCGGTTACCTGCTGGCGGAGCATCGCCATGCGCTGAGCGGTGGTCTTGCCGAGCTTTCTTGTTCCGGGCATAATTGCATTTCCTCCTTCTTGAGAGCTTACTGATTATCCTCGTCTGCCAGAGACAAGCCCATCATCGTCAGCTTATGCTCGACTTCTTCCAGGGACTTGCGGCCGAGGTTACGGACCTTGATCATCTCGTCCTGCGTCTTGTTGACCAGATCCTCGACAGTATTTATATTGGCGCGTTTGAGGCAGTTGAAGCTTCTCACGGACAGATCCAGCTCTTCGATGGTCATCTTGAGCATGGTATCAGGCTCCTTCTCCACCTTTTCAACAACCGTGGAGTTGCTGCCGATGGTGTCGGACAGGTCCGTAAAGAGCGTAAAGTGGTCGCAGAGTATCTTTGCTCCCAGGGAAAGAGCGTCACGGGCGGTCATGGTCTTGTCGGTCCACACCTCGATGGTCAGCTTGTCAAAGTCGGTCTGGTTGCCTACACGGGTGTTCTCCACGGTGTAGTTGACTTTGAGGACCGGAGTGTAAATGGAGTCGACAGGAATGGTGCCAATGGCGGTCTGGGGGTTTTTGTTCTTCTCAGCGGATACATAGCCTCTGCCATGGTCGAGGACAAGCTCCATATTCAGGGCGCCATCAGGGCCAAGGGTAGCAATAGGCTGCTCGGGGTTGAGAATTTCCACTTCCGCATCCGCCTTGATATCTCCAGCAGTGACAACGCCCTCGCCGGAGGCCTCAATGTAAACGGTCTTGGGGCCGGTACTGTGGAGACGGGCTATAATGCTCTTTACATTGAGCACAATTTCCGTAACGTCTTCCTTTATACCGGGAATCGTGGAAAACTCGTGCTGTACGCCTGCTATCTTGATGCTGGTGCAGGCTGTTCCGGGAAGAGAGGACAGGAGTACCCTGCGAAGAGAGTTACCAAGTGTTGTGCCGTAGCCGCGTTCCAGAGGCTCAATGATATATTTGCCGTATGAGCTGTCTGCGGGAGTTTCGATGCACTCGATGCGCGGCTTTTTAATTTCGATCATATAGTTATATAACCCTCCTTTTAAGTCTTGCGCTTGAGTAAGCGCTTGCGGTGATCCAGCTTACCAATTTGAGGGTGTCTTTATTACTTGGAGTACAACTCGACGATAAGGTGCTCTTCGATAGGCAGGTCAATATCATCTCTTGCCGGAACGGCGACGACCTTTGCCATCATGTTATTGGCGTCATACTCAAGCCACTTGGGGGCGGGACGGAATGCATTTGCCTCAATGTTAGCCTTGATCTTGTCAATTCCGCGGCTGCTCTCCTTAAGAGAAATGATCATGCCGGGCTTCACCTGATAGCTGGGGATGTTCACCTTGCGTCCGTTGACGGTAACATGCCCGTGGCTGACCATCTGGCGCGCCTCGGCGCGGCTCATGGCGAAACCAAGGCGGTAAACAACGTTGTCCAGGCGGCACTCCAGGATGGACAGCAGGTTCTCGCCGGTCTGTCCCTGGCGGCGCTCGGCCATCTCAAAGTAGCCACGGAACTGGCTCTCAAGAACGCCGTAGAATCTCTTGGCCTTCTGCTTCTCCCGGAGCTGCTGGCCATACTCGGAGACCTTGCTGCGGCCCTGACCGTGCTGGCCGGGGGCAAATGCTCTGCTGTTCATGGCGCACTTGTCGGTATAGCAGCGGTCGCCCTTCAGGAAGAGCTTCTGGCCCTCTCTGCGGCACTGGCGGCATACTGCTTCAGTATATCTTGCCATATTCGTTTTCCTCCTTCAATTAGACACGACGACGTTTCGGAGGACGGCAGCCATTGTGGGGAATGGGAGTAACGTCCTTGATCATCGTTACTTCAAGACCGGCGGTCTGCAGGGCGCGGATAGCGGCCTCGCGGCCGGAGCCGGGTCCCTTGACGAACACTTCGACGGTCTTCAGTCCGTGCTCCATGGCTGCCTTTGCGGCGGTCTCGGCGGCGGTCTGCGCGGCGAAGGGGGTTGACTTTTTGCTGCCACGGAAACCCAAGCCACCTGCGGAGGCCCAGGACAGCGCGTTGCCCTGCGTATCGGTGACGGTTACCATGGTGTTATTGAAGGACGAGCTGATATGAACCTGGCCCTTTTCAATATTTTTGCGCTCTCTTCTGCGGGTTCTGACTTTTTTCTTAGCGTTTGCAGCTGCCATTATTCATATCCCTCCCTTACTTCTTCTTGTTCGCGATGGTGCGCTTCGGACCCTTGCGGGTGCGGGCGTTGGTCTTGCTTCTCTGGCCGCGCACGGGCAGGCCGCGGCGGTGACGCAGACCGCGGTAGCAGCCAATCTCGGTCAGACGCTTGATGTCAAGTGCGGTCTGACGGCGCAGGTCGCCCTCAACAATAAAGTTGTGGTCGATGCACTCGCGCAGCTTTGCCTCTTCCTCATCGGTGAGGTCTTTCACTCTGGTGTCGGGGTTGATCCCGGTCATGGCCAGGATCTTTGTTGCGCTGGTTCTGCCGATACCATAGACATAGGTGAGACCAATCTCAATTCTCTTGTCCTTGGGCAGGTCAACGCCGGCTATACGTGCCATATTATACGATCATCCTTTCGATAATTTTCCGCACTTTGCGGCACAGGGGCTTGTTCCCGCCGGAGGGAGTCCCTGTTCCATGCGGGATGCTTCTGGGTTTATAAAGGACAGGCTTTTTAAACCTTGTCTCCAAAATGATTTCTTCTGCTTAACCCTGGCGCTGCTTGTGCTTGGGGTTCTCGCAGATGACCATGACTTTACCCTTGCGCTTGATTATCTTGCACTTTTCGCACATGGGCTTCACGGAAGGTCTTACTTTCATTTGTTTTACCTCCTACTTGCTTCTCCAGGTTATTCTGCCGCGGGTGACATCATAGGGAGACATCTGAACCGTGACCTTGTCGCCGGGAAGTATCCTGATAAAGTTCATCCGGAGCTTTCCGGAAATATGCGCCAGAATGATGTGGCCATTGCCGATATCCACCTGGAACATGGTGTTGGGCAGGGATTCAACCACCGTGCCCTCGAGTTCGATTACATCGTCTTTTGCCAAAGTAAATTTCCTCCAAAGTCGGTTGTGACAAATTTCTTTGTCAAAGTCAAATATCCTCTGCCATTGTGAGTATCTCCGGCTCACCGTCGGTGATAAGGATGGTGTTTTCATAGTGGGCGGAAAGGGAACCGTCCGCAGTCACAACAGTCCAGCCGTTATCCAGCTGCCTTATCTCGTAACCGCCGGCGTTCACCATGGGTTCCACCGCTATGGTCATGCCCCGCACCAGTCTGGGATCGGTCCTCCGCCCCATGCCTTTCTGATGCCGGTCCACCTTGTAGTTGGGAACTTCCGGCGCTTCATGGAGCTGCCGCCCCACACCGTGACCCACATAGTCGCGTACGACGGAATAGCCGTGGCTCTCCACATATTCCTGTATCGCCGCGCCTATATCGGATACCCTGTATCCCTCCCGGGCGAACCTGATGCCCTCGAAGAAGCTCTGCCTTGTTACCTCTATGAGCCGCTTTGCCTCGGCGTTTACCTCCCCGCAGGGGAAGGTGCCCGCGCAGTCGCCTACGAAGCCCTTAAAAGTGGCTCCTACGTCCAGCGATACAATATCGCCGTCCCGGACGACCTTTTTGCCGGGGATTCCATGTATTATCTCGTCATTGACGGATATACAGGCGCTGGCCGGGAAGCCGCAGTAATTCAGGAAAGTCGGATAGGCATGGGACTTTATAATAAAATCATGCACATGCCTGTCGATCTCTCTGGTAGTGACGCCGGCGGCCACAGCCTGCCGGGCCACCGTCCTTGCTCCCGCGGCAAGCCTGCCGGCCTGACGCATCAGCTCAATATCGCTCTGAGATTTTATATATACCGTTTCTGACATTTTAAATTCCCAGCGCTTCTCTGATAACGGCGGTAGTGGCCTCTATGCTGGGCTGATTTTCCACAGATTTGAGCTTCCCTCTTGCCTCGTAAAAATGCTTGAGGGGCTCGGTATCCTTATGGAAAGTTTCCAGGCGGGCCATAACGGTCTCCGGCGCGTCGTCCCTGCGGATGCTCAGTTCGCCACCGCAGTAATCGCACACACCTTCCTTTTTCGGCGGATTGGAGACGACATGGAAGCTCTGGCCGCAATCGTGACAGGTTCTGCGGCCGGCCATACGCTCCACTATGACATAATCCTCTATCTCAATGGACAGGGCCCAGTCAACACCGACCCCCATCTCCTCCATCGCTTCGGCTTGGGGGATGGTCCGGGGAACGCCGTCGAGGATATAACCGTTTTCGCAGTCCGGCTGGGCAAGGCGTTCCTGGATGATGCCGATTATGACCTCATCGGGAACCAGCCTGCCGGAATCTACATAGGCTTTGGCCTTAAGTCCCACGGGCGTGCCATTTTTCATAGCCGCCCGCAGGATATTGCCAGTGGAAATTGTCGGAACATTGAGCAGTCTGCTCAAAATTTCTGCCTGAGTACCTTTGCCTGCGCCGGGGGCGCCCAAAAGTATTAACCTCATATGCAACTCCTTTTTTTAATTAAGGAAACCTTTGTAGTTGCGCATGAGCATCTGAGCCTCCAGGGCGCGGACTGTCTCAAGTGCAACGCCGACAACGATTATGATGGAGGTGCCGCCAAGGGACACGCCGGTGAGGGCGGACGCCTTGCTGAAGTGAGCGACGAGAATCGGCACAACAGCGATGATGCCAAGGTAGATGGCGCCGAAGAGGGTGATCTTGTTAAGCACCTTCTGGATGAACTCGCTGGTGGGCTTGCCGGGACGGAAGCCCGGGATGTAGCCGCCGTTCTTCTTCAGATTATTGGCCACTTCAACAGGGTTGAACTGGATGGTAGAGTAGAAATAGGCAAAGAAGAGTATCAGCAGGAAGTAGATCACAGCGTAGGTGATGGATGTGGTGTCAAAGGCCTTCATAAACCAGCTGTCCGGATTGCTTCCGGTGAACGCCGCAATGGTGGCAGGCAGGGATGCAATGGACTGGGCAAAGATTATGGGCATGACGCCGGACATGTTCACCTTCATGGGCAGATGCGTGCTCTGGCCGCCGTACATCTTGCGGCCCACCACGCGCTTAGCGTACTGGACCGGGATTCTGCGCTCGGCGTCGCTGACAAAAACGATCAGGACGATGATCGCCAGGGCGCCCAGGAACATCAGCACAGCGACCCACCACTGGAGCTTGCCGGAGATGATATTGCTGATACTGGTGATAACGGTAGTCGGCAGACGGGACACGATGCTGGCAAAGAGGATGATGGAAATACCGTTGCCGATGCCGAATTCGGTGATCTGCTCGCCAAGCCACATAATAAGCGCGGAGCCGGAGGTAAAGGTCAGAATGATGACAATTGCAGCCCAGACGCTGTTCTGCGCGTCGGCGTCCAGCAGGCCGTTGTTCTTCATGAGCATGTAGTAAGCAAAGCCCATGAGAAGACCGATGCCTACAGTGGCGTAGCGGGTGATGGCGGTGAGCTTCTTCTTGCCCTCCTCGCCCTCTTCCTTCTGCAGCCGCTCCAAAGCGGGGATCGCGATGCAAAGGAGCTGGATGATAATGGAAGCATTAATGTAGGGCTGGATGGACAGGGCGAAAATCGTCGCCGTGGAGAAGGCGCCGCCGGACATTACGTTGTAAAGGCCGAGAACGGTGTTCTCCAGCTGCGTGAAGTAGTACTGCAGGGCAGCCACATTCACATAAGGGACGGGGATGGCGTTGCCGAGACGGTAAAGCAGGACTATGAGCAGAGTGAAGAGTATCTTCCTGCGGATCTCCTCAATTCTCCACGCGTTACGCAGAGTTTGAAGCACTTAGACCACCTCTGCCTTTCCGCCGGCCGCCTCGATTTTCTCTTTCGCGGTTTCGGAGAAAGCAGCAGCTTTAACAGTAAGCTTCCTGGAAACTTCGCCGTTGCCAAGGAACTTTACGCCATACCTGCACTTGGAGAGGATGCCTGCGTCCAGAAGAGCCTGGGCGTCCACAACGGCGCCGTCCTCGAACTTGTTGAGAACAGTGACGTTGACCGCCTCCAGAGGCTTGGCAAAGATATTGTTGAAGCCTCTCTTGGGTACACGGCGGGCCAGAGGCATCTGGCCGCCCTCAAAGCCGACGCGGGTGCCGCCGCCGCTGCGGGCCTTCTGGCCCTTGTGGCCGCGGCCTGCGGTCTTGCCGTTACCGGTGGCGTGACCTCTGCCCTTGCGCTTGTCAACATGGGTGGAGCCGGCGACGGGAGAAAGTTCGTGAATATACATTCTCTTGCCCTCCTTATTCTTCTGTTACCTTAAGCAGGTAGCCGATCTTGGCTATCTTGCCGCGGGTCTGTGGATTGTCGGGCTGTACGGTCTCGTTGCCGATCTTGTGCAGGCCGAGGGACTTGGCAGTGGCAACATGATTGTCCAGTCTGCCGTTGAGGCTCTTGACGAGCTTGATCTTAAGATTTGCCATTTTTCGCCCTCCTTAACCCTGAACTTCTTCAGGAGTCTTGCCTCTGACGGCGGCCACCTGAGCGGCGTCGCGCAGAGACTTGAGGCCCTCCATGGTGGCGGCGACAACATTGGCAGGATTGTTGGTGCGCATGCACTTGGTACGGATGTTCTTTATACCGGCCGCCTCAACCACCGCGCGGACAGCGCCGCCGGCAATCACGCCGGTGCCATCGGGGGCGGGCTTGAGAAGAACGCGGCCGGCGCCAAATGCGCCGATCACCTCGTGGGGAATGGTGGTGCCGCTGAGGGTGACGGTGCAGATGTTCTTCTTGGCGTCTTCAAGACCCTTGCGGATCGCCTCGGAGACTTCGTTGGCCTTGCCCATACCGAAGCCGACGCGGCCCTTGCCGTCGCCCACTACGCAGAGCGCCGCAAACTTGGCCACGCGGCCGCCCTTTACGGTCTTGCTGACGCGGTTGAGGGAAACTACCTTCTCGATGAATTCGGAGGGCGCCTCGTCTCTGCGGCGGTCTCTCCGGTCATTATTATAAGCCATATCGTTTCTCCCCTTCCTTAGAACTTCAGGCCGCCCTCGCGGGCGCCCTCTGCCAAAGCCTTGACACGGCCGTGATAGATGTATCCGCCACGGTCAAACACGACTTCCTCGATGCCCTTCTGCAGAGCGCGCTCCGCAATGACGGCACCGATCTTCTTGGCAGCTTCGCAGTTGCTGCCGTTGCCTTCAAACGCCTTTTCAACGGTGGAGGCGGAAGCGAGCGTAACGCCGGCCGCATCATCGATTATCTGGGCGTAGATGTTGCTTTCACTGCGGAAAACGGACAGACGGGGTCTCTCGGCTGTGCCGGAGATCTTGCTGCGCACCCTGCTATGGCGCTTGATGCGCTGTCCTCTGGTATCAGGTCTTTTAATCATTCAGGCACACCTCCCTTTACTTAGCGCCGGTCTTGCCTTCTTTACGGCGAACAACTTCGTAGTCATACTTGATGCCCTTGCCCTTGTAAGGCTCGGGAGGTCTCTTACCACGAACTTCAGCCGCAAACTGGCCGACCTTCTGCTTGTCGATACCCTTGATCACAATGTGGTTGGCATCGGTAACCTCGATCTGGATGTCCTCGGTCTCGGGGACAATGATCTGATGAGAGAAGCCCAGGTTCATAACGAGGTTCTTGCCTTCCTTGGAAGCGCGGTAACCAACGCCGTTGATCTCCAGCTTCTTCTCAAAGCCCTGCGTCACACCGACGACCATGTTGTCGACCAGGGTTCTGGTCAGGCCGTGGAGTGAACGGTTCTGCTTGGTATCGTCGGGACGGGTGACATGGATTACGCCCGCTTCAACATTGACCTTCATCTGAGGCACCAGGTCACGCTCCAGAGTACCCTTGGGACCCTTGACGGTGATATGGTTACGCTCGTTGACGCTGACTTCAACGCCGGCGGGGACAGTTATGGGAGCTCTTCCTATTCTAGACATTCTTTATAGCCTCCTTACCATACGAACGCAAGGACTTCGCCGCCAACATGCTCTTTGCGGGCCTGCTTGTCGGTCATGACGCCCTTGGATGTGGAAATGATGGCTATTCCCAGTCCCTTGAGGACGCGGGGCAGTTCGTCAGAGCCGGCATAAACGCGAAGGCCGGGCTTGCTGACGCGGCGAAGGCCCTGAATAGCTTTTTCCTTGCCGGGGAGATACTTGAGGGTGATGCGGATGATGCCCTGGGTGCCGTCGTCAATAACCTGGAAGTTCTTGATGTAGCCCTCGTTGAGAAGAATCTCGGCGATGGCCTTCTTCATCTTGGACGCGGGGACGTCGACGGTCTCATGCTTGGCGGTACCGGCGTTGCGGATACGGGTCAGCATGTCTGCAATGGGGTCGGTGATCTGCATAGTTTTTATCCTCCTGTTTTAGAGTTACCGCTTTTGCGGTTCCGGCGGCGAGGTTCCATGCCAATACATGATTGGCCATGGCCTTTCGCCATCCTATGCGGCCTTTCGGCCTTTATTTGCAGACGGGAGGGATCGGCTCCCGCCTACAAAGCTTGACGCTTTACTCTCCCTGCGAACTCACAGCCCGGCAAAACGGGCTGGAATCCGGAGGGAAGAACAACTCTGCCGGTCGATGCCGTGCCGTTCAGGCTGCGACATGGCCTGGCAGGATCATTCTGCTGCTCAGAAGCTGGCTTTCCTGACGCCGGGGATCTGGCCCTTATAAGCCAGCTCACGGAAGCAGATACGGCAGATGCCGTAATTGCGCAGGTAGGCGTGGGGGCGGCCGCAGATCTTGCAGCGATTATACTTGCGGGTGGAGAACTTCGCAGGAGCCTGCTGCTTGAGAATCATGGATTTCTTTGCCATAGTTTAACTCCTCCTTAACCCACGAAGGGGGCACCCATGAGCTTCAGCAGCTCCCGGGCCTCTTCGTCAGTCTGAGCGGTGGTAGTGATTGCGATGTTCATACCGCGCAGCTTTTCGATCTTATCGTACTCGATTTCGGGGAAGATGATCTGCTCCTTCAGGCCCAGGCTGTAATTGCCGCGGCCGTCAAAGGCATCTGCGGAGATGCCGCGGAAGTCGCGGACACGGGGCAGAGCCACGTTGAACAGACGATCCAGGAACTCCCACATGCGGTCCTGGCGGAGCGTGACCTTGACGCCAACCTTCATGCCCTCGCGGAGCTTGAAGTTGGCAACGGACTTCTTGGCCACGGTGGCAACGGCGTGCTGGCCGGTGATGGCGGAAATGTCCTTGATGACGGCGTCGAGCGCCTTGGCGTTATCCTTGCAGTCGCCGCAACCGACGGAGACAACGATCTTGTCGAGCTTGGGGATCTGCATGGTGGATTTGTACTGGAATTTCTCCATCAGAGCAGGAGCAACTTCCTCAAGATACTTTTTCTTCATTCTTGTCATAGTCAGTTATCTCCTTTCTCAGATTTCTGCGCCGCATTTTTTGCAGACGCGGACCTTTTTGCCGTCGGTGATCTTGTGGGCAACACGGGTACCCTTGCCGCACTTGGGGCAAACAAGCTGAACCTTGCTGGCGTAGATGGGCGTCTCGACCTTGATGATGCCGCCCTCCTGCCCCTGCTTCTGGGCCTTCTGGTGTTTGGTGGCAACGTTGACGCCCTCGACAACAACCTTCATTGCCTTGGGGTCGGCGATCATGACTTTGCCCTGCTTGCCCTTGTCCTTGCCGGACAGAACAACGACTTTATCGTCTTTCTTAATGTTCATTCTCTGTGCCCTCCATTAAATCACTTCGGGAGCCAGGGACAGGATCTTCATATATTCCTTGTCACGCAGCTCACGGGCGACGGGTCCAAAGATACGAGTGCCGCGGGGGTTCTTATCGCCGGTGTTGATAAGAACGGCAGCGTTCTCGTCGAAACGGACGTAGGTGCCGTCGGCACGGCGGACAGGCTTGACGGTACGGACGATGACTGCCTTGACAACATCGCCCTTCTTCACAGAACCGCCGGGAGCCGCCTTGCGGACGGAGCAAACGATTACGTCACCAATGCTTGCATACCTGCGCTTGGAACCGCCAAGCACGCGGATGCATTTGAGTTCCTTGGCGCCGGTATTGTCGGCGACCTTCAGATAAGATTCCTGCTGTATCATTACGGCGCCTCCTTACTTAGCCTTCTCTACAATTTCGACCACGCGCCATCTCTTGTCCTTGGACAGAGGGCGGGTCTCCATCACACGAACGATATCGCCGACGCCGCACTCGTTGTTCTCGTCGTGGGCCTTGAGACGATAGGTTCTGCCGATGATCTTCTTATAAGTCTTGTGGGCAACCCGGTCCTCAACGATGACGACCACGGTCTTGTCCATCTTGTCGGAAACGACCTTGCCTACGCGGGTCTTACGGGAAGTAGTTCTTTCTTCGTTCATTATTCCTTACCTCCTCAGTTCTGCTTCTCGCGCAGTATGGTCTTAACGCGAGCAATGTCACGGCGCACGGCAGAGATCTTGGTGGGGTTGTCAAGATGATTGGTGGCATGCTGCATACGGAGCATGAACAGATCCTTCTTCAGATCAACGAGCTTGCCTTCCAGCTCGCCGACGGACATGGAGCGTATTTCGTTTGCCTTCATCTTATTCACCACCGTTCTCAGACTCGGTGCCCTTCGTGACGATCTTGGTCTTGATGGGCAGTTTGTGGCTGGCAAGGCGGAGAGCCTCGCGGGCGACTTCCTCAGAAACGCCGGCGATCTCAAACATCACTCTGCCGGGCTTTACGACAGCAACCCAATACTCGGGAGAGCCTTTACCGGAACCCATACGGGTTTCAGCAGGCTTGGTAGTAACGGGCTTGTCGGGAAAAATCTTTATCCATACCTGACCGCCGCGCTTGGTGTAGCGGGTCATGGCGATACGGGCCGCCTCGATCTGGTTGGAGGTAATCCAGCCGGGCTCCTGGGCAGCCAGACCGAACTCACCGTAGGTCACAACGTTGCCGCGGGTGGCTTTCCCCTTCATGCGGCCGCGCTGTACTCTGCGGTACTTCACTCTTTTGGGCATTAACATTAGTTGTTGCCTCCTTCCTTTGCGGGAGCGGCGGGACGGGGTCCACGGTTGAAGCCCTGGCCTGCGGGTCTGCTGCCATAGCCGCCCTGGCCTGCGGGTCTGCTGCCGTAGCCGCTCTGGCCGCGGTTGTCACGGTTGTAGCCGCCCTGACGGCGGTCGCCCTGACGGCGGTCGCCCTGGCGGCGGTCATCTCTGCGGCGGCGTTCACCGGCGGGCTTGGAGAGATCCATTGTGCGGGGGGTGGTGCGCAGGGTCTGAGAGAGGACCTCGCCCTTGTAAATCCACACCTTGACGCCAATACGGCCGTAGGTGGTGTTCGCCTCGGCAAAGCCGTAGTCAATGTCAGCGCGGATGGTCTGCAGGGGGATCGTGCCCTCGTGGTAGCACTCGGATCTTGCGATCTCAGCGCCGCCAAGACGTCCGCCGCACTTGACCTTGATACCCCGGGCGCCCATTCTCATGGCACGGCCCATAGCGTTTTTCATGGCGCGGCGGAAGCCGATACGTTTCTCCAGCTGCTGGGCAATGTTCTCGGCAACCAGCTGGGCGTTGGTGTCGGGGGTGCGAACCTCGACGATGGAGAGAGCCACGGGCTTGCCGATGAGCTTCTCTACCTCTTTGCGAAGGCGCTCTATCTCCTGGCCGCCCTTGCCGATGACAACACCGGGTCTGGAGCAGTGGATGTAGATGCGGACCTTGGCGGAATCGCGCTCTATCTCAATGGTGGGAACACCGGCGGAATAGAGGGTCTTTTTCAGGTACTCGCGTATTTTGTAATCTTCAACGATCAGATCGCCGACCTTGTCTTCCCTGGCGTACCATCTGGAGTCCCAGTCTTTGATAACGCCGACGCGCAGGCCATGCGGATTCACTTTCTGTCCCATAATTCTGCCTCCTTCCCTTATTCTCTCTCAGCCACGGCAATCATAATGTGGCTGGTGCGCTTGTTGATACGGTACATACGGCCCTGGGCTCTGGGCATCCCCCTCTTGAGGATGGGGCCGCCGGTTGCGAAAGTCTCGCAGACGAAGAGCTTCTCAGGATCCATTTCAAAATTGTTCTCGGCGTTGGCCATGGCGCTCTTGAGCACCTTGATCATCAGCTCGCAGCCGGCCTTGGGCGTGTTCTCCATAAGAGCCAGGGCCACGTTTGCCTTCTTGCCGCGGATCATATTGCAGATGATTTCAACCTTGCGGGGAGAAATACGGGCGTATTTGTGCTCCGCACGGGCAATTTTCTTCTCGTCCATTTTCTCTCCTCCTTACTTACCGGTCTTGCTGCCGGCATGGCCGCGGAAGGTACGGGTCGGGGCGAACTCGCCCAGCTTGTGGCCGACCATATCTTCGGTGACATACACAGGCACATGACGGCGGCCGTCATGGACAGCAATGGTGTGTCCGACGAAGGACGGGAAAATAGTAGAGGAACGGGACCAGGTCTTGACAACCTGCTTGGTGCCCTTCTGATTCATTTCATCGACTCTCTTCAGCAGCTCGGGAGCAGCGAAGGGGCCTTTCTTTACACTTCTGCTCATTAACTATTCCCTCCTTACTTTGCGTTGCGGCGCTTGACTATGAACTTATCGGTGCGGTTCTTCGTCTTGCGGGTCTTGTAACCAAGCGCGGGCTTGCCCCAGGGGGTAACAGGGCCGGGACGGCCCACAGGAGACTTGCCTTCGCCGCCGCCGTGGGGGTGGTCGCAGGGGTTCATAACGGAGCCACGCACGGTGGGACGCACGCCCATATGGCGCTTGCGGCCTGCCTTACCGATGTGAATGTTGGCGTGGTCAATATTGCCGACCTGGCCGATGGTGGCCATGCACTCCATGCGGACCTTGCGGTACTCGCCGGAGGGGAGACGCACGGTAGCCATGCCGTTTTCCTTGGCCATGAGCTGCGCGGCAACGCCGGCGCTGCGGACAAGCTGTGCGCCCTTGCCGGGGTAAAGCTCAATGTTGTGGATAACGGTACCCACAGGGATGTTGGCCAGAGGAAGCGCGTTGCCGGGTTTGATGTCAGCCGCAGCTGAGGAGACAATGGTATCCCCGGCAGCCAGACCGACAGGGGCCAGGATGTAGCGGCGCTCGCCATCCTCATACTCGCACAGGGCGATGAACGCACTGCGGTTGGGGTCATACTCCAGGCGCAGGACCTTGGCGTTCATATCCAGCTTGCCGCGCTTGAAATCAATGACTCGGTACTTCTGGCGGTTGCCGCCGCCCTTGTGGCGGACGGTAATGCGGCCGTAGCTGTTGCGGCCGGAATTCTTCTTGAGAACCTCCACGAGGGACTTCTCGGGCTTGACATGCTTGTCAACACCGTCGAAGCCGGAGACAGTCATCTGTCTCCTGGCGGGAGTTGTGGGTCTGTAAGTTTTAATAGACATTCTGTTTCCCTCCCTTAAGCCATGCCTTCAAAGAGCTCAATGTTCTTGGAGTCGGCACTGAGCTTTACGACAGCCTTCTTCCAGGAGGCGGTCCTGCCCATGGGGTAAGCGCCGGTGCGCTTCGCCTTGCCGCGGACGTTCAGGGTGGTGACCTTGATCACGGTGACGCCGAAGATTTCCTCGACAGCCTTTTTGATCTCGATCTTGTTGGCGTCCTTTGCGACTTCAAATGCGTACTTCTTGATGTCCAGGTCCTCCATGGACTGCTCGGTGATGATGGGGCGAATGATGATATCATATGCGGTCTTCATCAAGCGTACACCTCCTCGATCTTGGCGAGGGCAGCCTTATCGACTACCATCTTGCCGCTGGTGAGTATCATGTAGGGGCTGAGCACGGTGGAGATGGTGGTGGTCACGCCCTCAATATTGCGGGCGGACTTGACGACCTTTTCATCCACGCTCTCGGTGACCACAAGGGCCTTGCCCTCTATGCCGAGCTTGCCGAGGAAGCTCTGGAAAGCCTTGGTCTTGATCTCTTCCATCTTCAGACCGTCGATAACGAAAATCTCGTTCTCCGCGGCCTTGGCGGACAGAGCGGACTTGAGGGCGATGCGCTTCACCTTCTTGTTGAGGGTGTAGCTGTAATCCCGGGGCTTGGGGGCAAAGGCTACGCCGCCGTGATACCACACGGGGGAGCCAGCGTAACCGGCGCGGGCGCGGCCGGTGCCCTTCTGGCGCCAGGGTTTTCTGGTGGTGTAGGAAACCTCGCCCTTGGTGAGCGCGCTCTGGGTGCCCTGCCGGCAGTTAGCCAGATGATTCTTAACGGAATCGTGCAGGACGCTCTTGTTCGGCTCGATGCCGAAAATGGCCTCGGAGAGCTCGATCTCGCCGATCTTCTCGCCTGCCATGTTAAATACGTTTGCTTTAGGCATTTATGCTGCTCTCCTTTCTTTACTTGTTCCTTGCGGAAGCCTTCTGGGGATTGACACGGGCAGAAGCCTTCTGGGGATTGAGGCTGATGCCGGCACCTTCGCCCTTCTTGACAGGCTGTACCTTGGCAGTGGACTTAATGTAGATAATGCTGCCCTTGGGGCCGGGAACGGCGCCGCGGATAGCGATCAGGTTCAACTCGGGATCGACCTTTACAACGTCCAGATTCTGAACGGTGACCTGATCCACGCCCATATGGCCGGCCTGCTTCTTGCCCGGAAAGATCCGGGAGGGGTCGGCGCTGGAGCCCATGGAACCGGCATGCCGGTGAACGGGGCCGCCGCCGTGCGTCATACGGCCGCGGGACTGGCCGAAGCGCTTAACAGTACCTGCGTAGCCCTTGCCCTTACTGATGCCGGTGATGTCGACCTTTTCGCCCTCGGCAAAGACGTCGGCCTTGACAAGGTCGCCGACTTCCAGCTTGCTGCTGTCCTCAAGGCGGAACTCCTTCAGGTGCTTTACCATGCCTACGCCCGCCTTCTTCAGGTGACCCTGCTCGGGCTGGGTAAGCTTTTTCTCGGCTACTTCCTCATAGCCGAGCTGGACGGCCTCGTAGCCCTCCTTTTCCTTGGTCATCTTCTGCACGACCACGCAGGGGCCGGCTTCAATGACGGTGACGGGAATGACTTTGCCACTCTCGTCGAAGATCTGCGTCATGCCGACCTTCTTGCCAATGATGGCTTTCTTCATTTTATTTCCTCCTATCGGTTATTGGTTGCCTCGCATGGCCCGCCGTTTCCGGCGTTCAGAGGCTGGCAACTTAACCCGTCCGCATACGCAAGCTGCGGACAATGGGTCGTTAACTTGTTTGGGTCTCGCTCAGAGCTTGATCTCGATCTCTACGCCGGCGGGGACTTCAAGGTTCATCAGAGCCTCGACGGTCTTCTGGGTGGGGTTCATAATGTCGATGAGGCGCTTGTGGGTCCGGCGCTCAAACTGCTCGCGGCTGTCCTTGTACTTGTGGACGGCGCGGAGGATGGTGACGATCTCGGTCTTGGTAGGCAGGGGAATGGGGCCGGATACCTTGGCGTCGGTGCGCTTTGCAGCCTCAACAATGGTTTCGGAAGCCTTGTCGATGAGCTGATGATCGTAAGCCTTCAGGCGGATACGGATCATGTTCTTGTTGGTGCTTGCCATGTGTTTTCTCCTTTTCGTACGTTTTTTTCGGCGGCATTGGCTCCGCCTTTCACTATGCGTACGGATGAAGCGTTTTCTCTGTACACACAACCGTGCGTATCAGGCCGCGTCCGAAAAACAAACCGGCTTTTTGAGCCGGTCCGACCTTCCGTCCGCGCGATATACGCGTGTACCGGATAGCTTCAGCCGCCCGATTGCGTGCCGAACACTTATCCGGCACCGGACATACTCCACGAAAGTTACCTCAGTTTTCTGAGCAATCTCCCGCTTCATCGCATAATACGCCCATGCTCTGCACACGCGCTCAATTAATATACCAAGTACAGGGCTCCATGTCAAGAGAAATTTCGGAAAAATTACAAAAAATTTTGCCCTGTTTTTATTGATAGCTCACAAAAATATTATTTGCGCCGCCCGGCTTATCCCGCCCGGCGGCGCAAAGGCACTAAAAGGTACTATTTATTATAGTAGGGAACCGGGCTCATCCCTTCCGGCCGGCGGATTTTCGCGGAAAAACATCATAGTAGAAGCCCAGCAGCGCTCCGCACAGGATGTAGAAATAAAGGGGCCGCACCTCCATGCCCGTAAACAGGCAGGATTCAAACAGGCTGTATATCAGCGTCCCGGTTATCGGCAGAGCCAGCAGCTTGACTGCGGTTTCGGCCTTTTCGTCCCGGCTGAAGAAAAGTCTTACGGCTTTTATGACCACAAGGATAACCAGCGCCAGAATCAGCAGGAGGCCGGGAAGTCCCGTAAAGATCAAAACCTGGAGAATAAAATTGTGATAGTGGGGCTGCGGCCTTGTGAGGGTTTCGTTGGTCCGCGTCATGGCATCCCGGCTGAGGCAGCCTGTCAGAAGGATGGACGGATCCTCCGCTATTGTAAGAAAAGCGCCCTTATATATTTTTAGCCTGCCGGAGGAAAAGGAATTTAAATCTCCGTTCCATTGGCGAGGATCTTCGTATGCCTCCAGGCTGTCGTTCGTGCTGGTTTCGCTCCCCTGGGATGCAGACAGAGTCTGGGGCGAGGCTTCGCTGTGCTCCGTCTGTGCGCCCTCATTTTTATCGGCCCGGACGGCTATGGATACTCTCAGCAGCCCGGTGCTTATCAAATCGAAGCTCTTGTAGGCCAGCGGGGCCGATGCCAGGAAAAGCGCCGCCAGAACAAGGGCCAGCGCCGTCTTCTTCCGAAGCTTCAGCTTATTGTAAGCCAGCAGGACCACCAGCAAGGCGGTGCACACGGCCAGGGAAACTTTAACGCTTCTTGTAAAGGAAATGGCGACCACAGAATAGTGCACAAGCCCCGCCAGGACGATGGGGATTCTCCAAAGCCTGTTTTTACAGGCAAAAAATTGATAAACCATCAGCAGGAAGGCCATCATAAACCAGAAAGCTGTGGCGCATATATTGATATCGAGAATATTGATCCGCTCAAAGCTGTCTGTCGTGGTCATGCCCAACAGGCCGCCGGTTATCGGGTTTACGAACTGCCTTCTTAGGATAAACGCAGCAATGCAGACAAGCCCCAGCAGGAAATGATACCCGCCCACCGCCGCGCTGAACCAGTCGAGAAAACGCTTGCGGTTCTCTCTCTCCAAAACAAGGCCAACCAGAAAGGAAGGGAGCATGAGGGCAAGATCGAAAACCAGCGAAAATTCCTGTACCAGCGCAGGGTCCCCATTGAGTATCCGAGAGGCAATGAACCACAGCCAGTAGCATACCAGCAGGGTATATTCCGGCCCGTTTTTAAGCCGCCAGAAATAGAAGCCGCCGGCAACAAGTACGGGAAGCACCGCCATATAATAGGTGTTCTTTATGTTGCGGAACAGATAAAAATTCACCTGCCATACCATAAACATCAGAAACAGCATGAACACTGCCGCCGCAAAGACCAGCCCGCGGAGGTCCCGGGGCTCTTTCACTTTCTCTCTCATGATTCTCTCTATCCTTTCCTGCTGCGCATACCGCAGCCCGCCGCTCAGGGGCCCTGCAGCACCACAGAATCCTTGTCGTAATATTCGCAGATGCTGACGTTTTTCCAGTCGGCCGGGTCGGTTGAAATGTCAGTGAAGTAAAAAACATAAGGCTGATAAGGATATTCCTCAAGCACAACATCCTTAGCATTTTCATCATGAAGAAGCGCAAGCCTGCGTTGGGCGCAGGCATAATAAGCCTGTGCCTCTCCGGAGCGCATAGACCCCATCGCCATGACAGATGTAAATCCGCCGCTGCGCACATGAATCCCGCAGCACGCAAGGCACACCATAGACACCGCCAGTACAGCGGGAAGCGGCAGCTTTTCCTTGCGCTCCGTTTTCCGCGAAGCCCGCATTGCCAGCCAGCCTGTCCAGTAACAGCAGTTAACGACCAGCAGCAGCACATAGGTATCGTATATGATGTTCAGGAGCCGGTAATCGCCCTCTTTGTTCGTTGCATACAGGGACGGGCAGAACATGGCCGACAGCAGACAATACGAAAACAGCGTGACCAGCACGGGGTATCTGAATTGAAATGCCGCGCCGCCCACGCCGTTCCAGAATACCGGAAGCAGGAACACCAGCGCCCCGAACAGCGGCAGGCTCATCCATCTGACACTGTATATGGCGCCGTCTTTGAATGAATGAATGACCGCCTTTACCGCACTGGGCGTATGTTCAACGGCAGCCTGCCTTACTGCGTTACCCGGAGCCGCCATGCTGATGAAAAAAGCCGAGAGCAGGAATCCCAGCGGGATCAGGAATTTCAGTCTGCTTTTGTCCTTCTTCCGGATAAGCAGCGCCTCGGCGAAAACGCCGGCGATCGCGCAGCTAAGTGCCGTTACATAGTTGCCGCCGCCAAGAAAGACGGCGAGCAGGCAGAGCAGGCACCATCTCCAGGGGCCCTGCTTCTGCAACGCCCGAATTCCCAGCGCAAAGGCGGCCAGCATGACGCCGTGGAAAAACGTATAATAAACCGAGCCGTTATACCAGAAGAAAGCCTGAGCGGGCGAGGGGACAAGCTGGACACATACGATCGACAAAACAGCCGCGACTATTCCGGAAATACTCCTGCGCAGGCCGAACACGCAAGAAAATAAGGCGAGACAGAAGCAGAAAGTGCCGATTATGAGAGACGCAAGCATCATCCATGTGCCGAGACAGTAATACTGCTCCCCGAACACGGCAGGCTGAAGAGACATGAGAAAGACCGCCGAAAACGTTCCCTGCCAGCCGGTATATACTTCCGCCACCTCCCTGCAGGCCTCAGCCACCGTGCGGGAGAAGGAGCCGGTCTGAACATAGGCCCTGTGTGTGTTCACGCCATAGCTGTAATCGTCCGCGCAGGGGACGCTGTAACGGGAGACGGTAAGGATCGGGACAAGGGACAGCAGCAGAGCTGCCAGTAAAACAAAAAACACAATCCTGTATGATATTCCATATTTTTTCATATGTTTATCCTCTTTCTTTGCAAACCGTCTGTCCGCGCATTATCGCTTACGCATCCGTCCGGGGCAAGACATACGCTCCCCTCTCAACGTCCGGTCGGCTTACTGCCCCGCGCTCAGCGCTTTTTTAAATTTCTCCATCACGGGAGTACGGTCCCGTCGGGGATAATTTTTTTCATACCAGGCGAGAAGCTCCCGCTTCTTTTCTTCTGAAACAAAGGGCAGAAGTTCCGCCAGATAGCCGTGCATGGCGGCAAGCATAAGGCCAACGGCAGGCGGCTCGCGATGCGCCCAGCCCTCCAGAAGGATAAAATCGATTATCTCCGCCGCCTGTTCTTTGGCCTGAGGATCCGAGAGGGCGGTCTGGACCGCCTCATTGAAGCGGACGCTGCAGGCGCTGCGGCTTCTGGGGCCGGAGACGAAAACGCTCAATGCGCCCCGCAGCCCCTGCTCCTCCATGCGCGCCTGTTCCATGGCGCTGTAAAATTCGGCGTAAATCCCTTTCAGTCTTTCAAGCGTATCCATTTGTCCTCCTTTACGCCGCCGGGAGCAGAATCATTTCCGTTTCCGCCGGGCCGCTTCGAGGCCCTGGCGCATTTCCGGCGCGGCATAGAGCTTTGAATAAAACTGCTCGCCGCTCATGGCGTATTTCATCGACAGCAGGAGAGTCCGCATGGGCGCAGCTCACGAACAGGTACGGCTCCGCGCCCTCATAAGGCCTGAAACCTTCCACCGCTTATTCTCCTTTTTCTCTGTCTTGTTCCTCCGCTGCCGCGCGGACCCGCTCCGCGCTTTCCTCCGCCGCGCTCAGCAGCGCCTCGGCTTCTTCGAGCAGGCACTCGCCCGCCGCAGTCAGGCCCAGCACCCGATTTCCCCGTTCCAAAAGGCGCACGCCCAGCTCGGCCTCCAGCGCGGCCACCGCTCTGGAGGTGGTGGAGTGGCTTATGTAGAGCTTCTTCGCCCCCAGGCTGAAGCTGCCGCAGCGGGCTACGGCCACAAAGATTCTGAGCTGTTCCAGCTCCATTTTCAGTAATTAAAGGTATAGGGCAGAAGCTCACTGAGCTTGTAGCTTACATACCTGTCGCCCGCCTTGGCGCAGAGCACTTCCATATCCGGCGAAAACTCCGCCAGAAACTGCCTGCAGGCGCCGCAGGGAGTACACCAGTTTTCGCTGTCGGCAAAGATGGCTATACGGCGGAACTGCCTGTGCCCCTCGCTGACCGCCTTGCAGCAGGCCGTGCGTTCGGCGCAGATCGTGCTGCCCAGCGCCGCGTTTTCCACGTTGCAGCCGGTATACACCTTCCCGTCCGTGCATTCAAGCGCCGCGCCCACCGAAAAGCGGGAGTAAGGAACATAGGCGTTGTATGACGCCTTTTTGGCCATGGACATAAGCTCTCTGTCAGTCATTTTCGTTCTCCCTTTCAAAAATATTGCACAGATATTTGAGACTGTCAAAAAACATTTGCCGAAGAAAAATAACAGAGCCGCGGGG
>DCJL01000017.1:0-37365 GCA_002320035.1 Clostridiales bacterium UBA1701 | reverse complement strand
AAAAAAGTCCGCCACGGACTTTTTCGACAAGCTGAGATATTTAAGTTTTGCTTAATCCAGGAAAATCTCCCAGTCGGCGATATTGTAGACCGGATTGCCCATGTTGGCGTTTATCCCCTTAACCACCCCCCGGTGGGTGATAAGCTGATGCTTTTCAAAGCCGATGGTTATAAGGGAGCCGGTTTCGTTGCAGATATAGTTGCAGAGCGTCTGATACGCATTGGAACGGCCCGCGTCCCCGGCTTTGAGATATTCATTTATATAGCCCTCGAAGGCGCTGTCCCGGGAATTGGTGAAGTTCATATTCGTGGCGGTGTTGCCCTTGTCCTCATCCTCGTCCCGGACCTGGAGAAGTTCGGTCAGGTCAAAGTTGTTGCGCAGGCGAACCTCGCCGTAATACATGTCAAACTTGCCCTCGTCCAGTGCTTTCAGATAATTTTCCCAGGTGAGTTCCTGCACATTGACCGTTATCCCGATGGACTCCATGTCCTCCTGGAACCGCCGGACGATGCCGCCCTTGGCGCTGCTGTCGCTGCAGACAACAAAGGTAAGGCTGATGTCCTGCGGCGTGCCGGCCATGTACTCCATAAGCCCGTCCTCGTCATAGTCCTTCACGCCTGCGCTCTCCAGGATCCTCACGCAGGTTTCCAGATTATAGCTGAGGTTTTCGGCCATGCGGGAGGGGTAAAACGAGCAGGTGGGATACATGGGAATGGCGGTGGCAACACCGTTGCCGTTAAGAAGCTCCACCAGATACTCCCTGTCGAAGGCATACTGCATGGCCACCCGGAACAGGGCGGACTGCGTCAGGCCGCCGTCCTCGTTAAAGGCCACATAGTGCATGTTGGTGGTGGCAAAGGAATGGGTTTCGTTGGTGCTGGCAAAGCCCAGGTTTGTATAGCTGGAGGGATCGTTCTGGACCACGTCTATGAGTGAATCCTCAAAGGCGCTTATAATGCTGTCGGCAGTCTGATACTCCTTGAGATAAATCGTGTCCACCGGGAGCGTATCGTAGCTGTGATAGCCCTCGTAGGCCACCAGCGCTGTGCCGTCCTCATTATAGGTATAGGGGCCGCTGCCCATGGGGCGCTTTTCCCCATAGCTGCCGCTTTTTATGATGGGGATGTCCAGAAGCTTGATAAACTGCATATCTCCAATTCCAAGAGAGACCTGAAGCACCTCATCGGTGGCGCTGGCGCCCTTGAAGCTGCTGAAGCGGCCCTTGTACCGATCGGCATATATGGCCGCGCCCAGGGAATAGCTGAGGTCCCGAGCGGTGACAGGGCTGCCGTCATGGAACGTGTGGCCGGGCTCGATTTTAAATTCCCATACGGTGCCGTCCTCATTGGGCGTCCCGGAGACTATGACCCCGGCACCCTCTACAAGCTCAAAATTATTGTCCAGCACCACCATATCCTCATAAACCAGATCGCAGATCAGCTGATTGGCGTGATTCGTGGCGATGAGGGGGTTAAAACTGTAGTTGCTGTTGCTGTTAAGGGAAAACACCTTGTCTGCCGCGGCAGAGCGGCTGATCTCCTTGCCGCCGCTGGACTCAGGAATAATGTTTTCGTCGCTTCCATCGCTCTCGCCGGAACAGGCGGAAAGGCCCAGCAGCATTGCCGCCGCCAGAAGAGCGGCCCATATTTTCTTCATTTTTTGTGTCATAGCTTCACCTCAATCCAGCACAATGACTGCAGCCTGGCTTCCCCGCTCCCCTTTCGTATATCTGTGGGACCAGTACTTATCATGGCTGCACATGGTGCATTCTTCCGAAACATCTATATTCTCCGGCCGGACGCCCAACTGCATAAGCCTTCTGGCGTTGGCGGCGCGCAGGTCAACCAGGCTTTTCCCGTCGGCACGCCTGTCAAAAAGCCCGGCTGTGTCCCCGCCAAGATAGTTGTCCAGCGCCGCGGGCACGTCGTCATCTGTCTCAAAGCAGCAGCGGCCGATGGCGGGGCCGATGGCCGCGCGGAGGTTTTCCGGCCTTGCACCCAGAGCCGCCATTTTTTCAAGAGCGTTTTTCAGGATATCCCCGGCAGAACTGCGCCAGCCGCAGTGTACTGCGGCTGCGGCGGAATTCTCCCCGTCCCACAGCAGCACCGGCACACAGTCCGCGGTAAAGCACATGATGGGCAAGCCCCGCTCCCCGGTGGCGATCCCGTCCGCCTCGTAGGGGACGGGGGACATGCAGATGTGCCGATCCGCCCTCGTAACGGTTCTGACCACATTGCCGTGGACCTGCTTTGTCACCGCGCAGCCGTCAATATCCGCGCCCATCAGAGCACAGACCCGGCGGTAATTCTCCCGTACGGCCCCCGGCTCATCCCCCCGGTTGGATCCCAGATTAAGGCTCAGGAAGGGCCCCCGGCTCACGCCGCCCAGGCGGGTAGTGAAGGCGTGGCGGGCTTTTATGAGGGTAGAGCTCATATAAACCAGCTCCCCCTCTCTTTTTTCGATAAATGCCATACTGTTTTTACTCGTTTCTGCCGCAGCATTCTTTGTATTTGAGCCTCCGGCTGCCGTCAGCCTTCATTTTGCCGCAGGGACAGGGCTCGTTTCTCCCGGGCTTGGGGGCTTTTTTAACCGGCTGCTTCTTTACCGGCGCACCGCCCACGTTGGCCGACGCGTTTCTGGCCACGGCCTTGCGTTCTATCGGCTGCTCCCGGCGGACCTGTCCCACGAAGAGCCGGCGCACCGTCTCCTCCCGGATCCCGTGAACCATGGCTTCAAACATGTCGAAGCCTTCCTGCTTATAGGCATCGATGGGCTTTACGGCGCCGTAGCCCCTCAGGCCAATGCCTCTTTTCAGCTCACTCATGGCGTCGATATGGTCCATCCAGTATTCGTCCACCACCCGCAGCATCACAACCCGTTCCAGCTCCCGCATCAGCGGCAGACCGTTGGGGCCGGGGCCAAAGGCCTGTTCCCGGGCGGCATATACCTTTTTCGC
Organism: Clostridiales bacterium UBA1701; assembly: GCA_002320035.1. Lineage (GTDB taxonomy): Bacteria > Bacillota > Clostridia > Oscillospirales > Oscillospiraceae > Limivicinus. Next base: position 34,409 of record DCJL01000017.1, on the reverse strand, counting down.
CTGCGCCATGGCGGCCTCGCTCACTTTTTTGCTGTCCGCCCGGCCGCCGAAGTCCTGGATTTTCAGGCTGCCCCGGGGCATGAACAGCTTCTCAAAGGGTTGAAGGGCGGCATCCAATTGCTGCTGATTCTCAGCGGCGCCGCCGTGGAGCCCGTCGGAAACGGTGCTCTGCACGAACTCCCCGATCATGCCCATGATCTGCTCCTGCAGATCCTCCCCGTTCAGGACCTTGCGCCGTTCGCCGTATATGATGTTGCGTTGCTGGTTCATCACGTCATCATACTCCAACACGCTTTTACGGGTCTGGAAGTTGCGGCTTTCAACGGTTTTCTGAGCCTGCTCGATGGCGCCGGAGAGCATCTTATGGTCCAGGGGCATGTCCTCCTCCATTTTCAGGGTCTCCATCATATTCATGATCCGCTCGGAGCCGAAAAGGCGCATGATATCATCGGTCATGGCCAGATAGAAGCGGCTCTCACCCGGGTCGCCCTGGCGGCCGGCGCGGCCGCGGAGCTGATTGTCGATCCGGCGGGACTCATGCCGCTCGGTGCCCAGAATGAAGAGGCCCCCGGCTGCCCTGACCTTTTCCGCCTCGGCATCGGTCACGGCCTTGTGCTCCCGGAGCTTTTCCCCATAGAGCGCCCTCGCGGCGGCCACATTCTCATCGGCGGTATCCGCAAAGCCTGTGGCCTCCACGATAACAGCCTCGTCGTAGCCGGCCTTCCTCAAATCGGTCTTGGCCATGAACTCCGCATTGCCGCCCAGCATGATGTCCGTGCCGCGGCCAGCCATATTGGTGGCAATGGTCACGGCCCCAAGCTTGCCGGCCTGAGCCACAATCTCCGCTTCCTTCTCATGGTACTTTGCGTTGAGAACGGTGTGGGGGATCCCCCGCTTTTTCAGCAGGGAGGACAGATACTCGCTCTTTTCTATGGACACCGTGCCCACCAGCACAGGCTGGCCCTTTTCGTGGCAGGCGGCGATCTGCTCAATAATGGCCCTGTTCTTGCCGTTCTCGTTTTTATATACCACATCCTGATGGTCAATACGGATAACGGGCTTATTGGTAGGGATCTCTATAATATCAAGCCTGTAAATGGCCCCAAACTCCTCGGCCTCGGTGGCGGCGGTGCCGGTCATACCGGAGAGCTTGCCGTAAAGGCGGAAATAGTTCTGGAAGGTGATCGTGGCCAGGGTCTTGTTCTCCTGCTGCACGTCTACATGTTCCTTGGCCTCTATGGCCTGATGCAGCCCCTCAGAGTAGCGCCGGCCCAGCATGAGGCGGCCGGTGAACTCGTCGACGATGATAATCTCCCCGTCCTTGACGATATAGTCTATGTCCCGTTTCATGACCCCGTGAGCCTTGAGCGCCTGATTGATATGGTGGCTCAGGGTGGAGTTTTCAATATCGGCCAGATTTTCAAGTCCGAAAGCCCGCTCCGCCTTTTCTATGCCTCGAGCGGTGAGCGTGGCGGTCTTGGCCTTTTCATCCACCACATAGTCCGCGTCCAGATCCTCGCTCTCCTCGTCTTTTTCGTCCACCGAGGCAAAGACCAGTTTTTTCAGCCTGCTCACGAAATCATCCGCCCGGCGGTAAAGATCCGTGCTCTCATCCCCCTGGCCGGAAATGATGAGGGGGGTCCTGGCCTCGTCAATCAGTATGGAGTCCACCTCGTCCACAATGGCGAAGGGGTGGCCCCGCTGGACCATGCTTTCCTTATAAAGCGCCATGTTGTCCCGCAGATAGTCGAAGCCCATCTCGTTGTTGGTGCCGTAGGTAATGTCGCAGTTATAGGCAGCGCGGCGTTCCTCAGGCGTCAGCCCATGGACAATGAGGCCCACGCTCAGCCCCATGAAGTTGTGCACCTTCCCCATCCACTCGCTGTCGCGGCGGGCAAGATAGTCGTTGACGGTGACGATATGAACGCCCTCCCCGGTCAGGGCGTTGAGATAGGCCGGGAGCACGGCCACAAGGGTCTTGCCCTCGCCGGTCTTCATCTCGGCGATGCGCCCCTGATGAAGGACGATGCCGCCGATCAGCTGGACCCGGAAGGGCTTCATTCCCAGCACGCGCCAGGATGCCTCCCGCACAGCGGCAAAGGCTTCTGGCAGGATCTCGTCCAGGCTCTCCCCCTCCGCCAGGCGTTTTTTGAATTCCCCGGTCTTGGCGCGCAGCGCCTCATCGCTCAGCGCGGCATACTGCCCGTCCAGCTTTTCTATGGCGTCGGCTATGGGGTATATTCTTTTCAGTTCTCTGTCTGAATAGCTTCCGAAAATTTTATTAAAAAGTCCCATTCTTCTTTTGCCTTTCACATAAATATACATTGCTGATTATAGCACAAGATTATGAAGAAAAAAAGTACACAGAGGGCAAAAAAGAGCGTCCGCGCCCGCTTTCTGCCGGCTTTCATTTCAGCGGGCTTTATTTTTGCTTTTCACTGTGGTATGGGATCTGCGCCGCGCAGTTTCCGGTTTTCTTGGACAGGCCCTGAAAGAAAGCTTATCTCAGCGTGCAGGCGGAAGCCTTCGTGCCTTGGAAATACATGCTTTTTCATTCGGGGCAGCCCATTATTGCCCGATCGCAAAAAAACCTTTCCGGCCATTCTTTATCGCTTGTTCTGGGCATCTTTCTGTGGTAGAATATCAATTTGTAAAAAAGTAAAAAAATAAATAAAAAGCAGTTGGGGATTTAACTTATGAACAGGCCAGGTTTTGACAATGAAAAGTATGTGAAGCTTCAGTCTCAAAACATCCGTGACCGGATCTCGAAATTCGGCGGAAAGCTGTATTTGGAATTTGGCGGCAAACTCTTTGACGATTTTCACGCCGCCCGGGTCCTGCCGGGCTTCGCGCCGGACAGTAAGGTAAAAATGCTTCTGGAGATGAAGGATGAGGCAGAGATCCTCATCGCCATCTCGGCGGACGATATTGAGCGCAGCAAGCGCCGCAGCGATCTGGGCATTACCTATGACGAGGATACCCTCCGCCTTATTGACGCATTCCGGGGCATCGGTCTCTATATCGGCAGCGTGGTGATTACCCATTACCGGGGCCAGCCCGTGGCGGACCAGTTCAAAAAGCGCCTTGAGCTGCTGGGCATCCGGGTTTATAAGCACTATATCATCCCCGACTATCCTTCCGATATTCCTCTTATCGTCTCTGAGGATGGCTTCGGCAAAAACGAATATATTGAAACGGAGCGAAGCCTTGTTGTAATCACCGCCCCCGGCCCCGGAAGCGGCAAAATGGCCACCTGTCTGAGCCAGCTCTACCATGAGCACCGGCGGGGGATCAGCGCGGGCTACGCCAAGTTTGAGACTTTCCCCATCTGGAACCTGCCTCTCAAGCACCCGGTGAACCTGGCCTATGAGGCGGCAACGGCGGATCTGGACGATGTGAACATGATAGACCCCTTCCATCTGGAGGCTTACGGCGAAACCACCGTCAACTACAACCGGGATGTGGAGATATTCCCTGTGCTGGAGGCCATGTTCAAGCGCATCTATGGCGAAAGCCCCTACAAGAGCCCGACAGACATGGGCGTGAACATGGCGGGCTACTGTATTTTCGACGATGAGGCCTGCCGGGAAGCATCAAAGCAGGAGATCCTCCGCCGCTACTATGCCGCCGCCTGCGCTCTGCGGCAGGGTCTTTCTGACCCCAGCGAGCTGAGAAAGATCGAGCTCATTATGAACTCCATGGAGATCGGCCCCGGAGACCGGCCCGTGGTGGCCGCCGCCCTCCGGCGGGCGGAGGAGACCGGCGCCCCCGCCGTGGCCATAGAGCTGCCGGACGGGCGCATCGTCACCGGCAAAACCAGTTCCCTGCTGGGCGCCTCCTCTGCCTGCCTTATGAACGCGCTGAAGGCGCTGGCCGGAATCGATAAAAAGCTGCTGCTCATCACGCCCAACATCATCCAGCCCATCCAGCACCTGAAGGTGGAGCATTTGGGCAACCACAATCCCCGCCTGCACACGGACGAGCTGCTGATCGCCCTGTCCATCTGCGCCGTCACCAATCCCATCGCGGGCTACGCCATAGACCAGCTCCACCGCCTGCGCGGCTGCGAGGCACATTCCACGGTCATCCTCTCCCATGTGGATGACGAGCTTTTCAAAAAGCTGGGCGTGAACATCTCTTTCGAGCCGAAATACCAGGCAAAAAAGCTTTTTCATAAATAAACGGATAAAAACAGGACCCCCTTGACGATGTTCGTCAAGGGGATCCTGTTTTTATCAGGCCGATTTATTCAGTCCGATTACTTTATGCCGTACTTCCTGTTGAACTTGTCAACACGGCCGCTGGTGTCAACCAGCTTCTGCTTGCCGGTGTAGAAGGGGTGGCACTTGGAGCAGATCTCAACGGTGATGTTCTGCTTGGTGGAGCCGGTCTCAATGACTTCGCCGCAGGCGCATCGGATGGTAGTCTGCTTGTAATTGGGATGGATTCCTTCCTTCATGGCGGTATCTCCTTGTCGTATGCTGCCTTGATTGTGCCCAAAGGGGCATAGTTACAAGACGCAAAGTGAATTCTATCACAGGCCCTGGCTTATTGCAAGCATTTTTATGCCTTATTTTTAATATTTTCTCCCATGGGCAGGGACACCGCCGCCCCGGCGGAGAGGAAATACAAAACGCAGTCTTTCACCGTTTTGCCGCAGATTCTCTCCAGCGCCCGGGCATAGGCCCTGAGCTGGCCGGAATATAGGGCGGCTTTCTCCCTGAGGGCGCCTTGGGAGGGCACATAGTCTGTTTTATAATCTATGATAACAAGCTCCCCCTCCTCCTCCAGAAAGCAGTCCACCACACCCTGGAGCAGCAGTTTCTCCCCCGCCGCAGCGCCGAAAATTTCCTCCGCCGGACAGAGCAGGGAAAATTTGAACTCCCGCCTGAGCGTATCTCCGGCCGCCAGCATCCGCCGGCCGGTCGGGGAGCCGAAAAGCTTTACGATGGCCTCCGCGTCCACCGCCTGCGCTTCTCTGTCGGAGATAAACCGGGCTTCCCGCAGCCGTTCAATCTCCCGCTTCACACTTTCGAGGCTGTTGGAACTGCCGAAATCCATATACTGCAAGACCAGATGCGTGGCTGTGCCCCGTTCAGCCCCGGTGACGGGTCGACCGGCCCGGGTAAAGTCCGGCATTCTGAAAGGCCGGGGCCGGGCGGGCGCCAGGGGCTGCGCGTCCTCATCCTCCTCGGCCCGGCCTTTCAGCTCCGTTGCCGTGACCTTGGAGGGCAGGGCCTCCGCCTCCCGGAAAGGATAGACAAAGCGCAGCCTGCGCCGAAGCTCCGGGAGCAGTTCCCCGCCGGCATCCCTTTGCGGCGCGGCTTCGGGGCTTTCGGCGGCCTCTTCGACGCACTCGGCGGTTTTCAGCTCCATGTGCCGCCAGCCGTCGGCAAGGCCCGCGTATAGGAGCCAGTTTACCGGAGCGGCGGCCTGGGCCAGCAGCTCCGGCGCCATGGGCACGCTCACGGAGGCGGCAGCCTTTGATATCATTTGCTCCGGGTCCTTTACGGCGGCGGTCACATACAGCCGTTCTTTTGGCCTTGTGAGGGCCACGTACAAAAGACGCATCTCCTCCGAGAGCAGCTCCCGCTCCAGCCGAAGCTTTATGGCGTTTCTGGCCAGGCTTGGATATTCCACCCGGCGCTCCAGATCCGTGACCTTTGGCCCCAGCCCCAGCTCAGGGTGGACAAGCACAGTGTCCCGGCTGTCCTGCTTGTTAAAGCGGCGGGCCGTGTCGCAGAGAAAGACCACGGGGAACTCCAGCCCCTTGGATCTGTGCACAGACATGATCTGCACCGCGCTGGCACTCTCCGCGCCCAGCGCGGGCTCTCTGCCCTTTTCCGCAAGGCTCCGTAGCCAGAGCACAAAGCGGTGCAGTCCCCTGTAACCGCTGCTCTCAAAGCGCTCGGACAGCTCAGCCAGCTCCATGATTCTGGCCCGGCGCCGCTCCCCGTCGCTCATGGCGCTGCAGATGGCCAGCAGGTCCAGCTCCTCGCTTATGCGCCACACCAGCTCCGGGGCCGGCATATCCGGCGCCTCGCTCCGCAGCCGCTCCAGCTTTTCCAGAAAGGCCCGGCAGCGCCCCCCATTCCCGCCGGCTTTCCGGAGAGCGGTATAGAAGTCCGCCTCCCGGTCGGCGGCGCGGACAGCAGAGAGCTCATCGGCGCTGAAGCCGAATGCCGGCGAGCGCAGCACGGCGATAAGGGGGATGTCCTGATGGGGATTGTCGATCACCGCCAGCATCGACATGATGGCCGACACCTCAACAGAGCTGAAAAAGCCGCCGCTCTGCCCCGCGGTCACGGGGATGCCAAGTCTGGCAAGCTCCCGCCGGTATATCCCTCCCACGGTGTTGGCCGAGCGCAGAAGGATGGCCACATCGCCGTAGCCCATCGGCCTGCGTCCATCGCCCGCGCCCAGCTCCGCGCCGCCCTCCACAAGCGCTTTTATCTTCGCCGCCACCATCTGCGCCTCAAGGGCGGTTTTGTCCGGGTTCTCCTCATCGTCTCCCGCTTTGGGAAGGCTAAGCAGCAGGAGCTGGGGCAAAGGGCCTTTTTCCCCGCTGTCGGCGCCGCATTTCAGCGCAGCGTTTTCGTCATAATCGATATCACCCAGGCTCCGTGACATGCACAGGGAGAAAACGCTGTTGGCACAGTCCAGCACCTCCCGCCGGGAACGGAAGTTTTCCTGGAGCATGATCCGCCGCGGCTCTCCGGGCGCGGCTTTGTCCGCGTCGGCGTAGCTCAGGTATTTCTCGGTGAATATGCCCGGGTCCGCCAGTCGGAAGCGGTAAATGGACTGCTTCACGTCGCCCACCATAAACAGGTTTTTCCCGCCCCGGGAGAGCGCCCGGAAGATGGCGTCCTGCACCCGGCTCACGTCCTGATACTCGTCTACCATGATCTCCGTATAGCGCCGGGATACCCTTTCGGCAAGCGCTGTGGGCCGTCCGTTTTCATCGCTCAGCAGACGGGCAGTCATATGCTCCAGATCGGAATAGTCCACAAGGCCCGCCCGGCTCTTTGCCCGGGCGTACTCCCGGTCAAAATCCAGCGTCAGGGAGAGCAGGGCGCTCATAGCCGGGCCCGTAGAGGCCATCTCCGCCAGAAGGGAAGCAGAATCGGCATAGAGGGCCTTTTCCAGCTCCTCCATAGCGCTTTTGCAGGCTTTCCGTCTGTCCTTAAGCCGTTCGGAGAGGACCGGGTCCGGAGAGTTTACCAGTCTGCCCAGGTTGGGGAAGGGCACAGGCAAGCACGCCCGGGCCTCATCCCAGCCCAGCCTCAGGCGGCGGCGCAGCTCCCGCAGGGCGTCCCCGGTCTGGGAAAAGCTCTGCATATAGGCCCGGCTTATCTTCTCATGGGCAGTCATGGCCTCCATCAGCCTGTCGAACTCCCCGCACCAGTAGTCCACACTCTCCCCGGCCCGCAGGAGGATTTCCCGGCCCCAGGGCGTCTCCCCGGCGTCGTTTTTCGGGCTTTGCAGCAGCGCTGTCTGTTCCTTTGCCCAAAGCTCCGGCCGGGCGTGGCACTGCATTTTCTCATGCAGGGAAAGCACCAGCGCGCCGAGACGGCCGTCATCCCGGCCGGCGCCCACGGTGTCGGCCAGAAGCGTAAAGGCCGGATAGTTCCCGGGGGTTTCGTAACGCCGTTCCAGCGCTTTCTGCAAAGCGGCGGCCTTCATGGCCCCGGCCCGCTGCTCATCGGCGATCTTGAAATCCGGCGAGAGCCCCGCCAGATGGCTGTTTTCCCTGAGCAGCGCCGCGCAGAAGCCGTGGATGGTGCCGATCTGGGCCCGGCTGCACAGGGCGCTCTGCCGCCGCAGGCGGCGGCTGCCCGGGTCCTTTGCCAGGGCGGCCGCCAGCTCCTGGCTGATCCTGCCCCGAAGCTCGCCGGCGGCGGCCCGGGTGAACGTGATGATAAGGAAACTGTCCAGCTCCGCCGGGTTCTCCCCATCCTGAAGATAGCCCATGAGCCGCTCCGTCAGCACCCTTGTCTTGCCGCTGCCCGCGCCCGCGGAAACCAGCACCGCGCTGCCTCTCGTATTGATTGCGGCGGCCTGGGCCGCCGTGGGCTTGAAGTCACTCATTTTCCGCCTCTCCTTCCATCATGCTCCAGGCCTTGCTGTCGCTTAGCTTGGGCAAATAGCGGCAGCTCTCGCCGTTTTCCCCGTCCGAGAAATAGCAGGCGTCGTAATAATCACAGTTGAGGCAGGCGTTTTCCTGCTGGCTGCGGTAATAGGGGTCGGCGGTGATGCTGCCCCGATGGAGCTCTGCCGCCATTTTTTCAAGACAGCCCCGGATATGCCCGGCAAGCAGGCCCAGCCGCTCCATGGAAGCAAGGGAATCCCCCTGGGGCTTTCCGGCCTTGAACTTTATGGGGATGTAGCGTTTGTCCTCTCCCCGCTCCCAGGCTTCGATCAGCGCCCCGTCGTCCAGTACAAGGCCGCTGCGGCGCAGCTCCTCGTCCTGCTTCTGCCTGGCCTGCCCGTCCTCCGGATTTCGGGGCATCTGCAAAAGGGCGTTCCTGGCAGGAACATACATGACTCCCGCCGGGACGATCTCCATGCCGTAGCGCTCCGCCCCCCGGGCCTGGAGCGTAAAGAGGTACAGCAGCATCTGCAGCCCCATACCGTACCACACATCCGACAGAGAGAACTTCTTTTTTCCCGTCTTGTAGTCCACCACCCGCAGGTAGAGCTTCCCCTCATGGACCCAGCCGTCCACCCGGTCGGCAATGCCGGTGAGGCCGAAGTCCTCTTCGCCCCGGCCCGGCTCCGCCGGGCTCAGCTCCGCGGCTTTGGAAAAGTCCAGCTCAAAATCCAGCGGTTCAAAGTCTGAGCGGCGCAGTTCCCCCGCCATATCCCGGACGATTTGCCGGGCATCGGCGCAGAGTCTTTTAAAGAGATATACGAAGCGGGGTGATTTTTCCCGGAAGTCGTTGAGTTCCCCGCTCACATAGGCCTGTACCTGTTTATCCGTTATCTCCTCCAGCTCCCCGTCGGAGACAGCCCTGAAACCGCCCCGTTCCTTTACCTCACGGGCGGTTTTTTCCAAAATAAAATGCATAAAGCTGCCCATTTCCGGCGGAGTGAACTCCGCCGGGGTAAATGTTTTCGCTTTCAGGCCGTACTGGCAGAAATAGGCGAACTTACAGGCGGAAAATTTGTCTATTTTTGAGGCGGAAAGCTTGATGCGCCTGCCGTAAAGGCTCTCCGCAGCGGCGGGAGACAGCCGCCCCCGGCTCATCCGGGCAGCGGCGGCCAGCTTTTCAAAGCGCTCGGGCTCGGCTTGCCTGAAATATTCCGCCGCCGCGGCCGGGGCCGCCCCACCGCCTCTGAGGGAATGCGCAGCCAGGCTTAAGGCGGGGGCGGGCGCGGAGAGCCGGGCCATGTTCAGGTCGGCCGGGCGCTCTTCAATGCCGAACAGGGCCGCTGCCCGGGAGAATACAAAAGCCGGGCGCAGCAGTTCCCCCTCCGCGCCGCTGAGGCTGTATGTCATGCAGAGGCTCCGGGAGGGCAGGGTCAGGCAGTTATAGATCAGCGAAAATTCCCGCCAGAGCTCGCTCTCGCCGCCGCCCAGGTCCACGCCCGCCTCCAGCAGAAGCCGCCGCTCCTCCTGGGTAAATACGCCGGGCGCCTCCTCGGCAGGCGGGAGCCTGTCATCGCTGCATCCGAGAACGATAAGGTGCTTTATGCTCCGGCGGCGCATTCTGTCAAAGTCTCCGGCGGAGACCCGGTCCAGAGACACAGGAATGATCCCTACATCATATTTTGAGAGCATGAGGGTGAAAAGCTTTCCGAAAGTGCCCATACTCATCTCCATATCCCCCAGAATGGAGGCGCTCTGCTCCAGAGCGGAGACGGTTATATCCCAGAGCTGCCGGTATTCCCCCGCGAGTTCTTCGCGGCCCGCCGCCTCGAGAGACAGGGCTCTCCGCTCCAGGGCCGCCGGCAGCTTAAGCTCCTCAAAGAACATGGCGAGGGCGGAGGCCTGCTCCGCCGCCGTCGCGGCAAGCTTTCCGCGGCGCTGGAAATTCAGCAGCGGCTCCGCGAGTCTGCGGCGCAGGGCGTTTATCCGGGCAAGGCGCTCTTCCGCGGCCTCGTCGTATACGCCGCCGTAGCCCTCCGGGTGCTGCCGCCAGTCTTCCCGGCGCTCCCAGGCCCCGGCGCGGAGCTGCCAGCGATAGATATAGCCGGAGAGCTCGTCGCACTCGTCTCTGTCGAGGCCGGCAAGACCCGTGTACATAAAGCTTATCAGCTCATCCACGTCCCAGCCGCCGTCCACAATCTCATAGGCCCCGGCAATGAGGGCGGGCAGAGGCTTGGACAGGAGTTCGCTTCGCCGGGCGGTGAAGAGGGGGACTCCGTAATACCGGAACACGCTCTCCAGCGTCCCTCTGTAATCCTCAAAGCCCCGGACGGCTACCGCGATATCCCGCCAGCGGCAGCCTTCGTCCCGCACAAGCGCCAGCGCTCTGGCCGCGGCGAACTCGCACTCGGCGGTCATGCTCTCGGCCCGGCGCAGGAGAATGGGGGCCTCGCCCGCAAAGCCGGCGTCGGCATAGCTGAACATGTTGTCGGCAAAAAAGGCCAGGGCCTCGGCTTTTTCCCCTTTTGCTTCGAGGAGCTCCGTCTCCGCCTCCTGCCCCAGCTCCCGGCAGAAAGCCAGCAGCTTCCGGCAGCTCCGGCGGGACAGCTCATAGATCTCGCTGCCGCCGCTTAAGGAGTCCAGCGTCATGCAGAGGGTAAGCTCCGCCCCGGTTTTCAAAAGCGCCTCCAGCACCTGCTGTTCCTGGCGGGTAAAGTCCGTAAAGCCGTCCACATAGATATGGTTTTCCGGGCCGATGCCGCTTTGGGCTATGCGCCCGGCAAGGAGCGAGAGGCGGTCGGCCGGGTCGGCCCGGCCGTTGGCCGCCGCCGCGTCATAGGCCCCGGCGATGAGCGCCAGATCCCGCAGCTTGTCACCCAGAGCGCCGGGACAGCTCTCCGCGGCCTGCTCAAGCTGCTCCGGCGTGACGCAGGCGGCTTTCAGCTCGTCCAGCGCGCCAAGAAGAAGGCTCTGCTGTTCCGCCGCAGCCCGGGCGGAGGGATAGACCCGGAGGCGGGCGCTTACATTATTAAGGGCCAAAGCCATACACAGAAGCCTGCCCCCCTTGTCCAGATACCGGGCGGCGCCGCCGCCCACGGTGGCCTCCACCCGCCGGGCAAGCCCGGTAAAGCTCAGCACCTCTCCGTAGAGAGAGAGCCTGTCCCCGCAGGCGGCGCAGAGCTCCCGCTCCGCCTCGTGGCTGTACTGCTCGGGCACGATGAGTATGCGCCCGCCCTGCCCAAGCGCCACGCTCCGGGCTATTTCCTTTATGACAGCGGCAGTTTTTCCCGTGCCGGCTCTGCCGATAATCAGTCGCAGCATGGCGTTCCTCCTGTTTTCCTTACGCTCTTTTTTGTCTATTTTATCAAAATCCCCCGCTTGAAACAAGCGGAGCAAAACAAGATTCCCTAAATTTTCCGCGCCTATTGAATATGAAGCCCAATTGTGGTATAAGTATAAATTATTCTTACAGACTGGGGGGATTCGTTTGAAATTTTCGTCAAAAATGGAACAATGCGGTCTTTCGCCTATGCGAAAGTTTAACGGTGAGGCCGACGCCGCCCTGCGGCGGGGTATAAGGATATACCATCTGAACATCGGCCAGCCTGATATCATTACACCCGAAGCCTACTATCAGGCGCTTAAAAACTTCAGCCAGCCCGTTCTGTCCTATGCGCCTTCCGCCGGCGTGCCGGAGCTGATCGACGCTGTCCGGAGCTATTACGGCGGCATCGGCACGGCGCTTGCCCGGGAGGATATTCTTGTAACCACCGGCGGCAGCGAGGCCCTGCAGATGACCATGGCCGCCCTGTTGGACGATGGGGACGAGATCATAATCCCCGAACCTTTTTATCCCAATTATCACACCTCCGTTACCCTGGCCGGTGCAAAGATCCATCCCCTTACCACCTGCCCCGAGGAGGGCTACCGCTATGCTTTCCGGGAGCGCGTGGAGGCCTGCATCAATGAGCACACCCGGGCCATTATGATAACAAACCCCGGCAACCCCACCGGCGCGGTCCTGTCTCCGGAGGAACTGAAGCTGATGCTGGACATTGCCAGAGAGAACAGGCTCTTCATCATCTGTGACGAGGTTTACCGGGAATTCGTCTACGGGGGCGAGCCGCTTATGAGCGCCCTGCAATTTCAGGGTTACGAGGAGAACGTTATTGTTATCGACTCCGTCTCCAAGCGCTTCTCCGCCTGCGGCGCCCGCATCGGCCTGCTTATCTCCAGGAATAAAGCGTTCATGCATCAGGCTATGAAGTGGTGCCAGTGCCGCCTGTGCGCCTCCACCGTGGATCAGCTTGCCTCCGCCGCCCTCTACTCCGTAGGTTCCGACTATTTTGCCTCCGTGCGCGAGGAGTACAAGCGCCGCAGAGACACCCTTATGGCAAAGCTCAAGACCATCCCCGGCCTTATCTGCGAAGAACCCAAGGGCGCTTTCTATGTGATGGCCGCCCTGCCCGTGGATGACGCGGATACCTTCCAGCACTGGCTGCTCAACGAGTTCAACGACCATGGAGACACCGTGATGTTCGCCTGCGGCGAGCCCTTCTACGCTACCCCCGGCAAGGGCAAAAATGAGGTTCGCATGGCTTATGTACTCAAGCAGGAGGACCTCGAACGGGCCATGGACGTTCTGGCCGCCGCCATAAAGAAATACAACGAGACGCATTGATGTGAAATAATCAAACCCATGTCCAGCGCCGAAAGCGCTTAAGGGCATGGGGTTATTTTATTTCCTGCGCCAGCGTGTCGGGGAAGTGTTGGCCATGCACGCAGAAGAAGCCCGGGCAGGTTCGCGTGCATTGGGGAGACATTGCAAGGCAGGAAGGAAAACCATATTCATGATAAACGCTGAAATGAAGGCCGCCATGCAGGAGCGCCTGCGCGGCCGCGAATAAAAAGCAGTTGAACCGCGGCAAAGGATCACCCTGTCGGGGCGGCTTTTTTCCGTGATCATTCCCTTTTCTTTTTCATTTTTCCGCCGCCCCGGCAGAGCTTTTCGTACATCAGCGCCATCAGCAGCAGCAGAACAGCCAGATAGGCGGGGAGCAGGCCGGCGCCGATACTGCGGGCCACAATACCGAAAAGCGGCGGCATGACAAGAATGCCAACATAGGCGAAAGCCATCTGCAGACCGATAACCGCCTGGGAGTTCTCCGCGCCGAAAATGCCCGGCGTGGAATGGATAATGCAGGGATAGACCGGCGCGCAGCCCAGGCCCAGCAGAGCCAGGCCCCAGAGGCTGAATGCGCCGCCCAAGGGCAGCAGCGCCACCCCCGCCATCAGCAGCGCGAACCCCATACGCACCATAGTCCGGTCCGAGAAGCGGTAGGTCAGGAAGCCGCAGGCCCCCCGGCCGATGGTGATGCCAAGGAAAAAAAGTCCGGCAAGGCTTGCCGCCTTCTCCGCAGCCATGCCGTTCTTGAGCACCAGATAGCTCCCGGCCCAAAGCCCCGCGGTCTGTTCCAGGGCGCAATAGCAGAAAAAGCAGACAAGCACCTCTTTAACGCCCCGGAGGCGGAGCAGGCTTTTCATATCCGGCGCCTTTTCCTGCCCATCGGCCTTTTCCCCGGCTGCGCGGTTCTTCCAGATGGGCAGGGTGAGAAACAGCAGCAGTGCCAGTGTGATCTGGATATAGCCGATATACCGGTATCCCAGCCGCCAGCTTCCGCCTCCTGTCAGGGCAAGGCCCATGATATAGGGCCCCAGGCTGGCTCCCAGGCCCCACATGCAGTGCAGCCAGCTCATATGGCGGCTGGCATAGTGCAGCGCCACATAGTTGTTCAGCGCCGCATCCACCCCTCCGGCCCCCAGGCCGTAGGGTATGGCAAAAAGGCAGAGCTGCCAGAAGCTGCCGCTTGCGGAAAAGCCCATAATGGCTCCGGCCGTCATGGCCACGCTTACCGCCGTGACCTTACCCGAGCCGAAGCGGCGGGTGAGCCTGTCGCTCAGGAGGCTGGAAATGATCGAGCCCATGGTGATTATCATGGACAGCAGCCCCGCGAAGGACAAAGGGACGGACAGTTCCCCGTACACACTGGGCCAGGCCGCGCCCAGAACGGAGTCCGGCAGGCCCAGGCTGATAAACGAGAGATAAATTATCGCCAGCAGCAGATTTACCACAGCATATTCCCCTCAGACAAACGCATATTTTTCAAGCCGCTCCATGGCCTCTCTGAGCTGAGACAGGGGCAGGGCCAGATTCATGCGTATAGAGTCGGGGCAGATAAAATCCTCGCCGTTCTGCCAGATCACTCCGGCCTTTACCCCCCGGCGCTGAAGTTCATGTATGGAAACACCGTGTTCCCGGCACCAGTCCCCGCAGTCCAGAAACAGCATGTAAGTACCCTGCGGCCGCATGACCTTCACGCCGGAAATGTTTTCTTCAATGAACGCGCAGGCATAGCCCATGTTTTCGTCCACCGCCCGGCACATCTGCTCCACCCATTCCTCGCCCTCTGGGGAAAAGGCGGCCTGAAGCGCATGCATGGACAGAACATTGCACTCGTTATAGCGGCTTATCGCCCCCTGGCGCCGGACCCGATCCCTCAGCAGTGGATCATATATAATATGGAAAGAGCCCACAAGCCCCGCCAGGCTGAAAGTCTTGCTGGGCGCGTAAAAGGCCATGGTGCGCGCCCGCGCATCCCGGGAGACGGACTGCGTAGGGATGTGCTTATGGCCGGGCATAATGATATCGGACCATATCTCGTCTGAAATCACAAGGCAGTCGTTGGCGGCGTAGACCTCCATGGCCTTTTCTATCTCCCAGCGCTCCCAAACACGGCCCGTAGGGTTATGGGGAGAACAGAAGATGGCCAAATGGATACGGTTTTCTTTCAGCTTCCGGTTCATGTCCTCAAAGTCCATACGCCAGACGCCTTTTTCGTCCCGTACGAGTCCGCTGTGGATAATGGGCCTGCCCATGTCCTCCAGCGTGTGGGTAAATCCCACATAGGTGGGAGAGTGGACGAGAATCTTGTCCCCCGGCGCGGAAAAAGCCTGCACCGCAGAGCTGACACCGCCCAGCACACCGTTTTCATAGCCGATGTGTTCCTTTTCAAGGCCCTCCACGCCGTTTCTCTTCCGCTGCCAGTTGATTATGGCGCCGTAATATTCCTCCGAAAGGCCAAAATAGCCGAACGAGGGAAAATCAATCCGGCGGCGCATTGCCTCCAGTATCATAGGCGCTGTGGGATAACTCATGTCCGCAATCCACATGGGAATGGGTGTAAGCCCCTCATCCACCTTTGCATCCGGGAATGGAATAAAATCCGCCGCACGCGAGTCCTTCCCCCGCCGGTCGATAACGCTTGTAAAATCATACTTCATCTGTATGTATCCCCTTGTTTTCTGAGAGTATACCGCCAGTATACCCGCAATTTCTTCTCCTTTCAACCCAAATATCACAGTCCGTCTGTAAAGTTGTGCAGTAATACAGGCCGTACAGGCGCCGACGGGGAAAAGGCCATCCCCCGCAGATATTTTGAAATTAGGGCAATACCGCATAATGCGGCAAGAACAGATGCCCAAGCCGTATTGTGCGGTGTTGCCTTAGATTATTTTTTTAAGGAGAACAAAAAGCAACAATAGCCTCGGGTACCGCCAAGAGTTGTACCCGTTGACAAAGCAGCGTATCGCAGCTTTCCATGGTAAAATAGTTATAGCGAGGGATGTAACATGATGGGACGTCAAAGCAGGCAAATGGCAATGGTTTTCGTGGATATGGAGTCATTGATCCCGGGAAATCACCTGCTACGGAAAGTCGACCAGATGGTATTCTTTGCCTTCGACTATAATCTTTTGGCGCCATTTTATTCGGCAATAAACAAACATGTTATCCTTGCTTATCTGTTAACGTGATTGATTTTATTGAATTCAACTACACGATTGCAAATTCTTTCTGCCAGTTCAGGGCTGTGAGTAATAGCAATCAAACCAACGCCCCGATCTTTCAAAACTTTCAGTAACAATTCCCACACCTGTGCTTGCGTAATCACATCCAACATTGTACTTATCTCATCAGCAATAATGAATTTGGTCTGAGGCGCAAGGGCTCGTGCAATACAAAACCGTTGCATCTCGCCGCCGGAAAGCTCTGCGGGATAGCGATTCAACCAAGCGGGTTCAATACCGAGAGCATCCAGAAATTCGTCATCCGGCTCCCAGGCTTCGGTCAAAGTCTTGCGCAGTTTCCATCGAGGGTTGATCGCCTTTTCCGGGTGCTGATAAATCAGCTGTATTGGGCAAAACCCTTTGCGGGATAACGGTTTCCCATCAATCAATATATCGCCAGAGGTAGGCTTAATATTGCCTGCGAGTATTTGTGCCAGTGTGCTTTTACCACAGCCTGATGGACCAACGAATGCAACTCGCTCCCCATCTTCAATATTCAAATTGATATTGTTTAGCAAGGACGTCTTTCTATTATATTGAAAGCAAAGATTTCTAACTTCAATTCGCATGATGGCAACACACCTCCCCTTCTCGAACGGTATGAGCCTTCGGACGAACCGCGCATGCATCCGTTCTTTGTGGACAGCGATCCGCAAATACACAACCAGATGGAAGGTTTCCGGCATAGGGCTGTGTGCCGGCAGTGGGTTCAAATTTATTCTGAGGCATGGCACGCCAGAGCGCCTTACTGTAGGGATGCCGCAGAAACTCCTCTTTCTGAAAATCTGAAGCCTTGGCGGTTTCCAGTGTCGTGCCAGCGTAAAATACTGAAATGCGATCGGCATAACGCAGAGCAAGATCCAAATCATGGGTAATCAGCAGAATTGCCGCTCCCTGATCTGCCAACTCCCGAAAATGCGCCATTGCGCCTTCAGCCAGTTTTGGTGATAAACCCGGCGTCGGTTCATCTGCAATAATGACTTTCGCCTTTGTTGCAGCAGCGGTCGCCATCAGAGTACGGCGAGCCATGCCTCCCGACAGCTCAAAAGGATATTTCTTTGCGACTTGCTCATCCAGTTCATATTTTTTCAAAACATCCTTTGCAATCGCTTTATCCTTGCAGATTTGTTTTCCCACACGCATCAACGGATCCAGATAAGTAACAGACTGGGGAACCAAGATAAGTTGATCGCCTCGCAGCTTTTTCTGGAGAACAGGTGTCAACGATTCTCCAAACCAATTCATTTCTCCGTCGGTAATGGCATTCCTGGGCAGGATTCCCAGAATTGCATGTGCCAGAAGACTTTTTCCGGAACCGCTGGAGCCTACAATTGTGTGGATTTCTCCCTCTTTCAGGGTGATATTCAAATCGGAGATAACCTTCAGTGCCTTCTTTTTGATACCTGTATCGTACATTATAAAAGAAAGGGAAAGATTTTTGATTTCCAAAGCGTTCATATATTCCCCCTCCTTAAAGCTGCGCCTGACGAGGCTCGAACAAGTGACGAACAGTCGTTCCAAAGGTTTCAATTAGAATCACCAGAACAACTAGTGCCAGTCCGGGGAAAAACACCAACCACCACGCACCCGCAGAAATATATCGCATAGATTCAGAGAGAATGATGCCGATGGCAGGTTGTTCCGGAGGCATGCCAAAGCCAAGGAAAGTCAGACCGGACTCATGCATAATGGCGTGTGGGAACATGAGGATTAGGCCCACAAAAAACTGAGGCAACACATGGGGCAGGATATGTTTACGAGCTACCCAGAAAGGTGATTTTCCAAAGCGGCGTGCAGCTAAAACGAACTGTTGATCACGCACCTGCAGAACTTCTGCTCGAACAAGACGAGCAAGGGAAGTCCAGTGAGTTAAAGCAATGCCAATCAAAAGTCCTGTTGCTCCCTGATTCAATGCAATAGATATCAGGATCAGCAGAACTGTGTGGGGGACACTCATAAAAACATCAATAAACCAGTTGATAGCGTGGTCGATCCATCCCTTTCCCAAAGCGGCGGTAACGCCAATGATAAGCGCAATCAGGGAAGAAACAACCGATGCAATGGCTCCCACTGTCAAGCTCAGAGACAATCCCTTTATCGTTCGAGCAAACATATCACGGCCAAGATAATCTGTTCCGAAAGGGTGTTCAAAAGAAGGTGACAGGAATTTTTGTGAAAAATCCGCACGAAGCGCACTTTCCGGAAATAGCGTACCGGCAAAATAGATGGAAACGATCGTCACCAGAATAACCGATGCAATGATAATACTAATCATACGACGATTGATATTTTTCATTTCTTGACCCCCTCTCGAGTTTGGGGATCAACCACCTGATATAAAATGTTTGCCATTAGATTCCCCGTAAAAATAAAAATAGATGTAAACAATACAATGCCTAAGAATAATGGGATATCAGTGCCTCCTGTACCAGCGGCACTGGTAGCCGCACCTAAACCGGGATAAGAAAAGATATTCTCTGCGAACATTGACCCGCCAAACAGTTCACCGAAGGAACCAAACTGCATTGTGATGGCAGGAAGCAAGGAGTTTCGGATACCATGCTTAAATAGAATTTTCAGATCACTGTCACCTCTTGCCTTTGCGAACAATGCATAGTCACTGTCATAGACCTCGAGAAGCTTTTCTCTGGTATGCAATGCCAGATTGGCAAAAGATAGAAAACTCAGCGTCAGAGCCGGCAAAATCAGATGGTGTATCCTCTGCCCCAGTGTTACTGCTTCTGCCGGAACACCAGCAGGAACCGCCAGTCCGAAGGGAAACCACCCTAAAATCGCAGAAAAAACCGCAAGAAATACCAATCCAATCCAAAAAGTGGGAACAGAGCACATAACGAGGCAAATACGCTTCACAATGCGATCAAAAAGACGGTCACGGAATAAAGCCATAATGCAGCCTATCGCAAAGCCCAAAACTCCGGAAAAAGTCCAAGCCGTCATCATCAATGCCAAAGATGTTTTAAAGCGAATGCCGATAACCTGCAACACGGGCTGACGGAATGTGGTAGAATATCCCCAATCGCCATGCAATACCGCGGAAAACCATTTGAAAAAACGCTCTACAGGAGAATCATTTAATCCCCAGTACTCCTTCATAGCCTCGACATTTTCCGCAGATACACCGGGATTTGCCTGAATATATTGCCTAACCGGATCTACCGGAGATATCTGCGCCAGGGCAAAGGAAAATATTGCTACCGCAATTAAGAGCGTGATTCCGCGGAGAATATAAATCCCGATTGATTTTGTCGTTTTCATTTAAATCATCATCCTCCAAATACGAAGATTTCGGCTCGGACAAACCGAGCCGAAATCCTCAGTTGCTAAAATAAAATCTTTAAATGTATAGCGACAACCATCAGTTCCACTTCCACTGAGCAAGGTTTTGAACCAGAGGCCATGCATCGCCATGGGCGTGGATCTTTTGAGTACCGGTATCCAGACCTTCACGAACCCAGTATAGATGGGTCTTATTCAGGATGAATATATAGGCACATTCGCCGCGCATGGAGGTGCCGGTCTCGCCGTCCCACTGGGCCTTTTGCCAATAGGGAATTGCTTCTTCCAGCGTTCTTGCGCCGATGGCGGCATCCAGATATCCGTCGACGGCCTCATTTGTAAAATTCTCAGGATTGTACCAGTCTTCCTTGCCCGCATTGGAGGAGTGATACAGCATATAGCTGGTCTTGGGATTGGAGGAGCCCCAAGCAAGAATTAGGGGCTCGGAATACATGCGAGCGGGCAAATCCTGCCAGCCCACGCCCTCAACGGTCATCTCGATACCCAGATTTTCAAGAATCTGATTGCTTACTGCCATTGCAATGGCCTGGCGGACATCGTCACCGGCGGAGTACAGTAGGGTGGTAGAGGCCTTAACGCCGTTCTTTTCGCGGATGCCGTCACCGTCGGTATCCACCCAGCCGGCATCATCCAGCAGGCTCTGAGCATAGGCCAGATCGAACTCAATTTCGCTCTCAGGATTATACCAAGGCATACCGTCGTTTTCGGAGTAAGCGGGAACACCATAGCCATTCAGCGCTTCCTCGCAAACTCTCTGGCGGTCAAGACCGTAGGCCAGTGCCTTACGGATGGTGATGTCGCAGGTAAAATCGTTGCCAACGGCATAGCCATACTCATTCTTTTCGGCCTGTCTTTCGGTATAGGGCATTGCAATACCGAAATTGTCAACAGTTTCTTCCTCCAACAGATAGTAGCCATTTACAGAATTGTTGGCAGCAACAACAGCGGAAGTCAGAGTAACATCGACCTGACCGGACTGAACGGCCATCAAGCGGGTGTCCTGGTCAGCCATCTTAACAAAGACTACGCGACTTATTCCGGGAGCGGCGCCATAGTAATGCTCATTGGCCTCGAGAATGAACTGCTGATCAACATCGTACTGAACCAGCTTGTAGGGACCGGAGGAAATGGGGTTCAGCGCAAAGTCCTCGCCGTAGGAAGCCTTTGGTACAATGCCAACGTTGCAGACGGTCAGAATGAAAGTGGAATCGGGTTTGTTGAGCCGGATGGTAATCTCATTGCCGTTGGCCGAGATACTCTCCATCTTAGACAGGTCCAGACTGCTGGCGTTGCCCTTTGCGGTTTCGAAGCTAAAAATAACGTCCTCGGCAGTAATGGCAGTGCCGTCAGAGAACTCTGCACCGTCACGCAGGATGAAGGTGTAGGTCAGCGCATCTTCGTTGACAGTATAGTCGGTAGCCAGATCCGAAACAATCTCCATGTCCGCGTTGGTCTGAACCAGAGCAGAATAGAGGATCTGAACGCCATTGTAGAAGCCGTTCAGAGGATCATAGTTAGAGGGAACACTGTTAAAACCGATGACGAGCTCGTCCTTGACCTCGGGGGCATTTCCCTGTTCAGGTGTTTTGCCGTTGTTTTCAGGTGCAGATGCGGAAAGCGTACCAGGGTTTTCGGCCGGATTTTTTGCAGTGTTGCCACAAGCAGCGATGGAAAAAAGCATTGCCAGCGTCAGCAGCACTGCTGCCGTTTTTTTGGTTGAAGCTTTCATTTTAGCTTATCCTTTCTTTTTCGACGTACTATGTTTCAAATTATAGCAATCTTATTTGTATTGAGGAAGCCCGAGGGGGGGATATTATTTCGCAATTTCGCAGATTTTTTGTAACACTGCCTGTGCATGCGTATAGTTTTTCCTTGACATGATAATACCCCCTGATGTAGTACTTTCATTTCCTACATCAGGGGGCCTTTCGTCTATTGCACGTTTTTGCTGGTTCGGTTCATGAGGCTCCGGTTTAATTACTCTGGTTCAATTGTCAGAAGCTTTTTTCAATCAAGGAAGGTTGGGAAAAACATACATAAACAGCGAGCAAATTATGGTTCCGCATAAAGTTGAGAGGCATGTGGAAACGAACATTGGGGGATACGCATCTTTGAGCTTAAGGTCGGCAATCCCAAGATTTATTACTATTGCAGTAGACCAAGGGAGGGTATCTATGGTAGTACAGGCAAAACATGATACCCTGTGTATAAAAGACAAAGAAAGTCCTGCCGCCGTACATCTTTCCGCAATCAAAGGGATTCCTATTCTGACCGCTGACGTAGAACTTCCGGTAAGACCAGCAACAAGGGATATTGCGAGAATAAGGATTATAACGGGAGACACATCAATCGTAAAAATGCTGTCAAGAAGAGTTTGAAATCCTGGAAGGAGCTGAACAACAGATGTAAATCCAACAAGCGAGCCAACGGAGCTGATTGGGCCGAAGGCATCTTTTCCTCCTTCAACACAGATTTCCATTACTTCTTTTCTTCCGTCAATATATTTCCAAAAGAGAATTAACGCCAGGATCCAGCCTATCATTGTCGCCATAAAAATATTTACCGAGAAAAAATTAAATATAATTATAAGCACCAGCAAAGGAATGAGCGATATGATAAGACCCGGTCGCTTTGCAGCGTTCTCATCCTCATCCCAGTGAATGTCTCTGGAGCCGTATGCAAAAGTCTCTCCATTTAACACCGCTTTTTTGATCATCTTTGTCAAAATAATGGTCATCTTTTCCCAACATACCATCACAGAACAGGCAAGCAATGGAGCTCCGCAAAAAGCTCCGCTCTGTTCGCCTTCTCACTTCCTGCCGTACAGCAATAAAAAAGTTCGGGGCGCTGTAAATGCGGTCACCAATGGAAATCTGCTGTATATTACCGGGCCTTAGGCTCCGGTTGTCCTCATTGCCTGAGGCCGAAGCCCAGACTCAGGACCCCCCATCTGAATAAAAAACAGCCCTCCGGTTTGCAGCACACTGCAGCCGGAGGGCTGTCACGCATATTTGGTTCAGAGGGCGGAGGGCGGCATAAATGGGGATTACAAAAATCTTTCCTTATTCTTCTCCGGTTCTCAATTCAGGAAGTCTCTCAGTTTTTTGGAGCGGCTGGGGTGGCGGAGCTTTCTGAGGGCCTTGGCCTCGATCTGGCGGATCCGTTCGCGGGTGACGCTGAACTCCTTGCCCACCTCTTCGAGGGTGCGGGTACGGCCGTCCACAATTCCAAAGCGCAGCTCCAGGACCTTTTTCTCTCTGGGGGCCAGCGTGTCCAGCACTTCCTCAAGCTGTTCGCGGAGCAGGGAAAAACTGGCAGCCTCAGAGGGTTCGGAGGCGTCCTCATCGGGAATAAAGTCTCCAAGATGGGAATCCTCTTCCTCGCCGATAGGCGTCTCAAGGGACACCGGTTCCTGGGCGATCTTCAGAATCTCACGGATTTTTTCAACAGGCGTTCCCATCTCCTCGGCAATCTCCTCGGCCGAGGGGTCATGCCCCAGCTCCTGAAGCAGCTGGCGGGAAACGCGGATCGTCTTATTTATGGTTTCCACCATGTGAACGGGGATGCGGATGGTGCGGGCCTGATCGGCTATGGCGCGGGTGATGGCCTGGCGAATCCACCAGGTTGCATAAGTGGAGAATTTATAGCCCTTGGTATAGTCAAACTTCTCCACAGCCTTTATGAGCCCCAGATTTCCCTCCTGAATCAGGTCCAGAAACAGCAGGCCGCGGCCCACATAGCGCTTGGCAATTGAAACCACCAGCCTGAGGTTTGCCTCGGCCATGCGGCGCTTGGCAGTCTCATCCCCTTCGGCCATGCGTATGGCCAGGGCCACTTCCTCGTCGGGCGTGAGCAGGGGCACTTTTCCGATATCTTTGAGATACATACGCACGGGGTCATCGGTGGAAAAGCTGTCCAGAAACGTCTCGGTTTCATTTATTTCCTCTTCAGTAACCTCCTCTATCTCCGCCAGCGCTTCCCCCTCGGGCGGCTCTTCATCGATGGGCAGCAGCATTTCCACGGTGGGGATCTCTATATCAACGCCGCTGGCCTCCAGCGTTTCATAGAACTTGTCTATAACTTCGCTGTCAAGGTTCATTTCTTCCAGGCACTCCAGCTCCTTCGCGGAAAGGCGGCCCGCCTTTTTGCCCTTTTCCAGCAGTTCCGCCAGCCGTTCCTCCGGTGTTTTTACCGCCTCTTCGGGCGCGGCGTCTTTCCTTCGGGCAGCTTTTTTCTTGGTTTTCGGCAGCTCCGTCTCCTTCTGGGAGCTTATATCATTTGCCGCGGCCGCTTCCAGCAGCTTGTCCGCCATGCGCTCCAGCTCTTCCTCGGTAAAATTCATCTCTTTCGCCATATTTACCCCTCATACCCCTTTCTTTCTCTGAGCCTGCTGGCCAGCTCCCTAAGATCCGTTTCTCCGGCTGCAAGCTCTTTTCTTTCGCGAATTCTTTTTATGTAATCCCGAAGGGCCCTGCCGCCGCGAGACAAAAGCTCCGGCTTTTGGAGGATGCCCACCAGAAGTGACATCTCGTTCAAACTAAGCTCTCCGCCCAGGACGGCGGCGCTCACTTCCTCTCCCCGGTCTATCCGGGCGCGTATGGCTGAGTAGATGCGTCCAAGGGCCTGGGAGGAAAATTCCTCCGGCTCCGGCAGCTCCGTTTCCCGGCTAAGGGCCGGGTCCAGATACAGGAGCCTTATAAGCCCCTCCTCCGCCGCGGCGGAGCACGGATCCTCATAGCGAAGGCCCTTTTCCGCCGGCTGAAGCTGCCGCTCCGGGCGGCTCTGTTCCCGCTGGTCGCTCCTCTGGGCTCTGCTCAGAAGCCGTTTCCGCTTCCGCTCCACTTCGCCTGACACCACATCCGCCGCAACCCCCGCCATGGAGGCCACACGCATGGAATACACCTGCCGCTCCACTGCCCCGGGAAGCCTGGCTACAAGTTCGGTAGCCTCTTTCAGGAAGTCCACCTTCTGCTCATCCACATTCAGGTCATATTTATCCGTAACATTTCGCAGCCGGTAATCCACCTGGTTCTCAGATGCATCCAGAAGATTCCGGAACGCGTCGGCCCCCTTGCGCTTTATAAACTCATCCGGGTCCTTTGCCCCGCTCATGCGCAGCACTTTTACCCGCACATCCAGCTTTTCCAAAATGCCTATGGCCCGCTGGGAGGCCTTCTGGCCGGCCCCGTCGTTATCATAGGCGATGATGATCTGATCTGTATAGCGGGAAATGAGCCGGGCCTGCTCCGGTGTCAGGGAGGTGCCCAGAGAAGCCACCGCCGAGTCAAAGCCGGCCTGATGAAGAGACACTACGTCAATATTGCCCTCTGAAAGGATTATATATCCGCTTTTTGATTTTTTAGCCAGATTCAGGGCGAAAAGGTTCCTGCTTTTGCTGAAAACCGGAGTTTCCGGGCTGTTCATGTATTTTGGCTCCCCGTCTTCGAGAATACGGCCGGAAAAACCGATCACATTCCCCCGAACATCTATAACCGGAAACATCAGGCGGTTCCGGAAGCTGTCGTAAAATCCGCCGTTTTTCCCCCGGCGGGCAAGCCCCGCCTCAAATAGCTCCTGTCCGGTATAGCCTTTGGCCTCCATGGCCCGCAGGAGACTGTCCCATGAGTCCGGCGCGGCACCAAGGCCGAAATTGGTAGCCGTAGCGGAGCCTATGCGGCGTCCGGCCATATAATCTCTGGCCGCCCGCCCCGCAGGCGTGGAGAGCTGGCTATAGAAAAACCTGGCCGCGTCCCGGTTCAGGGCCAGCATCCGGGCGCGCCTGCGGCTCTCCCGGTCGTCGGTCTGCTCGGGGATGGGCATGCCCGCCCGGCGGGCGAGAAATTCCACCGCCTCCGGAAAGCTGAGATTTTCTATCTCCATGATAAAGTTTATTACGCCCCCGCCCTTGCCGCAGCCGAAGCAATGATATATCTGCTTGTCCGGAGAGACGGAGAAGGAGGGGGTTTTCTCGCTGTGGAAGGGGCAAAGTCCGAACAGGTTCGAGCCGCTCCTTTTGCCCAGGCGCACATAGCCGGAAACCACGTCCACAATGTCGCTGCGCTCCACGAGCTCATTGATAAAGTTTTCGGGAAAGGCCAAAAAAGCGCCTCCTCTCAATAGCGGGGCCCGGGCTTATTTCACAGTCCAGGCAAAGGGGATGAAAAGTTCCCCATATTTTTCCATGGCGTAGCCGTCGGTCATGCCGGAGATATAGTCGCAGGCAGCCCGCTCCCGCCCCTCGTTTTCCACAACGGAGCGGAAATCCTCCGGCAGCTTTTCGGGCCGGTCCGTGTAATAGCCATACAGGCGGCTGAGTATCCCGTCCACCTTGCTCTCCTCGCTTTTG
This sequence comes from Clostridiales bacterium UBA1701, assembly GCA_002320035.1. Classification (GTDB taxonomy): domain Bacteria; phylum Bacillota; class Clostridia; order Oscillospirales; family Oscillospiraceae; genus Limivicinus. Next base: position 8,751 of record DCJL01000017.1, on the reverse strand, counting down.
GCACGGGGATTGGTGTATACATCGGAATACATAAAAGAATGAAAGACGTCAAAAACTGCTTTCATCTCCAGAGACATTTTCAGTTCCCCGCCGCTGCTGTTGTCAATAAGATCAGTGAGAATGGCGTTGATTCGTTCGCTGTTTCTCTCGCCGCAGCGGCGGCGGACAGCTTCAGGCACATCCCCGGCGGTGAGTATACCGGCGCGGATCGCGTCATCCAGGTCGTGATTTATGTAGGCAATCCGGTCGCACAGGCGCACGGCAACCGCCTCCAGCGTGTCATCCGGCGCGCCGTGGGTATGGTGGAGGATTCCCATCCGGGTCTCCCGGCAGAGGTTCAGCCCCCGGCCGTCACTCTCCAGAATGTCCACTACCCGCAGACTCTGCTCATAGTGCTTGAAGCCGCCGGGGTAGATGCGGTTCAGCGCCCGCTCGCCCGCGTGGCCGAAAGGGGTGTGCCCCAGGTCATGCCCAAGGGCAATGGCCTCGGCCAGATCCTCATTGAGTTTCAGCGCCCGGGCCACCGTCCTGGCCAGGCGGCTGACCTCCAGTGTATGGGTCAGGCGGGTACGGTAATGATCTCCCTCGGGCTGGAGAAATACCTGCGTCTTATGCTTGAGTCGGCGGAAGGATTTGGAGTGGGTAATCCGGTCAATGTCCCGCTGAAAGCAGGTTCGTATCCTGCATTCCTCTTCGGGCGCGGCGCGGCCAAGGGAATTTTCAGACAAAATGCCGTATGGGCCGATAAAAGCGTGTTCGGCCAGCTCTCTCTCCCTGCGGGGAAAAGACATTGCGTACACCACCCTTCGAGTGCCTCGTAATATATATCTTCTCAATAAAGCTATACGACGCGAAAGCGCATTTCCCTTTATTTTTTTTAAAGTTTTTTCTTTTCTTCTCTCGTGCACAGTTATCTGCCCTTACAATAAACGACAGATGTAAAAGTTCAACAAAGTTGTGGAAATCTTCTGGCATTTGTGCTATTATGATATTTAGTAAAATAGTATTTTGTCTTCGCTTCCGCCAAGGGAGGATATGAAAAATGGGGGTTATGGCAATGTTCAATTCCAAGTTCAAGCGCGCGCTTTCCGTCCTTTTCGCGGTGATTCTGGCCCTTTCCCTGATGGCCCCCGCCTTCGCGGAAGAGACAGCGCCCTGCACCGTAACTCAGGGCTGCACGCTGCCCCTGGGTCATGCGGGCGCATGTGTTCTGGCGGAGAGCACGCCCGCTGTGAGCCCGGCCCCATCCGTAAGCCCGGCCCCATCCGTAAGCCCGAGCCCTGCCGTAAGCCCGAGCCCTGCCGTAAGTCCGGAGCCCGCTGCGAGTCCGGGGCCCACCGTGAGCCCGGAGCCTGCCGAGTCCCCGGCGCTGTGTTCAAAGGTCCCGGGCTGTACCCTGCCTGAAGGGCATGAAGGGGCCTGCGTTCCGGTTATCTCTATTCTGCCCTCTGAGAATACACTCCCGGCGGACTCCGCTTCGGTTTTTGTCTCCGCTTCCGGCAGCGATGAAAGCGGCGACGGCAGCCGGGAAGCCCCCTTTGCCAGTCTGGCAAAGGCGGCGGCATATATAAACGCCGCCGCGGGGGACACTTTTACGGTCTATGTGATGTCGGATCTGGTTTCCACTGCCTGCGCCCGTTTCTACGACAGGAATGTAAGCATAACCAGTGACGGCGGGCCCTGGACCGTCAGCCGCGGGGAAAACTTTTCCCTCCAGCAGGACAATGCCCGCGGCACCTATAACCCCGCCATGCTGGAGATCGGCAACACCGCCGATGTGAGCACCGGCCTTATGCTGACAAACATTGTCTTTGACGACAGGGGCCTGAAAATGGGCAGCCTTTTTGAGCAGGCTCGCAGTCCCGGCGAAGGCGTTGACAACACCCAGTATGTGCAGGATGCCATTGCGGCCTCTTATGCCACTTTCCCCTGTAAAATAACCCTCGGCAGCGGCGCCGTGCTTAAAAACTTCGGCGGCATGTCCTCCGTGCGCGTTACGGGCGCGGCGGAGTTCGAAATGAAGGGCGGCCGTATCTGTGACGACGCCGGCCTCAGCTGCGACAGGCTGGCAGGCGCCGCCGCGGGCGCCGTCTGGTGCCAGGGCGGCAGCGTATCTGTCGGTGTGGGCTCTCTTATTGACAACGTCACCGGCCGGGCCATATACATGGACGGCGGCGCCGCGGCCATTGACGGGCAGATTCGGAACATCACCGGCGCCGGCGCCGCCTGGCAGGGCACAGCCGGCACCGCCCTGCATCTGCGCAATTCCGCTCAGGCAAGACTGACGGCAAATTGCCGCATTGACGGCGACGCGGTCGTTTCCGGCGGCGGCAGCGGCGTTTTTGTGGACAGCGGCTGCACGCTCACCGTTGACAGCGGCGCTGTCATAAAGAACCTTCCCTCCGGCACCGCTGGTATCTCCGGCAGCGGCAGCGTGGATTTTGACGGCGAGATCACCGGCCTCAAGGGCGGCGCCAATGCCATCAACATGCAGAACGCCTACCGGTGCACCATCGGCCCCAACGGAAACATCCATCACAACAACGTCACTTATGGCAGCATATATGTCCAGGGTGACGGCACACTGGATATCTACGGCAAAATCAATTACAACTATAGCTCCGACAGAGCGGGAGGCGTCTGCCTGGCCCACAACATCGGCTACAATACCGCCTCCATGTACGAGGGTGCGGAGATCGTCGGCAACGTGTCCGCCCAAACCGGCGGCGGCCTGATGGTCAGCCGCGGTGAATTCAAGATGCTTGGCGGCGTGATAAAGGATAATCTTGCCAAACAGGAGGGCGGCGGCGTATTTGTCCGCAACGGCGGCCGTTTTATCATGAGCGGCGGCATCGTCGGGGGCAACAGCTCCGGCAGCTTTGGCGGCGGCCTTGCCTTTCAGGCAACAGATTGGGGCAGCCCGGCAGTTGCGCCCTTCGTCCAGCTGAATGCCGGTGCAATTCAGAACAACCGGATGAATGCCTCCGTCCGCCTTGACGGGCTCAGCAGCAGCGTCCAGAACGGCGTATCCAATGACCTTGCGCTCAACAAGTCCGGCGACGGCTCGATGGACCGTTACCTGTATATCAGCAGCGCTTTCACGCTGGGCAGCGCCCGCGTCTACATGGCCAAGGATGAAAAGACGGTGCTTCCGGCTTCCGGCAGCCTGGATCTCAGACTGGGCAACGCGGCCTACGGCAGCTATGACAAGCTGGAGGACTACGGAGACAAACTGGACTGGAGCAAGCCTTACGCCTCTTTCTGGGTTCAGCGCGCCGGCGGCGCGGAGCTTACCGTAGGCAGAAGCTTTGACGCGAGCCTGCCGGTATATGCTCTGGCTCTGGCCACCGGCGCGGACGGGCTTCCCGCCGCGGAGGCTTCCATAGAAGTCCATCCCGCAAAGATGGGCAGCCAGACCGGCGATGTAAACTTTACCCTGCCCGGCAGTGAAAACGGCTATGCCGTGGCCCTCGTTCAGCCCAGGGCCGACTACGGCAGCCTTGGGATCACCGCTCCGGAACGGCTGGCCGAGCAGCCGGCGGCGTCCAGCTATCATGTGCCTTTCTCCGCAAGCTACACCATGGCACAGGGCCTTCTTAACGCCCTTATCCAGTCCGCCTCCGGCGGCAGCAATGTGAGCGCCGCGCTCAGCTTCACAGTGGCACTGGACTCCCGGCTCGCGGTTTCAGCCGACAAGGCGGATTACAGCCTTTCAAGCCCTATTTTTGATATTGACACCCTCACGATCTCCGGCAGCACCCTGACCGTGAATCTCAAGCTCAAATCCGGCTGGCTGCTGGATGCGGCGAAGCTGCTCTCTTCCACACCCACAGTCCTCTCCGGGACCGGCACTCTTGCCGCGGAGGATTTTAAAGCGGGGGAAAGCCTTGTGACCAACGGCAGCGTTCAAGGCAGCATTCAGGCCGGCGGCGACCCGACGGAAGTGTTCGTTCCCGGAAATACTTGTTATACCCTTATGGTTCCCGCCTCAGAGGTCACCCTGAGCTATAACGCCAACGGCGGCAGCGGGGACCCTCCCCCGGCTCAGAGCGCCTACATAAAAGAGACGGGCAGCGCGGACTTTACGATCCCTGAGTCCCGGCTCACAGCTCCCGCTCCGTCATACAGCCTCCTGGGCTGGAGCCGCACAGCGGACGGTGCAGCCGAATTTAAGGCCGGGGATACCATAAGCATCCAGGCGGACACAGAGCTTTTCGCCGTCTGGGGCGAGCTTCCGGTTCAGACCTTTACGCTGAGTTTTGACGCAAACGGCGGCCAAAACGCGCCCGCGGCCCAGAGTGTGGAGACCACTTCCGACAGCGGCATTGTCACCATTACCAAAAACCAGCCCAGCCGGGATGGCTATGTATTCCAGGGCTGGTCCCAGACCCGCCGGGGTGACGTGCAGTTCCGGGGCGGAGACAGAGTGCTGCTCCGGGGTAATGTGACGCTCTATGCGGTTTGGGTCCTCAGTACCGGCGCGCCCCAGACCGGAGATCCCGGCAGCGGAGCCCTATGGCTGGGCCTCATGTGTGCCGCGCTGCCGGCAGCGGGCGCCTGTGCGGCGGCGATAAAGAAGAAAAAGGCTGTACAATAAGCCCCTGGCAAAAGGCTCCCCCATACCAAAAGGGATGGGGGAGCCTTTTATGATATTCTGACAGCCCTCATGGCCTCACCCGTTATTTTGGCGGTGACGCTTCCACTGCTCACATCGAAAATCCGCCCGGCAAAGTCCCCGCTGTTTTCCTCGGGAACAAGGACTTTCAGCGTGACGGCGGCGCCGTATTCCATATCCGCAACTACGCCGCCGAAAGCGGCAGTTTCAAGTTTCAGGCGCTCCGCCATGGCATAGGAGCAGGACAGCTCCAGCTCCACCCAGCAGCGCATCTGAGCAATGCCCGCTGCCGCCAGCGCGTCCCCGGCACTTCGGGTGTAAGCCCGGAGCAGGCCCCCGGCCCCCAGCAGAACCCCGCCGAAATACCTGGTCACAACACAGGCAGCGTTATAGACGCCCTCCCGGCGGAGGACCTCCAGCATGGGGATTCCCGCGGTTCCCTGGGGCTCTCCGTCGTCGGAATAGCGCTCGGGCCCGTCCTTGATAAGGTAGCACCAGCAGTTATGCCGGGCGTCGTAATACTTCTTCTTCATCTCCGTGATGAAGGCCCGGGCCTCCTCCTCACTCCCGACCGGGCGCAGATGGCCCAGAAAACGGGAGCGTTTCTCCGTGAATTCCGCCTCACCAGGCCCCGCGGGTATACAGTATTCGGTCATTTCTGGAACTCCTCCCGGGCGAGGGAATAGAAAAGAGTTTCCGGCTGGATTTCCCTTCCCTCTCTGGTCCAGGGCTCAGAAAAACGGTAGCGGAAGCCGCATTTTTCTATCACCCGGCGGGACTTCTCGTTCCCCTCAAAATGGGCGCACCAGACCCGCGCCGCCCCTTCGGAAAAGCAGCGGGCGATAAGGGCTTTCACCGCCTCGGGAATATAGCCCCGGCCCCAGAAGGGCACGCCGATCCAGTAGCCGATTTCCGGCTCGCCCTTTGAGGCGCTGCCGTCCGAGGGGAAATACCCGATACTGCCCACAGGCTCGTCGGAACCCTTTATGGTCACAGCCCAGGTATTCTCCTTCATGAGCACCGTGCGCAGGATGTTCAGGCTGTCCGCCTCGTCCTTATGTACCGGCCAGCCGGCGGCGGGCCCCACGGCGGGGTCCCTGGCGTATTTAAAAAGCGCCGCCGCGTCCTCCTCCCGCCAGGGGCGGAGCACAAGTCTCTCTGTCTCCAAAAAGCTCATTTTTCCCAGTCCTCCACAGGTTCCGCATAGCCGGGGATATAGGGCTTTACCCGGCCGAACAGCTCCGGCGTTACCACGGCCTCGGCCTTTATGCCGGTATCCGTGTATTCAAGCCTCAGCTCCGCCGCCTCTCTGTTCAAAACGTCCACAATGCCCGCAGCGCCGTAGGGTATTTCCAGCGCCACATGCCGCTTGCCCCGGTCCAGCATATCCGCAAGCTTTTTCACCAGGGCCTCGGCCCCCTCGCCGCTTCTGGCGGAGATACAGACGATATCGTCTCCATGGGGCAGAATGCCGATATACGCGTCGCATTTATTAAAAACGCGCAGGCGGGGCGTGGCTTCGGCCCCGAGCTGGCGGATAAGCGCGTCCACCACCCGGGCCTGCTCCTCCCACTCGGGGTTGGAGATGTCAATAACGTGCACCAGCACATCGGCATAGCGCAGTTCCTCAAGCGTCGCCTTGAAGGCTTCGATCAGATGGGTGGGGAGCTTGCGGATAAACCCAACCGTATCCGACAGAAGTACCTCCCGGGTCTCGTCCAGCCGCAGGCGGCGGGTGGTAGTATCCAACGTGTCGAACAAACGGTCGTTGGCCGGGATCTCGGAGCCTGTCAGGCAATTTAAAAGCGTTGACTTGCCCGCGTTCGTGTAACCCACCAGAGCCACGACGGGCATGGCGTTCTTCTCCCGGCGGCGGCGCTGGGTACCCCGGACCTTGCGCACGGCGGCCAGCTCCTCCTCCAACTTCTGGATCTTCCGGCGGATATGGCGGCGGTCCGTCTCAAGCTGGGTCTCGCCGGGGCCGCGTGTGCCGATGGGCGAGGAGCCGCCCGAGGCGGTCTGGCGCACAAGATGGGTCCACATGCCGGTGAGCCTGGGCAGCAGGTATTTATACTGAGCCAGCTCCACCTGCAGCTGGCCCTCCCGGGTCTGGGCCCGCTGGGCAAAAATGTCCAGAATAAGCCCGGAGCGGTCCAGCACTTTTACACCCAGCTCCTCGCTGAGTACCCGCATCTGAGAGGGGGACAACTCATTGTCAAAAACTGCCAGGTCACAGTCGTTGGCGGCAATAAGCTCCTTCATCTCTCTGACCTTGCCATCCCCTATGAAGCTGTGGGGATTGGGGCTTGGCAGATTCTGCATGATCATGGCCACAGTCTCTCCGCCGGCAGTCTCCACAAGCGCCTGAAGCTCATCCATGGACACCTCCGTGGAGCGCTCATGCCCGTCCATGCTCGAAGCGGAGAGCCCTGCCAAAACGGCCCGTTCTTTTTTCTGAATGGTATTTTCTATGTCTATCATTCCTTTGCTATGGGGATTTGTAACAGTATAACGCAAAAGCGCCGCTTTGACAATAAAAAACCAGCCGCCGGAGCATTTTATCCCCCGGCGGCCCGGGAAAGCGCTATAACAGGCTGCGCCGGCGCCGTTTGCGGCGGTGGAACTCCTCCTTGGAGTCTACCAATATTATGTCGCTGCCGATGCGGGCTATGCAGGCCCAGGGAAGAACATAGTCATCTTCCCGGCCCAGCAGGCCGAAAAGCTTTGCCTTTCCCGGTGTTATCAGAGAAATGAGCCGTCCTTCATTATCGTCAAACTCCGCATCGCACACATAGCCCAGCCGAAAGCCGGAGTGCACGTCTATGACCTCCTTATAGCGAAGGTCTGAAAAATAGCTGATCACAGGAAACCACCCCCGCATATAATATACGGGGGCGGGGCTTTGTCCTATGAGGGCTGTTTGTTTTTGGGGATGGAAATGGTAAGAATGAGGGAATCGTCCGTCTCCCGGCGCTGGAGCCCCGCATCAATTCCCCCCTGCTTCATCAGGTCTATGCTGCGGGAGAGGGTATTGAGAAAGACGCGCACATCCTTGAGCACAAATGTGCGCCGGGGCTCCGGCTTCTCCGGAACGAGCTCCGGCTCCGGGGCGGGCTCCGAGAGAAGGGCGTCTATGTATGCGTCGGTAGCGGCTACGGTGAGCCCGTTGTCCACGATGTACGCCAGTGCCTCCCGCTGAGTGCCGGGCCCGGTCAGGCGCAGGAGAGCCCGGCCATGCCGCTCGGTGAGGCCGTTTTCCCGCAGGCCATCCAGCACGTCCTGAGGCAGCTTCAGAAGACGGAGCTTGTTGGCCACCGCCGACTGGGACTTGCCTATCCGCCTTGCCGCTTCCTCCTGGCTCATGCCGAACATGCGGATAAGCTGGCTTATTCCGGCCGCTTCCTCCAGAAAGTCCAGATCCCGCCGCTGCAGATTTTCCACCAGAGCAATGAGGCTGGCATCCTCCATGTTTACGTCCAGCAAAATACAGGGCACCTCCCGCAGTCCCGCCAGCTTCGCCGCCCGGAGCCGCCTCTCTCCCGCCACCAGCTCATATCTGCCGTTTCGCAGGCGCACGGTCAGCGGATTCAAAATTCCATAATTTCGTATGCTTTCGCTCAGCTCCAAAAGGGCCTCGTCGTCAAAGCGCTTTCTGGGCTGTACCGGGCTTGGGGCAATATCGTCTATGCGAAGATAAATTATCCCGCCCCGCCTTATGCTGGGGCGGTTTCGCAATGCTTGCATCACAAAACCTCCTTATCTTGTGGCTGTATGCCAAGAGCTTACACTATATCTTGTAAAAAATCAGGCGAATACAGACATAGACGAGGATTTTTATTTCCCGCGGCGCCGGCTTTTTGTCCTCCCTGCGCCCCCCATTTGATTTTTCTTCCCGGTTCCCCTGTTTTTTCTCCCTCCTGCCATGCGTTTCTTCTCCCGTCATCCGGCTTCTTCTTTTATCCGGCCTTTCCTCCTGTCCTTCGCTCCTTTCCTTTTCCTGCCATTCTGAGCAAAGTGAAGAATCTTCTTGCTGTTTGTTCTTGAGGATCGCGGGAAGCTTCTTCATTGCTTCACGCCCGAGAAGGGCCGCCGCACGGGGTTAAAAGGGAAAACGCCGGCAGATATGCATATCTGCC
>DCJL01000001.1:77211-91018 GCA_002320035.1 Clostridiales bacterium UBA1701 | reverse complement strand
AAGCCGCCCTGCCGCAAAAAAGCGGCAGGGCGGCTTTTGCTTATTTCCGGGCCTCGTCAAAGGTCCGGAGAATTTTTTCAAAATAGGCTCTGACCGGCTCCGGAGCGGCAGGGGAGGGCGCGATGAAAACGAAGCGAAGCCCCTTGTGAGGCAGGCCTGTGAGAATATCGTAAAGCGCGTCCAGATTTTCGCCGTACCAGTCCTGCCAGTCCATTTTGGCGCGGAGGACGGCGTAAAGGCTCTTTTTATCCCGGCAGGAGGAGAAGTCCAGCGTCAGCACGCCGGAACACTTTTCCAAAAGGCCTTGGCAGCCGTCGGAAATATCCTGCCAGCTGCGCTGGAAGTCCCGGGTGTACCAGGGGTCCGCCACGGCTTCCCCGGAGCGGCCGGCGTATTCCATGAGCAGATGGAGTTTTCCGGCCGGATCCGGCCCGAAAAGGCGGCTCATGTCCCGCAGATTGGCCTGATCCATGCCGATGAGCAGGTCATATTTTTCATAGTCGTCCTTTATCATGCGCCGTGCCCGCTTACCGGAGCAGTCAATGCCATGCTCCGAGAGCAGCCGGGCCGCGGGGGGATAGACGCCGCTGCCGAGTTCGTCCGAATGAGTGGCAGCGGAAGCAATTTCATATTCCGCCTCAAGCCCTGCGCGGCATACCAGATCCTTCATTATAAATTCGGCGGTGGGGCTGCGGCAGATGTTGCCGTGGCACACGAAAAGTATTTTTATCATCTTTTTATAACTCCTCATAAGTCCTGTATTTCTTATCAAATGCTTGATATTACAGGATTTTTCGCACTTTTCGTGCAGCCTGAGCTTCCATCTGTTTTGAAGATATCTTCTCGAATCTTCTCAGGACTTCTCATGTTTTTTCCTGCAATATTGGTAAAGGCGTTGGTAAAGAAAGCCGCTTTACCAACGGGCAATTTTAAGCGTTCGCCACACGCAGCAGTTCATCTTTGGCGTCATCGAACTTCACATGGGTGTAGGTATTCAGCGTTACGCTGATGTCTGCATGACCCATGATGTACTGCAATGTCTTGGGGTTCATCCCGGATTTTGCCATATTGGAACAGAAGGTGTGTCTGCACACATGAGGGGTTACTTTCGGCATCTGGATGCGGTAGATTTTATTATACTTCTGGACAATATGCTCCAGGTACTTCTCCCAATGAAGTGCCACCATAGGCATATCGTTCTTGTCCAGAAACAGAAAACCAACGTATCCATCAACCATGGGTTCCGTTTTGGGGACCGCACGGTTGGCAATGATCCGACGGAAACAGGATGCTACCTCCTCGGTCATCGGAACATAGCGTATGCCGCTTTCTGTCTTTGGCTGCTGGATCACATACTCCATCTGTGATGTTCTCTGCAACTGATGATCCACCTTGATACGCATTTCCTCAAACTCAACATCCTGGATCGTAAGTCCACAGAATTCCGAGATACGAAGCCCTGTGTGAAAGAGAATATAGATCCCGTTGTAGTATCTGCTGAAATGCTTGTCCTCTTTGATGAACTTCAGAAGATCCCGTTCCTGTTTCCGGCTGATGGCTTCTCTCGTCACTGAGTCATTGACAACTACCGATGCCAGCTCAAAACCAAACGGATTCTTGCGGATCAGGTCATCATCCACCGCCATCTGGAATGCGGGTCTGAGAACGCCTCGAATCGAATGAATCGAGCTATACCCTCTGCCATCCACCTTCTGAAGCTTGATGAGCCATGCTTTAGCATCCGACAAGCGCACCTTGTCAATGCGCTGCCTACCGAACGGCTCTTTTTTCAAGATGTTGATTACCGTCTTGTATCCTGCAACCGTATTATGGCGAACGCCGGTTTTCAGAGACACATACTTTTCCACCAGTTCCAAAACCGTGAGCTTTCCACCGTTGGTTACGATGTGATCGAACAGATCAGCTTCAATCTGCTTTTCCTTTTCTCTCAGGGAAGGCTCTCGCTTTTTTCCCTTGGGCATAGGATCATTTTTATCCAGCCGCCAGCTGTACACATTTTGTTCTTTGCCATCCTCGTCCAGATAGCGGAACCGATACCTCCCATCCTTGCGCTGATACTCGCCTTCTCGCAAAATCCGATTGCGATTGTCTCGTCTTTTTTCATTCATTGAAATCTCTCCTCTAAAAGAAAGGAGAGCCAGACTTGCACTCTTATCATAGCACAAGTTTGGCTCTCCGTATAGCTTTGCCATGAAAGAATGGCAATCTGCCATCGACTTTTTGAAAGGCTATTATACAGCAGTGGCCTGATCCAGATACCTCTCAAATTTCTCCCGTTTGATCAAAGCACGGTTTCCATTCATCACATAAAAATCCTCGTTGGGATGCTCATCAATCAGCATCCGCAGCTTTCCCTCTCCGATATGATAATATCCGGCGGCTTCCTCGATGGTCAGGGTATAGCGCCGCCAGACCGGAATATCCAAACACTTCTTACTGCAAATCATTGTCTTTTCATTTCCCATAGGCTACCTCCATAGATCAGAAAGGCCAGACAAAGGGAGCCAGCAACGAAGTCCGGCAACGGACTCCAAAAAACTGTAACCTATCATCTGGCCATCATTTCTTACTTTTCAAATTTTCTTGTGAAATCTCGTTGCTTTCGTTGTCAGAGAACAGATGCCCGCTCAAAAACCTTGCTTTATGGGTATTTATCGTGTCCACACCCCCAATTTTACGGCAACAAAGTCAGCAACCAGCCGACAATCAACTGGGCAACGAGCCCTGTAAATCAGGCAATCCACTCCGTTGGCAGCTCCAGTTGACGGACTTCTTCCTCGCTCAGCTCCACAAATCCACCTTCGTTGTCGGGCAGTTCGTTGCCGGAAATCTCCCGTTCCCAGCCACGCTGCCGCCCATAGCCCGCAAACATCCTGGGATTGGAAAAAGGCTTCCAGCCCGTCACCACTGTGTTCATGATCTCGTTGATGTTGTGCAGCTGCCAGCGCTTCGGCTCCTCAAAGGCATGTCCCAACGCTTCCTTGAACAGCTGTTTGGAGCAGACCACATTGCCGGTGTAGTGTTCCAGGAAGCCCTGAATCTGCCCGGCCTCAGTATCCTCCGGCATAAAGTCTTTCTGAACCTCCACCAGCTGTCTCTGAATCTCCTTTGAAAACTTCATGGAATACTCTCCGCTGCGGTAAATGGTCATAGCCTCCGCCCACACCTGCAACAGATATTTTCTGGAAGCGACTTCGTCCTCCAGAATGTGAACCTCCGCTTTCTCTGGGTAAATCATCACTGGCAGAAACCGCCGGTTTCCGGCCCGATCAAGAGGCAGAAAATCCAGCGTGTTGGAGGAACCACCGAACACACACTGCCGCAGCCGGTCTTTGGGCTGGGTCTCATAGGGCGTGCGATAGGTTTCCTTTTGGCGGCTGATAAAGGAGCGGATCTCCTCGATGCTCTTGGCGTTACTGGTGGCCAGCATCTCCGACATCTCAATGATCCAGTGTCCTTGCAGCTTGGCAAACACCTTGTCATCATCCAGCTTTTTCAGGTCATCAGAGAACCACTCATCCTGTATCGCCAGGAAGCGAAAGAAGGTAGACTTTCCGGCTCCCTGGCCGCCCACCAGACAAAGCAGCTCCTCATATTTGGAACCTGGATGGAATACCCGGCGGATGGCTCCCAGCAGGAAGTGTTTCAGCATTTCTTCCACATAGTCGCTCTCATCTGCCCCCAGAAAGTGATGCAGGCAGGAGCGCATCCGAGGTATGCCGTCCCACACCAGACCATTCAGCACATCCTGAATGGGGTGATAGCAGTTTTCGTTTGCTACGATAGAGAGTGCCGCCATCAGCTTCTTTTCACTGGTCAAACCGTAGTTCTGCTCAAAGTAAAGGAGCAGATATTTGACATCGGTATCGGTCAAGGCGCTGGTGCTTCTGCGCCAACCCAAATCTCGCACAATGTCTATACGGTCGGTAAGCAAATTCAGCCGGATTGCGCCCCGCAAAAGCGGATCTTGGCAAAACACCGTGCGGCAATTTCCAATGGTGTTGGCCGGTTGTCCTTTCTCGGTGACGGAGAGACTTTCCCGCACTTCCTCAACGGTCAATTCTTCACTTTCGGCCTGCTGGGTTGCAGGCACTAAACTCTGCGATTCGCTGTTCAATGTTTCTCACCTCTTCAAGAGAAAAGCATCTGATTTCTTCGCAAAATCAGATGCCTTAAAGCTCCATATCCTGCTTTTCCCGCTGCTTTTTCCGGTTTGATTCTCTCTGTGCGCTATCTTGCTTGGCTTTTTTCAGGAAAGCAAGAATGGATTCCTTGGCCTTTTCCTGAATCTGCTGTTTGCCAGCCTGCTTGACCTCCGGCTGCATGAGTTTCTTCTGGATTTTTGTCAGGGCTGACTGCATGGCGTTTTTGATTTTTGAAATCACCCCATCCAACCGGGCGGCGGCATACTCACGCTCTTTTTGCGGCGCTTTCCGTTCCGGCGAGAGTACCCAGGTTTTCGTTTCTTCCACCAACCGGATGTCCTCCTTATGGGTTTCCAGCCGGACAGTATCGGTGACAACCTCCACCGCCTTGTCATAGGCAATATCCGAAACTTCCTCCACCAGTGTTTCCACATCCTCAATTTTCAGGGTCAGCTCCTCCAGCTTCTGTTCCTGGGCGGCCAGCTGCTCCTTTTGCTTCATCAGAATGTAGTCCTGCTTCTCCAGATACGCCCGCCCTCCATAGGACGGCTCCTGCTCCAGATGCACCCCATGTTTGCGGCTAATGTTGTATTGATAACCGTAGGATTGATTATTATTTTATTTGCTGTATTTTCGCCATTGAAAATAGCAGAAGTACATAATGTGTCTTGGCGAATTATAATTAGTTTATTAGGCTGTTTTTTATTTGTAGCTGGCATATATAAAACGGTTCGTAAATGTTAAATTTAATTTCAATACTTTATTATAAAAAACGAGCCAACAACTGCATTTTATATCTGCGTGTTATCGGCTCTGCGTCTTTGCGTCTGGCTCTTTGATAACTGACGTATTTAGTTAATTTACCTCAATTAGTGTTTTGTGCTCACACTTAGGGGAAAACAGAGGGAAGTTTTTAAGTTCTGTGTGCCCTCGTGTCTTGACGCGGGTTTTGCTCTCGCAGGCGGGGCAAAGCATCCATCGTTCACTTGGCTTATTTGGCTGTGTCATAGATCGTTCCATTAATAATTACGGATGAAAGACTGTTAATATCTACCAAACGATTGAACGTAAAAGTTACTCTGGCTGGGTCAGAAACGCTGTCAAGCAGACCATAAGTGGTATTATCCGTGAAGTGATCTGGCATACCGGCATTATCCAAAACAACATACTCTGTGCCGTCATTATAATGAAGGATGATGCTGTTAATGTGGTTGACAGTTTCGTACCCCAACTTCGCATTGTAAATGCGAATACCAATCGGAGAAATAACGATGTTCCCATCTGCAACGGATAGACAGGCAATATTGCGTTCATTGGTATTGTTGAGTACGACGCTGCCAAGTATTTCTCCGTCGATGTTTGACCGAACCTGAAGTTCCAAATTGCCAAGCTGTTTATTCTCAGTCAAGCCCTCACTTCCAACATAGTATCTGCAAACATAGATTTTTGTATCTGTGGAGCGCGTAGCATCCAAATAATCTTCACCAGACCAGCCATCACCGCTTAAGCACGGACAGAATGATATGCTCCCTTCTTGAAAGAGAATGGTATTTTGACCTCGCACAAGGTAACCTGTTATTCCGGCAGGGTTTTCAATGCTGTAATAAAGGAGTCCAGACTGTGTATGGGAATCATACAGGTTAGCCTCAACAGAAAGTGTATATCCATCCCATGAGATAAAAGAGGTTTCGGATGAAATATATTGGGAGATTAATTCATCAGCGAGAGTTGTATCAACGGGAACACGCTCCCATCCGGGCAAGGCGACTGCCAACTCGCCATTCTCGTTGTACTCAATAACACCATCGCTTTTTGACTCAATGTTTTCTCCGAAAAACGCATTGAGCATAGCTACGGGATTTTCGTAAGCTACGAAGCCCACATAGGCAAATGCCGTGACGCTCAAGGAAAGAATAAGCACCGCTGCAATAAGCGCGGCGGAAAACCTGCGGACTGGCCTGGGGATAATGTTATCTGTATCATGGATTTTTCTATCAGTGTGAAGTTTTGATCTAGTAGCCTCCAGAATCTTTTGAGAGGAGGCAATATTCTTTATTTGAATATTGACGGAATCATCCTGTATATAGTCCATCATATCGGATATTTTCTTTTTCAACTTCATAGCCCCCTTTGCATAATACTTCTTTTAATTTGTTTCTGCCTCTCCGAAGCCTCGTTTTCACAGACAAAATGTTTATATTCATTTCGTCAGCTATTTGAGCCACGGACTGGTAGTAATAGTAATGACGCAGGAAAATTTCGCGATCAGGGTGTTGCATAGCAAGTATCGCGCTTTTAAGGAATTTCGATTGCTCCTCAATTTCCATGTCACGCTCGAGATCGGCATCAGATATAACAAGCATATCGTCATCCAATTTGTTTTTAACGGCCGTCACTTATAATATTGGAGAAAAAGCGATTTAGGTTTCACAATTCATAAAAATATTTTACCGGCGGTGTGAAAATAAGCAAGACAATCCATGTGAATGATAAAAGCGAATACGATAACTGCAGGCCAATTCTTTTTCCCGAATAAGCCCGGCGATAAATCGACGCAGCGCCGCCAGCCCGACACGGTGCTTGACGGCATGAGTGGATGCAAATTACGGATTGTCAGCGCCAAAGCAAAGGGAATCGAGGGAGTTGAAAAGCAGGGAGAATCGCACTCAAGGACATCTCTATGGCGGCGGGACGGCTTATGTGGATTCAGGGTGGTTTTTATGATATAATATAGTGCCGTTCAACAAATATGTGCCCAGCCCGGAAGGAGAGAATAAAAATGGACAGTGGAATTATTGAGCTTGATGTACACGGCATGAATCTGTATCAGGCCAGAACCGCCATTGATGCCAGGCTCCGCCGGGCGGGAGCGGGGATATACCGCATCAGGATTATCCATGGCTACCGCGGGGGCACAGCTCTGCGGGACGGGATAAGAAAGGCCTATTCCGGCCACCCCAGGGTGCTGAGAGTAGAACTGGGCTTGAATCAGGGCGTAACGGAGCTGGTGCTCCGGGAGTGGAGCTGAAAAAGAACATAAAAAAACGCCTCTGCGGGCGAAAAGGGCAAAAAAAGAAGCAACCCCTGACTGTGGCGGACAATCCGCTCTCACACAGCCAGGGGTTGCTTCTGTGAATTCTTGATATCTAACATCATGGTTACCTCGCTTTCTTTAAAATCAGACGCCGCACACAAATGGGATACGGGAAATACCTGGTATTACCAAAAACATTGCCGGAACCGCGGCGCCTTCGCCGGGCCGTTGACGCATCTCGTCACTGGGCGGGGCCTCTTATCTGTGCATTGGTATCCCCCTTTCTGATGTCAGGATATCAAAATCCCCAGCCTCTTTTAAGAGCAATTCTTACCGATTTTTGGGCCCGGGCTTTATGCATTGATACAAAAATAACGAATTGCGGGCAGGGATGACGGTGGGGATATTGACATCAAATGCCAAAAAAAACTATAATAAAACTGTTGTGAGCCATAAACGGCCCCCTCCGGATCGGAGAGGGCCGTTTCAATATTTGCTGCTGGATTATTTGCGCGGAAAGCGGGATCTTTCTGCCTGAAGGAGATGCAGGTCTACAGAGAGGCCCAGAACGATATATACCAGCCAGAAGACGCCGAAGGCGAAAAGTCGGCTTGTGAGCAGGGGATAAGGGGCGATCAGACCAACGGCAAGCGCGTTATAAAAAACGGAGAGAGGGATAAAGGCCAAAAGCCAAATGTTGATTTTCCAGAAGCTTACGTGCAAAACACGTCTGGCCTCGGGAGGAGAACAGACAAAGCGGGCGCCGTACATCACACAGCCGGAGAACATGGGAAGCATGCTGATAACCAGGTCGGAGACGTTCTGATACTCATACCACACCGCCGCCGAAAGCAGAAGGCCCAGAAGATTCAGGGCTGTGGCCGCGACGACAAAAACTTTCGGTTCCCACACCCGACCGGGCTTTTCGGGCGGCGGCTCAATGCCTCTGAGAATATAATCCGTGGTCACGCCAAAAAGCTCGCTCATGTAAACGATCCGCTCAAGATCGGGGGAACTCTGCTCGCTTTCCCATTTAGAGACGGCCTGCCGGGACACGCCCAGCCTGTCGGCCAGCTCCTCCTGAGAAAAGCCCTTTGTCTTTCGGAGGCTCTGAATTCTGTCCGCGATTGTCATGAACTGCACTTCCTTTCTGAACCCCATTATAGCAGGAGCGGCGGTTGAGTTTCCACCATGCTGCCGGGGCATTTTGGAAACTCGGGGTTGCATTTTGGCAAAAGGGGTTCAGGAATGCAGATAAAGCTTTCCCGAGCCGGCGTAACCCTGGGGCAGATAGCGCACAGAGGAGATGCGTGGGCCGGAGACACCGTATTTTTGATTATAACCGAAAAGATTAATGTATCTCTCCAGGTCTGCCTCCTCCGCCTCCATGGCACAGAGCAGCTCCAGCGTGGCCCGGGTATCGTCAATGGCCCGGTGGGTGTTCTGGGTCTGGAGCGCGTAGGCGGAGACGGCGTTTGCCAGCTTGTGAGGGAAGGGACGCCGGTCCTTGTAGACAGTCATGGCATCCAGCAGCTTCAGGCCCTGCAAAGCCTCCGCCTTTCCGAAGCGGAGAAGAAAATAGTACAGGAAGCACAGGTCAAACTGGGCGTTGTAGGCCGCCAGCAGCGTACGCCTGCCGCTGAGCGCCTCAACAAGCGCCCGGCATGCCCGTTCCTTTTCAACGCCGTAGTTTTCCAGCATATCGTCGCTTATGCCGGTGAGGGAGACGATCTGGGGCGGAATCCTGCGGCCCGGGGAGAGGCGGATAAATTCGTCGTACTCTTCCATGGTGTCCCCGCTGAGCCGGAGAAAAGCCAGTTCTATGATCTCATCATTCCGGAAACTGAGGCCGGTGGTTTCGGTGTCAAGAACGATAATATTATCAAAATCCTTAAAAAGCGAATCAAGCATATGTTTTTTTCTCTCTGTCCGTTTTTCGTCAGCGCTGGTGCTTGCCCTGATAGCCGCCGCGTCTGAGCGCAGCCGGGGACAGGTCAAAGTCCAGCAAAAAGGCGAAGAAGGGAACCGCCCGGTGCTCTTCCAGGAAACGGAAGATAAGCTTTGTAATGACCCAGGCCACGAGTCCGGAGAGAAGGCCGATCATTATGGCGGCAAGCACATCCGAGGGGTAGTGGGCTACCAGATAGTTTCTGGAGACGCCCATAAGGAACACCACCAGCACCGAGGGGAGAATGAGCTTTTTCCCCCGCATAAAGCAGAGGGCGCTCATGCCTGCCGCGGCGGCGGTGACATGCCCGGAGGGGAAGGAGAAACCGTCCTCCGCCGGGGAGCCTACTGCGGTCCACCACTGCTTATAAAGCTCCAGCGCTTCAAAGGGCCTGGGCCGGGCGACCCAATCCTTTAAAATGAGGTTTGTGATGAGCGCCCCGCAGCAGACAGCGCCGAAAACGCAGACCCCGATGGGCCGGGTCTTTGAAAAACACATGAGCGCAAGGGCCAGCAGGAAAAACAGCAGCCCCTTTTCTCCCAGCAGGGTAATAAGCTTCATAAAGGGCGTAAAAAACCCTCCCGCAGCCTGCGCAAGCGCGTGCAGCGCGCCGAGAATGGCCCCGTCGTAGCCGGAAAAAGCAGCGTTGAGCCACTGGGCCATAGCGGTAATATCCATAGGGTTACCTTCTTTCTGTCTTTTGGGCACATTATACCGTTTTCCGGCCCGGCTATCAAGGGCAAATTCCCCGCCTGCCGGGCTGAAACATGCTGTTGACAGAAGGTTAGAGGCGAGGTTAAAATAGTTTCGAAATAAGAATAAAGGAGAAGTGTATTAAATGAAACCTAAAGTGTTTTTTTCAAGAGATATAAGTCCCGAAAAGATAATTGAACTTTATGAGATGACCGGCAGGAAGCTGGAAGGCCGGGTGGCCGTAAAGGTCCACTCCGGAGAACCCGGAAACCAGAACTTCCTGCG
The DNA here is from genome assembly GCA_002320035.1 of Clostridiales bacterium UBA1701. Lineage (GTDB taxonomy): Bacteria > Bacillota > Clostridia > Oscillospirales > Oscillospiraceae > Limivicinus. The sequence goes on along the minus strand of DCJL01000001.1, from coordinate 80,892 downwards.
CCCGGATTTCTGGCGGCCTGCGATAGAGCATGTGGGGGGCCATGTCGTGGAGTGCAACACCGGCTACGGCGGCCAGAGAGACACCAGCGAGCAGCATAGGAAAGCCATCGAGGCTCATGGCTGGAACCGCTACTTCCAGATTGACCTTATGGACGACGAAGGGCCGGACATGGAGCTTCCCATACCTCAGGGCAAGCACATCAAGGTTGACTATGTTGGCAAAAACCTGGCCAATTATGACTCCACCCTGGTGCTGGCCCACTTCAAGGGGCACCCCATGGGCGGCTACGGCGGGGCCCTGAAGCAGTTGGCCATTGGCTTTGCCTCCTCAAAGGGCAAGAAAATCATCCATGGGGCCGGCATCCAGCTTGGCATCGTGGCGGGAAAAGACGAGCCCAAGATCGATCAGGATTCTTTCCTGGAGTCTATGGCCGATGCGGCCTGGGCTGTGCAGAACTACTTTGGCGGCAGAGCCGTATATATAAACGTGATGAAGAACATGTCCGTGGACTGCGACTGCTGCGCAGTGGCGGAGGATCCCTGCATGAAGGACATCGGCATCCTGGCCTCGCTTGACCCCATCGCGATAGATCAGGCCTGTATCGACCTTATCTATGCCGCCGACGACCCAGGCCGGGAGCATTTCCTGGAGCGGCTTGAGAGCAGGCACGGCATCCATACGATTGAAGCCGCCGCCGAGTTGGGCTTCGGCTCAAGGGAATACGAGCTTGTGGAAGTCTGAATCGTGCTTTTGCCCCCGACCGGATGGCCGGGGGCAGACTTTATTTTAAGGAGAGGCGTCCTACTATAACGAAATAGCTGGGAATGAGCACGGCTATGGCCCCGAACCAGGCGGAAACCTCCGCCAGAAAAACGCCGCGCTCTCCTATAAAAGCCGGGAGGATAAAGACCATGGAGGTGCGCATTATAAACGCCGTCACGCCGGAGAGCATGGGTAAAACCGCGTTGCCCAGCCCCTGAAGGGCCGAGCGGAGGAGGTGCAGCAGATAGAGCACTGCCAGGAATATACTCATCATGGATAAATAGCCATAGCCCACGGTCAGGGCGCCCTCGACCTCTGCCAGGGAACCGGAAATAAAAAGACTCAGGATAGCCCGGCCGAACAGGAGCATCACGGACGAAATGAGCAGCGAGGTACCCAGCGCCACAAGGACCGCCCGGCTGTCATGTCCCTTGTTCGAATTGACATAATCATTTCCTCGTCATGTTTTTACAGCGCCTATTTTATCAGCCCCTGAGGCGCTTGGCAACAGGAAGCAACAGGCCGCCGACCTGATTTTGCTGAAACGCTTTGCCGCTGGAAAAAATTCAGAAACGATTTTGGTTGACTATAAGCATATAAAAATGTAAAATATATTGATTGACTTGAATGCCATGGGAGGAAACTGATGGCGGAGCTTGGATTTGTAGACCTTCGGCGTATGTCCCATGCCTGTATTATATCGGCCCGGAGCCCGGAGGAGGCGCTGCGCACTGCCCGGCATATAGCGGCGGCGGCGGTCTGCACCGGCCAGGGCGGAAAGCCCTGCGGGCGCTGCCGCGCATGCCGCAAGGCCGGAGAGGGCATACACCCGGACATTATCCCTGTCTGCCGCCTGAGTGACGATAAGGGCCGGCAGAAGCGGGAGATCAGTGTGGATCAGATCCGCGCCGTTTCCGCGGACGCGGTTGTGCTGCCAAACGAGGCGGGGCGCAAGGTATATATAATAGAAGATGCGGACAGCATGAATATCCCTGCCCAGAACGCGGCGCTGAAGCTCCTTGAGGAGCCCCCCGCCGGGGTGATGTTCCTGCTCTGCGTGACAAACGCAGGCCAGCTTCTGCCCACGGTGCGCTCAAGATGCACGGAGCTGAATCTCAACGGCGCTGCTGCCGGCGAGGCCGGAGAGAGCCGGGCGCTGGCGGCGGAATTTGTAAAATGCGCGGCCTCAGGCGACCCGGCCCGGCTCTGCCGTTGGTGCGGGAAGAATGAGGGGCTGGATTCCAGAGCCGCGGAGGCTTTTGTGGAGAGTGCCGGGGAGCTTCTGGCGGATATGCTCTGCGGCCGGGAGGAGGCCTTTGGCATGAGCCGGGAGGAGCTGCTGAGGCTGCATGGGCTGCTGGGACGCTGCCAGGCCTGGCTTCGGGTCAATGTGGGCGTAAAACATATATTTGGACTGCTGGCGGTGGACGCCATCGCCGGCGGCGGAAACAGAGGATAAACAAATTGATCGAAGTAGTAAGCATAAAATTTAAAAACAGGGGCAAGTGTTATTCCTTTGCCCCCAATTCCCTGCAGATAAAAAGCGGGGACCGGGTCATCGTGGAGACGTCCAAGGGCCTTGAGATAGCCGACTGCTTCCGGGGCAACCATATGGTGGAGGACAACGCGGTGGTGCAGCCTCTGCGCCCGGTCGTGCGCCTTGCCACGGCGGATGACCTCCGGGTGGCAGAGCTGAACAAGCGCCGGGAAAAGGAGGCTTTTGAGATCTGCCAGCAGAAGATAGCCGAGCACGGGCTGGACATGAAGCTGGTGGATGTGGAGTGCAATTTCGAGGGGAACAAAACCATGTTCTTCTTCACCTCCGACGGCCGGGTGGATTTCCGGGAGCTGGTAAAGGATCTGGCGGGTATTTTCCGCAACCGCATAGAGCTGCGGCAGATTGGTGTCCGGGACGAGGCCAAGATGATAGGCGGCATCGGTATCTGCGGCCGCCCCTATTGTTGCAGCCAGTTTCTGGATGACTTTCAGCCCGTTTCCACCAAAATGGCCAAGGTCCAGTCCTTGTCCCTGAACCCCACCAAGATATCCGGCAGCTGCGGGAGGCTCATGTGCTGTCTGCGCTATGAACAGGAAGCCTATGAGGAGCTGATCAAAAAGGTGCCCAAGCAGGGAGCCTTTGTGGAGACAAAAGATGGCTATGGTACTGCTGTGCAGGTAAATCTGCTTCGCCAGACCGTGAAGGTCCGCCTTGACAGCGACGGGGACGATACCCTCCGCTCTTTCAAGGCAAACGAGCTTGCCGCCGTGCCCGGAGGCAGACCGAAAGACGGGGAGGCCCCCCCCTCCGTGCTCCATTATGTACCGGAGCCGGAGGAGGAAGAGGAAGAGCAGCCTGACCGTTGGGCGATGCCCGTGCTGATGGCGGAACCGGTGAGCGAGCCCGTGGTCCGGGAAGAGGAGCCCCAGAAGAAAAAGAACAACCGCCGCCGGGGCAAGGGAAGCCGGGCAGGAAAACCCAGAGCAGAGGGAGCCGAGAGCCAGGGCAAGTCCCAGCAGCCTAAAAGCGGGGACAGACCGCCCAAAGGCCGCAAACCCCAGCGCAGGGACGCCCAGACGGAGAAAAAGAACGAGGGCGGCTCTGCCGGAAACCAACAGAACCGCCCCCGGGCAGGAAAGGCGCTGGTAAAACCTGTAAAGGTGGAAAACCGGGAGGCCGCCGCTCCTCAGAAAGAGGGCGAGAAGAAAAATAACCGCCGCCGGGGCTGTTATTATGGCAGGCCCAAGGGCCAGAAGCAGGGCGGTGGGGAAAACAAGCCCAAGAGCTGAGGAATAAGAAACGGAGCACATTGTGCTCCGTTTGAGACTGTCAAAAAACGTTTGTGAAGCGAAAAACAACGGAGCCGCGGGGGAGCTTGAGGGGGCAAGGCCCGCCTCAAATGGGATAAGCCGCCGTCAAA
>DCJL01000001.1:7154-77200 GCA_002320035.1 Clostridiales bacterium UBA1701 | reverse complement strand
TTGACAGCGTCAAAATGCCCGGCGAAAAGCGCAGTCAAAAAAGTCCGGTATGGACTTTTTGACAAGCTGAAACGGAGCACATTGTGCTCCGTTTTTTTATTTCATATACATACCCACAATATTCAGGTCCACATCCATGAAAATGGTGTAGGTAAGGCTGGCGTTTTCATACTTGCACACCAGTACCGCAACGGCGTAATTCTCGCCGGTACTCTTGCTCTCCTGGCTGGCCGCCGCCGCGCTCTTGAACTCCACAAAAGCCCCGGCCTTTTCAAGGCTTTCGCCCCAGGCATTCTCCAGCTCCTCGGGGCTGATGGCGCCGCTTAAATCTTCCCGAAGCTGGCCGCAGACAGCTTCGTAGTCCAGGGTATTTATAAGAAGAACCAGCTCCTTCGCCCGGGCGAGGACTTCCGCCTCGTCGTATTCCTCTGAGAGCCCCGCTGAGCCGCAGGCGGCCAGAGAGAGCAGCATCAAAAGCGCCAGAGATAGGGAAAGAAATTTTTTCATGGCATTTTCTCCTTTTCATATTCTTTTTTTATAAATATAAACGCCCACAGGGCGCAGAGCATGAGCGCCGCCTCGATCCCCCAGACCGGCAGAGCCATATACAAGGCCCAGGCGGCAAAAATGTCAACAAGCGTATGGCCAAGGACCGCCCAGAGAAGGAGAAGCGGCTTCCTGTCCCGCAGAGACTTCATAACAAGCACCGACCAGGCCACATGCATGAGCATAGCGGAGAGACGCTCCACCCCACCAGCGAGAATCATCCCCGGCTCTGCCATCGGAGCCATAAACAGCGCTGCCGCTGAATTTATCCCGACGAGCAATACCGACTCAATTCCCCCGTGGCCAAGGCCAAAGCCTATGCCCGCGGCGGCGCTGAGGCGCTTTTTCATAAACAGGGCCATGACGATGTACCGGCCCAGCTCCTCAAAAAGCCCGGCGGTGACGCCAAGAAAGCTGCAGTAGAGCAGGGGCTGTGCCGCGGACATCAGGGCAAACCAGGCCATCTTCGGCAGCACAAGCTGTAAAATAGGCAGGCGGATAAAAAGCTGAAACACGGTGAAACAGGCCGCACCCAGCAGAAGGGGCCTTATCAGCGTCCGCTTCCGGATGCAGAGAGCCAGCGCGCAGCCCAGCGGCAGGATCAGTGAGCAGAAAACCGAAAAAATACAGGCGGCAATATACATATCAAAGCTCCTCTATACTGCAGGCAATGCCGCCGTTGTCAAAAACCTCCACTTTTGCCCAGCTAAGGTTCCGACCCTTTCCGGCGGTGCCGGGATTGAGTACCTTCACCCCGCCTACATCCTCGTAAAGGGCCCGGTGGGTGTGGCCGTACATGGCGATTTGCGCTCCCTCTTCCTGCGCGGCGTATACGAGAGAGTCAAGCCGGCCGTAATCTACGCCGTAAAGATGCCCATGGCATATAAAAGCCGTTACCGGGCCAAGGGGAACGCGCTCTGTCTCCGGGGCGGTGGGGCACAGGTCGCAGTTGCCCCGGACATTGTAGAGCGGAATTTCAGGGAACTCCTGCCGCAGAACGGCAGTGTCCCGCTCGTGATCTCCCAGGTGGATAATCACATCTGGCTGGTATCTCCGCACGGCCTCCACCATCAGGCCGGTATTGGCATGTGTGTCCGAAAAAACGGCTGCTTTCATGGCTTCTCCTTAAAAATAGCTTTCATATTATCATCGGCGCAGCCGATGAATATAATGGAATGAACGGGAGGGGATTTTGATGCGCAGTTTTGAAAACATAGGCCGGGAACTGGAGCGGCAGGGGAAGGCGGATGGAATAAAACGCCTGGCGGAGTCTGAGGACGGCATGAAAGTAAGCCGCATGATCGACGCCGCGGCCATTGAAAACGCCGCTAAAACCGGGGACAGCGCCGCCCTGCGGAGCATTTTGGGCAGCGTCCTCAGCACCGAGGAGGGAAAGCGCCTGGCCGAGAGCGTGAAGCGCTTCATGAAGGACTGAGGGGAGGGCTTGCCGTGAGCGAATTTGAGGACAGGGTCAACAGCATACTGGGGGACCCGGCCCAGATGGAGAAAATTGCCAATCTGGCCAAATCGTTCATGGGCGGCGAGAACTCCAGCGGAGAGCGGGAGCAAGCCGCCGGGGGCTTTGGGGGCCTGGGCGAGCTTGCCCGCTCTTTCCTGGGCGGCGATGGGGAGGAAAGCGGCCTGGATATGGCCGCCATAGGCAGAATCGGCCGCCTGCTCAGCGCGGCGGGAGAACGGGACAGGGAGAAAAAAGCCCTGCTTGAGGCCATGAAGCCGTATCTCTCCCAAAAGCGGCGGGAGAAAATGGATAAGGCGATGAAGATCGCCCGGCTTGCCAGAATAGCCGGAATCGCAATGGGGGAGGAGGGAAAGGATGGAGAGATATAACCGTTATCAGGGCAACACCGGCAGGGTGCAGCGGCTCAATAACGATGTTCCGGTGAGGCCCCGGCCTTCCCAGCCTCCTGCGCCGCCGGCAAAGCTCCCTGAGAAGCAGCGGCCCCTGCCTGCCCAGAGGGGCGGACAGCCGGGAATAATGGAACAGCTCGGGAAGCTACTGCCCAGGAGCCTGGGGCAGCTTGAGACGGAGGATATCATTCTCCTGCTGATATTATATCTCCTGTACCGGGAGAGCGGCGACAGCGAGCTGCTTATTATAATGGGAGCAATGTTTTTATTATAAAACATTGCTCCTTCTTTCGGTTATTTTTTATCCTGGGAGTCGCTGCCGTCATGGTGCTCGGTGTGGATATTCGGATTGTGATGGAATACAAAAAGCCAGACGGCGATGGAGATGAAGAAAGCCGCCGCAAGGCAGACCATGCGCACGATCGCGCTCTTGCCGGCAAGCAGTACGGCCAGCAGGCCCAGCACCGCGGACACGCCGTAGAGCACGGCCACGGCCTGCTTCTGATTCAGGCCCATAGCCAGGAGCCTGTGGTGAAAATGGCCCTTGTCAGCGTGAAAAGGACTCTGGCCCCGAAAAATGCGGCGGAAGAAAGCGAAAATCGTGTCCGCCAGGGGGACGGCCAGGGCCAGCAGCGGCACAAGAAAGCTTATGATGGCATGGAACTTGAATAGACCCATGATGGACACCGTGGACAGCACAAAGCCCAGAAGCTGGGAGCCCACATCGCCCATGAAGATTTTGGCCGGGTTCATGTTATAGGGCATGAAGCCTACGCAGGCCCCGGTAAGGGCCGCCAGAATGATGGAAATGCTGGGTTCGGACACAAAAAGGGCCACAACCAGCATGGTGAGCGAACTGATCCCGGACACACCCACCGCCAGCCCATCCAGCCCGTCGATAAGGTTCACGGCGTTGGTGCAGGCAATGATCCACAGCAGGGTCAGCGGTATGGACAGAAAGCCGATGGGGATGGTGGTGATGTCCGAAAAAAAGTTCGGGTTTGAAATGGCGTCAAAAACGATACCGCAGCGGATGGCAACCAGCGCCGCCAGTACCTGCCCGGCGAGCTTTACCCAGGCGTTCAGGGACACGATATCGTCCACCGCGCCCATAACGGCGATGATCACGGCCCCCAGCAGCATTCCCATGACCTGAGTGGACATGGGGACAAAAAGCAGAAGGGATATTACGAAACCCAGAAAAATGGCCAGGCCTCCCATACGGGGAATGGGGTGATTATGGACCCGGCGTTCATCTTTGGGTATGTCTATCGCGCCGACCAGCTCCGCAAAGCGCTTCACCGGCGGCGTCATAATAAACGATATCACAAAGGCGGCGGTCAGGGCCAGAAGAAGCCTGAGCCAGAGGGCCAAATTTGGAAACATCAGCATGATCTCCAGTTTATCCTGTCTTTTTAGAAGGGCTTTTCCACAAAGCCAATGCGCTTGTAGACCTTGCGCAGGGTCCTGCGGGCTGCGGAAGAGGCCCTTTCCGCGCCCTGGGTATATACGCCGCGGAGATATTCTTTGTCCGCCAGTATCCGCTGGGACTCCTCCCGGATGGGGCGAAGGGTTTCAATGACGGCCTCGCCCACGGCGCGCTTAAAGGCCCCGTAGCCCTGGCCGGCAAACTCGTTCTCAATCTCCGCAAAGCTCCGGCCGGTGACAGAGGAATAAATACTCATCAGGTTCGCGACACCCGGTTTTTCCTCCGGCGCGTAGCGGACGCAGTTCTCCGTGTCGGAATCGGTGACGGCGCGCTTGAACTTGCGGGCGATCTCCTCGGGAGAGTCCATGATAAAGACGCAGCCCTGAGGGTCGGACTTGGACATCTTGGATGTGGGCGTGCCCAGGCTCATGATCCGGGCGCCCACCTTGGGGATATAGGGCTCGGGGACCTTGAAGGTCTCCCCGTAGATGTTATTGAAGCGCAGGGCAATGTCTCTTGTAAGCTCGCAGTGCTGCTTCTGATCCTGACCCACGGGGACAAAGTCCGCCTGATAGAGCAGGATATCCGCCGCCATAAGGGAGGGGTAGGTGAAGAGACCGCCGTTGATGTTCTCGGCGTTTTTGGCGCTCTTGTCCTTGAACTGGGTCATGCGGCTCAACTCGCCGAACATGGTGTAGCAGTTGAGGATCCAGCCCAGCTCTGCGTGCTCGTGCACATGGCTCTGAATAAACAGGGTGTTCTTCTCCGGGTCAAGGCCGCAGGCGATGTACTGGGCCAGCTGGGACACAGAGCGGCGGCGCAGCTCCGCGGGATTCTGGCGGACGGTGATGCTGTGCAGATCCGCCATGAAATAAAAGCAGTCAAACTCCTCTGCGAGGCCGGACCAGTTCTTCACAGCGCCCAGGTAGTTGCCCAGGTGCAGGTCGCCGGAGGGCTGAATGCCGGAGAGCATGATTTTTTTCGCGTGGACGGAAGCGGTATTTTCCATAATATCTGTTCCTCGATTTCTCAAAAGGATATTTCTGCGCGTCTACATATTCTACCAAAATAACTTCGGCTTGACAACTGGGAAAATGTAAAATAATATAGGAAAACAGATCTATGCTTAGGAGGCAGCCGCTATGAAGGATATGAAGTGGTTTGAGGAGATGGAGGCGCGCATACCCAAAAATGAGGTGCGTACCCGCTTTGCACCCTCGCCCACGGGATACATGCACGTCGGAAACCTGCGCACCGCCCTTTACACCTACCTGATCGCCCGCCACAGCGGGGGCAAGTTTATTCTCCGCATCGAGGACACGGACCAGGGCAGGCTCGTGGAAGGCGCGGTCGATGTTATTTACAAGACCATGGCTCAGTGCCATCTGGAGCACGACGAGGGCCCGGATGTAGGCGGGCCTGTGGGCCCCTATGTTCAGACCGAGCGCCGCCCGCTCTACATGGAGTATGCGGAGCTTCTCATGGAGCGGGGACATGCCTACCGCTGCTTCTGCGAGAAGACCGAGTCCGAGGAGGACGCCGGAGAATTCGACCGGGGAGAGGATCCCTGCCACTGCATGAGCCGGGCAGAGTCCGACCGGCGCGCCGCCGCCGGCGAACCCTTTGTCATCCGCCAGCGCATACCCCGCGAGGGGACCACCACCTTCCATGACGAGATTTTCGGGGACATCACTGTGGAGAATGCCAGCCTGGATGATCAGGTGCTCATGAAGCGGGACGGGCTGCCCACCTATAACTTCGCGAACGTGGTGGATGACCATTTGATGGGAATCACCCATGTGGTCCGGGGCAGCGAGTATCTCTCCTCCGCGCCCAAATACAATCTTTTGTATCAGGGCTTCGGCTGGGATATCCCCAGCTATGTCCACTGCTCCCCCGTTATGCGGGACGCCCACAACAAGATGTCCAAGCGCCATGGGGATCCCTCCTATGAAGACCTGATCGCCCAGGGCTATCTGACGGACGCGGTCATTAACTATGTGGCTCTGCTGGGCTGGAGTCCCGGAGGAGAGCAGGAGATCTTTTCCATGGAGGAGCTGACGGAAATTTTCAGCATGAGCGGCATTTCCAAGTCCCCCGCTATATTCGACATTGAGAAGCTCCGCTACTTTAACAGTGAGTATATCCGCGCGATGTCCCCGGAGACTTTTGCCGCTCTGGCAGAGCCCTATATCCGCAGCGCCGTAAAGAATGAACGCTACGACGCGGCGGCCATTGCCGCCCTGCTTCAGCAGCGCACGGAGGTGCTCACAGACATCCCCGAAAAGCTGGACTTTTTTGATAAACTGCCGGAATACGATTCGGAGCTTTTTGTGCATAAAAAGTCCAAGTCGGACAAGGACTCCGCCCGCCAGGTGCTGGAGCTGGTCATTCCCGCCTTTGAGGCTTTGCCCGCCTGGACGGATGAGGAGATCCTTGCCTGCATGGTGAAGCTGGCCGAAGACATGGGCGCAAAGAACGCCAGGATTATGTGGCCCGTGCGCATTGCCGCGGCGGGCAAGGCAGTGACCCCCGGCGGCGCGGTGGAGATCTGCCGGATTCTGGGCCGGGAGGAAACCCTCGCGAGACTTAGAACCGGGCTTCAAAAGCTGGCATAAATTGCATGAACGAAAGCGCCCCTTTTGGGAAATCATATCTCAAAAGGGGTGTTTTTCTATGGGCAAAAAAACAAAAATCATTCTTGCAACATATGCTGCGGCCGCGGTTTTGGCCCTGGGCCTTTATGCCTGGCTGAGTCATGACCGGTTGGAGGATTACAGGCTTGCCGCCAAGTACAGCGCTGACAGGGCTTTTGAGGAGACACTGGGGGCCGTGGACGCGCTGAGCGCCGCGCTTGAAAAGAGCCGCTACGCCACCGGCGGCATGTGCAGCCGCCTCTGCGGCGAGGCCTATGCCGGCGCGCAGGCGGCAGAGGCCGCGATGTCCACCCTGCCCTTTTCCACCCAGGAGCTGGAGCATATCTCTGCCTTTATAAACGTGGCCGGAGACTACGCCTATTCTTTGAGCTGCGGCGTCGGGGAGGGCTTTTCGGAAGAACAGCGGGAAACGCTTTCGGACATGGCGGCTCAGGCCTCCGCTCTTTCCGCTTCTCTCAAAGAGCTTCAGGGCTCGATTAACAGCGGGGATGTGATATTGGACGGCAGCCAGCCGGGCTTTGGGAACCTGGAACTGGAGGCGCAGGTGGAAACCCTGGGCGCAAGGCTTCTGGAATACGAGCGGGAGTTTAAACCCATGGCGGAACTGGAGTATGACGGGAAATACGGCCTGCGCCAGGAAAAAAGCCAGAAGCTCCGGCTGACGGAAGAGGAGATGCTGGATCTGGCTGCGGAATATGCGGGCGTGGATAAAAACGAACTTAAAAAGGAATATGACTACGAGGGCGAGTCTGGCCGCCGCTGTTACAGCGCGGGAGATATGACCGTGTGCGTCAGCCCCGCAGGGCTTGAGAGCATGTCTCAGTCAAGGCTTGTGAGCGAGGGCAAGATGGACCTTTCCCAGGCGGAGGAAAAGGCGGCGGAATTTCTCAGGGCGCGGGGCTTTGAGAACATGGAGCTGACAGAGCGCCGCCAAAGCGGGGCGCTGGCCCATATGGTCTTTGCCCGGATGGAAAACGGGGCGCTCTGCCTTGGGGACAAGCTGAGCGTCTCCATAGCCATGGATGACGGCTCGGTCTACGCTTTCAATGCCGCCTCATACAGCGGCGAGGAGACAGGGGCAAGCTGGACTCTGGACGAGAGCGCCGCCGCGGAGAAGCTGCCTCAGGGCTTTTCGGCTGAAAACAGCCGAAAAGTGGTTCTGAAGAGCCCAGGCGGGAAAAACCTCCCCTGCTATGAGTTCACAGGCAGCGGTGGCGGGCGGCAGGTCAAAATATATATCAACGCCGAAACCGGCGCCCAGTGTTCCATAATCCTGGGCGAAAAACAGCAGAGCGCCTGATAAAAAGCTTCCGGGAGCAGAAAATTTTTTGCTCCCGGAAGCTTTTTGCTTTTCATCGGGATATAAAGCACCCCGTCCTCAACTCGGCACGAAAGAATGGAGCGCTGGATGTTGAGCGTTGCGGCGGAAGCGGAATGTATCTGCCAAAAGCTCCCGCACAAGACCAAAGCGAAGCCCGGCGAAGCGGGTTCGATTTGGAAGAGGAAGAAGGAGACAGAGGAAGGGAGCTTTCGCGGACAGCGGAAGCGGAATGTATCTGCCAAAGGCTCCCGCACAAGACCAAAGCGAAGCCCAGCGAAGCGGGTTCGATTTGGAAGAGGAAGAAGGAGGCAGAGGAAGGAAGCTTTCGCGAACAGCGGAAGCGGAATGTATCTGCCTCCTTCTGACGTCACCACACCTGCCAGCGCAGGACAAATGCCAGAGCATACAGCAGGCTCAGAGCGAGGCACAGGCTGGTCAGCAGTATGTCCAGCTTTCGTGTTTTGGCACAGAGGGACAGAGCCAGGGGCACCGTAGGCATGGCGGCCAGATAACGGGGGGCGCTGAGGAGCCAGGTGGCCCCGATGGCCACAGCGAAATAGGCGATAAACCAGGCGGTGTAGCCCGGCCGGAGCCGCCGGGCGGCGGGAATCATAAGGGCCAGGGCGGAAAAGGCGCAGATAAGGTTCGGCAGCCACAGGCCCCAGAAGTTGGGCGGATTCGTTTTGAAACAGGATATGGCCAGCGCAAGCTGGTAGGCGGCGGTGCCGAAAAAGAAGCCCAGGCGCTGGCCCCAGTGCTGCGCCTGATATTCCATGAACATGAAGGGATTGCCCGAAACCTCGTAGTTCACAAAGCAGTAGGCCGCAAAGCCCAGGGGGATGATCAGCAGGGCCGCCAGGCGGCGGGCACCGTTCCCGGGAGTTATCCGGCGGGAGACAAGCTCGTATATGAGCTCAAAGAACAGGGGGATCACAAGCGCCGCGCCCAGAGAACGGGTAAAAGCGGCATATGCGCCGAAAAGGCAGCCGGAAATCCATCGGCCGCGCCTTGTCAGATACAGGCAGCAGAGACAGCAGAGCAGGAAGAGGCTCTCGCTCATTGGGGCGGCGAAGAAAAAAAGCCCCGGCAGCAGGCAGAGGTATTTAAGGGTCCGAAGAGCTTCCTCCCGGGAGAAGTCCAGCCGCAGCAGCCGGTAAAACACACAGCCGGATAAGCCGAAGCAGAGCCCCGAAACCAGAAGCCCCGCCCAGATAAAGCTGCCCGTGAGCTTTTCAAAAAGCCTTACGGCCAACGGGTAGCCAGGGAAAAACACAAGCTGCACGAGCCGATCCACGCTGCCCTCGGACAGATACCAGTCCCTGGCGATATCTATATAATGGGCGCTGTCAAGGCAAAGCCAGAAATTCAGGCTGGCCTCGCAGCCTCCGTCTCCGCCCGTCAGAACCCGAAGCAGCCACACAAGGGACAGGATCCCGATATCCACAGCCAGAAAAGCCAGAAAAATTTTCAGCCCGGCGCGGGGCTTTTCCCCGGCCGGAGCAGGAGCCGCAGGAGCGTTTCCACGCCAAAAATCCATCCAGCGGGGAACAAAGCCAAGGCAGACCAGCGCAAAAAGCCCCGCGCTGAGCAGGGCTGCCAGTTTTCCGGGCAGGCCACCCGCGGCTGAAGAAAGCCAGTATACATACAGCCCCCCAAGCCCCAGAAGGCCCAGGGCGGAGATCAGAAATTCCGGAGATTTTAAATTCAGATGTTTTTTCATTTTCTGCGTCCGTTTCCAGAGTATGATTTACCTGTGATTATAAACGCCCAGCGGCGCGGCTGTCAACGAGGGGTGAAAATCAGACATTTTGTTTAATTTGCCTAATTAAATAAGGAAAAATATTTAAAAATCTATTTGACAGATAATTAACATTAAGATTATAATAATAGAAATGGCTGGCGGCTTCCCGGCTTTTCCGTTTTTGCTCCTGCCGGAGGGAGGCGGCTGGAAGATGACGCACATGTGGTTATTTTGTCAAGACAAAAGGGCATCTATGCCTTGAAAGAGAAGCATATCTGCGGTATCATTGAGCCGGTATTCATTTTGTGCAAAGAAAATGGAAATCTCGCGCATTTTTGCAGAATTTTTTGTTAAGAGGGGGTGTGCCAATGTCATTTGAAGCGATAACAGGCATTGTCGGGGCCGAGGCCCAGGCAAAAGCCGCCGTTGCGGCCGCCGAAGCGCGCGCAAAACAGATGCTTACCGATGCCCAGAGCGCGGGCAAAGCCTCGGTAGAGGCGGCCTGTGCCAAGGCGGAGATGGAACTGGCGGAGCTTCGCCGCAAGGCCGGGGAAAAAGCAAGAGACCAGGCGGGAGCGTTTTCCGGAGAGCTGGAAAACAGGAAAGCCGCGCTCCGCGCCAAAGCCGAAGCGAGACTGGAAAAAGCTGCGGCTCTCGTAGTGGAAAGGATAGTGAACGACTGACATGGCCATTGTTAAAATGAAACGGCTCCGGCTCATGGTTGTCCGCTCCGAAAAGGAAGAGCTGCTGCGGGAGCTTGCCCGCCGCGGCTGTGTTGAGTTTTCCGAAATAGGGGAGCAGGTGCAGGACAGTCAGGCCGGAAGCGCACTCAGCCGCGAGGGCAGCAAACTGATGGCCCTCCGGTCCCAGCAGGCCTCCGTCGGCCACGCGATCGCCCTGCTGGATCAGTATGCCCCTGCCAAGAGCAAGCTCCTTTCCGCGAAGCCCGAGGCGGAGGATGACAGCCTGCTGGACGGAAGCCGTGTAGGCAGCGCCCTGCGGGCGGCGGAGTCCATAAGCGGCCTTGACGACAAGATAAAGCGCCTGAGCGCCGAGGAAAGCCGCCAGCGCAGCGTTATTGAGTCCCTTAAGCCCTGGCTTCCGCTGGACATGCCCCTGGAAAAGGAGAGCACCCAGCGCTGCGCGGTGCTTATGGGCAGCATTTCTGCCAAAATTGAGCTCGGAGAGGTCGAAAGCGCGCTGGCTCAGGCGGCGGAAGAGGCGGAGCTTTTTTGCATCTCCGGGGATAAAAGCCAGAATTATGTGGTTTTGCTGTGCATGAAGGAGTGCCTGCCGGCGGTACAGGAGTGCCTGCGGGGCTTTGGCTTCTCATCTGCCGCGCTCAGCGGCATGAAGGGCAGCGCTCAGGAATGCACGCTGATGGCGAATCAGGCGCTCAGAGAGCTGGCAAAGGAAAAAACCGGCTGTATAAGTGCCCTGACGGATGAATCTGTTCACAGGGAGGAGCTGAAGCTGGCCTTTGACAGGCTGGGCACCCAGGTAGCCATCGCCGAGGCAGAGGAGAAGCTCTACGGCACCGGCTCCGTGGTCGTCATGGAGGGCTGGATGCCTGCCGAGGCGGAAAAGGAGCTGGCGGAGCTTTTTGAAGAATATGAATGCGCCTGGGACAGCCGGGAACCTGAAAAGGAAGAGTATCCCGAGGTTCCGGTGAAGCTCAAAAACAACGCCGTGACCAATTCTCTGAACATGGTCACAAATATGTACAGCCTCCCCGCTTATGACGGAATTGACCCCAACCCCCTGATGGCCCCCTTCTTCATCCTTTTTTACGGGCTGATGATGGCGGACATGGGCTATGGGCTTATTATGATAGCGGCCGCTCTGGTGGCCATGGCGAAGATAAAGCCGAAAAAAGGCAGTCTGGCTTTCTGCCAGCTCCTGCTCTACGGCGGCATTTCCACCTTCATAATGGGTGCGATAACCGGCGGCTTTTTTGGCGACGCGCCCTATCAGATCGTACATCTGCTCGATCCCCAGAGCACCTGGGAGGGCCTGCCCGCCCTCTTCAATCCCCTGAATGACAGCCTTTATGTGCTCATTGGCGCGCTGATTCTGGGCGTCATACAGCTCAACACCGGCATGGTCATAAGCTTTGTTGAAAAGCTGAAGAGAGGGGAAACCGCCAGTGCGGTCTGGGAGGAGGGCTCTCTGTGGGTCATTCTGCTGGGCATCATTCTGGCGGTGCTCAGGATCGGCACGGTGGCAGGCGTGCCTGTGGTGCTTGTGATCGGCGTTTTGATGATGCTGTTCGGCGCGGGGCGGGAGGCCAAGGGCTTCGGAAAGATTACTGCCGCCGTGGGCGCTATTTACAACAATGCCACCGGCTGGTTTGGCGATATCCTGTCCTACTCCCGTATCATGGCGCTCATGCTGGCCGGCAGCGTCATCGCCACGGTTTTCAACACCATCGGCGCCATAACCGGCAATATCGTCGCCTTTGCGGTGATTTTTGTCATCGGCCACACGCTGAACTTTGGCCTGAACCTGCTTGGCTGCTATGTGCATGACCTGAGGCTTCAGTGTCTGGAGTACTTCGGCAAATTCTATAAGGACGGCGGAAGGCCCTTTGCTCCGCTGGAAATAAAGACAAAATATTATGACACAGTAAAATAACAGGAGGAACATAAAATGGAATTTTTGTTTCAGAACACAGGTCTTGCAATAGGGCTTCTGGGCGCGGGTCTTGCTGCCTGCCTCTCGGGCGCGGGATCCGGCGTAGGCACAGGCATTGCCGGTCAGGCTGGCGCCGGTCTTGTTACCCAGGACCCCGGTAAATTCGGTAAAGTTATGATTCTGCAGGTTATCCCCGGCACACAGGGCCTCTATGGGCTGGTGGTCTGGTTCTTTGCCATCCTTCAGATGGGCGTGCTGGACGGCACCGCGCTGAACCTGAGCTTTGTGGACGGCTGCCGTTACTTCGCGGCCTGCCTGCCCATGGCCATCGGCGGCCTTGTCACTGCCATCGCCCAGGGCAAGGTTGCGGCCTCGTCCGTAAATCTTCTGGCCAAGAACCCCGACCACTGGGCAAAAGGCATGATCCTCTGCATTACTGTTGAGTTCTACGCCATTTTGTCTCTGCTGGCCTCTTTCATGATGCTGGTCAATATCTAATGCGCCGCCCGGCAACCAAAAAAGCAGAACGGAGATTTTTCTATGAAAGGCACTGAAAAAATAATCGCGCATATCCAGGCCGATGCCAAAGCCCAGGCCGACGCGATACTCGCTCAGGCTGAGCAGCAGTGCGCGAGTATCCGGGAGGACTACGAAAAGAAGGCCAGCGCTGCATATGGCGATAAAATACGCGCCGGCGTAAAGGAATGCCAGGACAAGGTGGACAGCATAGAGCGCATCGCCCAGATGGAAGCGAAAAAGGCGGTTCTGGCGCTCAAGCAGGAGATGGTATCTGCAAGCTTTGATAAAGCCCGGGATATGATCGTCGGCCTGCCGAAGGAGCAGTATGCCGCCTTCCTTGCAAAGCTTGCGGCCCAGGCAGCCGTTACCGGAGACGAGGAAGTCCTCCTCAACGGGCGGGACAGGGACACTGTCGGCCCGGCGGCGGTAAAGGCGGCCAACGAAATGCTTGGCGCCGGAAGGCTCACGCTGGCAGCGGACGCCGGCAACTTCGCGGGCGGACTCATACTGCGCCGCGGCAATATCGAGGTCAACTGTACGGTGGAGCTGCTTGTAGAGCTCTGTCGGGCGGACATGTCGGCCCAGCTTGCCGGCGTCCTCTTTGATTGACGGCGAATATGATCCCCAAATAGGGAGGGAAAGATTTGTCAAATAAAAACGAAGCGTATCTCTGCCTGTCTGCCATGCTTCGCGCAAGGGAACCCCGGCTCCTGAACGGCGACCGGGCCCAGCGCATGCTGGAGGCCCCCTCCTTCGAGGAGGCCGCGAAGCTGCTGACCGACTGCGGATACGAGGACATGTCCCAGATGAGCGCCAAGGAGATCGAGGCCGCGCTCACAAAGCACCGGGACGAGATATTCAAAGAGCTTGAGGAGCTCTCTCCGCAGCGGGAAGTGGTGGACGCGTTCCGGCTCAAGTATGACTACCACAACGCCAAGGCCCTTATAAAGGCCGAGGCCATGGGTGTGGACGCGGGGCGGCTTTTGAGCGCGTCCGGCCGCGTGGCTCCCGGGGAACTGAAGCAGGCATACAGCGAGGGCCGCTTCGCGGAGCTTCCCGAGGAACTGGGCGCCGCCATGGAGGAGGCCAAGGCCGTCCTCGCCCGGACGGGCAATCCCCAGCTTGCGGATATGATTCTGGACAAGGCCTATTTCTCGGAGCTGAAAAAAGCCGCCCGGTCGGCAGAGAGCAGCTTTCTTGAGGGCTATGCCGAAATACTTGTGGACAGCGCCAACCTGAAAAGCGCTGTGCGCATCCTGCGCATGGGCAAGGGGGAGGAGTTTCTCCGCTCCGTGCTTATGTCCGGCGGCAGCGTAGACGAGGGGCGCATCGCCTCCGCCGGCGACGCGGAGGGCGTGGCGGCGCTGTTTGCCAGCGGTGCCCTTGAAAAGGCGGCGGCTCTGGCGGCAGAGGCCGTGAGCGGCGCGGGCATGACTGCTTTTGAGCGAGCCTGTGACAACGCTGTCGGCGAGTATCTGTCCGACGCCAGACTCGTCAGCTACGGCAGCGAGCCGCTGATCGCCTACATGGCGGCAGTGGAGGGCGAGATCACCGCCGCCAGAATGATCCTTACGGGCAGGCTCTCCGGCATTGCGCCGGGGGTCATCCGGGAAAGGCTGCGTGATCTGAATGCTTAAAATTGCGGTTATCGGCGGCATAGAGACGGTCATGGGCTTTAAGGCCCTTGGGCTTGAGACCTATCCCGCGGCGGATGCGGCGGAGGCGGGAAACATCCTGCGCACGCTCACCCGGGAAGGTGAAGAGTATGCCATTATTTACATCGAAGAGAATCTGGCCGCGCAGCTTGCGGCCGAGATAGACAAATTCAAGGACAGCCCAGCCCCCGCCATTATTCTCATCCCCGGCAGGGAGGGCTCTCTGGGCCTTGGCCAGTCGGCGCTGAAGGCCGCTGTGGAGCGGGCCGTAGGCACGAACATACTGGGCGACTGAGTAACCGCGCCTGAAAGCGCGGCAAGCGGGCGGGAAGACCCGCCCCAAAAATGCAAAGGCGAAGGGCAGCGGCCCCCGCCTTTGAGAAAGAAGGTATGTAAATGAGCGGAACTATTACCAAAGTTTCCGGACCGCTTGTAGTGGCCGAGGGCCTGGCGGACGCCAACGTCTCGGACGTTGTCCGCGTCGGCTCTCAGCGGCTTATAGGCGAGATCCTTAATATGACCGGCGACAGGGCCTCCATTCAGGTTTACGAGGAGACCTCCGGCCTTGGCCCTGGCGCCACCGTAGAAACCACCGGTATGCCCATGTCCGTGGAGCTTGGGCCTGGTATGCTGGACAATATTTATGACGGCATCCAGCGCCCTCTGCCCGAGATGCGGGCCCTGTCCGGGGATTCCATTACCCGCGGCGCCAACGTTCCGGCCCTGAACCGGGAGAAAAAGTGGGATTTTGTTCCCGTGGCAAAACCCGGCGACAAGGTCGCCGCCGGCGATGTGCTGGGCACCGTCCAGGAAACCAGCGCCATTCTTCATAAGATCATGGTCCCCCGGGGGGTTTCTGGTGAGGTACTGAGCGTGGAGAGCGGCGAGCATGTGGTCACGGATATTGTGGCCGTGGTGAGAGACGGAAAGGGCGTGGAGCATAAGCTCAGCATGATGCAGCGCTGGCCCGTCCGGATCGCCAGACCCTACACCAGAAAATACGTCCCAAGCCGCCCGATGAACAGCGGCCAGCGGATTATAGACACCATGTTTCCCATCGCCAAGGGCGGCACTGCCGCCGTCCCCGGCCCCTTCGGTTCCGGCAAGACTGTGGTTCAGCACCAGTTGGCCAAGTGGTCCGACGTGGACATCGTCATTTACATCGGCTGCGGCGAGCGCGGCAATGAGATGACTGACGTTCTTATGGAGTTCCCTGAGCTGAAGGATCCCCGCAACGGCGAGCCGCTGATGAAGCGCACCGTGCTTATCGCCAACACCTCCGATATGCCCGTGGCGGCCCGGGAAGCCTCCATCTACACCGGCATTACCATAGCCGAGTACTTCCGCGACATGGGTTACGACGTGGCCGTCCTGGCCGACTCTACCTCCCGCTGGGCCGAGGCTCTGCGCGAGATGTCCGGCCGTCTGGAAGAGATGCCCGGTGAAGAGGGCTACCCTGCCTACCTGGCCTCCCGTCTGGCTCAGTTCTACGAGCGCGCCGGCGTTGTGGAGTGTCTGGGCAGCGACGACCGCCAGGGCTCCGTCACCGCCATCGGCGCCGTTTCCCCTCCGGGCGGTGATATTTCCGAGCCTGTCTCCCAGGCAACCATGCGTATTGTCAAAGTGTTCTGGGCGCTGGACTCCAGCCTCGCCTACGCCCGCCACTTCCCGGCCATCAACTGGCTGACCTCCTACTCCCTGTATATCGACACCCTGCGTTCCTGGTACACCGAGCAGTTTGGAGAGACCTACATGCTCAACCGGGAGAAGGCCATGCATATACTCCAGGAGGAAAGCGAGCTGCAGGAGATTGTCCGCCTTGTAGGCCAGGACGCCCTCTCGCCCGCTGACCGGCTCACCATGGAGACTGCAAAGATGATCCGTGAAGACTTCCTGCAGCAGAACGCCTTTGTGGACGAGGATGCCTATTCCTCCTACCCCAAACAGTTCCGCCTGCTGGATCTGATTCTGCACTTTGATTCTCTCTGCCGGGACGCTCTCGGCAAAGGCGCCGACATGAACGGCCTCTTCGCCATTTCCGCCAGAGAAAAGATCGGCCGTGCCAAGATGGCCGATGCGCAGAGCTTCCAGGCCGACTACGACGCTATTGACGCGCTGATGAAGAAGGAGATCGAGGAAGTCACAGCCGGAGGTGAGGACGAATGATTAAAGAGTACAAGACGATACGGGAAATCGCCAGCCCCCTGATGGTGGTCGAGCATGTTGAAGGCGTCACCTACGACGAGCTGGGCGAGATCGAGCTTCCCAACGGCGAGCTTCGCCGCTGCAAGGTGCTTGAGGTCGAGGGCGACAGAGCGGTGGTTCAGCTCTTTGAGTCCGCCCAGGGCATCAATCTGGCCGAGTCCAGGGTCCGCTTTCTGGGCCATCCCCAGGAGCTGGCCGTGTCTGAAGATATGCTGGGCCGCGTTTTCAACGGCATGGGCCAGCCCATTGACGGCGGCCCCGCCATCCTGGCCGACGCCCATATGGATATAAACGGCCTTCCCATGAACCCTGCTGCCCGCGCTTACCCCGCCGAGTTTATCCAGACCGGCGTCTCCACCATTGACGGCCTGAACACCCTGGTCCGCGGCCAGAAGCTGCCGATCTTCTCCGGCTCCGGCCTGCCCCATGCCGCTCTGGCCGCCCAGATAGCCCGCCAGGCCAGAGTTTTGGGCGACAATGAGACCTTCGCCGTGGTTTTTGCCGCCATCGGCATCACGTTTGAGGAGTCCGAGTACTTCATCAATGACTTCCGCCGCACCGGCGCCATCGACCGAACCGTGGTCTTTTCCAACCTGGCCAACGACCCTGCCGTGGAACGCATCGCCACCCCCCGTATGGCGCTGACTGCCGCGGAATATCTGGCCTTTGAAAAAGACATGCAGGTCCTGGTTATCCTTACCGATATCACCAACTACGCCGAGGCGCTCCGAGAGGTTTCGGCGGCCAAGAAGGAAGTTCCCGGCCGCCGTGGCTATCCCGGCTACCTATACACCGACCTTGCCACCATGTACGAGCGTGCCGGCCGCCGCCAGGGCAAGAAAGGCTCCATCACCATGATCCCCATCCTTACCATGCCTGAGGACGATAAGACCCATCCCATCCCCGACCTGACCGGCTACATCACCGAGGGCCAGATCATCCTCAGCCGCGAGCTGCACCGCAAGGGTATCGTTCCACCCGTGGATGTGCTGCCCTCCCTGAGCCGTCTGAAGGACAAGGGCATCGGCGCTGGCAAGACCCGTGAGGATCATTCCGGTACCATGAACCAGCTCTTCGCCGCCTATTCCCGCGGCAAGGACGCCAAGGAGCTCATGACCATTCTGGGCGAGGCCGCCCTGTCTGAGGATGACAAGCTCTTCGCCAAGTTTGCCGAGGAGTTTGAGAAACGCTATGTGAGCCAGGGCAACAACACCAACCGCAGCATCCAGGAGACGCTGGATATCGGCTGGGAGCTGCTGAGCATTCTGCCCCAGCGCGAGCTGAAGCGTATCAAGCCCGAATTCATCGAGAAGTACATGCCCAAGAAGTAAGCCCATACCCATTATTAATTTACGGAGGTGATGCTTTTTGGCAAGCACTGCTGTAACCCCAACAAGAATGGTGCTCAACCAGCTCAAAGGCAGGCTCAAGACCGCCCGCCGGGGCCACAAGCTGCTCAAGGACAAGCGGGATGAGCTGATGCGTCAGTTCATGGATGTGGTAAAGCGCAACAAGCAGCTTCGTACCCGCGTTGAGGAAGGGCTGACCGCCGCCTTCGCCTCCCTTCAGGTGGCGAGCGCCATCATGTCCCCGGAGATGCTGGAGCAGGCGTTGCTGTATCCGCGCCAAAGCGTGGAGCTGGGCCTGAAATTCAAGAATATAATGAGCGTAAACGTGCCTCAGTACAGCTTCCATACCAAGAACAACGACCCTACCGAAATCTACCCCTACGGTTTTGCCCAGACCTCCGGCGAGCTTGACGCTGCCCTGGACAAAATGGCCCGGGTGTTTGAGGATATGCTGGAGCTGGCCCAGGTGGAAAAGACCATGCAGCTTCTGGCGGAGGAGATCGAAAAGACCCGCCGCCGGGTCAACGCCCTGGAGTATGTAATGATCCCCGAGCTTACGGCGAATATCAAGTATATTTCCATGAAGCTGGAGGAAAACGAAAACTCCACCAAGGTTCGCCTGCTGAAGGTCAAAGAAATGGTTCTCCAGGACGCCCATCATTACAAGTAAAGAGCCAAAAAAGCAAAAGCCCCCTCCTGTCAGGAGGGGGCTTTCCAGCTTGTCAAAAATGCGTATCAATGACAGAAAGCGTGCTGAATAATGGACTCCGCAAAGATTGAAAACCTCCGCCTTGTGGGCGCCGCCGTGCGGCACAGAAGCTTTGGCAGCGGCGTCATAGAGGAGCTGAACCGGGATGTGAACGGCGCAGGCCGCCTGCTGGAAGAGCTTCTGAAAGCGCGCAGGGACGAAAAAGCAGAAGAATTCATGGCCTATTTTAAAAAGCGAAACAAAATATAAAAACGGATATCAAAAGACCGGCGCGGCCCGATTCGGGGCCTCGCCGGTTTTCATTGCCGCCGTTCAAAGCGGTAGTGCAGCTCGTTATAAAAAACCAGAATGCCGTGTTCACCGGAATCCTGTTCCCGCCAGACAGAGGCGCTTTTAAATAATAAAACCGCCGCCCAAAACGCGCTCGCCGTCGTAAAGCACGGCGGACTGGCCTGCCGCGGGGGCACGGACGGGCTCATCGCAGATTATTTTTACATTATCTCCATCGACATATACCGTACAGGCGGGATTTTCCCACTTGGTGTGACGTACCCGGACTTGGGCCCGTACAGGCCCGTTGGGCCGGTCTGTGAGCCAGTTAAAAGCCCGGGCGCGGACCTCGGTTTTGAAAAGCTCTTCCCACAGCGCCAGCTCTACGGTGTTGTCGGCGGGGTTTATGCGGGAGATATACACCTTGCGCTCGTTGAGAAGCCCGGGACGGCGCTGGCCCACGGTGTAACGATGGATGCCCTCGTGCCGTCCTGTTATCTCTCCGTGGAAAACAAAGTCTCCGGGAGGGGGAAGCTGGGCGCGGCGGGAGAGCCAGCCGATATAATCCTTGTCGGGAATGAAGCAGATCTCCATGCTGTCCGGCTTATGGGCAGCGGGCAGGCCGAATTCCTCTGCCATGGCCCGTACTTGCTTTTTCTCGTAAGTGCCCAGGGGCAGAACCAGCCGGGAGAGCTGCGCCCTTGTCAGGCGGCAGAGCATATAGCTCTGGTCATTGGCGGGCATGCCCTTATAGAGAGCGCCGTTTTCAACCCGGGCATAATGCCCGGTGGCCACATACGCCGCACCAAGACGATCCGCCGTCTCGATCAGTTTTTTGAACTTCACATTGGGATTGCAGATGATACAAGGGTTGGGCGTCTCGCCCCGAAGATAGCAGTCCGTAAAGGGTCGGCATACATTTTCTTCCAGCTCCTTTTTTACATTCAGAGCTTCGAACTCAATGCCCATGCGTACCGCGGCGCTTTCGGCTTCGTCCCTGGCTTTTTCATCCGTATTGTCCAGATAGAGCCCATGTACTTCATAGCCCGCCTGCCGCAGAAGCACGGCGGACACGGCGGAGTCCACCCCGCCGGAAAAACCCAAAACTACCTTCATTGCCTGCTCTCCATATAAATCATCAAAACCGAAATATCCGCCGGAGACACGCCGGAAATGCGACCGGCCTGGCCGAAGTTCTCAGGGCGGATTTTTTTCAGCTTTTCCCTGGCTTCCAGCCGGAGCCCGGCTATCGCGTCATAGTCCAGCTCCCGGGGCAGAGGGCGGCTCTCCATGCGCTGGAACTCCTCTACCTGCCTGAGCTGGCGCTTGATGTAGCCCTCGTACTTCAGGCCGATCTCTACCTGGTTTCTGATTGCCCGGCTCAGCTCGCCCCGTTCCGGGTCAAAGGGCGCCGTGTCCTCATAGCTCACCTGGGGGCGGCGGATAAGCTCGGCCAGAGAAGCCCCGGTGGAGACGGGGGCGGTACCCCTGGCTTCCAGCATGGCGTTCAGCGCCTCAGAAGGGGGGACATGGCAGCGCGCAAGGCGCCTTATCTCCCGCTCTACCGCCGCGTATTTATCCAGCACCGCCTGGTGCCGCTCCGGGCTCACCAGACCCACCTGCAGGCCGATATGGCTCAGGCGCTTATCCGCGTTGTCCTGGCGGAGCAGCAGACGGTATTCGCTGCGGGAGGTCATCATGCGGTAGGGCTCGTCGGTACCTTTTGTGACCAGGTCGTCAATCAGCGCGCCGATGTAGGCCTCGCTGCGGCGGAGAATCATGGGGGGCCTGCCCTGCAGCTTCAGCGCCGCATTCACCCCAGCCACAAAGCCCTGCACCGCCGCCTCCTCATAGCCGGAAGAACCGTTAAACTGGCCGGCGCCGTACAGCCCGGCGATCTTTTTGCTTTCCAGCGTGGGGTAAAGCTCGGTGGGGTCCACACAGTCATACTCGATGGCATAGGCGCAGCGGGTCATCTCCGCGTGTTCGAGGCCGGGAATGCTGTGGAGCATCTGAACCTGAACCTCCTCGGGCAGGGAGGAGGAAAAGCCCTGAATATACAGTTCCTCGGTGTTCAGGCCCATGGGCTCCACGAAGAGCTGATGCCGGGACTTGTCGGCAAAGGTCATCACCTTCGTCTCGATGCTGGGGCAGTACCGGGGGCCGACGCCCTCGATCACGCCGGCGTATATGGGGCTGCGGTCAAGATTTTGGCGGATTATATCATGGGTGCGCTCATTTGTATAGGTCAGATAGCAGACGGCACGGTTTTGGGGGGCCTCACCTGTGGTAAAAGAAAAGGGCTCCGGGTCCTTATCTCCGGGCTGAAGCTCCATTTTGGAAAAATCCACCGTCCGGGCGTTCACTCTGGGGGGCGTGCCGGTCTTAAAGCGGCGCAGTTCCAGACCCAGCTCCCGGAGCCGGGCGCCGAGAGGCACGGCGGCGGCAAGCCCGTCCGGCCCGGAGGAGCGGAGCACCTCGCCCACGATGGTCCGCCCGTCCAGATAGGTGCCGGAGGCAATGATAAGCGCCCGGCAGCCGTAGACTGCCCCGGTATGGGCGGTGACAGAACGGACATGGCCGTCCTCCACGCCGACATCTACGATTTCCGCCTGCTTCAAACGCAGATTTTCCTGCCGTTCAAGCGTCTCCTTCATGACCTCCTGATAGCGCCGCCTGTCCGCCTGGGCCCGGAGAGAGTGAACCGCAGGGCCCTTGCCCAGGTTCAACATCCGATACTGGATGCATGCCTTGTCTGCCGCCCGGGCCATCTCGCCGCCCAGCGCGTCCAGCTCCCGCACGAGATGGCCCTTGCCGGTACCGCCGATGGCCGGGTTGCAGGGCATATTGCCCACGCTGTCCAGATTCACAGTGAAGCAGATGGTGTCAAGCCCCAGCCGTGCCGCGGCCAGGGCGGCCTCAATACCCGCGTGGCCCGCCCCGATAACGGCAATATCGCATTTTCCCGCGTCGTATTTAATCAATTTTCTCTGCCCCTTAGATTCAAATAACACTTTATTATATCAAATGTGCTGAAAAAAACAATGCCCCATGAAAAAATATGCGCCAAGGTAAAATTTTACATTGACCGGGGCAGAGGGGAAATATATAATGAAAACAGATTATGACCCGGTATATGCCGATAAGGAGGGTGAAAATGAGTATCAGGGCGAAAAAATGGGCCACCTTTTTGCTGGCTCTGTGTATGCTGCTCTCGGCGACTTGCCTGTTTCCAGTGAAGGCAGCGGCGGAGACAGCCATTGAAAAAGTGCTGGTTACCACCTCATATACCCCCGTGGCGCTGATGGAGGTCCGGTTTATCACCGCCGCCACCAGCACTGAGGGCTGCTCTGTGAGCAGTATCACCTGGTATGACCAGAATTATCAGCCGGAAACTGTGGCTTTCGGCACCGATACCTACCACCTGGAAATCCGCCTTGACGCCGCCGAGGGCTATACCTTTTCCGAGGGGATTTTAGCCTACCTGAATAATGCCGGGGTCGATGTGACAAGGGATGAGTCCGGCGCGTTCATTGTCATTAAGCGGGATTACACTCCCGCGATCTGGGCGCCGACCATTATAAAGCATCCCGGCGGAGAGACGGTGACGGAGGGAGGCTGGGCTTCCTTTGTGGCAACTGCAACCTATACCTCCGGTTATACCTGGAGCGTCATGGACCCCAGCGGCCGCTCGCTGGCCTGCGCCGATATTGCCTCAAAATTCCCCGGCGTCACGGTGGAGGGAGACGGCAGCGGGAAAATCATTATCTATAATATCCCCCTTGAAATGGACGGCTGGAAGGCGGTCTGCGCTTTCTCCGGCCCAGGCGGCTCGGTCACATCAAACGGGGCGCTTATCACCGTAAAAGCCGACCCCGCCAAAGCCACGCCCAGCCCCAGCCCCAGCCCCAGCCCGGAACCCACGCCCAGTCCCTCGCCAGAGGCGCATGAGCATGAGTTTGGCGGAAACTGGGACAGCGATGAAAACGAACACTGGCAGAGCTGCGTCTGCGGAGAGAAAGGAAACCGGGCGAAGCACAGCTTTGAATGGACGGAGATCAGCCCAGCTACCCGGGAGGCGCCGGGGGAGGAAAAGGGCGTCTGCTCTGTCTGCGGTTATGAGACAAGCCGGGAGACCGCCTTTGACGGCGAAACGGAAAACGGCGGCGTCAGCTTTGGCGCTTTCAAAGCGATCCTGTTTTCAATCCTCGCTCTGATTGCCGCCGGCCTTGTGCTGATGGTTATCCAGTCTGCCCGCGAACGCAAACGCCGCCGGCGGAGGAGAAAATAAATTCAACCATCGCAAAAACGCAACGCCGTCACCGTCCTTTTGCATATATAACCCGGTGTTGTGTTTATGTTATGTTTATAAAGCCCGCGGCCCATGGGAGTTATCCCATGGGCCGCGGGTTTTGTTTTCGTAATAATCAGTCGTGGCAATGCTCGCAGTCGTGAAGCTGGAACTCGTCGGGATTATACTCGATGCCGTTTTTGTCGTAGTAATCCTTGACAGCGGCGCGGACGGCCTCCTCGGCCAGGACGGAGCAATGGATCTTGTGGGCGGGCAGGCCGTCCAAAGCTTCCACCACAGCTTTGTTGGAAAGCTGCAGAGCCTCCTCAATGGGCTTGCCTTTTATAAGCTCGGTGGCCATGGAGCTGGTAGCGATGGCGCTGCCGCAGCCGAAGGTGTTGAACTTGCAGTCGGTAATGATGCCGTTATCCACCTTGATGTACATGCGCATAATGTCGCCGCACTTGGCGTTGCCGACCTCGCCGATGCCGTCGGCGTCATCCAGTTTGCCCACGTTGCGGGGGTTCTGAAAATGGTCCATGACCTTATCACTGTAAAGTGCCATATTTTTTTCCTCCTGTATTCCTGATTGGGAAAAGTTGTATAAAAAAGTTTTTATCAGATAAGATGGGGCCGCCGGCCCTTTTCAAGCTCGTCCCACACGGGGGACATGTCCCGCAGATAGCGCACCACCCTGGGAACGACCTCAATAATATGGTCGATTTCCTCCATGCTGTTGTACTCGCCGATAGACAGGCGCAGGGAGCCGTGGGCTACCTCATGGGGCAGGCCCAGACTGAGGAGCACATGGCTGGGGTCAAGGGAGCCGGAGGTGCAGGCGCTGCCGGAGGAGGCGCAGATTCCGTTGGCGTCCAGCATCAGCAGCAGGGACTCGCCCTCAATGCCCTCAAAGCACATGTTCACCGTGCCGGGGACATGATGCGCAAGGCTGCCGTTTATCTTGCTGTGGGGAATCTTGCTCAGTTCCGCGAAGAGCTTGTCCCGCATGGGGATGATCTTCGCGGTGTTGGCCTCCATGTTGTCCACGGACTCCTTGAGCGCCGCGGCCAGGGCCACGATGCCCGCCACATTCTCCGTGCCGCCCCGGCGGCCCCGCTCCTGGGCGCCGCCCTCGATGAGGTTAAAGATGGGCATGGTCCGCTTAGCGTAGAGCACGCCCACGCCCTTGGGCGCATGGAATTTATGGCCGGACATGGAGAGCATGTCAATATTCATGGCCTTGACATCAATGGGCATATGGCCCGCGGCCTGAACCGCGTCGGTATGAAAGGGAATTCCCTTCTCGCGGCAAAGGGCGCCAATCTCCGCGATGGGCTGAACGGTGCCAATCTCGTTGTTGGCGAACATCACGGTGACAAGGCAGGTATCCTCCCTTATAGCGGCGGCCAGATCCTCAAGCCTTACCACGCCGTCCTCGTGCACGTCCAGCAGCGTTACATCAAAGCCCTCTTTTTCAAGCTTTTTCAGGGTGTGAAGCACTGCGTGGTGCTCAAATTTGGTAGAAATAAGGTGCTTCTTGCCCTTCCTGGCTCCGGCCTTGGCAGCGGAGATGATGGCCTGGTTATCGGCTTCGCTTCCGCCGGAGGTAAAGTAAATTTCTTTCGGGTCCGCACCGATGCAGGCGGCCACGGTGGCCCGGGCATTGGCCAGCGCCTCGGTGGCGTGCTGGGCAAAGCCGTAAAGGCTGGAGGGGTTGCCGTACTCGGTTGTCAGATAGGGCAGCATGGCGTCCAGCGCGGTCTTGCTGACGCTGGTGGTGGCTGCATTGTCGGCATATACAAACATAGTTCCAATCCTTTCTTTATAAAAAACTGTTTAGTTTGATTTCCATTTTTCGCCTGTAAGCAGGTCCGTCAGGCTTACGGTGTCCAGATAGGAGTTGGTAATGTCATCCAGCTCCTTCCACATGGGCACGGTCATGCATTCTCCGGCGTGCTCGCAGTCAATGCTGCCGGATTTGATGCAGGCAACCGGAGCCAGATTGTCTTCAATGGAACGGAGGATCTCGCCTACGGTATATTCACCGGGCGCACGGCAAAGCCTGTATCCGCCGTCTTTGCCCCGAGTGCTGTCTACCAGAGCGGCTTTTTTCAGGCTTCCTACTATCATCTCCAGGTATTTCATGGAGTAACCCTGCCGGTCGGCAATGGTTTTCAGGGAGATGTACCCATCCTCCGTGTGCTGGGCCAGATCAAGCATCACCCGCAGGGCGTAGCGCCCCTTGCTGGTTACGTTCAAGCCAGGGCCTCCTTTCACTAATTCCTACGAGGTTAATCTACCATAAAAATAGTAGGAATTAAAGAGGGGAAACACAGATTTTTCCCTGAAAGCTGTGCAAATTTTGCACAGCAAAAGGGCAAATTGGGTATTGCTTTATTTCGCTAATGTGTTATTATACTACTGCAATGAAAAACAATCTGCCTGGAGGAAAATAAAATGAAAAAGATAATTGCGCTTCTGCTTAGTCTCGTTATGGTGTTTGCCCTTTGCGCCTGCGGTCAGGCTGCCGCCCCCGCCGCTTCCGAGGCGCCGGCCTCCGAAGCGCCGGCCGTTGACAGCGATCGGGCCTATGTTCAGGACAAGGGTAAGCTGGTAGTCGGCATTACCGACTTTGCCCCCATGGATTACAAGGACGACACTGGTGCGTGGATCGGCTTTGACGCCGATATGGCCAAAGCCTTTGCCGAGAGCCTTGGCGTGGAAGCCGAGTTTGTTGAGATAAGCTGGGACAACAAGGTCATGGAACTGGACGCGAAGAGTATTGACTGCGTCTGGAACGGCATGACCCTGACCGATGAGGTTCTCAAGGCCATGAGCTGCTCCGACGCCTACTGCAACAACGCGCAGGTGGTAGTGGTCAAGGCCGACGCGGCCGATAAGTACCAGGACGCAGCGAGTCTTGCGGAGCTGAGCTTTGCGGTTGAGTCCGGCTCCGCCGGCGAGGCTGCCGCTACTGAGGCCGGCCTTGACTTCACCGCCGTCACCGACCAGGCCGCCGCGCTTATGGAAGTTGCCGCCGGCACATCCGATGCCTGCATTATCGACCTGCTCATGGCCGGCGCCATGATAGGCGAGGGAACCAGCTATCCCGACCTGACCTACACCGTCAAACTCACCACGGAGGAATACGGCGTCGGCTTCCGCACCGGAAGCGATCTGACCGAGGCTTTCAACAAGTTCTATGCCGAGGCTTATCGCGCCGGCACCGTGATGGAAATTGCCAATACCTACGGCGTCCAGGAATCCATTATTGCAAAATAAACAAGTATAGCTTATTATAATAACACATCATCAAATTAAAGCAGAGGGGCCGAGCGTCTCTCTGCTTTGAGACTGTCGAGGTCAGCCATGTTTCAAACAGTAATGCAATCCCTTGCCGAGGGTTTCCTGAAAACGCTCGAGATATTTGCCCTGACGCTTGCCGGGGCCATCCCTCTGGGCTTTATAATCGCCTTCGGTTCCATGAGCCGATTCAAGGTGCTGAGCTTTCCCGTCAAATTCATTGTGTGGATTGTCCGCGGCACCCCGCTGATGCTTCAGCTTTTGATTATCTACTATGGCCCGGGCCTGCTTCTGGGGAACAACTGGTGGGGCAGCGGCTCCTCCGGGCGTTTTATCGCCGCCATGGTGGCCTTTATCTTCAACTATGCCTGCTATTTCTCAGAGATATTCAGAGGCGGTATCGAGGGCGTGCCCCGCGGCCAGCGTGAGGCAGGCCAGGTGCTGGGCATGACCAACCGGCAGATATTCTTTCAAGTGACCCTGATGCAGGTTGTAAAGCGCATTGTTCCGCCCATGGGCAATGAGGTGATCACGCTGGTCAAGGACACCTCTCTGGCCCGTGTTATTGCCGTGTACGAGGTCATCTGGAACGGCCAGGCTTTCATCAAGTCCGACGGGATTATCTGGCCGCTGTTTTTCACGGCGGTGTACTATCTGGCCTTCAGCGGCGTACTGACACTGCTTCTGGCCCGGCTTGAAAAGAAGCTGGATTATTTCCGTGTGTAAGGGAGGGAGAAAGATATGGCTTTGCTCGAGGTAAAGGCGCTGTGCAAGAGCTTTGACGAGCTTCAGGTGCTCAGGGGCGTCAGTTTTTCCATGGAGCAGGGGGAGACCCTTTCCATTATCGGCCCGTCCGGCGGCGGCAAGACCACGCTGCTGCGCTGCATGAATTTTCTGGAGATCCCCAGCTCCGGCCGGATTTCTGTAAACGGAGAGACCCTTTTTGACTCTGCCGGCCAGCGCACGCTCAGCGAGAGCGAGATTCGCCGCAACAGGCTCCATTTTGGCCTGGTTTTCCAGAATTTCAACCTGTTTCCCCAGTATACGGCCCTGGAAAACGTGTCTCTGGCACCCAAGCTCCAGGCAAAGGAGCGGGAGGGCTATAAGGCGAGGCGCCGGGAGATAAACGCGGAGATCGAGGCCCGCTGCACGGAGCTTCTGCGCCGGGTTGGCCTGGGGGACAAGCTGGGCTATTATCCCCATCAGCTCTCCGGCGGCCAGCAGCAGCGGGTCGCCATTGCCCGGGCCCTGGCCCTTACCCCGGAGGTGCTGTTTTTTGATGAGCCCACCTCTGCGCTGGACCCGGAGCTTACCGGAGAGGTGCTCAATGTCATAAGGCAGCTTGCCAGCGAGAAGATGACCATGGTGGTCGTGACCCATGAGATGGGCTTTGCCGAGGCGGTATCCGACAAGGTGCTGTTTATAGACGGGGGCCTGATTGCCGAACAGGGCAGCCCCGAACAGGTGCTCCGGAACCCCTGCGAGGAACGCACAAGGCAGTTCCTGAGTGGCTACGGCAGATAAAAAGCGAAGTCAACGCGCGGACAAACGAAAAAAGAAAAAGTTCTCCCCCGCGGGTTCATACCTGCGGGGGGAGAACTTTTTTGTTTGCTTTTTTTGACCCCGGCCCGAATCAAAGCGGCGTGGAAGCAGAAAACACGCAGAGCGCGCCGCCCAGCCCGTGCTTTTCGGGGACGGTCTCCCTGCCATTGCAGACCTCAAGGAGAAAATCAACACAGCGCTTTCCAAGCGCTTCGGGACTGAGGCCCTCGGTGATTACAGCGCCGGCGTTTATATCCATGTCCCCGCCGTCTCCGCCCATGGCGTAGTATGTTTTGCTGTTTGAGCAGATTTTTATGCAGGGTGCGGCGGGATAGCCCAGGGGATTTCCGCGGCCGGTGGAGTAAAACAGAACCTGTGCGCCGGTGGAGAACAGGCCGGTGAGGGAGACGGGATCATAGCCCGGGCCGCGCATTATTACCAGGCCTTTGCGGCCGCCTATGGCTTCTCCGTATTCCAGGACGTCCGTGATTTGGGAGCGGCCGCCCTTCCTTATGCATCCCAATGCTTTTTCCTGAATGGTAGTCAGCCCGCCCGCTATATTCCCCCGGGCAATTATACGGGATGCTTCCGGGCCCAAATATTTGCGGACTTCAAGCTCCTCGGCCTCAATTATCCTGCGGATCTTATCCGCCACGGCCGGCGTTCTGGCCCGCTCGGCCAGAATATTTTCTGTTCCGATCATTTCTGCTACCTCGGTGAGCAGAACCGTGCCGCCATTTTCAACAACGAAGTCGGATACATATCCTATTGCGGGGTTTGCGGTTATACCGGATAGGGCGTCGGAGCCGCCGCACTGCGTTCCCAGCACAAGCTTGCTCAGAGGCGCAGGCTCTCTCCGGCAGGAAGCAGCCTGGGTAAGCAGTACCCGCGCCTGGGTGATGCATCGCTCAATAACCGGCTCGCAGCCGCCGTCATCCTGAACAATCTGCGCAAATACGGGCATGCCGCTTCTTTCATGAATCATTTTCCCGATTTCCTTTGCGTCGTCGGTCTCACAGCCGACGCCGACGAGGATAACGCCGTATATGTTCGGGTTGCTGCAGACACCGATAAGGACCCGGCGCCAGCGGTCAAACTCCCCTGGAATGGAGCAGCCGTAGGTGTGTATCATCGGTATGATTCCGGGGACCTTCTCAGCAATTCTGTTGATGATACCGTTTGCACAGCTACAGTTGGCGATGGCGATAACATGGTTGCGGATGCCCACTCTTCCATTGGGCCGTATATATCCCATGAAGTTCATGGCTTTGACCTCATTTCATCATTTGCTCGGAATCCACATTGTGCACATGCACATGGGCGCCCTTTTTTATGGGAGCGGTAGCGTAGCCTATGGTGCCGCCATACTTGACAACAAGATCTCCAAGGCCAATATCGCGCAGGGCAATTTTATGGGGAAGCTCAATATCTTCCAGCGCTTTTATATTCAGACCGGCAAAATCCACCGTTTCCCCCGCCAGGACGTTTTCACAGACAATGCCCACATTGTCCCGGGGGTCAATTATTATGCCTCTTTTCATAGGACGCTTATCTCACTACCCGGCCGGAGCCGTCTCCGTTTATCAGGGTCATGACTTCCTCCGGGGTGGAGAGATTGAAGTCATATTCAATCGAGTGCTTGAGGCAGGAAGCCCCGACGGCAAATTCCAGCGCTTTCTGACGGTCAAAGCCGTTCAGATATCCGTAGATAAGGCCGGAGGCAAAGGAATCGCCGCCGCCTACCCGGTCTACAATGTGCATGTTGTATTTTTTTGAAGTGAAGGACTGCCCGTCCGTGTATAAAAGGGCGGACCAGTTGTTTACCGAAGCGGAAATGGATTCTCTGAGCGTGACGGCCACGGCCTCAAAGCCGTATTCAGCGGTCAGCTTTTTGGCAAGCGCGGTGTAGCCGTCAATGCTGAGCTGTCCCCGGGTCACGTCGGTGTCGGAAGCTTTTATCCCGAGCGCTTTCTCCGAATCCTCCTCGTTTGCTATGAGCACATCCACATATTCCATCATAGGCTTCATCACCCGCTGAGCCTCTTCCGTTGACCAGAGGCTCTTGCGATAATTCAGGTCGCAGCTTACCTTTACATTATGGCGCTTTGCAGCAATGCAGGCCTCTCGGCACAGCGCCTGGGTGTTGGGGCTGAGGGCGGCGGTGATGCCGGTGAAATGGAACCAGCCGGCGTCTGCGAAGATCTCGTCCCAATCAAAATCCTCCGGAGCGGCTTCGGATATGGAAGAGTGCTTTCTGTCATAGATTACCTTGGAGGGGCGCTGGGAGGCGCCGCGCTCCAGATAATATATGCCCAGGCGTTCCCCGCCCCAGGCAATATGAGAGGTATTTACGCCATATTTGTTCAAAACGCGCCTGGCACAGCGGCCGATGTCGTTATCGGGCAGCTTTGTCACCAGCTCTGTGGGCATGCCCATATAGGAAAGCGCTATGGCCATGTTACCCTCAGCGCCGGAATAACTCAGATTAAAGCGGTCTGCCTGGGCAAATCTAAGGTATCCGTCCGGGGACATCCTCAAAAGCATTTCCCCGAAGCCTACAAACTTTTTCTTTTCCATATTCTCCGCCTCTCAGCTTTCTGCAATTTCTGTGAATTTCCTCGCCCTTGCGGTCAGCTCCTCATAATTTCCCTGCT
This sequence comes from Clostridiales bacterium UBA1701, assembly GCA_002320035.1. Classification (GTDB taxonomy): domain Bacteria; phylum Bacillota; class Clostridia; order Oscillospirales; family Oscillospiraceae; genus Limivicinus. The sequence goes on along the minus strand of DCJL01000001.1, from coordinate 46,506 downwards.
CTCGCAGTTTCTTGTCTACCAGCCTGGAGCTGACACCGGCGCCGACCATTCCCGCTTTCAGAAATTCGCCGAAGTTTTCCTCGGTTATGCCGCCGGTGGCAATAAGCTTGATGTGATTTATAGGACCCATGATATCTTTCAGATACTTGAGGCCCAGCCAGCCTGTGGGGAACAGCTTGACAAAATTGGCCCCGGCGTCATGGGCCTGAAGAATTTCCGTGGGGGTCATGGCGCCGGGCATGGAAACCATGCCCAGTTCTCTTGTGCGGCGAATGACGGCCTCATTGGTGTTCGGGGAGATGATATACTCAGCGCCTGCGTCAAAGGCGGCCTGTACCTGCTCACAGTTGAGCACGGTACCCGCGCCAAATTTCATGCTGTCCTTCATCTCTCGTTTCAGCATGCGTATGGCTTCCGCTGTTTTACGAATTCCGTCCGGATCCGCCTGGTCAAAGGTTACCTCCATCATCCGCACCCCGCCCTTGTTCAGGGCCCTGGCCAGGCGGAGAAGATCTTCTCCGTATATTCTTCTGCAGATGCAGATCACTTTGTATTTTTCTATGTATTCCACAGTATTCATTGTTTTAATCCTTTCATCGCGAAAACTCAGGCGGGCCAGATCATGTCAAGCAGCCACAGAGAAATCTGAGGTACATACGTAATAAGCATGAGGCATATGAAGAGCATAATAAAGTAAGGTACTGCCTCCCGGAGGAAGTCTTTTATCTTGCAGCCGGTGACGCCGCAGGTGACATATATCAGGGTTCCCATGGGGGGCGTTATGCCGCCGATGGACATGTTAAACACCCAGATCATTCCAAACTGGATCAGATCCATTCCATAGGCTGCGGCAATGGGGGCCAGCATGGGGATGAGCATAACCGCCGCGGCGTTGCCTTCAACGAACATGCCCACAATTATCAGGAACAGGTTGACCAGCAACAGGAAAACAAATTTGCTGTCAATATGGCTTACGATAACGGAAAGCAGTGTCTGAGGAATTTTTTCCTTTGTAAAGACCCAGGCAATCGAGGACACAGCGCCGATAATGAGCATGATGCTGGCGGTAGTGCTTACGGTTTCCACCATGGCCTGAAGAATTTTTTTCAAATTCAGTTCCTTGTAGATAATCCCAAGGACTACGGAAAAAATCACCGCGGCTGCACCGGCCTCAGTAGCGGTGACCACGCCGATGCGTATACCGCCGATGATGAGCAGGGGCAGGCACAGAGGAAGCGCGGCCTGCTTGAAGGCCATCCAGAACTCGCGCGGCGTGATCTTATCTTCACGCAGCCTCACATAGCCCCTCTTCTTTGCAATAAAATAGTTGAGTACCATCATGGCTGCCATCAGCAGCAGGCCGATGCTTATTCCCGCGATAAAGAGGCGGCCGACAGAGGCGTTTGCAAGGGAACCATAGACGATCATACCGATCCCCGGAGGGATAAGGGGCGTAATCATTGCGGAAACGGCGGTGACAACGGAGGAGAACTCCTTGGAATAGCCCTGTGCTTCCATCTCGGGCACCAAAAGCTTGGCTTCCATTGCGGCGTCAGCCAGATTGGAGCCGGACAAGCCGCCCATGAGTGTGGAAAGCAGCACGTTTACTTGGGCCAGGCCGCCTGTCATGCGGCCGGTGATGGCAACACAGAAGGTCATAATGCGCTTTGTGATGCCGGACATATTCATAAGGATACCCGCGCAGACAAAAAACGGAATCGCCAGAAGCGGAATGCTGCTCATCCCCGCGATGAGCTTCTGGACCACAACAATGCCGTTGACACTAGGGGTCATGACAAGATATATGCAGGTGCCCGCCGTAACCGCTGCAAAGACCGGGACCTTTAGAAACATCAGCGCAAGGAAAATGACGATTGCGGCAATTATGGCTGTGCTCATCTCGCTTCCTCCTTATCCCCGCCGCCTATACCGTATACCAGTTTCCGGACGGTATAGAGCGTGTTGCTGATTATCATCCATATTGAGCCAAATGCAACGGCCCAGTATATTTTATAGGAGGGAATTCTGAGCACTGAGGTAATTTTATTTGTGTTATAAAACTGTATATTGAGCCGAATGGAGTTATAGCAGACAAATATCAGGGCAGCGGTAGCGCAGAGATAGGCAAACCATTCCACGGCCTTCTGCAGCTTGGGGGGAAAAGCATCCACAAGGATTTCAATAGTCACATGGCCACCTTTTCGGAAGGCGTAACTTCCGCCGAAAAACACAGTCCAGATTATCATCCATATCTGCACCTCTTCCTGCCAGACAAAGGGGCTGTTGAAGAAATAGCGCATCACGGAGCCGAGGAAGGTGACGATAATAAGCACGCTCATGCATATTACTGCCATCACTATGTCGATATTCAGGATGCGTTCCAGCCAGCTGCCGGGTTGCTTTTTCATTTAATGTCACCTCTTTCGTATATAAAAATCTGCCGGAGGAAGATCCGGCAGATTAACATATCAGTAATGCAATTAGCCGTTGATGATAGCGAGGACGCGGTCATAAAGACCCTCGGACCATGCCGCGGAGGTCTTGGAATCGGTGTAGAAGGACTTGGCGGCTTCTGCGTACGCTGCATAATCGGCTTCGGTAACGGTAACGCCTCTGTCTTTCAGCGCCTGGATGTTGTTGGCCTCGGCCTCCTGCATCAGCTTGTTCTGATAGACGCCGGCTTCCGTGCCGGTCTCGATCAGCCAGTTCTGCTGCTCTTCGGTGAGGGTGTTGAAGAATTCGGTGCCGATGACGACGAACTGAATCTGGTAGACATGGCGGTCAAGCACGCAATACTTGCAGACTTCGTCAAAGGAATTGGCCAGAAGGGTGGACAGGGGATTTTCAACCGCGTTAATGGTGCCCTGCTGGAGTGCGGAGTAAACCTCGCTGAGACCCATTGTCACAGGGCTTGCGCCCAGCGCTTCCATGCCTTCAACCTGAACGGTGTTGCCGGGAACGCGAATCTTAAGTCCGGCAAAGTCGGCGGGAGAGGCCAGTTCCTTGGTCGCCATGGTGGAGCGCGCGCCGTACTGCCAGTTGTCGCCGACGATGGTCATGCCGGCTTCAGCCATCTGAGACTTGAGATCGGCCCAGAGGTCGCTGTTGACCAGCTTGTCGACTTGCTCCCAGTTTTCAAACAGATAGGGCCCCATGGTTATGCCCATGTCGGCAACGCCATAGTCGGTTGCAAAACCGCCGTCGCCAACGACCATAACCGCGTCGCCTGCCAGCAGCTGGTCCAGAAGGTCGTTCTTGCTGCCCAAAGAGCTGGAGTCATAGACATCCAGAATCATGGTGCCGCCGGAAACTTCTTTCAGACGCTCCGCCCAGAACTCCGTGGCTTCTGTCAGCGGCTCGCCGGGGAGGTTGTCATGTCCAAACTGAATGTGAATGGGTTCCGCCGGGGCCGTGCTGGCTTCAGCGCTTTCAGCGCTCTTGGTTTCTTCGGGGGCCGCCGCAGTGTTGCCGCAGGCTGCAAGGCTGAGGATGCAGACAAGGGCAAGGATTAACGCCAGGGTCTTTTTCATTGCAATTTCCTCCATATAAAGTTTTGTTATTTTGGCAATTTAACAAGCATATTGTTAAATTAAACAAAAAAACGCCTGTTGAAATGCTGCCTTTATGTATATATGCTAACATTTCAACGGGCATATGTCAATATATTTTTAAAATTTAATAAAAATTCTTGTTAAGTTAACAACTAACAAGTTAAATTACACAAGGAGGGTGTTAAATTTATCCGCAAGACCCCGCACTTCTTCATTGTTTACTTCGCAGGCCCAGTAATCCACGCTGCTCATGCTGGCAAATTTGAACATGGCGGTCTGGTTGATTTTCTGGTAATCGGCCATAAGTACAACTCTTTCACTCAGAGCAATCACGGTCATTTTCAGCTTAGCGTCAATGTTGGAGGTGGAGCTCAGCTCCCCCTTGAGTGATACGCCCCGGGTCCCGAGAAAAGCAGTTTTGATATTGTAGGCGCTCAGGCTGTCAATTGTCTCAAGACTTGCCAGCGCGTTTAGCTGGCGGTTTACTTTTCCCGGCAGGACGAATACCGTATAATCCGTATTCCTTGCCGCCCAGGCTACTACGTCAAGGTTATTGGTAATCACAGTCAGCCGCTTTGGAAGGGACTTGGCCGCAAGAAACAGCATCAAGGCGGTGGTTCCGGCATCCACATATATCACGTCATCCTCATTGAGCAACTGAGAAGCGGCCAGGCCAATGCTCCGCTTGGCCTGGATGTTTTTCTCCTGGCGCTCCCGAAAGCTGATAGGAAGATTTGCGGTGGAGTAGGTTACGCCGCCGTAGCGCTTTTGCGCAACGCCCCGCGCCACCAGCTCCTTTATGTCCGAGCGGGCGGTGTTGGGGTGAATATTGAACTTATCGCAGATTTCCTCTATTGATACAAATTCTCTGTCTGTTATATACTGCTCCAGCTGCATTAGCCTGACTGATTTCATATTTTTTTGTATCGGCATCTGAGTGACGTCCTCCGTTTATATTAATCTTAAATAAAAGTCTTTGTTAAATTCACTAAGATTAACTTAATACTTATCCTTTGGCATGTCAAGTGTTTTCGGGTGACTGAACATGGAAAAATACATTCTCGCCTATGTGATCACTTGAATTATCAAAAAATTCTGATATTATTATGCTAAGGCAGAGACCCGCCGGGCTTGATACGAAGAAAAGCGGGTAAACAAAATTTCGGGAGAAGCATGATATGATTATTGATACGCTTGACAATTTAGGTTTTTATTTTGGAATGTCAAAGGAGCTTGACTCGGCTATTTCGGTGCTGAAGCACTATAACCTGTCGGCGCTTGAGGCTGGCGAGTACCCGGATTTTACAGATTGGAGCACCGATTCCGTGCTGAAGATTCTTGAGCCGGAGATTGTGACCGATGAAAAGAGCATTCCTTGGGAGTACCACGAAAATGTAATTGACGTACAGTGCGTCCTGAAGGGCGGCTCGGAGCTGATAGGGTATGCGCCCAGAAACAAGCTGTCCGGCTGGGAATACGATGCAGAACATGATGTGGCATATTCCAATGACGAATGTAACTATCTGCCTTTGAGACTGGAGGAATACGATTTTGCAATCTTCTTCCCCCAGGATGCCCACCGCAAAATAAAGAGCTCAGGAACCAAGGGCTATCACAAGGTCGTGTTCAAGGTCCCGGTGAAAAAGCGCAGTCGCTGGTCCTTTTGAGCCCTCTTTAAAAATGCCGCTATTTATAAAAGGACGGCGGACGCTGTTTGGAAAGGCAGTTATTTCGGCGGCGCATAATGCACGCAGACTGGCTTGAATTTATCTATAGTTTGAACCCGGCATGAAGATTTCTTCATGCCGGGTTTGCTTTGGGGATGAGCGCCCATCATACGGCGGGCGAGCTGTTTCTAGAAAAAAGCAAGGTTTTTATTGTGGGCCGGACGCCTGACAGGGGGAATGGGGGTGAACCAGGGATTGGCCGAGCGGAGGCGGCAATCACAGGCGCAGCCGGAGCTGCATGGACGAAGGGCGCGGATATTGTTGATGCAGCGGGAAGTGATGGGCGCGTCGAACTTATAGCGGATAAGGCTGATGATGACGCTGTTATGCCAGCCATGGCCAATATATCGCATGACAACGCTTACAATCCGCGGATCCATGGGAATACCAACGAGAACGGGCATTTAATCACTCCAATATCTTGTTTGGTTCCACTTTATACCATAATTGAGATAAATGCAACAAAATTATTTAATATAAGATAAAAATATAGTGATTTTTACTAAGCAAAATCTGCGAAAGCACGCAAATACCCCTTTGAGAGCGATATAGATGCGGCGCTAGGGCGCAAAACTTCATGCGCAGACAGCACACCACGAAAACGGGCAAAGCCATGCGCATGAAGTTTTCGTGCATCATTTCCGGTTGCCCCGAAGGGGCGAGGAAATGGCATATTCAGCTTTTTGCGCTGTTTTACATAGCAAAAAGCGGCCCGATCCCCGGCGCACGGACATGATTCGGCAACGAAAAAACCACTCACCCTCTGGTGAGTGGTTTTTATTTTGAGAAAAAGAATAATTACTTGACCTCTACGGTGGCGCCGACAGCCTCGAGCTGAGCCTTGAGAGCCTCAGCGTCTTCCTTGGAAACGCCTTCCTTGATCTTGGCGGGAACGCCTTCGACCAGAGCCTTGGCCTCAGCCAGGCCCAGGCCGGTGATGCCGCGGACTTCCTTGATGACCTTGATCTTCTCAGCGCCGAAAGCGGTCATGACGACGTCGAACTCGGTCTTCTCTTCCACAGCGGCGGCAGCGGCGCCACCGGCAGCGGGAGCGGCGACAGCAGCGGCGGAAACGCCGAAGGTCTCCTCGAGAGCATGGACGAGCTCAGAGAGCTCAAGAACGGAAAGCGCCTTGATCTCTTCAATCATGGCAGTGATTTTTTCACTCATTGTAATTTCCTCCAATTAAAATCTTGTTTGCCGCTTATTCGGCAGCTTCTGCCGCGGGGGCCTCTACGGAGCCGCCCTTCTGCTCGAGAATCTGACCCAGGCAGACGGCCAGACCCGTGATGGGAGCGATCATGGTGCCCAGCACCTTGGCGTACAGAGCGTCCTTGGAAGGCAGCTCTGCCATCTCGGCGATTTCGGTGGCGCTCAGGACTTTGCCCTCCATGAAGGCAGCCTTGATGTTGAAGCGCTCGCCCAGCTTCTTGCTGTAATCGTTGAGAATACGGAAAGGTGCAATGGGGTCATTCTCGGCGGTGGCCAGAGAGGTGGTACCGTTGAGAACAGAGTCAAGATCGCTCATTCCCAGCTTGTCCAGCGCTTTTCTGGTCAGGGTGTTCTTGACGACGGTGTAGTTGACCTCGTCCTTGCGCAGCTCGGTGCGCAGGGCGGTGTCCTCGGCCACGGTGATTCCCTTGTAATCCACCAGAATGCCGGCGCTGGCGCCTTTGATGCGCTCTGCGAGAGCTTCCACTATCGCCTGCTTTTCGCTAAGAACCTTTGCGTTTGGCATGTGTGTATTTCACCTCCACACTAGTGATCACGCTCAAAAAGAAAACCCCTGCGGCATAAAGACGCAGAGACACAAAAACAATCAAGATATTGTTGATGTCCTCGGCAGGAATTACGGCGGATGCCACCTGCTGTCTTCGGAGCGCCAGATAAATATACCTGAATAAGAAGCGTTTGTCAAGCCTTTTTTCTTGCGAACGCAAGGCTTTCCCCTGTTTCGCCCCTTTTCGCGCCGGAGAGAGGCGGTATCAAATTTCCCGGGCCGGGAAATAATAAACACACTCTTTTTTGGAAGAGTGGATTGGAGAGATACAATGCAGGGAAAAGTTGAAATCTGCGGCGTGAACACCGCAAGCCTCCCGGTACTGAAGGGCTCTGAAACCCGCAAACTTCTGGAAAAGGCCCGTGCCGGGGATTCTTCCGCCCGGGACCAGCTTATATCGGGCAACCTGCGCCTTGTGCTGTCGGTGGTGCAGAAATTTGCGGGCAGGGGGGAGAGTATGGACGATTTGTTCCAGGTGGGCGTTATAGGACTGATCAAAGCCGTGGACTGCTTTGATCTCAATCAGAATGTGCAGTTTTCCACCTATGGCGTGCCCATGATAGCCGGAGAGCTGCGCCGCTTCCTGCGGGATCACAGCGCCGTCCGGGTGTCCCGCTCCATGCGGGACACGGCTTACAGGGTCCTCCAGGCCAGGGAAAAGCTGACTGCCGAGAATGGCCGGGAACCGGACGTGGACGCGATTGCCAAGCACCTTGAGCTTCAGCGCCAGGATGTGGTCTTTGCGCTGGAGGCCATCTGTGACCCGGTTTCCCTCTATGACCCGGTTTACAGCGACGGAAGCGAAAACGCCTGCGTCATGGATCAGATTGGCGATACGCGCAATACCGACGAGCACTGGCTGGAGCAGATCGCCCTGGAGGAGGCCATGCGCCGCCTGACGGGCCGGGAGAAGCGTATCCTGGCTTTGCGTTTTTACGATGGACGGACCCAAATGGAGGTGGCCAAGGAGGTGGGCATATCCCAAGCCCAGGTCTCCCGGCTCGAAAAGAACGCGATCAAACAGATAAAAAAGGATATAACCGCCTGAAAATTGCTGTCAGACCCTTAGAAGAAAGCGGAGAAAAAATGGCGGCGGCAGTGGAAAACCACCGGCCCTGTGTGAAACAGGACCGGTGGCTTCGTATTTAAAGAACAGCGCTCAGACGGCCGCGGCCGCGCTGCGCTTTGCGCCGAAATACTGCCAGGCGACGGCTGCGGCGAAAAGGACGATGCCGATCATATCGGTGACCAGCGTGGGGTCCATCATCAGCAGGCCGGCAACACAGATTATGATGCGCGCAGGCCAGCCGATATGCCGGAACAGATAGCCGTTCATAGCCGCCGCGACGCCGAAGATACCAACCAGGGAGGTGATGATGATCTGCACTACGGTGAAGGCGGTGGTGTCTATAAAAAGCATGGCCGGGTTAAGGCAGAAAATATAAGGCACAACAAAAGCGCCGATGGCAAGCTTTGTGGCATTGATGCCTGTTTTCATTGGATTTGACTTGGCAATGGCAGAGCCAGCGTAGGCTGCCAGGGCCACAGGAGGCGTGATATCAGCCACGATGCCGAAGTAGAATACAAAGAAGTGGGCCGCAATCTTAGGAACACCGATGGTGATAAGAATGGGCGCGCAGGTGGAGGCCATGATGCAGTAGTTCGCGGTGGTGGGCACGCCCATGCCCAGAATGATGCAGCAGAGCATAGTCAGGAAAAGGGCCACAAGCGTGGGGTCCATAATGGTAACCTGATTGCTGATGGATACAACGCCGGAGATGAGCTTGGAAGCAAGGCCGGTAGCGGTAATGCAGCCGGCAATAATGCCTGCCATGGAGCAGGCCACGGCCACGGTGATGGTACCCTTTCCGCCGGCTTCCAGTGCCTCAAGGATTCGGGGGAAGGTAATGCGATCCTCCTTGTCGAAAAGGCTTACAATGATGGCCGCCAGGATGGCAATGGAGGCGGAGAACTGCATGGAACGGGTGCCTGTGGTAACCAAGGCAACCAGGACGACCAGAGGCAGCAGCAGATAGATGCGCCCGATAAGCTTACTTATCTTGGGCAGCTCCTCCCGGCGGATACCCCGAAGGCCAAGTTTTTTGGCTTCAAGATGGACGGCGATAAAGATGCCCGTAAAGTAAAGCACCGCCGGCAGAATGGCCCGGAGGGCTACTTCCGCATAAGTCACGTTCATGTATTCCGCCATAAGAAAAGCGGCGGCGCCCATAATGGGGGGCATGATCTGCCCGCCGGTGGAGGCGGCAGCCTCAACTGCACCGGCAAACTCAGCCTTGTACCCGGTCTTTTTCATCATGGGGATGGTGACGGAGCCGGTGGTAACAGTATTGCCCACAGAGGAGCCGGATACCATGCCGCAGAGGGCGGAGGAAATGACGGCCACCTTGGCCGGGCCGCCGGAGAAACCGCCCACAAGGGAGTTGGCAAGTTCGATAAAAAAGGCGGCAATGCCTGTGCGCTCAAGAAAAGCGCCAAAGATAATAAAGACCACGATGTACTTGGCACAGACCTGAATGGGCGTTGACAGGACGCCGCTGGTCGTGTAAAACAGGGTGTAGAGTATACGCTCGGTACCGATGCCTGTGGAGAAAGTGTAGATAAGCAGAGCGCCCACCACACAGAGTATAGGCACGCCCACGCAGCGGCGGCAGAGCTCCATAAGGCAGAGTATGCCAATGATGCCGATCACTGTGTAAAGCGCGTTCATTTTAGAGGCGCTGGTGAGTATCTTCACAAGCGCGTCATAACTGACGCAGTAGTAAATGAAAGAGGCGGCGCCCACAAACATCAGCACAAAGTCATACCAGGGCACAAAATTTGTACGGACATGGTGTTTGCTGGCGGGGTAGGTAAGATAGCCCATGATGATGATAAGGGCCAGGAAAATCGTAAGCCGCTTTTCAAGAGCAGCCACGCTGAACAGAGTAGACCAGATGCAGTACGCGGAAAAGGCGACCATGAGCAGGCGTATGATCAGCGCGGGGGTACCTTCCCAGATACGGGTGTTGGATTCCCGGTCGTATTTGCGCATGATCTCCTCCACGTCCTTGGCACTGCCTACGTCTACTTCATCGGTGGTGGGAGGGCTGTAATTGTCATGCTTGTGGTTCAAAGACATACTTGCGTTTTACTCCTTTCTGAACAGTGGACACGGGCGATGTCCCCTAAATTATAAAAACTACGGCGCCGAAACGGCGCCGTAGTTATCAGGCGCAAAAATTGCTTACTTTACGGAAACCTCGATGCCTTTTTCAGCGAAGTACTTGGCGGCGCCGGGGTGATAGGGGACATCGGTAATGGAAGAGGCAAATTCAAGGCTCAGCTCCTCGGCCTTGCCGTGCTGAATGCTGCCGGCGTTTTCAAAAATGGTGGAGACGAAAGCGTAAATGGAGTCCTCGGATACATCGTCTCGGGCCAGGACAACAGCACCGATGGCGACGGTCTGGCAGTCCTCAGGCATGCCGTAAGTGGAAGCAGGAACGGTGTAGGCGCTGTAGTAGGGAGACTTGGCGATGAGCTGATCAATGTGCTCATCGTCAATGCTGACAAGGTAAACCTGACCGCCGGTGGACAGGTCGGTGATGGCGGTGGTGGGGGCGCCGGCCACGATAAAGGCGGCGTCAATCTTGCCGTCCTTCAGGCTCTCGGCGCTGTCACTGAAGTTCTGGTAGACGGGAGTGATGTCATCCTCGGTCATGCCGTAAACACCGAGAACGTCAATGGCGTTGAAGTAAACGCCGGAGCCGGCCACGCCGATGGAGACGGTTTTGCCCTTCAGGTCATCAACGGTCTTGATGTCGGCGTTCATGGTGACGATCTGAACCTGCTCCATGTAGAGGGCGGCAACGACGGAAAAGCTGTCCACGGCGCCGGTCTCGGCAAAGAGGTTGGTGCCGGTGTAAGCGTAGCTCATAACGTCGGACTGGCAGAAGCCAAGCTGAACGGCGCCGGAGTTGAGGTCCTCAACATTGGCCTGGGAGCCGTTGCCGACAACTGCGGTAACGGAAATATCGGAGTTGGAAGAGACATACTGAGCCAGGACGCTGCCGTAGCCGTAATATGTACCGGTGTCGCCGCCTGTGGTGAAGGTAAGGGAATCACCAGCGGGGGCTTTGGAACCGTCACTGCCGGAATTGCCGCAGGCGCAGAGGGCAAAAGCCAGGCAGAGAACGCAGAGCATAGCGATAAATTTCTTCATAAGAGTTCCTCCTGATACAAGGTTTTTTAGTTACCCGAAATATAAATAGCAATCTAATAATACACCGAAAATAAAAACTTTGCAATAGTAAATCGGAAAATCGCTGGGCGGCGGGGAAAAAAACAAAGGTTGGTTTCCCCCGGTTTTCCGGTGAAGCCCCACAGAATATAAAAATATTAACAGGTTTTTCACAAAGTTCCGCCGGAAAAAAGCTTGCCAAACAGAGAAGGGTGGGGGATAATCAGGGAGAATAAAACATGGAGGACGTGAATTTTGAAATATAAGCTCATTGCCTTTGACCTGGACGGAACCCTGCTGGACGGCAGAAAACAGGTATCGCCGGAGAATCTGCGGGCCCTTGAAGCCGCCGCGGAGAGCGGCGCCGTCGTGGCGGCGGCTACCGGGCGCATCATCGGCGGCATCCCGGAGGAGATAAGAAGCCTGCCCTTTCTGCGTTATTATATCAGCGTGAACGGGGCCTATGTTTATGATACGCTGGAGGACCGGGTGCTGTACAGGGGGGAGATCCCTGTGAAAATGGCGCTGGCGCTCTGCCGGTATATGGACGCGCTGCCCGTGCTGTACGACTGCTATCAGGACAACCGGGGCTGGATGAGCGGGGATATGTACGGCAGGATAGACGAATTTTTCGGTGAGGAGCGCTATGTGCTGGATCTGGTGCGCAGGCTGAGAACGCCGGTCCCCAATCTGGCGGAGACGCTGGAAGTACGGGGCAGGCCGGTGCAGAAAATGCAGATGTATTTCCGCCCGGAACAGATGTCCGAGCGGACGCGCCAGCTTGAGACGCTGGCGGGGCGCTTTCCGGGCCTCGCCGTGACCACCTCTTTCTGGAACAATATTGAGATAAACAGCCTTGACGCCGACAAGGGCCTGGCCCTGAAAGCCCTCTGCGGGCGCTTGGGGCTGGATATGGGCCAGACCATGGCTTTTGGAGACGGCAGCAATGATATAAACATGCTTCGGGCGGCTGGGCTGGGGGTAGCCATGGCCAACGCCGCGGAGGCGGTGAAGGCCGCCGCGGATATGGAAACCGGAGATAACGAACACTCCGGCGTGGCGCAGATGATCTGGCGGGCCCTGGCGGGGGAAGTATGATATAAGCCGCCTCCCCACTTCTGTATTGGAAGCGGGGAGGCGGCTTATATCAGCCAGGAGGTTCAGCAATGGTCCAGATACTCGCAGGCAGCCAGAGCGGCGCAGGCGCCGTCGGAAACGGCGGTGGTGAGCTGGCGGACTTTTTTTCCCCGGCAGTCCCCGGCCACAAAGACGCCGGGGCAGGGGGCGGCACAGTCCTCTCCGGCGGCGGCATAGCCCCGCTCATCCAGAGCGAGCAGGGAGGAAAAGGGCTCCAGATCCGGCCTATGGCCCACGGCCACAAAGAGCCCGTCCACAGCGAGGGTGCGCCCCGCCCCCTCCTGGTCCAGCACCAGCCCCGTAAGCGCGCCCTCGCCCAGAAGCGCCTTTACGGAAGCGCCCAGGATCAATTCCACATTGTCCCGGGCCTTAAGGGCCTCCACCAACCGGGCCTCGCCGCGAAAGCTGCTGCGCCGGTGGATAAGATAGACCCGGCTGCACTTTTCGCTCAGCAGCAGCGCATCCTGCAAGGCGCTGTTGCCGCCGCCGTTTACAGCCACGGGGCGGCCTTTATAAAAGGCCCCGTCGCATACGGCGCAGAAGCATACGCCGCTGCCGACAAGCGCTTCCTCCCGGGGCAGGCCCAGCATACGGGGCTTTGCGCCGGCGGCGATTATGAGCGCCCGGGCCTGAAATTCCGCGCCGGACTCGCAGAGGACGGTCTTAACGCCGCCCCCGTCCTTTACCGAGCGCGCCTCGTCCAGCTCAACCTCGGCCCCCTGCTCCATGGCCTGCGCAAGAAATTTATCCCCCAGTTCTGTGCCGCTGATGGATACAAAGCCCGGAAAATTCTCCACCCGGGGGGACCAGGTGATCTGACCGCCGAAGGCATTTTTTTCCAAAACGAGGACGGATTTTCCCGCCCTTCTGGCGTATGTTGCCGCGGTGAGCCCCGCCGGGCCGCCGCCGATGATGATGATGTCGTACATTATATGTGAATATCCCTTTTTATCCTTTCTTCGGAAACGAGGCCGGCGAAAGCCGGCCCCGCTTATCTGATATGTGCTCAGGCTCTGTCGCTCAGGAACTTCTTGATGGCTCCCGCCCCGGCAAACTTCTCGAAGCCTTTCCCGTCGGTAATGACCAGAGTGGGGGCCTGCTTTACGCCGTATTTGGCGGCAAGTTCCGCATTCTCCTCGGCCATGAGCTTCTCGTAACCGAAGCCGGCCTTATCCAGATAGGAGCAGGCGATGCGGCAGTTGGGGCAGGTGGGCGTGGCGAAGAGGATGGCCCGGGCGCCGTTCTCGTTTACAGGGGCGCTCTCCGGCTGGGCCTCATGGCGCTCGGAATTTACAGGGCCCTCATGGCGCAGTACGGAGTGGCCCACATCATAGGTCCTGCGCTCCTTGTACTCCTGGGTCTTGCCCGCGTTCCAGTTCTGCACGGGGCGGTAATAGCCGGTGATGCGGCTGTACACCTCTGCGCTCTCGCCACAGGTGGGGCAGGTAAACTGCTCGCCGGTCAGATAGCCGTGGTTCTTGCAGACGGAATAGGTGGGGGAGAGCGTGTAGTAGGGGAGCTTGTAATTCTCGGCGATTTTGCGCACCAGATTTGCCGCTGCTTCCCAGCTGGGCAGCTTCTCGCCCAAGAAGGCGTGGAAAACCGTGCCGGAGGTGTAGCGGGTCTGAAGCTCGTCCTGAATGTCCAGTGCCTCGAATATATCTTCGGTGTAGCTGACGGGCAGGTGAGAGCTGTTGGTATAGTAGGGGGTGCCGCCGGGCTCGGCCGCGGTGATGATATCCGGGTAGAGCTCCACATCGTGCTTGGCGAGGCGGTAGGAGGTGGACTCAGCGGGAGTGGCCTCCAGATTGTAGAGGTCGCCGTAGAGTTCCTGATAATCGCTGAGCCGCTCGCGCATATGGTCCAAAACCTGCTTTGTGAATTCCTGGCAGGCGGGATGGGTCATGTCGGAACGGATCCATTTGGCATTGAGGCCTGCCTCGTTCATGCCTACAAGGCCGATGGTGGAGAAGTGGTTCTCGAAAGTACCGAGGTAGTACTTGGTGTAGGGATAGAGGCCCGCGTCGAGGAGCTTTGTGATGACGTCCCGCTTTATCTTCAGGGAGCGGGCGGCGATATCCATGAGCTTGTCCAGCCTGGCATAAAAGTCCTTCTCATCCTTGGCGAGATAGGCAAGGCGGGGCATGTTCAGCGTGACCACGCCGATGGAGCCGGTGCTCTCGCCGGAGCCGAAGAAGCCGCCGGATTTCTTGCGCAGCTCTCTCAGGTCAAGCCGGAGGCGGCAGCACATGGAGCGCACGTCGGAAGGCTCCATGTCGGAGTTTATATAGTTGGAGAAGTAGGGGGTGCCGTACTTGGCGGTCATTTCAAAGAGAAGCTTGTTGTTCTCAGTGGGGGACCAGTCGAAATCTCTGGTGATGGAGTAGGTGGGGATGGGGTACTGGAAGCCACGCCCATTGGCGTCGCCCTCGATCATGATGTCAATAAAAGCCTTGTTGACCATATCCATCTCGGCCTTGCAGTCGCCGTAGGTGAAGTCCATCTCCCGGCCGCCAACGATGGCGGGCAGGTCCTTCAGGTCCGCAGGTACGGTCCAGTCCAGCGTGATGTTGGAGAAAGGGGCCTGCGTGCCCCAGCGGGAGGGGGTGTTCACGCCGAAAACAAAGGACTGGATGCATTGCTTGACCTCTTTATAGCTCAGATTGTCTATCTTGACAAAGGGGGCCAGATAGGTGTCAAAGGAGGAGAAAGCCTGGGCACCGGCCCATTCGTTCTGCATGATGCCCAGAAAGTTCACCATCTGGTTGCAGAGCGTGGACAGGTGGCTGGCGGGGGAGGAGTTGATCTTGCCGGGGATGCCCAGACCCTGCTGGATAAGCTGCTTGAGGCTCCAGCCGGCGCAGTAGCCGGTGAGCATACTCAGATCGTGCAGGTGCAGGTCGCAGTTGCGGTGGGCCTCGCCAATCTCCTGGTCGTAAACCTCGCTGAGCCAGTAGTTGGCGGTGATGGCGCCGGAGTTGGAGAGGATGAGGCCGCCCACGGAGTAGGTGACGGTGGAGTTTTCCTTCACGCGCCAGTCAAGAACGTTCAGGTACTTGTCGACAGTCTCCTTATAGTCCAGGTAGGTGGAGTTCATATTGCGCAGTTTCTCCCGCTGCTTGCGGTAGAGAATGTAGGCCTTGGCCACGGCCTCGTAGCCGCCTCTGGAGAGGACTCTCTCCACGCTGTCCTGTACATCCTCCACGGCGACAAGACCGTCCTTTATCTTTGGCAGAAAATCTGCCGAGACCTTTAGGGAAAGAAAGTCTATAACGCTGTCGTTATACTCGGTCTTGGTGGCGTCAAAGGCTTTTTTAATGGCTCCGGCGATTTTGTTTATGTCAAAATCAACGATCTTTCCGTCACGCTTGATTACCTGATACATGTCTGTTTTTCCTCCTTATCTCTCTCTCATACGCCCCGGACCTGAACCGACGGCACAAATTCCGCCGCGGCATCCGCCAGCGCGTGCATTTCCTTCTCGCTGAAAGCGCCCAGGCCTTCAATGGCCAGCACGTCTCCCGAATCTTTAAACTGCTGTAAATAGTATTCCTTCGCGCCTCGAATCCAGCGGGCCGCGTCCATAAGGCTCTCTTTGGTGTGCAGGCCCTTTACCACCGTGGTGCGGAATTCGTAATCCACAGCCCCGGAGAGCAAAAAATCCCTGGAACGCTCTATGGCCGCCATGTCCACTGCCGCACCCGCGGTCTTTTCGTAAAGAGCGGGGGAATTTTTAACGTCCATGGCTACCCGGTCCACAAGCCCCGCGCTCACAAGCGCCCTGAGCCTGTCCGGGAAAGAGCCGTTGGTGTCCAGCTTTACGGAAAAGCCCAGGGCTTTGACCTTTTCCAGAAACGCGCCGATGTCTCTATGAAGGAGGGGCTCCCCTCCCGTGACGGCAACCCCGTCCAGCACACCCCGGCGTTTGTTCAGGAAGGCCAGGACCGCCTCCTCGCTGCTGTCGCGGGCCAGCCGCTCCGGCAGCACAAGGGGTGCGTTGTGGCAAAAAGGGCAGCGGAAGTTGCAGCCGCCCGTGAAAACCGTGCAGGCTACCCGGCCAGGGTAGTCGAGCAGGGTGAGTTTTTGTAATCCGGAAATAAGCATAATCGTTCTCCTGTTAAGTCGCTGCAAGGGTAATCATATAGCCTTATGCCCCTCTTGTCAAGGGAAAATCACAAGATATAGAAAGTTTAACCGGTATGTAACCGAATTGAACACAAAATATAGTGTCAAAGAGGGGAGAACCCTTCTTTGACACCAAGCGCTATTCTAAACCATAAACCGGCACAATGCAAGGGGCTCCGGCGCATTTGGGCGAAATGCCCAATATGCGAAAATCTAATTCATGTAAAGCGTATATCTCACCATGATTTTTATTGCCCATGAAAAAGCGCTGTGCTATAATGAACCGTAAATTTTTCTGCATAATAGGAAAATCGACCGTTTTTGAATTTTACAGCGGTCGTACCTTTATGCAAAGGGAGCGTGATACCATGTGCGGTATTGTGGGATATGTTGGCCGGGAGCAGGCGGCGCCCATACTGTTGGATGGGCTTGAGCATCTAGAGTACCGGGGCTACGATTCGGCGGGCATTGCGGTGCTGTCGGAAAAGAGCGGGCTGCAGGTGAAAAAATCCAAGGGCAGGCTGAAGGTACTCAGCGCGCTTGTGGACGGGGGCCGGGCCGTGGACGGCGTTCTGGGGATAGGCCATACCCGCTGGGCCACCCACGGGGAGCCCAACGATGTGAACTCTCATCCTCACCTGAGCGAGGACAGCGCATTGCCGTGGTTCATAACGGGATAATTGAAAACTATATGGAGATAAAAGAGTTTCTCGTGTCCCAGGGCGTGCGCTTCCGCTCAGAGACGGACACGGAGGTCGTTGCCCAGCTTCTTGCGTACTATTATGGGAAGACCGGGGACATGATGAGCGCTGTGTACCGGGTGCTGGACAGAATCGAAGGAGCATACGCCTTGGGCATCCTGAGCGCAGACATGCCCGACAGCTTCATTGCCGCCCGCAAGGACGCGCCCCTTCTGCTTGGCTATGGCGAGGGCTGCAGCTTCATCGCCTCGGACGTTACCGCCATCATCAAGCACACCCGGGATATTTCCTATATGGAGGATGGAGAGGTCGCTCTTGTCAAGGCAGGCGCCATCACCGTCTTTGACGCCCTGGGCCGACAGATGGAGAAGGAACACAGCTTTGTGGACTGGGATGTGAGCGCCGCCGAAAAGGGAGGCTATGCCCACTTCATGTTCAAGGAGATTATGGAGCAGCCCGAGGCCGTCAGAAAGACCATCTCCCCAAGAATAAAAGAGGGGCGGGTGGCCTTTGAGGAGCTTAAGCTGGAGCCGGATTATATCCGGGGACTGAAAAAAATATTTATTGTGGCCTGCGGCTCATCCTATCATGTGGGCGTTGTGGGAAAATATAATCTGGAGCGGCTCCTGCGCCGCCCGGTGGATGTTATGCTGGCCTCGGAGTTTCGCTACGCGGATCCCCTGGTGGACGAGGACACGCTGGTTATCGTCATCAGCCAGTCCGGCGAAACCCTGGATACCATGGCCGCCCTGCGCATGGCCAAGTCCCTTGGAGCGAGGATCCTCTCCATCGTGAACGTGGTGGGCAGCTCCATCGCCCGGGAGTCGGACGATGTGCTCTATACCTGGGCCGGACCCGAGATCGCCGTGGCCACCACGAAGGCATACAGCACCCAGCTTGTGCTGCTGAATATGCTGGGGCTCTATTTCGGGGATCTTATGGGCAGCGTCAGCCCCGCGGAGTATTCAGACATCGTCTGGGAGCTTTTGGATCTGCCGGCCAAGATGGAGCGCGTGCTGGAAAACACGGAGGAGATAAAATACCTGGCTTCCCGGTATTTCAACCACAACTCCATTTTCTTCATCGGCCGCCATCTGGACTATGCCCTGGGCCTGGAGGGAAGCCTCAAGCTCAAGGAGATCTCATATATCCACTGTGAGGCTTACGCCTCCGGCGAGCTGAAGCACGGCACCATCTCCCTCATCGAAAACGGCACGCTTGTGGTGGCCCTCTGCACCTATGCCCCCCTCTTTGAAAAGAGCCTCTCCAATATCGTGGAGGTCAAGGCCAGGGGCGCGGATATCGTTGCCCTCACCACCAACAGCCGCAGCCGGGAGCTTTCCAAAACCGTGGAAAACATCCTGTCCATTCCCGACACCCACATGCTCCTCCAGCCCTCCCTGGGCGTGGTGCCCCTGCAGCTTTTTGCCTACTATGTGGCCCTCCATCGCGGCTGCGACATCGACAAGCCCAGAAACCTTGCCAAATCCGTCACCGTTGAATAAAAGCGCGCCTCCGGCATAGCCGGAGGCGCATGAGATCGTCAGAAAACGCTTGCGGAAGCAAAAACAACTGAGGCGCGGGGGCGCTTGAGGGCAAGATCCACATTAAATTGGATGAACCGCCGTCCAAAGGCTTGAAAAGCAAGCCTTTGGCGAGAAACGGTATTTTGACAGGATCAAAATGCCCGGCGGAAAGCGCGGTCAAAAAGTCCACACCGGACTTTTTTGACAAGCTGGCGCGGCTTCAAGCCGCGCTGTTTTTGCCCATCCTAAGCTTATTGCCGCCGGAAAATCCAATCAGGCGTTTTTTTGGGCCGTTGCGGCGCGAATGATGAACAGGGCGCCAAGGGTCAGAACAATGCCGATGGCCAGGCAGAGGAACACATTCTGGATAAGCCCGGCGAGGATGTAGTTCACAAAGCAGATGACGCCCACGGTTATTGCGTAGGGGAGCTGGGTGGCGATATGGGTCACATGGTCGCACTGAGCGCCGGCGGAGGCCATGATGGAGGTGTCGGAGATAGGGGAGCAATGGTCCCCGAACACGGCGCCGGCAAGGCAGGCGGAGACGCCGATAATGAACAGGGTGCTGTCGGCGGGGAAAACATAGGTGACGATGGGGATGAGAATGCCGAAGGTGCCCCAGCTTGTGCCGGTGGAGAAGCTGAGCAGACAGGCCACAAGGAAGATGATGGCGGGAAGAAAGCGGAAAAGAGCCCCGGCGGCGCTGTTCATAAGGGCGGCCACAAAGTACTTTGCCCCCAGAAGCCCGGTCATGTTCTTGAGGGCGGTGGCAAAGGTGAGAATGATGATGGCGGGAACCATGTTGTTGAAGCCCTGGGGAATGCACTGCATGGAATCCTTGAAGCCGATAAGCTTTCTGCACCAGAAGTAGATCAGAGTGAATATAAGCGCGATGAGGGAGCCCCAGGGCAGGGCGGCGAAAGCGCCGGTATTGCCGAAAGCCTCCACAAAATTCCCGGCGTAGGCCGGGTCATTCCCGAAGAAGCCGCCCACATAGGCAAGGCCCACTGTGCAGGAGACGATAAGCACCGCCACCGGCAGCACAAGGTCGATAACCCGGCCGCGGGGATTGTCGGCGCTTTCCCGGCCGGTGGAGGATATGCTTGCGGCGTCATCCTTTCCAAGCTGGGCGTTCAGCTCATGCAGGTGCATGGGGCCGTAGTCAAAGCGCATGAGCACAAGGGCGATGATGAACACAATGGACAGAAGCGAGTAGAAGTTATAAGGAATGGCCCGGACAAAGAGCTCGATGCCGTTATAGTCCTCCACAACGCCGGAGACCGCAGCGGCCCAGGAGGAGATGGGGGCGATCATGCAGATGGGGGCGGCGGTGGCGTCAATGAGATAGGCCAGCTTCGCCCGGGAGACCTTCTGATTCTCGCAGACCGGGCGCATGACGGAGCCTACGGCCAGGCAGTTAAAATAGTCGTCCACAAATATCAGCACGCCGAGAAGGAAAGTGGCAAGCATCGCGCCCACTCTGGATTTGATATGCTTCTCCGCCCAGCGGCCAAAGGCGGCGGAACCGCCCGCCCGGTTTATCAGGGATACCATTATCCCAAGAATTACCAGAAACAGGAAAATACCCGCAGTGTCTGCGATGGCGCATACGATGCCGTCATTTATCATGGTGTCAAGGCTCAGAACGGGGTTGAAGTTGGTGTAAAACAGGCCGCCCAGGACGATGCCAACGAAGAGGGAGGAGTATACCTCCTTGGTTATGAGGGCCAGAATAATGGCTACGATAGGGGGCACCAGAGCCCAGAAGGAAAAGGCCATGCGGCTCTGGGATGTGAGAAGCCCGGTGCCGCCGCAGTCTCCGCATTCGGCCCCATTATAGAGCCCGGTGCCGCCGCAGCTGGTGCAGGCCATACTGGCCGCATCCGTCCCCTCGGCATAGGCGGTGACACTAAAAAGCGAGAGCGCGAAAAGGAGCATGAGCAGCAGGGTGATCGTCTTTCGCCAGCGATTCATTTCTTTCTTTCCTCCAAAAAATTTGTCTGCAAAAAAATAAGCCGTGAACAGAGCTGTTCACGGCACAGGCGCGCAAAAAAGTGTCCGACAGCGCTTCGACACGGGCAGACCCGCGCGACAGTCCGCCGGATATTATCCCGCGGCCCAGGCACCTCCGGCCGGAAAACCGAAAGCCCTTCGGCGGCGACCCCTTTCACTCCCCGGGTTTCCGCCCTCCGGCCGGGAGCTACTCTTGATAACCGCGCCTCTATCACATGAATTCATTATAAGCGCAAAAAAACATTTGTCAACCGCTTTGAGGGGATTTTTGGCTCCTTTTCGGGGAAAATAAAAAGCGCGGACTGAAAAAATCCAGTCCGCTAAAACAGGGTTGTGGGATAAAGATATGAGCCGTGGTCTTCAAACGAAAGACCAATTGGATAAGCTGTGAATATAAGATAATCCAATTTCCCGCTTTTGTAAAGAGCGAAAAAGCGCGGAAAAGCACAAGTTTTGGGGAATGAATATTTTCCTTTCCGGATGGCAAAAATATAGCGGAAACCTTATGAGAGGAGAGTTGCTCGTGATAATGGATCGTATCGCGCTGGTGCTGGCCATCATTGGAGGCATCAACTGGGGCAGCGTAGGGCTGTTTCGTTTTGACATCGTCGCCTGGCTTTTCGGCGGACAGACTGCCACAGTCAGCCGCGTTGTCTATACTCTTGTGGGTCTGGCGGCGCTGTGGTGTATTTCGCTGCTGTTTCGCACGGATGCTGTCACAGACGAGGGCGTATAAAAGCAATAAGGACCGGGCGAAAACTCGCCCGGCCCTTGTTTTTTATTCGCCGAAGAAGCCCAGTGTCTGGTCATAGATGTTGTGTCCGGTCTCAAGGGCCTTTCCGTCGATGGTGAGGAATACGCCGTCGGCATCAAAGGCATCCATAAAGGTGTTCACAAGACTGCCCAGCATAATATACTCGCCGGAGGTGCCCATGGTGTTGAGAATGTTGGAAAACTGGGCGCTCAGGTCAAGCTGGATGATGTTGTTATTGTCCACCGTGAAGCTGTTGACAACAACATTTTCCGCGATGATATCGTTTCCGCTGAGAAGATCCACCAGAGCCTGCGCCGTAAGCTCGGGCACAGCGGCCTCCTGAGAGACAATGCTCTCGCAGTTTTCGTCACCGTGATAGAGCGTGACAGGGACGGACTCCGCCGGCGCATCCGTGGCCACCGGGGCGGGGCTCTCCTGAGCGGAAACATCAGAGTCGGGAGCGACCACAACCTCTCCGGACGCCGTCGGCGCCGGGGAAGCCGCCGGCGCCGGGGCAGTCTTCCCGCAGGCGCAGAGGGTAAAAATCACAGCTGCGCAGAGCAGCAGACAAAAAAGCTTTTTCATATTGCACATCCTTTCCTGTGATGAAAGGATTGTAGCATCGGCAGCGGGGCAATGTCAACGAGGGCGGCCCAGAGTTAAGAATTCTTATTAATGCTGTCCCCGGCCCCTCAGGCCAGAACCTTTCGGAAAAAAGCGGCGATTTTCGCGCCGGGCCCCGTCTTGGGCGCGGGGGCAGGGGCCGGATCGTGCAGGGATTTTTCCATAAACTCCCGCTGGCTGTCCAGAGGCGCGCGCTGCCCGGCAGACTTCCGACCGTAAACCCCGTTGGACATCATAAAGCTGGCCTTGGCGTTGTCCGCAAGCTGAACCTGCAGGATTTTCAAAAGCTGGGCCTTTATCTCCCCGTCCTCTATGGGGCAGGCGATCTCCACCCGGCGGTTCAGATTCCGGGTCATAAAATCTGCCGAGGAGATAAAGAGCTTTGCGTGCTCCCCCCGGCCAAAGCAGTAGATCCGGGCATGCTCCAGATATCGGCCTACGATACTGGTCACATGCACATTCTCCGTGTAATCCGGCACGCCGGGCAGAATACAGCAGATGCCCCTTATAATAAGCTGGATTTCAACCCCCGCCCGGGAGGCCTCCATGAGCCTGTCTATGACCTCCCGCTCGGTTACGGCGTTGGCCTTTACGCAGATATAGCCCTCGCTGCCGAGCGCCGCCTGCTCGTCTATCAGCGCCAGGAGGGCCGGCTTTATCCCCGTGGGGGCCACCAGCATCCGCTTATATTCTCCGGCAAGATTGTTCACAAGCATGTTTCGGAAAAAGGCCGCCGCGTCCCGGCCTATCTGCTCGGAGGCGGTCATAAGGCTCAGGTCGGTGTACATGGCGTTGGTTTTCTCGTTATAGTTTCCTGTGCCGACCTGCGTGATATAGCGCAGGCGTCCCTTTTCCCGCATGGTGATGAGGCAGAGCTTGCTGTGGCACTTGAAGTCTTCCACGCCATAAACGACCTGGCAGCCTGCGTCCTCCAGGAGCTTCGACCAGGAGATGTTGTTGGCTTCGTCAAAGCGGGCCCGCAGCTCCATGAGCACAACTACTTCTTTGCCGTTTTCCGCGGCCCGGCAAAGCGCCCGGGCGATTTTTGAAGAGGAGGCCAGCCGGTAAATGCTTATCTTGATGGAAACTACATCCTCCCGTTCCGCTGCCTCGCTGAGCAGGCGGAGAAAGGGATCGACAGCGTCAAAGGGAAAAAACAGCAGCCTGTCTTTCTCCCTTATCTGCTCTATCATGCCCCGGTCTGGCCGGATATCCTCCGGCCAGCGGGCGCGGTAGGGCGGATAAAGCAGGGCCTGGGCCTTCTGGGGCGGAAGATCCCCGGCAAGCTGATAGACATATTTCATGTTCAGCGGGCAGGAGTCAAAGTAAATCTGCCGCTTCTCCACGTGCACAAGAGCCGTGAGGCTGGAAAGAAAGGGCTCGGAGATTTTCTCACTTATCTCCAGACGCATAACGGAGAGACTTTCCCGCTTTTTTAAAAGCTTCAGCACCCGGCTGCGGAAGTCCTCCTCGCTGTCATCAAACTTTTCATCGTCGAAGCTGATATCAGCGTTTCGGGTGACGCATATGACGCAGCTTTCGCAGACCTGATAGGAGCCGAAAAGCCCCGGCATGCGCCGCAGGAGGATATTCTCCGTACGGATAAAGCGCCCATCGCTTCCGGGGAGCAGCACATAGGGGGGCAGCGTTTCTGGAATGGGGACGATGCCCAGGGAGCTCCGGTCTTTTTTATCCCTTAGAAGCGCGGCGGCGTAGAGCTGCTTATTCACAAGGTGGGGCACGGGATGGCGGCTGCCGATGATTATGGGGGAGAGAATGGGAAGAATCTGTCCTTTAAAATAGCGGTTTATAAATTTCTGCTCGCCCTCTGTAAGCGCGGTAAACGGAAGGTCGCACACGTCCTCGGCCGCAAGGGCCTCTGCGACGGAAGCATAGATGCGCTTTTTAAGCGCGATCAGGCCCGGAATGGTTTCATAGATTTTCTCAAGCTGCCCAACGGAGCTCAGGCCGCTTTTGTTGTCCAGCGCGGTGGGGGACATATGGGCGATGTCAAAAAGGCTGCCCACGCGGACCATAAAAAACTCGTCCAGATTACTGGAAAAAATGGCCGTGAATTTAAGCCGTTCCAGCGGCGGGTTGCTCCTGTCGCCAGCTTCCTCCAGCACCCGCCGGTTGAAGCGCAGCCAGCTCAGCTCTCTGTTTTGGGTGTAGGCATATTGTTTCCCAGCACCTTCGCGCATAAATAGCCCTCCCTTACGCCATATTTGCTCACGACGATTTCTTTCGCCCCAAAAAGCCCGCAGATATGCTGTAAAATCAGAATTCCTGGGACAATGGTGTGTATTCTGTCCGGTTCCAGCTTCAAAATCAGATCCAGAGCCGCTCTGTCCCCTTTGCACAGCAGGGCGCAGAGGCCGCTCAACTGCTCCGCCGTGACCCGGCGGCACTCCGGCGGCAGGGAGTACAGTTTCCCGGCCAGCTTCAAAACCGCTCTGGAGGTGCCTCCCACACAGGCCAAAGGCGTTCTGGGCAGAAACTCAAAAAGGCTCTGGCTGTCTATCTCCGTCTCGATAACGCGGCGGAGCTTTTTCAGGGCGTCATGGCCGGGGAGGATTTTTTTCACGCAGTCCCGGTAGAGGCTCAACGAGCCTATGCCGAAGCTGAGCCCGGAGACGGGCTCGCCGGGGGAGAAGGAGGCAATCTCTGTACTGGCCCCGCCTATGTCAACAAAGGCCCCCTGGCTCAGCCCCAGCTCAACCATAGCCCCGGCGTAGCCGTAAAGGGCCTCCTCCCGGCCGCTGATAAGGTCCACGGCATAGCCCGTAGCCTCCTTTATGGCGGCGAGCGCCTCTTTTGTGTTGGAAATGTTCCGCAGGGAGGCCGTTGCAAAAACTGCCATATTGTTTATGCCGAGGGTCTCCGCCGTGCTTTTGAATTCCCGAAGCCCGGCGACGGCCCGCTCAAGCCCCTCCGGGCTTAGCGCGCCTTTTTCCACATAGCCGGCCAGCCCCGCCATTACCTTTTCTCTGAAAAGGGGGCGAAAGGCTTTGCCGTCGGTTTCATATACCGTCAGTCGCATTGAGTTTGAACCAATGTCTATTATGGCCTGTTTCATGGGATTCTCCTTTTTATGCCGGTGTTCTCAAGCTTTTATGCTTCCACTTTAGCGGCGCAATGAAAAATATTATACCCCGCTCCGGTAAAAAGCCCGTAAAAAAGCCCCTCTCCTTTTGGGAGAGGGGAAAGAAGAACGGCGGGCTCAGCGCTCGGAATTTGTCACACGGCCGAACTTTATATATTTGCCCAGCGTTTTGATGAGCAGCAGGGCCAGGGAGAGCTTTATCGCGTCGGGCAGGAGAAAGGGAAAAACGCACCAGGCCAGGGCTGTCAGAGGGCCTATGGGGCCGGAGGCGCGGGAATACACAAAGGTGAACCAGGCCGTTCCGAAGGCATAGCACAGGGCAAGGCCCAGAAGCATGGCGGCGGCCATGCTCTTCAGGCTCCGCTCCGGCCTGCGGTCCGTGAGCCGGTAGGCCAGCGCCATCAGCAGAAAGCCCAGAATATAGCCCCCCGTGGGTCCCAGAAGCTGGCCAAGCCCCCCGGTAAAGCCCGAGAATACCGGCAGTCCTGCCGCGCCCATCAGCACATACAGCAGCACGGCCAGAAAGCCCCGCCGCCCGCCCAGCAGGCCCAGGGCGCAGAAAACCCCGAAGGTCTGCATGGTGAAGGGCACCGCCGAGGGTACATATATCCAAGAGCAAACGGCGATGACCACCGTCATCATGGCGATATAGCTCATATCCGCCGTGGAAAGGTTCTGTTTTTGCTTCATGATCCGCGTTGGCTCCTTTCAAAGCGCAGCCAGAAAGCAATCCTGGCTGGCAATTTCAGAGAAAAGGATAGCGCCATTCTCGCCCAGGTCATAGACCTTTATGACGCCCTCAAAG
Source organism: Clostridiales bacterium UBA1701 (assembly GCA_002320035.1). GTDB lineage: Bacteria > Bacillota > Clostridia > Oscillospirales > Oscillospiraceae > Limivicinus. The sequence goes on along the minus strand of DCJL01000001.1, from coordinate 20,423 downwards.
CTCTCGTCTCCCGTGAGCGCCCGGTAACGGTCGGGATAGAGGTCAAACAGGGCCTCGTTGAACGTGCAGCCCTCCTCCCCCTGATACACGGCGGTGTAAAAAATGCCTGTTTCAACCAGATCCTGGAAGAAATGGCTGCCGTAAGACAGCTCCGGCCGCAGCCCATGGGATTGATATGCCAGCTCGCACATACAGGAGTATTTGTTTATCTCGGCGAAGCTCACAGGCACGCCCAGACTGGGCGTAGTGGTGCCCCAGCGGCCGGGGCCGATGAGAACGGCGTTTTTTTCCCGGAGCAGCCCGTTCAGCTCTCCGACCTTCCGGGCAACCGAATATTTTCTCCCCTCGGGCAGAGCCAGGTAGGGCTCCACCTTTATAAACACGGCGTAGCGCACGGGAATACAGGCGTTTCCTCCCATGAAGTTGCCCTTTATGCGGAAAAAGAAGTCCTTTACCTTGGGCATAACACCCGCCTGGCCCAGCCCGTGGGTCTGGAGCGGGCGGCATTGGAGAAGGTTGATCCGGTAGTCCCCGCCGGGGGTGAAGTTGCAGGCGTATTCTACGTCCACGGGATAATTATATTTCGCGGCAAGGATGGCCATGAGCCTTGTCATCACATCCGTAAAGTCCGTCTGCCGCAGGAGCTTTGAAAAGCTGATAATCTCCGGAACGGGTTCATCGTTCAGCCCCAGCTCCCGGTATCGGGCGGCGGTGGCCATGTCCGGCTCAAAGAACAGAGAGGGATCTGCCCCCATGTCCCGCCGGCTCAGTTCTTCGGCTTTCACATCCCGAAAGCGGTTGCGGCTCAGATCGATCAGATCCACATGGTGCTGAGAGAAACGATACTCGTCTCCGTATTCCACCATGGGCGGAGCCAGAGGCCGGTCAAGGCTTATGAAGCGGGCATAATCGTCCGCCTCCCGGTCAACTGCCCTTGTGCCCATGCCGAACACAAGGCGCAGCATGCCTCTGTTCTCCCCGGTCACGGCGCCGTTTACATAGAGATTCTGGGAATGACCCACCCCGGCCAGATGAGGATAGTAATAATCTCCGTGGCAGTCGCCGCTGACGCGCATCACGAGCAGGGCCATCTGCTCGTCCCGGTCCAGGAGCTTTCTGTCCGCCCGGTATTTGATTGCTTCGGGGCTGACGGTGCTGGCGTAAACGGTGCGCACTGCGTCCTCAAACACCCGGTAGCGCTCCTCCAGAGGACCCTGATTCGGGCAGAATACGCTGTCATACTTGCCAGCGAAGGCGTTGCCAAAACCGTCCTCCAGAATCGAGCTGGAGCGGACGATGATGGGGGACTGGCCGAAATACTCCAGCATGGAGAGAAACTGCTCCTTTATCGTGGGCATGAAGCTGCCGCGGAGAAGCCTCTCCCGGAACTCCGGGGCAATGCGGATGTAGTCCTCCGGCTCTATCATCCGGGTGCGCAGGTCCCAGGTATTGTTCTGGACGGCATAGGTGTAAAAAACGTCCGCGCCGATAAAATAGGAGTCGTGAGGCTCCAGGCGGCTGTTGTAAAGCACAGGATCCGTGTCCCGGATTATATTTCGGGCCAGCAGCATGCCCACTGCCTTGCCGCCGATACAGCCCGTGCCGATCTCCCGTTTTTTTACATCCATCAAATCGCCCACAGAAAAATATTTCCGGCAGAGCTCCAGACGTTTCGGCTCCGTACCCAGCAGGCAGCGCATGATGTTTTCCTTCAGCGCCACCCCATCCGGGTCCGTAGGCTCCGCCTGTCCCTGCGCCACGGAGTCAAACATGCTGTCCCAGCAGTCCCGGCGCTCGCCGGTCTGGGTGAAGATATCAAAAATGGAATAGGTGTCGGAACTGGAGGTGACAATGCCGCTTCTGTCCCCGGTAATTTTCAGGGGGAAGTACATGGTTCTTGTACTCCGCCCAGCGGCCTTGAGCGGATGGATATAGATGCTGCCCCCGAGACTGCGGATGTTCATGAGCACGGGGGTGGCGTGGCGGATACGGGAAATGGTCTCATAGATGTGCCGCTCGTATTTTATGGCCACATAGGAGACGGAGCCCCGCTCCTGGGAAAAGGCGTTGGTAAGGCAGAAAAAGTTACAGATCATCAGGTCGGAAAACCAGTATTTCTGCAGCTCAGAGAGGCAGTCCGAGATATAAAAGGCCCCTGGCGCCTCCCCGCTTATGATCCTGTGCACCTGCACGGCAAAGGTCTCAAAGCCCACGCTGGGATCAAGGCTGTATTTTTTTATGTTGGCCCCGCGCCGGGCCAGGGCCTGCGCGTCAATAATCTCCTCATGGTCCCCAAAGCGCAGGTAAACGATCCGCTTTCCGCTGAGAGCGGCGTTGGTGACAAATTTTGTGGTTACAAAGGCGTAGTCTCCGATATTTTCTATCTGCCAGGTCACGGTGTCGCCCGGGCGGAGAAAGTCCAGCGTAAGGTCAAGCCCCTCAAGGCCGGTGCTTATACGAGTTTCATCGTTCATGGCCGCGCCTCCTTCAATAATAATTCATTATATACGATGAAAAGCGCTTCCCGCAACAGGAGAAAACCTGTTAAATTGGCATAAAACCATGCAAAATTTTTATGGAAAAGAGAACATGCCCCCATGAATGATGAAACACATTCATGGGGGCGGCGAGACGGAATTCATAATTTAACTTTAAGAAAGACGCAGGCGGCAATCTGGAGAAGAGCCGCCGCGGGAAAGCCCAGAGCAAAATACCAGTGGCGGGTTTTATGGCGGAAGGCGTACATGCCCAGCGTGCCGCCGATGGCGCCGCCCAGAAAGGCCAGCAGGAAGAGCCGGGCCTCGGGCACCCGGCGGGAGCCCCGCCTTGCCCGGCGCTTGTCGGCGCCCATGAGGAAAAACAGCGCAGTACTCATTACGGCAAGCCAGAGCAGAAGAAGATAAACGGGCTCTTCAAAGAACACGGTCATGTCAGCCCCTCTTCTTCCCGCCGGGACGGGCGTTCTTCCTGGGTCTTGCCCTGGCCCAACCGGCCTTTTTCACGGGCTTTGGGGCCTTTTCGGGCTCTTTGGCCCGCCTGGGCTTTTTTCCTTCTCCCTCCGTTTTGGGGCCTTTGCCGGAGGGCCTGCCTCCCCTGTCAGGCCGCACCAGACAGCCGGGCCCGAAGCCGATCAGGTCCTCACGGCCTGCCTCTTTCAGCGCCTCGATCACGAGCTTTCGCTTGTCCGGCCGCTTCCACTGGAGCAGAGCCCGCTGCATGGCCTTATCATGAAAGTTTTTTGCCACATACACAGGCTGCATGGTCATAGGGTCAATGCCGGTGTAATACATGCAGGTGGACACGGTGCCGGGAGTAGGATAAAAATCCTGCACCTGCTCGGGCTGGCGGCCGGTTTTGTTCAGGTACTCCGCCAGCGCAACCGCATCCTGCAGGGTGCTGCCCGGATGGGAGGACATGAGATAGGGGACAATATACTGTTCCTTGGAATATTTGTCGTTCAGGCGGCGGTACTTGTCCATGAATTTCTCGTAAACCCCGATATGAGGCTTGCCCATGTAGTCCAGCACCGAGTCAATGCAATGTTCCGGGGCCACCTTCAACTGGCCGGAAATGTGGTATTTCACAAGCTCCGAGAAGAAATCCCCGTTTTTATCCTCCAGCATATAGTCATAGCGGATGCCGCTGCGGACAAATACCTTTTTCACCCCCGGGATGGCCCGGAGCTTTCGGAGAAGGGCCAGATAGTCCGAATGGTCCGCGTCCAGATTGGGACAGGGCGTGGGCGCAAGGCAGCGCCGCTCGGCGCACATGCCGCATTTGAGCTGCTTCTGGCAGGAGGGATGGCGGAAATTGGCAGAGGGACCGCCCACATCGTTGATATAGCCCTTGAAATCCGGCAGCTTTGTCAGCGCTGTCACTTCCCGGATGACGCTCTCATGGCTGCGGGAGCTGATCATGCGGCCCTGATGAAAAGCCAGGGAGCAGAAATTGCAGCCGCCGAAGCAGCCCCGGTTGTGGATCACCGAAAATTTGACTTCCTCAATGGCGGGCACGCCGCCCAGAGGCTCGTACATGGGGTGGTACTGGCGGGTGTAGGGCAGCTCCGCCACCCGATCCAGCTCCGCCGTGGGCAGGGGCATGGCGGGGGGATTGACGATAAGGAAGCGTTTCTCGTGCTCCTGTATCAGTGCCCGGCCACGGACGGGGTCGTGCTCGGCATATTCAAGCTTTGTGGCCAGAGCGTATTCCTCACCGCTGCGGCAGACCGCCTCATAAGAGGGCAGGCGCAGGCTCTCAAAGGCGCAGGCTGCCGGGTCGGCCACGGCGACGGCGGTGCCTCTGATATCCGTCAGGGCGGAGACAGGCTCTTTCTTTTTGAGCCTGCGGGCAATTTCAAGGCTGGCGTACTCCCCCATGCCGTAGACCAGAATATCCGCTCCCGCGTCTATGAGGGCGCTGCGACGCACTTTATCATCCCAGTAGTCATAGTGAGCAAAGCGGCGCAGAGAAGCCTCCAGCCCGCCGATGATGATGGGCAGCTCGGGGAAAGCCTCCCTGGCCCGGTTGGCGTAGACGATCACCGCGTGATCGGGCCTCAGGCCCGCCTTTTTACCGGGAGAGTAGAAGTCCTCGCTGCGGCGTTTTTTGGCGGCGGTATAGTGGGCCACCATGGAATCCAGATTCCCGGAGCCGATCATCACGCCGAGCCTGGGCCTTCCCATGGCTCTGAACGCTTCGGCGGAGTGCCAGTCCGGCTGGGCCAGGATCGCCACCCGGTAGCCCGCCGCCTCCAGCACCCGGCCTATGACCGTGGGCCCGAAGCTGGGGTGATCCACATAGGCGTCCCCGGTGACCAGCAGAAAGTCGTACCACCACCAGCCGCGGCTCTCCATGTCTGCTTTGGATACGGGCAGAAATTCAAATAATTCACTCATTCCAGTTCTCCGTAATACCAGCCCGACCAGCCCTTGCGTTTTACAAAGTACCCGCGTGAAGTTTCCTCCACCACCCGGAGCTTGTCCCCGGCTTGGATGGGGAGAACATAATCCGTGCAGTCGTTGCAGTCGGTAAATTCGTTGTCGGTAAAAAGATATTTTGTAAGAATATCCATCTCATAGCCCGTACGCACATGACGGCAGCGGGAGAATTCCGCACCTCGCTTCAGGACCTGTACCCGGCTGTCGCCCCAGCGGATGTAATAGGAGGGGCCGCCCCCGGCCTGGTCGTTCAGGGCGGTTTTTACGGGGAAGGGATCATAGGAGATGAAGCCAAAATCCTCGCTGTCCCTGTCGGGGATGATCAGGGCGTTCAACTGCCCGTCATCCTTGAGGACACAGCCGCCGTCTATGCTGACGATTTTCTTCTCCCGGTCCACAATGGGATTGGCGCAGACTTTGTCCGCCCCATAGAGCATCACCGGCCAATGGCCCACGATCACCCACTTGTCAAAGCGCCAGCCCCGGGTGAGGAAGCTGTCACAGCGGTCAAAATCCTCGGCGTCCTGCTCTGTGATGGGGATATCCGGCCGCATACCCGCGTGGGCAAAGACAAAGCGCTCCGTCTCTATGGCGTGGGGAAGCGCGGAGAGAAAGCGCCATTCCTCGGGAAAACAGCTTAAAAGCCGCTCCTTGGCGGAGGAAAAATTTTCAAGCTCAAAGGGGTCGATGCCTGCGGCGTTGCACATGTCCCATAAAAGGCCGCTTTTTTTCCAGAGAATGTACTGCATTACATGCTCGTCGTGATACTCATTCCAGAAGGAAGAGTAGATGTCCGCCCAATCGTCGCAGTTGCCGCAGACCACATGGGTGTTCCCTGCCCGGCTCATGTCCATGAGACGGCGCAGGATGCCAAGACTGTTCTCTCCCTTTTCCAGAAAATCCCCGTCTATTATAAGCTCGTCCCGCTCCGAAAAACCCGTCTTTTTCAGCAGACCTTCAAAGTATGGAATATTCGCGTGGATATCGGAAATCACAAGGATCCTCCGCTTTGGAGGAAGTACCAGGCGAGTGACTCTTGCCTTCATTCCCTTCATTGTGCCTGCCTCCCCAGCTTCCGCTCCATCAGCAGCAGGCGGCCGTCCTCCTCGCTGCCCAGCGCTTCAAAGCCGTGCTTTTTATAAAAAGCCAGAGCCGGGGCGTTGTCCGCCGCCGCGTGGAGCCGCAGACGGCGGCGGCCCAGGGCGGCGTATTTGGCGATAGCCCGGGCCAGAAGCTGAATCCCGCAGCCCTGATACCGGAATTCCGGATGCAGGTACAAAAGGCTTATCCAACCCACGCCCGCGTGGGCGCCCCGACCGGTGTCCAGATCAATAAGCCCGGCGGGCTGCTCTCCCGCGTACATGCGCAGCACTGCGCCCGGGTCCTTTTTATAGTGCTTTACCGCCGATTCAAAATATGCCGCGGGGGAAAACCCATCCAGATTCCCGTGGGCCGCCTGCCAGGCGTCGGCATAGCAGCGCTCGTAATATGCCCGGTCCGAAGCGGGATTGAAGCTCTCGTGGCGCAGGTCGGCGGATTTGCTCCAGGCCAGAGAGCCCAGAGGGATTATGTGGGAATAATCATTCATATATTCCGCCGTAAAGCGCCCGGCCTCGAAGCGGAGCTTGGATATGGCGGTGTTGCGGCAGATGGGGAGATTTTCCGTGTCCCTGAGGCTGATCCCGCTTATTTTTGACAACAGGCAGCGGATGGTGACTCCGTGACTCACGACGGCCACCCGCTGTCCGGGGTGCGCCAGGGCAATCTCCTCCAGGCAGGGATAAGCTCTGGCGGTTACATCTGCGTAAGTCTCTGCCCCCTCAATATGCCATTTGTCCGGGTCGTGCATGAAAAGACCGGCGGATTCCGGCTCATCGTGCATTACGTTTGCGAAAAACAGCGTCTCCCAGGGACCCACGTTGATCTCCCGGAGTCTTTTGTCGGTGTGTATGGGGATATCGTGATATTTTGTGACGGCGCAGGCTGTGAGCCGGGTGCGGTACAGGTCGCTTGAATAGAGGGCGTCGATTCTTTCGTCCTTAAGCCGCTGGGCAAGGGCTTCTATCTGGCGGCGGCCCATGTCCGTCACGTCCCCGTCCCAATGCCCCTGCATCATCCGGTAGAGATTGCCCTCTGCCTGCGCGTGCCGAATGAGATAAATTTCCGTCATAACCCAGCCTCCAAACCTTGACCGTAAAGGTCAGATACAGTATAATAATCAAATATCAGCAAGAAAAATAAATTGCGGACTTGACTATTATATCCTGAAAAGCCGCAATGCACAAGCCTTTATACGGCGGGGGTGACACAGCATGGTGAGAGCGGCGGCCTTGGCCTCCGGGGACGGAGCCAGGCTTCAGGCAATTCTGGACTCCATGTATTTCAAGGAAATACCGAACTTTGAGCTGGTGGCGGTCATTTCGCCCCAGAGGGACGCCTATGCCATGAAGCGGGCCCTGAACGCGGGGGTTCCCGCCTATGTGGTGGATCCGGAGCTTTTTCCCACCATGACCAGCCACAGCATGGCAATTGCAAATAAGCTCAGGGATATGGATATAGAGCTTGTGATCCTCGCCGGGTACGACCTGCCCCTGGGCGTCGTCCCCTATCAGTTCAAAAACCGCATTATCGGCACCTGTCCCAGCCTCTACCCTGCCTTTGAGGATGTGGAGGGAGATGTGTGCCGGGCCGTTCTGGAACGGGGCGTCAAGGTCACCGGGGCCACTGCCTATTTTACAGATGGAGATGGCAGGGTCGGCAATATCATCCTCCAGAAAGCCGTTGATGTTCTCCCCGAGGATGACCCGGATACCCTCCGCCAGCGGGTCATGGAGGAGGGAGAGTGGAAGCTCCTGTCCCGGGCTGTGTCCCTCTATTGCGCGGGGAGGCTGTCCATTCATGGCAGCCGGGTACTCATAGCACCGGAAAAATAAAAGAAATTTTCCGGTAAAGATGTCATTCCCGGGCGCGAAGGAAGCCGGGAAAACTTTCACCGCCACAGGGGCATGGAAAAGGAGGCTCATCACTGCGCACAGAATGACGGCGGAAGAAAATATAAAAATCTAAACAGCTTAAGCCCTGCGGCAGGCCGCAGGGCTGTTTTTATCTGATTATGGCCGAATGTATAAGCTCCAGCGCGGGCAGAAGCTGCGCCTGGGCGACCTTTACTGAGACGCAGCCCTCCTCCGCGCTTCCGCCCAGCACCGGCACGCCGGCCCGGCCCAGCAGCAGCGCCAGCTCCGACAGGGTCCCGGCTCCGGCGGCCCGGCCCACGGCGCTGACGGTGCAGGCGGCGCTGTCCCGGGTCACGCCGGCAAAGGCCGGTCTGTCCCCATCCGGGAGCGCGCGCACCACCGAGCCCTCGGAACTTTTGAAGGAGGACAGGAGCCGGATATCCACGCCATTGGCCATGGCCAGGCGCACCGACTCCGCGTGCAGCACCTGAGATCCTGCCCGGGCAAGGGCCAGCATATCCCGAAAATCTATTTCCTTTAAAAGCCGCGCCCCCGTTACCAGGCGGGGGTCGGCGGTGTATATGCCGTCCACATCCGTGTAGATCTCGCAGCGCGCCGCACCCAGGGCAGCGGAGAGGGCCACGGCCGTGGTGTCCGAGCCACCGCGGCCCAGCGTAGTCACATCGCCCAGCGGGGACAGCCCCTGAAAGCCCGCCACAACGGCGATCTTGCCCTCATCCAGCGCCGCTTCGAGCCGCCCGGGCATAATGAGGCCGATAGGGGCCGCTCCATGTTGTTCTCCGGTGAATATGCCGGCCTGCCAGCCGGAGAAGGATATGGCCGGAGCGCCCATGCTCCGGAGCATGATGGCCATCAGTGCAGCGGACTGCTGTTCTCCCGTGGCCATCAGCGCGTCCAGCTCCCGCAGCGGGGGGCGGGGGTCTATCTGCCGGGCGGCCTCCACAAGCTCATCGGTCACATCCCCGGAGGCGGACACCACCACAATAAGTTTATGCTCCCTGCGCCGGGCCTCCAGACATATGCCGGCGGCTCTGCGCAGTCTTTCAATGTCGGCAAGGGAGCTGCCGCCGAATTTCTGCACAATAAGCATGCGCTTCCCTCCCAAAACCGCCTAACGCGGCTACCCCATTATATACATCTGCCTCTTCCCGGGTGCCCGTGAATAAGCTGACGCAAACATGGCAATAAATTACAGCAGTACATACCGGAGGTGATGCGTATGCGGCAGGGAGCGGCCAAGTGCTTTTCAGTGCTGCTTTATTCGGCGGCGGCGGTGGGGGGAATATGGCTGGGGGTACGTTTTCTGCTGCCCTGGGCTGCGCCGTTTATCCTGGCCTTTGCGCTGGCGGCGCTGCTGGAGCCTGCGGTGAGGGTGCTTGTCCGGCGCGGCGTGCGCAGAAGTGCGGCGGCGGGCTTCCTGAGCCTTGCCCTGCTGGCCCTGGCAGTCTGGGGCCTTGTGTCTTTGGGAAGCTGGGGCGTGTCCGCAGCTACGGAATTTGCAGGAAGGGCGCCCTCGCTGATGAAAGGGCTGGGGGAGGCGCTGGAGCGGCTGGAGAGCAGGGCGCTGGCCTATATTGCCGCCGCGCCCGAGGGCCTGTCCACCTATATGGAGGGCGCCATGGAGGCAGTGGGAGAGGCAATTTACGGCCTGCCGGGCCTTGCCTCCCAGTGGGCGCTGGATGCGGTGGCCGGTGCTGCCCAGAGCAGCCCGGATTTCCTGCTTTTCGCCGCCACGGCGGGGATCGGAACCTATTTTATCTCTGCCTCCTTTCCCCGGACGCTGGCCTTTGTCGCCGCCCAGCTTCCGGAGGGCTTCCGCCGGCGGCTCTCAGGACTGGGGAAGGATTTAAAAGCCAGCTTCGGCGGCTTTTTCAGAGCCCAGCTTATGCTCATGGCCATGACGTTTTTTGAATTGCTGCTGGCTTTTGCTCTGCTGGGGGTGGAGAGCCCCGGGGCCCTGGCTGCGGTCACTGCGCTTATCGATGCCCTGCCGGTCTTTGGCACGGGGCTTGTACTTCTGCCCTGGGCGCTGTATTCCATGCTGCTTGGGAGCATTGGCCGGGGGCTGGGCCTGCTCATTACCTGGGCGCTGGTGAATCTGGTGCGCAGCTGCGTGCAGGCAAAGCTTCTGGGGGACCAGATCGGCCTTGACCCTCTGGCTTCGCTGATAGCAGTTTATGTGGGATGGCGGGTCTGGCGTGTGTGGGGGATGCTGCTGTTTCCCATCCTCCTTGTGACCCTGCGCCAGCTCAACGACAAGGGCGTTATCAAGCTGTGGAAAAATCCCTGAGAGCGGATAAAAAAACGCCGCTCCCAAAACGGGAACGGCTTTAAAACTGATGCTGATTTTATCAGAAAAGCTCTGCTTTCAGAACCTCCGCCACCTGGATGGCGTATTCGTAATAAGCGGTGATGGAATATCTGTCGTCCAGCACGGAATAGATGCGCGCCATGTCAGCCCCGGTAAGAAAGCCCACGCCCACGCACACGGCGCCAAGCAGAAGGGCCACGAGGACAATTGCAATGACTATTTTCCAGCCCTTTTTCATACCGCCGGCACCTCCTTATAGCACCATCTGCCGCCCAGAGAGATAACGCCCCGGACAAGGCCCACAATGGCACCGCCTATAAGCCAGATGAAAATCCACATGAACAGCAGGCCGAGCGCAAGAATTACCATAGCCGTGCCCAGCATCACCAGAATATCCGCAAACACCGCAAAGCCGCTGAAAGAAGCGATAAGCACGGCGGAGCCCGAGGTGATGACGCCGATGGCAAGAGCCAGGGCCAAAAGTGTGGGCACCAGCAGAAGAAGCACGCCTGCAAGCGTTACCGGGACTGCCAGAATTATGTACAGAATAAGCAGAAAAACCCGGGGCTTTCTGACGGACTGGAACACAAGCTCGCCGCCCTCGTCTATTTCCACCACGGCCGCAGCGGCCTGGGCTGCCCAGGCTTCCTCGCCATCCTCATCGGGCATAAGCACGATGCCCTCCTCGGCCTGGGGCGCCTCATCAGAACCAAGCTCACTGTCCTCAATGGAAAACTCAGCCAGAAAAGAGTCCACCTCGTCCTCCGCCTGTACGGGAGGGGCTTCCTCGCTGCCCGCGTCCTCCCCGCGCGTGCTGCCGGGCGCCTCCTCCGTTTCCTCTGCCGGGGCGGCATCCTCCGCCGGGGCTTCCCCCTCTGCCGGAACTTCCTCGTCTGAGGGAGCGGCATCCTCCGCAGGATTTTCGGCCGGAGCTTCTCCGGGCTTCTCTGAAACGGGCCCGGCCTCTTCTCCGTTCCCGCTCTCGAAGAGACAGAACTGCTCTGCCGGAACCGCGGGGGCGGCCTCTTCTCCACGCAGGGGAAGACTCTGCTGAATTTTGTCTATTGCCAGCACAAAGTCGGGGATCTCATCCTGAGGGTAATCCCCGCCGTCCTGGTCCCTGAACTGGGCGTGAACCTGGAGCCTGCGCTCCTTTGCGTTATATGCGCGGGCAACAACCACGGCCTGCCTGGTGGGGGAAACCAGCAGGCTCAGCAAGGCCTGCTCATCCTCCGCCTGATCAAACATGCGGCTGTACATGGCCAGGGCCGTCTGCCTGTCCTCCTCATACATGAAGGTCAGCAGCTTGCCCAGCTCCGCAAGAAATTTTTGCTTGTTGATAACATTCACCTCCGATTGCAATATGTATACAATCATGGCTATTATAGCGGCAGAAGCCTCTCAGGTCAAGAAAAAACTGCGGATGGCCCTGTTTCCGCTATTGACAAGGCAAGGGCGGAAATATAGAATAATGAGACACGGCGAAAAAGGCCGAATACGGCGGGGCAAGGGCTCTGGCGAAATGAGAGGTATAATTATGGCAAAAGACAAAAAGGTTGAACAGATAACCGATATGGAGGTGGACTTTGCCCAGTGGTTCACCGATGTGTGCACAAAGGCGGAGCTGGTGGATTATTCCGGCGTCAAGGGCTGCTTCATCATGCGTCCCTACGGCTACGCCATATGGGAGAACATACAGAGCGTGCTGGACGGCATGTTCAAGCGTAACGGCCACGAGAACGTGTCCATGCCCATGCTCATTCCCGAGAGCCTGCTTCAGAAAGAGAAGGACCATGTGGAGGGGTTTGCTCCGGAGTGCGCCTGGGTCACCATGGGCGGCAGCGAGGAGCTTCCGGAACGGCTCTGCATCCGTCCCACCTCCGAGACGCTTTTCTGCGACCACTGGAGCCATGTGGTCCACTCCTGGCGGGATCTGCCCATGCTCTATAACCAGTGGTGCTCCGTGCTCCGCTGGGAGAAGACCACCCGCCCTTTCCTCCGCGGCCGTGAGTTCCTGTGGCAGGAGGGCCACACCCTCCACGCTACCGAGGAAGAGGCACGGAAGGAGACCCTTCAGCAGCTTGAAGTATATGCGGACCTGTGTGAGAACTATCTGGCCATGCCCGTTATCCGCGGCAACAAGACCGAAAAGGAGAAGTTTGCCGGCGCCGTAAACACCTATACCATCGAGTGCATGATGCACGATAAAAAGGCGCTCCAGTCCGGTACCAGCCACTATTTCGGGGACGGCTTTGCCAGACAGTTTGACATCACCTTTACCGACAAGGACAACAAGCAGAAGTATCCCTTCCAGACCTCCTGGGGCTTGTCCACCCGCATCATCGGCGGCCTCATCATGACCCATGGCGACAATAACGGTCTGGTTCTGCCTCCCCGCATCGCACCCGTGCAGGTGGTCGTGGTGCCTGTGGCCCAGCATAAAGAAGGCGTGGCCGAAAGGGCGCAGGCTCTGTTTGAGGAGATCAAGGCCGCCGGGGTTCGCGCGAAGATCGACCGGAGCGACAACAGCCTCGGCTGGAAGTGCGCCCAGTACGAGATGAAGGGCGTGCCGCTCAGAGTAGAACTCGGACCCAAGGATATGGAAAACGGCGTCTGTGTTGCTGTGCGCCGGGACAACGGAGAGAAAGTCTCCGTCCGTCTGGATGAGGCGGCGGAGCGGATTCCCGTCCTTCTGGACCAGGTGCAGCAGGGCCTTTACGAGAAAGCGAAGAAAAATCTGGACGAACACACCTACGCGGCCCGTTCTCTTGCGGAGGCAAAGGCGCTGCAGGAGAAAAACGGCGGCTTTATCAAGACCATGTGGTGCGGCGAGCTGGACTGTGAATTGCAGATGAAGGAAAAGGCCGGTATGTCCTCCCGCTGCATCCCCTTCCGGCAGGAGAAACTGGGCGATACCTGCGCCTGCTGCGGCAAGCCCGCCAAGCATATGATCTACTGGGGTGTAGCCTATTAATTTATACTAAAAGTAATCAAAAAAAACGGAGCCGCTGCTGCGGCTCCGTTTTTGCTATGTAAAACAGAGCAA
>DCJL01000001.1:0-7116 GCA_002320035.1 Clostridiales bacterium UBA1701 | reverse complement strand
TGCTGTCTGCGCATGAAGTTTTGCGCCTATTTACGGCAGGCGGCCGCCGCTTATGTTTTTTGAGGCGAGGCGCTTCATGGAGCGGATAAGCAAAAGGCAGGAAACCAGCGTCAGCAAATCTGCGCAGGGCTGGGCCAGGTATATGCCGCCCAGGCCCATAAGCGGGGGCAGGAGCAGAATGAAAGGAACATAGAACAGACCCTGGCGAAGAACCGGCAGAAGCAGGCCAAGCCTTGACGAGCCAATGGACTGGAAAGGAATAGTCATCATATAGCAAAGACCGAAAGCGGGGGAAAGCAGAACCTGAGAAATAAGAAGCCCGGCTCCGCAGGAGACACCTGAATTTTCAGGCAGGGAAAATGGACCTATTTCTTTTTCTTGCTGAATATGCCGCTTTTGCTGCCGCTGTCCAGCTCGCCCATGGAGGCGGCAAACTGGCGCAGAAGCTCTTTCTGAGAAGAGGTCAGGTTCTTAGGCACTGCCACCGTGACGGAGACGAACTGATCGCCCCGGCCGCCGCCGCGCAGGTAGGGAATGCCCTTGCCGCGCAGGCGGAACACCGCTCCTGGCTGGGTGCCCTCGGGGATGCTCAGCTTCACCTTGCCATCCAGCGTGGGAATCTCGATTTCAGCGCCCAGAGCGGCCTGGGCATAGCTGATTTCCTGCTCAAGCAGCACAGAGCTGCCGTCCCGCTCGAAGCGGGCATGGGGCCGGACGATGACGGAAACCAGCAGGTCCCCGGAGGAACCGCCGTTTTCACCGGCGCTGCCGTAGCCGGGGCGGGAGATGGTCTGCCCATCGTCTATACCGGCGGGGATGTTTACCTTCAGCTTGTGCTGGCGGCGGACCTTACCCATGCCCCGGCAGGCTTTGCAGGGCTGGTGGATAATTTTGCCCGTGCCTCGGCACCTGGAGCAGGGAGAGGTGGACTGGGCCATGCCAAAGGGAGTGCGCTGGGTGGTGCGGACGGTGCCCGAGCCCTTGCAGTCCGGGCAGACCTCGGGCGTGGTTCCCGGGGCGCAGCCTGTGCCATGGCAGTCGGAGCATTGCTCAATGCGGCCCACAGTGACTTCCTTTTCGCAGCCAAAAGCGGCCTCCTCAAAGCTTATGTTCACCGAGGCACGGACATTTTCGCCCTTTCTGGGGGCGCTGGGATTGCGGGCTGCGCCCCCGCCGAAGCCGAAGATATCCCCGAAAATATCGCCCAGATCTCCGAAGCCGCCGAAACCGCCGCCAAAGCCGCCAAAACCACCGCCGCCGAAGCCCGCGTTGGGATCAAAGGCCGCGTGGCCGAACTGGTCGTACTTCTTGCGCTTTTCTTCGTCGGAGAGCACCTCGTAGGCCTCGTTCGCCTCCTTGAAGCGCTCCTCGCAGTCTTTGTCGCCGGGGTGCAGATCCGGGTGGTTGGCCTTGGTTATTTTTCTGTATGCTTTTTTTATCTCGTCGGCCGTGGCGCCTTTTTCAACGCCCAAAACCTCGTAATAGTCTCGTTTATTTGCCATATTGCTCTCCCGTCAAGTCCCGGAATACGCACCATTGAGGCGGGGGATGAAAAGCCCTCGCCTCAATGACCGGGGTTATTGTGAAAGTGTTTGATTACTTCTTGTCATCATCATCTACAACAGTATAGTCCGCGTCGTAGTAATTCTGGCTGTTGGCACCTGCGTCCTGGCTGCCGGCCTGGCTGGGGTCGAAGCCCGCGCCGGGCTGCTGGGCGCCGCCCGCGGCCTGATACATCTTCTCGGAGATCTTGTAGAAAGCCTGCGTCAGTTCCTCGGTAGCGCTCTTGATGGCGGCGGTGTCGGTGCCGGTCAGAGCGGTCTTGAGAGCGCCGAGCTTTGCCTCGACCTCGCCCTTTTCGGCGGCGTCGAGCTTGTCGCCCATCTCGCCGAGAGCCTTTTCGGTCTGGTATACCATCTGGTCGCCCTGATTGCGCACGTCGACCTCTTCCTTGCGCTTCGCGTCCTCGGCGGCAAACATCTCGGCTTCCTTGACGGCCTTGTCAATGTCCTCCTTGGACATGTTGGAGGAGGCGGTGATGGTAATATGCTGCTCCTTGCCGGTGCCCAGATCTTTGGCGGAGACATTGACAATGCCGTTTGCGTCTATGTCAAAAGTGACCTCAATCTGGGGCACGCCGCGGCGGGCGGGGGCTATTCCGTCCAGATGGAAGCGGCCCAGACTCTTGTTGTAGGCGGCCATCTCACGCTCACCCTGGAGCACGTTGACCTCAACGGAAGTCTGGTTGTCAGCCGCGGTGGAGAACACCTGGCTCTTGCGGGTGGGAATGGAGGTGTTGCGCTCTATGAGCTTGGTGCACACGCCGCCCAGAGTCTCAATGCCCAGAGACAGGGGGGTAACATCTACCAGAACGATACCCTCAACGTCGCCGGAGAGAACGCCGCCCTGGATGGCCGCGCCGATGGCCACGCACTCATCGGGGTTGATGCCCTTGAAGCCTTCCTTGCCAATGAGGGATTTGACCATATCCTGCACGGCGGGAATACGGCTGGAGCCGCCCACCAGCAGCACCTTGCTGATGTCACTGGGCTGGAGGCCGGAGTCAGACAGGGCCTGCTTTACGGGGCCCATGGTCTTTTCGACCAGATGATGGGTCAGCTCGTTGAACTTGGCTCTGGTGAGGGTTACATCCAGATGCTTGGGGCCGGTAGCGTCGGCGGTGATGTAGGGGAGGTTGATGTTGGAGGTGGTGACGCCGGACAGCTCAACCTTGGCTTTCTCGGCGGCCTCGCGCAGGCGCTGCATGGCAACCTTGTCGCTGCTGAGGTCAACGCCCTCGGTCTTTTTGAACTCATCGACCAAATACTTGGTGATGCAGGCGTCAAAATCGTCGCCGCCCAGGCGGTTGTTGCCGGCAGTGGCCAGAACGTCGATAACGCCGTCGCCGATCTCAAGCACGGACACGTCGAAGGTGCCGCCGCCCAGGTCGTAGACCATGATCTTCTGCTCGGTCTCCTTGTCAAGCCCGTAAGCCAGAGCGGCCGCGGTAGGCTCGTTGATGATACGCTTTACGTCAAGCCCGGCGATCCTGCCCGCGTCCTTGGTGGCCTGGCGCTGAGCGTCGGTGAAGTAGGCGGGGACGGTAATAACAGCCTCAGTGACGGTTTGGCCCAGGTAGGCCTCCGCGTCGGCCTTCAGCTTCTGAAGGATCATGGCGGAGATCTCCTGCGGCGTGTAAGCTTTGCTGTCGATGTTTACTTTGTAGTCAGAGCCCATCTCGCGCTTAATGGAAGAGATGGTGCGGTCGGGGTTGGTGATGGCCTGACGCTTGGCGACCTGGCCGACCATACGCTCTCCGGTCTTTGCGAAAGCGACCACGGACGGAGTGGTGCGGGCACCCTCCGCGTTTGCTATGACGACGGTCTCGCCGCCTTCCATGACTGCTACGCAGCTATTGGTGGTTCCGAGATCGATACCTATGATTTTACCCATTGTAATTTCCTCCTGTATATTGAGATTGAGAATTGTGCTGTTTTGAAAAATATATAACCAAGCGGAGAACCGCTTTAGTTGGCAACCTTTACCATGGCGAAGCGGATAATTTTATCACCCAGCCGGAAACCCTGCTGAAAGACTTCTACGATCTCGTTCTCGCCCTTTTCCTCATCGTCCACATGCATGACCGCATTGTGGAAGCTGGGGTCGAATTTTTCGCCCTGGCTCTCTATCCGCTCGACGCCAAGCTTTTCAAGCGTGCTGATAAACTGGGTCATTATCATTTCCACGCCCCTGCGGTAGGCCTCGTCCTCGGTGCTCTGGGCCAGCGCACGCTCGAGATTATCGTACACTGGCAGAAACTGCTTGACAGCCTCGGCCTTCACATCGCCGTAGAGATTATCCTTCTCCTTTTGGCTGCGGCGGCGGAAGTTGTCATACTCGGCGCACAGGCGCAGATACCTGTCGTTCAGGGCGGCCATCTCGTCTTCGAGAGAAGGCTTTTTAGGGGCTTTTTTCTTTTCTTCTTTCTTGCTTTCCTTTTTTGCGGCCTTGCTTTCGGGCGTTTCCGCTTTCGCCTCCGTCTCGGGGGCGGGGGCTTCTTCCTTTATCTCCTGGGCCTTGACTTCTTCCTTTATCTCCTGGGCCTTGACTTCTTCGTTTTCGGCCTGAGGGGCCGTATCCTTCTTATCTTCGGTCATTCGGATCATCTCCCTTGATTATCAGTTTGTTGTGCATCCCCTCGGGGGGCGCCTCGCCGCCTCCCAGCCTGCGGGAGAGGCTGGCGGCCAGACAGCTCAGTTTCGCGGCCACGGCGGAATAATCCATTCTGGTGGGCCCGACCACGCCGATCAAGCCCCTGGTGTTGTCGCCCGCGTCATAACTGGCAAGCACCACGCTGGAATCTTTAAGCTCCTCGGCCACATTCTCCGGGCCGATAAGCACCTTGACCCCGTCCCCGGCGTCCAGACCGCTGTTGGGGGGAAGAATGTATCCTCCGCCGGAAAGATAGCTCATAAGCCGGTGGGCCTTATCCGGGTCCCGAAATTCCGGCTGGCTGAGAAGCCTGTTCTCGCCGGAGATACTGGCGGAGGGGGTATTGGCCTCTGTGAGGGTCTCCAGAACAAAAGCCGCGATTACGGAGGTGATGCCCATGGTGTCGTCCGCAGCCCGCTCGGTAGAATTTATCAGCAGGGGGCTTATCTGTTCCTCTGTAACGCCGGTAAAGCCGGAGTTGAAGAGGGAGGAAAGCCGCTGCACCAGCTTTTGGTCGACAGAGATGGGCAGGCGCACAAGCTTGCTCTTCGCCTGGCTGCTGCTGAGCGTGAGGACAATGATAAAGGTGTTGGCGTCCACATAAATCAGGTCAAAGCGCTGCACCGTCACCGTGTGCTGGGCGGTGAGGGCCAGAGCGGGATAATCCGTCAGCTGAGAAGCAAGGCGGCTCACGTCGCTCAGCGCGTCGTCCAACTGCTGAAGCCGGGCGTTGAGGCGGCGGTTTATCTCCTCCGACTCCTCCAGAGACAGCTTCTGCTTCTCCATCAGCTCATTGACATACATCCGATAGCCCATAGGAGTGGGCACGCGGCCGGCGGAAGTGTGGGGCTGCTCCAGGTAGCCCAGAGATACCAGCTCCGCAAGCTCGTTGCGTATAGTAGCCGGGGAGCAGCCAAGCCCCGCGCTCTGGGCGATGGCCTTACTGCCCACAGGCTCCGCTGTGCGGATGTACTCGTCCACAACGGCCGCAAGTATTTTCTTTTTTCTCTCGCTGATAGCCATTTCCATACCTGCGCACCTAAAATTAGCACTCGCGCCGACCGACTGTTGGCACTCTTGACTTTCGAGTGCTAATATATCACCGGCCCACCGCTTTGTCAATAGTTTCGCCCCGGCGCGGAACGAAAATTCACAGTTTTGAAATATAAAAAGAAGGACAAATGAAGCACGGCGCCCGCCGAAAAATCTCCATGGCGGCAAAAGCGGGATTTTTCCGTTTACAAACTGCAAAAATTGGTATAAAATGAGGAAAAACAAGCGGGGGAGGGCCAGGCAATGCTGGAGAAGAGCTTTACAGAGGTGTACGACAAGTTTAAGCTGCATTTTTACCGGAAAGTGTTTGAACTTGTGCGGGAGCGGGACGGCTCCCTGTCTGCCATGGAGGCTTTTTCCCTGGAGGTCATCAATATGCTGGGCCAGCCTACGGTGGGCCGGTTCGCGGAGTTTCTGAATATTTCCCAGTCAAACGCCACCTACAAGGTCAACAATCTCATCAAAAAAGGCTACCTCGAGCGGCAGAACTCCAGAACAGACCGGCGGGAGTACCATCTGGTACTGTCGGAGAAATTTTTCAATTATATGAGCCTGCTCAGCTCCTATGAGCTGACGGTCATGCAGCGCATACGGGAGCGCTTTCCCCGGGAAGATGTGGAAAAATTCAGTGCCATGCTGGAGGTAATCTCAGCAGAGCTTATGCCCGAGTGCGAGAATTCCGGCCGCTGAACAGAATAAAACACGAAAACTCCCCGGCAGGAAGCTGCCGGGGAGTTTTCCAGGAAAGAGGCAGACACCGGGAACATCATTCTTGACCGGTTAAAATAAAGATGATATATTGATATAAATTTGCCTTAACGGCAGCGGGGAGTAAAGAGCAGCGATGAAAAACAGAAAAAATATGATGACGCCAGTGAGCAACGAGTCCGTTGTGCAGCAGGTGATAAACAAGATAACCGATGCGATTCTGGCGGGGGAACTGAAGCCCGGGGACAGGCTGCCGCCTGAGCTGGAGCTTATTTCAGCCTTTCATGTCAGCCGCAATTCTCTGCGCTCGGCAATCCAGACCCTGCGGGCCTACGGTGTGCTTGAGGTGCGCCGCCCGGAGGGGACCTTTGTGTGCAGCAATTTTTCCCCTCAGATGCTCAATCCCATGCTGTACAGCATTATTCTCCATGAGCGGGACTCCTACAAGGACCTGACGGGCCTGCGGCAGATCATTGATATGGGAATTTCCAAGCTTGTGATAAACCGGGGGCTGAGCCGGGAGGAGACGGAGGCGCTGGAGCGGCAGTATGATAAGTTCATCGGCCTGCTGATGGCGGAGGATTATGACATTCAGGCCATCGCGGAGGCGGACATGGGCCTGCATGAGCTTATTGCCAAGGCCACCCATAACTCCTTGGCAGTCATGCTTAACGACTTTCTTCTGAATCTGACCAGTGAGTCCAGATACCGCACCATAAAAAAGATCTTTGAGGAGAATGACAGGGAATATCTGGAAAAAACCCACCGTATGCACCTGGACGCCCTGGAGAAGAAGCCCGGCTCCAATATAGAGGAAGCCCTGGAATTTAGTCATTATTACTGGAAAAATTCTTATAATTGGTGAAAATCTTACAAACTTTGTGTGAAATGACTAACAATACTTGACGCGGCCCTTTATATGTGGTTATGATGGTTATGCCAATGTTCAACATTGAATGTTGAGCGTTGGCATTTTTTAATTATTAAAACCTGCCCGGCGCGGGAGGGAGCGGCTGTTCTCCGGCCGGGGCGGGCCATTAATTTGGGAGGGATTTTTCTTGTACGAAGAGAAAATCAGCGAGCTTCAGGAACGGGCAAAGCAGATGAGAAAAGCGGCGCTCACCATGATATACGAGGCCCAGT
>DCJL01000006.1 GCA_002320035.1 Clostridiales bacterium UBA1701 | reverse complement strand
CCGCGGCCTTCGTTTTCGAAGGCCGCGGTTCTTTTGGGGAGAGATTGCAAAAAGGGGGAAGCGTGAAATATGCGGAATCAGCCCGGCGCAGGGACAGAAATCCGGCCGCCTGTGGGAAAAACCGGGGCAGATTCAATTCTGTACCTCCGCGTCCCTGAGATCCTCCGGCAGCACGGCCATCAGATCCTCCTTGCCGGGAGCCTCCATTGCGGCCACCCGGTTGGACTGGCGGACGATCATATCCTCAAAGCAGTTGCGCACATCCCGGCCGTTGCCGAAATTGTCGTTCCGCTGCTCGTAAAGCGCCGTGAACATTTCCATGGCGGCGCTCTCCGCTTCCGATGTGAGCTTGTAGCTGTTTTTCTCGCACTGGGCGCGGAAAATGGCCATAAGCTGTTCGCCGTTATAATCCGGAAAGTGGAAATATTTATTGAAGCGGGAGGCAAGGCCCGGGTTCGAACTGAGGAATTTCTCCATGGGTCCATCGTAGCCGGCGACAATCACAATAAGGTCGTCCCGGTGGTCCTCCATGGCTTTGAGGATCGTCTCGATGGCTTCCCGGCCAAAGTCATTTTCACCGCCGGAGGACAGAGCGTAGGCCTCGTCGATAAAAAGCACCCCGCCCAGGGCGGACTTTATGGCCTCCTGGGTCTTAAGGGCGGTCTGCCCAACATAACCTGCCACAAGGCCCGAGCGGTCGACCTCAATGAGCTGGCCCTTGCTCAGAACGCCTATGGCGGCGTAGAGCCCGCTTATGAGCCGGGCCACGGTGGTCTTACCCGTTCCGGGGTTGCCCATGAACACCATGTGCAGGGACATGGGCGGCACGGGCAGGCCGTTTTCCCTGCGCAGGGTGCGGACCTTCATCAGGTTCACAAGGTTTTTGACGTCCTTTTTCACTCCGTCCAGTCCCACAAGAGCCTCAAGCCTTGCCATTAGCTCCTCAAAGCTGGGCTTTTCCTCTTCTTGTTCCCCGGTCTGGCCGCCGGTCGCACCGGCGCCGGCAGCTTGGGCCTGGGGCTTGTACTTCTCGGCAAAGCTCGGCTCGCCGCAAGTCACATAGTCCAGGGGGTTCAGGCCGATTTTGCTTTTTTTCACGCCGCTGGCGTCGCAGATGGCGGAGAGGCGGTCAGTGCATTCGGTGATGTATTCCGCCTCGGCATAGCTCACTTCGTCATCCACAGCGGCAAGATAAAGAAGGATGTTCGTCAGCATTCGGATAAAAGTCCGGGAAGTTTCGGAGCCGCGGCGGGCATCGCTTTCGGCCAGGTTCCAGAAAAACACCGGCGGCAGGAACGCCTCATCCATGCACACGGCACTGGTCAGGTTCCACAGGAGCCAGCGGGGCCGGGGCTGGTTGCGGGAGTATATTTCGTTTGCCATGGCCACATGGCGCTCGCTTATGCCGCCGCCCCGGCTCCAGAGGCAGAGGGCGCAGCGTGTCATAAATTCGTCCAGCTCCTTTGCCAGAGCGAAGCTGCCGACGCGGTAAAACGCATCGGTATTGGCAGAATATATTTTGTGAAATTCCTCTGGGGAGCGATTCCAGGTTGTGGGCATGGCGTGCATCTCCTTACAGGCTTGTATGCTCCAATTATAAACCAAAACCCCGCCGGGTCAAGAGCTTTGGCCCGGCGGGTGAAAAAAATCATTTATGACCCTGGCAGTAACGGACAGCCCTGCCCCGCTCCTGCTTTTTTGGCATCAGCTTCATCCCTCTGGTTTCTGCCGCCCCAGCGGCGGATTTCGCCGCTGCTACCCGCCGCCAGACGGACTCAAAGCCCTTGAGGCTTTCATATACGCGCTTATCCATTTTTTTTATTCACTCCCGGATAATTTTTTGCCCGCTGCATTATACGCCCGGTCTTGCAAAGCTGTGCGGGATGTGCGATAATTAATAAAAAATCAAGGCGGAACGGAGAGGTTTTATGGCAAGATTTTTTATGGCCGGAACCAATATAGCCGGCGGAATGGCGATTATGAAAGGCCGGGATGCGGAGCATGTGCGTGTGCTGCGCCTGCGTCCGGGAGAGGACATGATAATCTGCGACGGCCGGGGGACGGATTATAAATGCCGCCTTGTAAAGGCCGATAAGGAGCAGGTGGAGGCGGAGGTCGTGGAAGTGGTCAGATGCCCGGCGGAGCCCTCCGTGAAGGTATCCGTCCTCTGCGGCCTGCCCAAGGGGGATAAGACGGATTATATTATCCAGAAATCAGTGGAGGCCGGAGCGGAGGAGATCCTGTTTTTCACCTCTGCCCGCTGCGTGGCCAAGCCCGAGACGCCCGAGAAGAAATTGGAGCGCTGGCAGCGTATCGCCGAGGAAGCTGCCAAGCAGTCCGGCCGGGGGATCATTCCCCGGGTGAGCTGGGCCGGGGACTTCGCCGGCGCACTGGATGCGGCGGTAAAAAAGGATCTGGGCCTTTTCATGTATGAGACCGGGGAACGGGAGGCGCTCAACGCCGTTCTGGAAGCAAACCCGGGTTCTAAGACGGCGGCCGTCATGACCGGCCCCGAGGGCGGCTTCGAGCCTTTTGAGGCTGATTTGGCGAGAATAGCCGGGCTGCATATCTGCTCCATGGGCGAGCGTATCCTCCGCTGTGAGACCGCCCCCGTGGTGGCCCTTACGGCGATCATGTATGCCACCGGGAACTTGGCCTGACCGCTGTAAGGCATAAGAATACCGCCGCGCTCGGAGCGCGGCGATATTCTTATTCGGAAACCCATATTCCGTGCATGCGCATTTCCCGGCGCAGGCGCTTTGTGTCGCCGTGAAAGACGGTGCCGGGCATGCCGCAAAAGAAAGCGCCCTCGATGTTCATGGGCGAATCGTCCACGAAAAAGCACTCCTCCGGCTGCAGAGAAAAGCGGCTGAACAGCAGCCGGTATATCTCCGGCTGGGGCTTAACCAGACCCTCGTCGGCGGAGATAAGAGTTCCGTCAAAAAATTTGCTGCAGGGAATCAGCGGCCAGTAATCATGCTGGCGAAAGCTGGCGTTGGAGAGGAGAAAAAGGCCGTATCCCGCGTTTTTCAGCTCCTCCGCCAACTCATATATACCCTCGATGGGGAGAATTGGACGATCCCACTGGTCGGTGAGGCTGTGTACAGCCTGGTGCAGCCGCTCCGGCAGGCGCCGGCAGATGCTCTCCGCCGCTTCCTTTTCCGTCATGCTGCCCCTGTCCATCCGGGCCCATTCCAGAGAGAGAAAGACCTCTTGCAAAAGCATTTTGCCATCGTCCCCGGAAAAACCCAGCCGCTTTATGAAGCGTTCCCGGTCAAAGCGGATGAGCACGTTGCCCATGTCAAAAACAATGTTTTTTATCATTAGACTATTTTAACCTTTCCTTTCGTGAGCCGGAATACAAGCAGCAGGGACAGAATGGTCGTGACGGTGAGTATGGTGGCGAGGGCGGCGGCGGTACCGTCGCTCATGCGGACGACCTCTTGGTATATGGCCACGGCGATGGTGGAAGTCTTGCCGCTGTATAGCATGATGGAGCTTGACAGCTCATTGATGCAGGTTATCCAGCTAAGAACCGCGCCGGACATTATTCCCGGCAGCATCATGCGGGCTGTGACGGTGAAAAAGGTCTTCATGGGGGACACGCCCAGATTGATGGAGGCCTCCTCAATAAAGGGATCCATCTGATACAAAAAGGCAGAGCCGGAGCGAACCGTGTAAGGAAGCTTTCGGATAACATAGGAGATTATCATTATGGCGGCGGTACCCACCAGAATAATGGGCTTACGGTTGAAAGCGACTATGAGGCCGATACCCAGCACCGAGCCAGGGATAACATAGGGAAACATGATGAGCGTATCAATGAGATTGGCTACCTTGCCCTTTTTGCGCACCAGAATGTAGGACACCAGGATACCCACAATGATGATGAAAACAATGGCGATAAGGGAGAACACATAGGTGTTGCGGATGTTGGTGCCCAGACGGGAGAGGATGGCCCGGTAGTTATTCAGGTTTATGCCCTTGACCATACCGGAGAAGCTCCGCTCTACGAAGGACTGGCACACCACCACGATCTGAGGCAGGAAAGCGAAAGCAACAATGATATAAATGGGCGCGGCGGCAAAAAAGCGTTTCCAGCCTTTCAGCTTTGTTTCCTGAGGCGGGCGAAGGGAACTCATCATGTAGTTGCGCTTGTCCACAACCAGCTTCTGGAAGGCCAGCGTCAGCAGGGAGCAGGCCACGATAATAACCGACAGGGTGGAGGCCATGTAGGGGTTTACCGCGCTTTCGGACATGTATTCGTTATATACCAGCACCGGCAGGACCGTGTAGCCCTCGCCCAGAAGCATGGGAGTTCCGAAGTCTGCGAGACATGTCATAAACACCATTATACAGCCGGCCAGAATGGAGGGCAGGATAACCGGCAGCGTGATGGTCCAGATGCGGCGCAGCTTGCTCATGCCCAGGTTTTCTGCGGCCTCTTCCAGAGAGCTGTCTATGCTGTTCATGGCGCCGGAGGTGTAGAGATAAATGTATGGGAAAAGATGCAGGGTAAAGACAAAGATAATGCCGCCCCGGCCGTAGATCGTGGGTGCGGTTGCTCCAAAAAGGGCAAAGAGCTTTGCCAGCAGGCCGTTGCGGCCCATGAGGATTATCCAGGAATAAGCCCCGATGAACGGAGGGCTCATAAGGCTCATTATAATGAATATATGCAGAACTTTTTTGCCGGGAATGTTGTATCTGGTCATAAGATAGGCGATGGGGACGCCTATTAGGGTGCTTGTAAAGACCGTCGCAAAGCACACCACTATGGAGCGCAGCAGGGTCTGGTAGTAATAAGGCTTGGTAAAGAAGCGGACGAAGTTATATAACGTCAGTCCTTCCACCTTGTTGGAAAACACGCTCTTGGTCAAAATGGTGTAAAAGGGATAGACAATGAAGAGGCACATCACCACTATGACAACAAGCTTGGTGAAAAACCAGAAATCCGGCTTCCACCGGGAGCCCAGCTTCGCTTTCACAGAGAGAGCACCTCCCCGGATTCATCCTCATAGAGGCTGATGCGCAGGGGATCAAAGCGCAGACGCACCTTCTCCCCGTCCGCATGGACGGCGGCGGTGTCCTTGGTGTATTCATTGACTATGAGGCTCTGGCCGTTATCAAGCTGGACCTCATACTCAATAAAGTCCCCAAGGAAGATGGAAAACAGAACGGTGGCGGGCATACCCTCTCCGGCAAAGAAAAGCTGCTCGGGTCTTGCGGAAAGGCGGGCCCTGCCGGAATAGGCCCGCCTTACCGGCACCCGGACGCTCATCTCGCCCTGAATGGTCACAAGGGCTTCCCCGGCAGAGGGGGCCTCCACCTGACAGTCAAGGAAATTGCTGACGCCGATAAAGCCCGCCACAAAGGGGTTCTGGGGCTTGGCATATATCTCGTTGGGTGTGCCTATCTGCATGATCCGGCCATCCTTCATGACGGCGATGCGGTCAGATATGGCCAGCGCCTCCTCCTGGTCATGGGTCACATAGATCGTGGTAATGCCCAGCCTGCGCTGGAGCTTTTTTATCACCGAGCGCATTTGAACGCGGAGCTTTGCGTCCAGATTGGAAAGCGGCTCGTCCATCAGAAGAACGCTGGGCTCAATGACAAAGGCCCGGGCCAGCGCGACGCGCTGCTGCTGACCGCCAGACAGTTCGCTGGGCTTCCTGTCCGCCAGATGGGAAATCTGCACCAGATCCAGAGCCTCGTCCACCTGGGGTTTTATCTGGGCGGCAGGGATCTTTCTGGCTTTAAGACCGTAGGCTACATTTTCCCGCACGGTCAGATGGGGGAAGATGGCATAGTTCTGAAAGACCATGCCGATGTCCCGTTTGTGGGCGGGCACATCGTTAATGTGTTTGCTGCCAAAAAAGAAGTCGCCCCCCTCAATGGAATTAAAGCCCGCTATCATGCGCAGCAGGGTAGTCTTTCCGCAGCCGGAGGGACCCAGAAGGGTGAAAAATTCCCCCTCTCGTATGTCGAGGGAAACACCGCAGAGGGCGGTAAAATCGCCATAGCGCTTCACTGCGTCCCGGATAATTACTTCGTTGCTCATTACTATATCCTCCAAATTTTCTCCTTAATAAAGCTCAAAAGAACGCCCTGCGGACGCTTTTTTCAACCTTAGCGCTACATTTATACCAATTGGGGAGGCGTAAAAAGCGCCTCCCCACTGGATTTTAAAATGCTTTAAATTTTCAGCCGACGGTCAGGTCATTCCACTTCTCAACGAAAGCTTCTTTCTGCGTGGCGGCGGTGGCAAAATCATAGTCGCCCAGATCCAGCTCGCTCAGCTCACACAGACCCACGGGGCTCAGATCGCTGCGGACAGGACGGCGCGCCCAGTCCGCGTTCTGGGCGGTCTGGCAGTCAAGGCTGGTAACGAAGTCAATAAAGAGCTTGGCGTTCTCCTCGTTGGGGCAGTTCTTTATGAGCGCCACGCCGTCAGGGACGGCGGAGTTCTTCTCAGGATACAGGAAGCCGATGTCCGGGTTGTCGGCGTAGAGGACGGCGGACTTCTCAATGGTAACGCCCATGGCATACTCGCCGGAGGCTACCAGCTTGTGGCAGTTGCCGGAGGAGTCCTGAATCTTGCCGTCAAGATTTGCGATAAACTTTTCAACCAGAGCCCATCCCTCGTCCAGCGTGGGCTGGCTGAAGAGCATGGTGCACAGCTGCGTGTAAGCGGAACCGGACTTGGCGGGGGAGGCGTAGGCGATCTTGCCCTTGAGAGCCTCGTCGCACAGACCCTCCCAGGTGGTGGGCACATCGGCCTCGTCAATGAGGGTTTTATTGTAGATGAATACCATGGGGAGGGGGGATTCGCCTATCCAAAGGTCGTCAGAAGCTTTGTATGCTTCTCCGATGACATCGTCATTGGCGCAGACATAGGGAGCAAAGTAGTCGGTGTAAGCGGCCAGCGTATCCGCCCCGCCGCCCCACAGCACATCGCCCTGGGGATTTTCAGCCTCAGCCACAATGCGCTGGCACAGCTCGCCGGTGCCGGCGGCGATGATTTCAACTTCAATGTTGGGGTAGGCCTGACGGAACATCTCAACCCCGGCGTTCAGGGGGTCGGCGTCATGGGGAGAGTAGACGACCAGACTGCCGGTATAGTCCTCGGGGGCCTTTTCGGCGCTGCCTTCAGCGGGAGCCTCGGCAGCCTCATCCCCGGCAGGGGCCTCGGAGGCGGCAGGGGCGGCGGTCTCGCCGCAGGCGCAAAGGGCAAAAACCATAACAAGCGCAAGCAACAGAGCAAAGAACTTCTTCATTTGTAATCCTCCATATAAAATTTTTGTGCGGGCGTTTCCGCCCTTTAGGTGATTCTACCGCCAGACCAAACCCTTGTCAATAAGCCGGATAGGAAGCGTTTGAAGTGAATTTGTGTAAAAGCAACATCAAAGCAAGATAAAATTGCTGTAATATATATAAATAAACGAAGGGAATTTTCTGTTTTCTCCAAAAAAATTTATGGCTTTTTGTGCATAATCCTATTTAGAAGCAGAAAAATTTATTTATTCTGAACTGAAAGCGGCAGAAACAAAAAAGTTTGGACAGAAGGCGAAAAAAAGAGAAAAACCCTTGCAATCCGGGAATAATTCTGGTATTATATCAAGGCATTTCGCACGGGTGAGGACTTTCCGCTCTGTGGCCGGCAGCCGCCGGTTGGGTGGAGGGGATGAGGCGCCCGGAGGAAAAAACAAATTATTTGGAGGAAAAAACATGTCAGTAGTATCCATGAAGCAGCTGCTTGAGGCCGGCGTCCACTTCGGACACCAGACCCGCCGCTGGAACCCCAAGATGGCCGAGTACATTTACTGCGAGCGCAACGGCATCTACATCATCGACCTGCAGAAGACCGTAAAGAAGCTGGAAGAAGCCTATGACTTCGTCCGTCAGCTCTCCGAGAACGGCAAGACCATTCTCTTTGTCGGTACCAAGAAGCAGGCCACCGACGCTGTCCGCGAGGAAGCCTCCCGCGTTGGCATGTACTATGTGAACGCCCGCTGGCTGGGCGGTATGCTCACCAACTTCAAGACCATGCGTACCCGCGTTGACCGTCTGGCCCAGCTTAAGAAGATGCAGGAGGATGGCACCTTCGATATGCTGCCCAAGAAGGAAGTCATGAAGCACCTGGGCGAGATGGAGAAACTTGAGAAGTACCTTGGCGGCGTCAAGGAAATGAAGAAGCTTCCCGGCGCCATGTTTGTCGTTGATCCCCGCAAGGAGCACAACGCCATTGCCGAGGCCCGCAAGCTGCATATCCCCATCGTTGCCATTGTCGACACCAACTGCGACCCCGATGAGGTCGATTATGTCATTCCCGCCAACGACGATGCGATCCGCGCCATCCGCCTGATCGCCGCCACCATGGCCAACGCCGTTCAGGAAGGCCGGCAGGGCCAGGACGCCGAGGCTGAGGAGATCCCCGCCGAGGCTGCCGAAAAGGCCGCCGAATAATTCATACCATAAAACTTCATGCGCAGACAGCACACCACGAAAAGGGGCAAAGCCATGCGCATGAAGTTTTCGTGCATCATTTCCGCTTGCCCCGAAGGGGCGAGGAAATGGCA
>DCJL01000020.1:7178-10986 GCA_002320035.1 Clostridiales bacterium UBA1701 | reverse complement strand
ATCTCCCGGTTCAGCCGCTCAATGCCATTGTTCGTGCGGATCCGTGTCCAATGCTCAGAGGGGAAGTCGCAGTAGGTCAGTGTTTCCTCAATACCATCCTCCACCTTCTTATCGGCCTCTTTCAACTTCATTTCCTTCAGCTGGGCCACTACAGCTAGCCGGAGTCTGCAAACTAATTTGCGCATAACTCTTGACGGCACCGGTATTGGGAGTGTACAAACTGCTTGGGGACTCATTATTGCATGTGCTTTAATAGACAAAACACCCCCTAATGTAGGAAAATAAAAGTACTACATTAGGGGGTATTATCATGGGCAAAAGAAGCTATACGCACACACAGATATTGTTGCCGGAGATTCGGGCAATGGTGGAGGCCGGAAAGACACAACGCGAAATCGCAGAACATTTTGGATTTTCGAGCAAAGAAGTAGTACGCAAATTGCTTAAGCGAGAGAGAAGAAAGGAAGCAAAACTCGCGGCAGGAATTATGCCTCGTCCCAACGGTCGCCCGCGCAAAGATGCACTACCAAGAGATGTGGCTGCGGAGCAAGCATATGAGATCAATCGTCTGAAGATGGAAAATAAGTTATTGCGGGATTTTCTGCAATTGACAGGAAGGAAGTGAGGCCGCGAGCAAAATACCATGTCATTTATATGAATTGCAATCGCTATCCGGTAACTGTAATGTGTCAGTTCTTCGGCGTATCGCGCAGCGGTTACTACGATTATGTCAAACGTCTGAATCAGCCGGCACATGATGCCGATCTGGCTGAGATCATTTGTGAACAACAGAAGAAATGCGATAAGACCTATGGATATCGGCGTATGTGGAAGTGGCTAAAAAGAACGAAGAAAATACACCGAAATCCCAAGACTATTCTTCGCATAATGAAAAAATACGAACTTCTATCTGAAATTCGCCGTTGTAGAAAGTGGAAGCAGATGGGCCAGCAACTCCACAAATACGAAAACCTGTTGAACAGAGCGTTTCAGGCTGACAGACCAAATCATAAATGGGTCACGGATATCTCCTACATCCATACCGGACAAGGAGTTCTATATCTGTCTATGATTCGGGATTTGTTTGACAACAGCATCGTCGCATATAAAACAGCAACTACTCAGACGGTCAATCTTGTACTGGACACCATCCGGCTTGCCATGCAAAAGGAAAAGATAGTCGCTGCGGAGTTGCAGCTCCACAGCGACCAAGGGAGTCAGTACACCTCTCAAGCATACTTTGACCTGACGAAAGAATATGGGATAACTCCGTCTATGTCAAGGCGGGGAAATTGCTATGACAACGCTATGGCGGAAAATTTCTTCTCCATTCTCAAAACAGAATGTATTTACCGACATCTTCCTGCCACCTTTGACGAGGCCAGGACACTGATTGATAACTACATCTATTTCTACAACAACCAGCGCATCCAGTTAAAAACTGGAGTGGCGCCGCTCATGCTGCGCCACTCCGCTTAAAACTTTAATATTTTCCTACCAGGGGGCTTTTTTGTGCTGTCCGTACAATCTGGGGCACTCCATAACTACTTCGCGGCTTGATTTTTCGGGTTGGAAAAGGATGAAAAACCTTGCCTGATAACCGAAAACCCTTGAAATACGGGGCTTTTCCGGTTTGTCGTAATTATACCGTAAGGGCACACATTCGCGACCATGGCCATCTCCAGCGGCGTAGATGTGAAAACCCTGTCCAGTATGCTGGGCCACTTCAGTGCCGGATTTACCTTGGACACCTATACGCACATCACTAACGATATGCAGAGAGGTGCGGCAGAGAAAATCGGCGGCTTCATGGAATCGGCTACGGCAACGACCACGCCGGAACCTCCCGACCCGCCGGAGCAGAGCCGATGCAAGGTGATACCGTTCGAGAAAGTTGGGTAAGCAATGCAAAACAGCCACGGATAGAATAACTTCTATCTGTGGCTGTTCGCATTCTTGCATATCAAGATTAATGGCATCTGTTTCTCTGCTCTTGATGTATATGGTCTTCTTCGTAGGCGGCCATGATTCGCTGATATTCCTTCGGGTTATCATTCTCACAGTCCAGTGTAACAATTCGGTCAACGTACGGCTTTAATGGTTCGGGGCTGTACCAAGGCTCTTTTATGGTGAGATAAATGATTTTTTTCGTCTTCTGCCGTTCTGCCATTTCATGCAGCATTTGAATCTCTTCTGGATTTTTCGTAACACTTTGCATCGGCCATACAATCATGAAGTCAAACGCATAATTGTCGTATTTATTGCTACTGCTCTTGGTGGATAGATTATCGAAATAGATAGTAAGGTTCGACAATTGCATGGACTGGCCATACTTTTTAGGAACTTTTACTTTGTAAAGACCTGCCCAACGGAAGAAATTCTCCATCCCATCCTTTGTGGTATGAATAAGAAAGATTAGACCTTTAGACCTCCCTCGAGCATTCAGTGCTTTTAGAAGTGTCCGGTGCTTTTCTTCATCGGCTATGCCGCAGATCAATAGCGTTTTCTCTGTCTCATTATTTAGGAAGCTTGCAATTTGCTTATAGGCGTTCTCTACATCAGACATGAAAATCCTCCTGATAAAACACTATCACAATGTGATTGGTTGGTGACTTTTATTAGCTGTACCTGACAATACAAAAACTACTATAAACATTATAGGCGCTAAAAGGGAAAAACTCAAGTTTCCGTCGTGGCTGTGGCGAAAACACCCGAGTTGCACCCGTTAGGGATGGGTTAGGGATTTTGTCGTTTTTGGTGTTCTTCCGCACCAAGGACAAAACCGTCATTTTTACCCTCTGACCACAGTCGTTATGTGGTCAAGCACAGTCTAGAAATTGAACTTTTAACGCAGAAAAACCGCCTAAAAAGGCGGTTTTTCGAGGAAAGGTGGCAAATCACGCTAATAATGATACCACTGCACCCCAGCCTCAAGGCGGGGGTGCATTTTGCCGGTTCATGGGGTGCATCTGGTCGTTCCCGGGGTGCATTCTCTGGGGTGGGGTGCATCTTGACAAATTGGAATCTGTTGAATCAGTCTTCTATTGTCCTGAGCAGGTTCTGTTTACACTTCACGCTGTATTGCAGAGTATATGAAGCTGCACCTACGTCCAAGGCCATTTGTATTTCGGCAATCTCTCTTGTTACGTCTTCAAGATTTTTGTACCACGCAAGAAACGTGTTCTGAGCCCCCCACAAGGACAAATCATTCCCGTCGGAAGCATACAATGCGAATCTGGCACTGTTTTTGCCGCCCTTAAACTGCGGAGAACGAGTTACTTTTGACGCATTGATGATTACTCCTTCATGCGGTGAAATGATTCTGATTGTAACGGAAGGTTTACCTTCCTCGGAAATGGCTGTCGTGTTTTCTCCTCCCAGCAAGCTGTCTAATGAAATATTAAGCTTTTTTGACAGGAGCAAAAGCTTGTCGACTTCAGGATACCCTTCTCCAAGCTCCCACTTTGACACGGCCTGTCTGCTCACTCCCAGCATTTCCGCCAGCCCTTCCTGTGAGAGTTGATTCTTCTTACGAATCGTCTGCAGGTTTTCCCCAAAACGCATAGTATCATCCTCCTTGCAAAGGGAGTATACAGCTTGAACCGAACAGTT
Source organism: Clostridiales bacterium UBA1701 (assembly GCA_002320035.1). Classification (GTDB taxonomy): domain Bacteria; phylum Bacillota; class Clostridia; order Oscillospirales; family Oscillospiraceae; genus Limivicinus. The sequence goes on along the minus strand of DCJL01000020.1, from coordinate 7,374 downwards.
TCCACCAACCTCAGTTTGCTTTTCCGCAACTTGAAGTTGCTTTTCTTTTTTATTCTTTTTTATTGCTTGATCAATGCGTCAAATACTGATGAATTGGGATGATTATAACAGACAACGCACAATATGGGAAGAAGAAAAGAGACTCTGATCGTATCCTAATCAGAGTCCCTTTTTGGTCCGAGTGACAGGATTCGAA
>DCJL01000020.1:0-7123 GCA_002320035.1 Clostridiales bacterium UBA1701 | reverse complement strand
CTACCAACTGCGCTACACCCGGATTTTTCTGCGCCGTGCTGCATAGCGCAGATATTATACACCAAATCGAACTACGGCGCAAGGGATTTCTTGATTGATGTTTTTCCACTCTTGTGGTATGCTCTCCCAAGGAGCGTGATATACCATGAGAATGAGGAAGCGGCCGAATCTTTTGCCGCGGATGGAAAAATGCGCGGCGCTGCTGATAGACAGCCCCGAAGGTTTCCGGGGAAAATGGCTGGAACGGTTCCCGGGCTATGGAGAGCTGAGGCTGGAACTGGGCTGCGGCAAGGGCCGCTTCACCGCGGACACGGCGGAAAATGAGCCCGGCGTATTGTTCATCGCCCTGGAAAAGGTGCCGGACGCGATGATAATCGCAATGGAGCGCATCAAAGAACGGGAAATTAAAAATGTCCGCTTTATAGACGGCGACGCGGCCGGGCTTTTACAAATATTTGCCCCGGAAGAGCTGAGCCGCATATACATCAATTTCTGCGACCCATGGCCCAAGAGCCGGGACGCAAAGTTCCGTCTGACCGCGCCGGGCTTTCTGCGCCTGTACGCAGACGGGCTGAAAAGCGGCGGGCAGATACACTTCAAGACCGATAACGCCCCCCTTTTCGACTGGTCCCTGGAGCAGTTTGAAAAGGAAGGATGGGCTGTGTCTGGGCTGACGCGGGATCTGCACGGCTGTGGGCCAACGGGCATAATGACCGATTATGAGGCAAAATTTTACGCTGAGGGCGTAAAGATAAACCGCCTAGAGGCGGAGAAAACCGGCAAAACCCTGGGCACCGCGGCAGGCGCCGTAGCCCGGCTGAGGGGCGCGGCTCTGCGCGATGCCAGAGGTTCCGGCAGGGAGGACAAATGAGATTTATTTCATGGAACGTAAACGGCCTGCGGGCAGTACAGAAAAAAGGCTTTGAAGATATTTTCCACAGCCTGGACGCAGACTTTTTCTGCCTGCAGGAGACGAAGCTCCAGGAAGGCCAGATTCAGCTTGATTTGCCCGGCTATGAGAGCTACTGGAGCTATGCCGAGAAAAAGGGATACTCCGGCACCGCTGTTTTTACAAAACACAGCCCGCTCTCCGTCCGCATGAATCTGGGCCTACCGGAGCATGACACCGAGGGCCGGGCGGTTACGCTTGAATATGAAAACTTTTACCTGGTCTGCGTCTACACCCCCAACGCCCAGGATGGGCTGCGCCGCCTTGATTACCGCATGCGCTGGGAGGATGATTTCCGCACTTACCTCATGGATCTTGACCGTAGAAAGCCTGTTATAGTCTGCGGGGATATGAATGTGGCCCACGAGGAAATCGACCTGAAAAATCCCAAGACCAACATCGGCAATCCCGGCTTTTCCTACGAGGAGCGCGGCAAGTTCACAGAGCTTCTGGAGGCCGGATTCACCGATAGCTTCCGCTATCTCTACCCTGACCGGACCGACGCCTACTCCTGGTGGAGCTATCGGGCGGCGGCAAGGGCACGGAACGTGGGCTGGCGGATAGACTATTTCGTAGTTTCGGACAGGCTGAGGGAGAATATAAAGGAAGCCTACATCCTTCCGGAGATAATGGGCTCGGACCATTGCCCGGTTGGGCTTGATATGACATGGTAAGAATAGGAAACGTTGAAATAGAAGAGGGCCTCTGCCTTGCGCCGATGGCCGGGGTTTCGGACTTTGCCTTCCGGGCCGTGTGCGGAACACTCGGGGCAGTGATGACCACCACAGAGATGGTCAGCGCCCGGGCCCTTGTATATAAGGACGAGAAAACAAAAGCGCTGCTTTCCATTTCTCCCGGGGAGCACCCCTGCGCGGCTCAGATTTTTGGCCACGAGCCGGAGATCATGGCCGAGGCAGCCCGGATGGCCCTGGATATCTCCGGGGCAGATATTTTGGACATTAACATGGGCTGCCCCGTGGGCAAAATTGTAAAATCCGGGGACGGCTCTGCCCTGATGAAGGATCCGGAGCTTGCGGGCAGGATAATCGAGGCCGTAGTATGCGCCGTGTCCGCTCCGGTGACGGTGAAATTCCGCAAAGGTTGGGATGGCGGAAGCGTGAACGCGGTGGACTTTGCCCGCATCTGCCGACAGGCCGGAGCCGCCGCCATAACCGTCCATGGCCGCACCCGCGCCCAGATGTACTCCGGTCGGGCCGACTGGGACACGATCCGGCAGGTGCGTCAGGCGGTGGATATTCCGGTTATTGCCAACGGTGATATATTCACTCCGCAGGACGCGGCGCACATTCTGCGTTATACAGGCTGTGAGCTGGCCATGGCGGGCCGGGGCAGCTTTGGAAACCCTTGGCTTTTCCAGCAGGCGAAAGCGCTTCTGGCCGGGCGGCATGTGCCGGAACTGCCGCCTCTGGCCGAGCGCATCGACCTCGCCGTAGGTCAGATCGAGGCGCTGGCGGAGCGTTTCGGCGAGCGAGCGGCCTGTCTGGAAGCCCGGCATCACATGCCCTGGTATCTCCACGGCGTAGCTCACTCCGGGGTATACCGGCAGCAGCTTGTACACATTGAAACGCTTGAGCAGCTTCGGAAAACGGCCCGGGATATCAAACGGGACCTGGCCTGAGGCGGCCCGGAAAGGAACGGCAGCGTGACGCGGGAACAGGAAGGAAAAATCATAGCGCGGGTCTTGGGCGGGGATACGGACGCCTTTGAGGCCCTTGTGACCGAATATGAAAAAAATGTATACAATCTGGCCCTGAAAATGACCGGAAACACGGAGGACGCGGCGGATCTGTCTCAGGAGACCTTTATAAAGGCCTTTCATTCTCTGGGCTGTTTCCGGGGAGACAGCAAATTCTCCGTCTGGCTTTACAGGATAGTCTCCAACGTCTGTCTGGATTTTCTGCGCCGCAGAAGCCGAAGGCAAACCGTCTCCCTCTCAATGGAGGACGAGGACGGAGAGGAACCCCAGCTGGACATTCCCGACGAGCGCCAGACCCCGGAGCTTTTGCTGGAAAAGCGCATGACGCGGGAGGCCGTCCGCCGGGGCCTTGCGCAGCTGCCGCCGGAACCCAGGCAGATTTTGCTGCTGCGGGAGATTCAGGGGCTGAGCTATGAGGAAATCGCCTCCGTTCTGGGCATAGAGAGCGGCACGGTGAAATCCCGCATCTTCCGCGCCCGGAAAAAGCTCTGCGCCTTTCTGCTTGCGGATGGGAACCTTCCCGATTACATTTCGTCAAGCAAACAGGGAGGAGGTGAAACGCCATGAGCGAATGTGAAAAATATCAGGAACTGATCAGCGCCCTTTTGGACAGCGAGTTGTCCGGGGCCGAAAGCGCGGCTCTGGCGGAGCACCTGAAAGTATGTACTGGCTGCGCCGCCATGCATCAGGCCTTTTCCACTCTGTCCAAAACGCTTTCGGAGGGGCTGGAGGCCCCCCCTGCGGCGCTGCATGAAAATATTATGGCCGGTGTACGGCGTGAAAGCGTCAAACACGCCAATCTGCCCCGGATTTCAAAGCCAATGAAAAATATTTTGGCCCTGGCCGCCTGTTCAGCGATCGTCATCGGCTCCGTTTTCGGCCTTGCGCCCATGTTCCGGGCCTCCTCCGCCGCGCCGGCTGAGTACAGCGCCGCAGCCGGCGGCGAGGCGCGGCCGGAAGCCCGGGTATACTCGGACAAGGCCGCCCCGGCGGACGTACCCGCGGCCCCGGAGGCCGCAGCGGAGGACGCCGTCATTGACGAGGCCCCCGCCGACGGGGGAGACAGCCTGGTGGCCGCCGCTCCTTCGGAGAACATGGCCTCTCCGGGCCGGGCCGGGCTCAGCGGGGAGGACTGGGAATATCTTCAAAGCTGTCTCTCCGGCGAGGCATGTTCCCTGTGTGCAGCGGAGCTCAGGGACAAGCTGCTGTACACGCTCAGCGTGGACAAAGACGGCAGCGCCTATATATATCTGCTTGAAGAAACGCTCTATTATTCCGCCCCCGGAAGCGAAGCCATTCTCCGCTCCAGCCTGAGCGAGGAGGAGTTTCTTTCGCTTCTTGAAATCCTCGACAATATAGGATAAAAAATTTAATCGTTGATTTTTTATCATTATGTCTTGATAATTGGAAAAGTGTATGCTATAATGTGCAGACAACATATAATATAAGCGGAAAATGTATTTCCACAGAAGCATACGAGGAGAGATTGTCAGTGAAGCGAGTCAAAGTTTCCAATAATGTAATACGCCGTCTGCCCAGATACCTGCGTAAGCTGGATGAGCTTACGGAGAATGGTGTCAGCCGGATTTCATCCTTTGAGCTGGGCCAGCAGCTTGGGCTTACCCCGTCTCAGATCCGTCAGGATTTCAGCTGCTTCGGCGAGTTTGGCCAGCAGGGCTACGGGTATAACGTCCCCGCGCTCAGGACGCAGATTGCCAGTATTCTGGGCATGGACAGGGGCTTTAATGCAATCCTTGTCGGTGTGGGTAATATCGGCCGCGCTCTGGTGGATAACTTTTCCTTTGCTGAGTGGGGCTTTAATCTGACCGCTGCTTTTGATATCAAGCCCGAGCTGATCGGCACCAATTTCCACGGCGTTCCCATCTACTCCAATGATGAGCTGGTGGATTACATTCACAGCAACCGGGTGGATGTGGCTGTGCTCTGCGTGCCCAAGGAGGCCGCCATTCCCGTTACCAAGGCGCTCACTGAAAACGGCATTGAGGCCATCTGGAACTTTACCAATGTGGAGCTCACTGAGCCCAACAGCCCCACTATCGTTGAGAATATTCATTTTTCTGACAGCCTTCTGTCTTTGAGCTACTATGTCTCCGAGCGGCTGGATGAAAAGGCCGCCAAGTCGGCCAGAGCCGAGAAGCAGGCTTAAAAGCTTCTGAATTCAGGCGCGCCGCAAACGCGGCCCGCCGTCCGCGCGTCATACCCGGCGCGGGGCGGAAGGGCGGCAGGTTTGCGGCGCGCTTTATCTGTGGAGAATCGGGATGAGATTTGACGGTGTGATTTTTGACCTGGACGGCACCCTATGGGACTCCTGCGAGTCTGTTGCCGCCAGTTGGAACCGGAGCCTTGAAGCGCGCTTTGGTTCTGCCGGGTGCTTCAGCCGGGAGGATATCCAAGGCATTATGGGCCTCACCGGGGCCGAAATCGCCGCCCGGCTTTTTTCTTCCTTCGGCTCCCGGGCCGCTCAGGTCTGCGCGCTCTGCCTTGAGGAAGAGGCAGAAAGGCTCTCCGTTCTGGGCGGGAAAATTTATCCGGGCATTGAGGCCATGCTGAAGGAGCTGTACCCAAAAGCGGGGCTGTATATCGTGAGCAACTGCCAGCGCGGTTATATTGAAAGCTTTCTGGCCTTTTCCGGCCTGGGCGGGTATTTCAGCGCCTGGGCCTGCGAGGGAGAGACAGGGCTTTCAAAGGCGGAGAATATCCGGCTTCTGGCCGCCCGGAAGGGCCTGCGCCGCCCCGTCTATGTGGGAGATACAGCCACGGACGAAAAGAGCGCCCGGGAGGCTGGCTGCGCTTTTGTTCACGCGGGCTACGGTTTCGGCTCTGCCCAGGCTCCGGACGCCGTTCTCCTCTCCCCCGCGGAGCTTCCCGTCCTGCTGGAAGCACTTTAAAATTATTTTTATTGGAGTTTGTCATGTCTGATACGATCGCCGCTATAGCCACCGGTGCGCAGGTGGCCGCAATTGGAATCATCCGTCTGTCAGGGGAGCGTGCCATCGCACTTGCCGACGCGCTTTTTCAGCCATCGTTCGGCGGCAGAATGAGCGCTGCGCCGGACAGAAAGCTGGTATACGGCAGGCTCTGCACCCGGGAGGGGGAGCTGCTGGACCTGTGCCTGTGCACCGTGAGCCGGGGCCCAGGGAGCTATACCGGGGAGGATACCGCTGAGTTTCAGTGCCACGGCTCCCCCGTTGTGCTCCGGGCCGCGCTGGAGGAGCTTTTTGCCCTGGGCGCGAGGCAGGCCGGTCCGGGGGAATTTACGAAGCGGGCCTTTCTCAACGGCCGGATGGAGCTTTGCTCCGCCGAGGCCGTGGCCGATATTATAGACGCGGAAACGATTGAGGCTGCCAAGAACGCCGCCGGTCAGCTCTCCGGGGCGATCGGCGCGAAAATCGGGGGAATCTACTCCGCCCTGTCGGATATCAGTTCCCATTACCACGCGGTTCTTGACTATCCGGACGAGGATATTGAGCCTTTCCGCATGGAAAATTACAAAAACGCCCTTGCCGCCGCGTCCGAGAGCCTCCGGGAGCTGCTCCGCAGCTTTGATCGGGGCCGTCTTATGAGCGCAGGCATTCCCGCCGCTATCGTGGGTCGCCCCAACGCGGGGAAAAGTTCCCTTCTCAACGCCCTTCTGGGCTATGACCGGGCTATCGTCACCGATATTCCCGGCACCACAAGGGATACCATCGAGGAAAAGCTGCGCCTGGGCGGGCTTTGCCTGCGCCTTATCGATACCGCCGGAATCCGAGACACCGGGGACCGGGTGGAGCAATTGGGCGTGGAGCGCAGCCGCGCGGCCCTGGAGAGCGCGGAACTGGTTATCGCCGTGGTGGACGGCAGCGCCCCTTACAGCACTGAAGACGAGGAGATCATCGCTGCCGCCCGCCGGGCGCCTCAGGGCATTGTGGTCATTTCCAAAAACGATTTGAATCCCGCTCCCTGCCTGCCCGCCTCCGGCCTGCCCACGGTCACCGTCAGCTCTGTCACCGGTCTTGGGCTGGAAGCGCTGGAGGAGGCCATTTCCGCGCTCTTCCCCCTGCCCCGGGTCCCCGCCGGGGAAATCCTCACCAACGCCCGCCAGGCGGACGCGGTGCGCCGGGCGCTGGAATCCATGAATGCCGCCGGGGAGGCAATGGCCCTGGGCATGACGCCCGACATTGTTCTCACCGAGACGGAGGAGGCCATGGCCGCCCTTGGCGAGCTCACGGGCCGCACCGTCCGGGAGGATGTGACAAACCGCATTTTCCAACGCTTCTGCGTAGGAAAATAATCCCTCGGCGTCGGATGAAGACACATGAAACCCCTTGACAAGGCAGGGTCGCTGTGCTAATATACTTTAGCAGTGTCGGCATGCAGAAGTACCCAAGAGGCCGAAGGGGCTCCCCTGCTAAGGGAGTAGGCGTGTATAAAGCGCGCGAGGGTTCAAATCCCTCCTT
>DCJL01000031.1:5781-9781 GCA_002320035.1 Clostridiales bacterium UBA1701 | reverse complement strand
GGAGACGTCGTCCAGAGCCGCCTCCAAGTGCTTCATGTTCATGTATTTCTTGTTGCCCCACTGGGTGCCCGCCACATGGCGGAGCCGGGCGCAGACCAGCATCAGGGCAGAGTTGCCATCGGGGAATGTCCCCACCACCCGCGTCCGCCGGCGGATCTCACGGTTCAGCCGCTCGATCACGTTGTTGGTGCGGATGCGCGTCCAGTGCTCGCTGGGAAAATCGCAGTAGGTCAGCGTTTCCTCAATGCCGTCCTCGACCTTTTTGGCAGCCTCCTTCAGCTTCATCGCTTTCAGCTCGGCGACGACAGCGCGTGCCTTCTCACGAGAGGCTTTCTTGCTCTCCTGCGCATGGATTGCCTTAAGCATTTTCGCTACAATTTTGACCTTGGATTTGGGAACAACAGAGAAAACATTGCGGTAGAAATGTACAACGCAGCGTTGGTATCCGGCATCTGGAAACACTTCTCCCACAGCCTCCAGCATTCCCATGCACTTGTCACCAACAATGAGCTTCACACCGTCCAGACCGCGCCCACAAAGCCATTGGAAGGAACTGACCCAGCTTGCCTTGTGTTCTTTCATGCCTTCGGCAGCGCCCAGAACCTCACGGAATCTGTCCGCATTGACGACGATTGCCACAAGAACGGCCATATTTTCGTACTCCCCGCCCCAGTTCCGCCGCAGGGAGATGCCATCCACGTAGACATACGGATACCTGCCGCCCTGCAAAGGGCGATTGCGCCTCTTTCTCCAGCAGCCCGTTCAGCGTTTCTTCTACGCTGCCGCGAACCCCTTCCTTGATTTGACCCTTGATTACTTCCTCGTTCAGTTGAACAATCTTCTCGGACATGGTTTGCTGTCTCCTTTCAGAATGGTGGTGTGGTCACCTCATTCTACCAGAGTTCTGCAAACGATATCTCTTTCTGTGCGCTTTTCAATTTGCGCAGCTTATCTTACCTTATCGTTCGCGGAGGAAGTATGTATAAAAGTCCTCCCGGATTTCTATAAACACCGAGCCGCCTGCATTTCTGCAGGCGGCTTCAGACCGCAAATTACACGTCGTTATTTTTAATGGAATGTTTTTTCTTATTTCTGTTCTGATTTTGATTTTCTCTTGTGGCTGGGGTCTGTCCGTCGGCTTTACGCACACGGAGGGTTTTGGGATCCGGCTGACTGTCTTTCGGCATCTGTCTCTCCTTATCGCTTGGCATTCGGCCCGGAAGCTTCTTTTTTTGCGTTATGCTGCCGGTTGGGATTTTGCTTTTTCATCGTGTCCTGCCCCGAAACTTTCTTCGTTTCCTCTGAACTGACTTCTTTTTTCGCCATGGAGGTTCCTCCTACATAATGTGGTTTTCAAATTTTGAATCGACAACTTCATATCCCAGGTTTTTCAGCTTTTCCAAAATCTGTTCGCTCCGCACCCCGGTCGTATCATAATCCACGGCAATCTTTCCGCCGCCGCGGCTGACGCTCACTGACGTCACCCCGGAAACGGCGCCCAGCGCCCGCTTAATTTCAGCGCTGTCGTGTTTGCCGCCCGCATTGTCTGCAATGCAGTAAAAACTGGCTTTTGACAAGCAGATCACCCCTGTTTCAGTATGCCCATATTGCGGAGTTTTATAAACGCTTACGTCTCTTTTTCCCAGAGACACGGCCCGTCTTTTCCCGGTTTTCAGCCTCTTCTCCGCACGAGGCTGCCGTGAAGATCACAGACGGGCATGGGAAAAATGCCCTGCTCCCGGAGCTGCCGCGCCATCTGTTCCCGGCGCCCGGCGTTCAGGGCGCAGAGGCAGAAGCAGTCCGGCTCCCGCAGCAAGCTCTCCGCCGGGGAGAGCACCGGAAGATCCTCCAGGAACGCGCCCCATTTTTCTCTGTCGTTATCGGCAAAGCAGACCGCCTCCCAATCTGCGCCGAGAAGCCGGGATACCGCCGCGCCCGCCTGCCCCGCGCCAAAAAGCACAATTTTTTTCATCTTGCCTCCCCCTTTTTATAATCGCTGGCATCATTATACCAGAAAAAACCTTCCATCACAGCGGAATTTCCCGGGAACGATCATAAGGGCGGGAAAAAATTAATGATATTGGGGGCTGGAAAAGAGGGCGGAAAAGGGTGATAATATCACTGAAAAGGATATGCCGGTCTGGTATTATTCAAATATAAAATAATTTGGGAGGTAAAAAGCCATGAAGCTTGTGATCGTCGGCGGCGTCGCGGGAGGAGCCACGGCGGCGGCAAGGGTACGGAGGCTGGACGAGAGGGCGGATATCATTGTTTTCGAGCGCTCGGGCCATGTGTCCTATGCCAACTGCGGCCTGCCCTATTACATCGGCGGCATTATAGAGGACCCGGCGGAGCTGAGTCTCCAGACCCCGGAGAGCTTTCGGGAGCGTTTTGGCATAGACATGCGGGTACGCCATGAGGTGACAGCCATACACCCGGAGCGCAAATGCGTCAGCGTTCGGAATCTGGAAAACGGCGAGGAGTTTGAGGAGAGCTACGACAAGCTGCTCCTCTCCCCCGGTGCGCGGCCGGCCAGGCCGGCGCTGCCCGGCGTAGAGCTGGCACGGGTGTTCACCCTGCGCACGGTGGAGGACAGCCTGAAAATCCGGGAATTTGTGCGGCGGGAGAAGCCCGGCTCCGTGGTTCTGGCCGGCGGCGGCTTTATCAGCCTTGAGCTTGCGGAAAACCTGCGGGAGCTGGGCATGGAGGTTTCCATCGTCCAGCGGCCCATGCAGCTTCTGAACCCTCTGGACCCGGAGATGGCCTCCTTTGTCCACGGGAAGTTGCGGCAGAAAGGCATAAGGCTCCACCTGGGCGCCGCGGTGGAGGGCTTCGAGGAGAGCGGGGACAAGCTGCGGGTCCTTCTGAAAGACAGGGAGCCGCTGGAAGCCGGGATGGTGATTCTGGCCATAGGTGTCAGCCCCGACACGGCTCTGGCCGCCCAGGCGGGACTGGAGCTGGGCATAAAGGGGAGCATCGTTGTAAACGACAGAATGGAGAGCTCCCTGCCGGATATCTACGCTGTGGGAGACGCGGTGCAGGTACGGCACTTTATCACCGGGCAGGACGCCCTCATCTCGCTGGCCGGCCCCGCCAACAAACAGGGGCGCATAGCGGCGGACAATATCTGCGGCGGGGACAGCCGTTACAAGGGCAGCATGGGCGCTTCGGTGATCAAGCTGTTTGATATGACCGCCGCTTCCACGGGTATAAACGAGCAGGCCGCCCGGCGCGCGGGCATCGACTGTGACAAGCTCTTCCTCTCCCCTGCAAATCACGCGGGATATTATCCCGGGGGCAGCGTGATGACCATGAAGCTGTTGTTTGAAAGGGAGAGCCTCCGGCTGCTGGGCGCCCAGATCGTGGGCTATGAGGGGGTTGACAAGCGCATCGACGTGCTCTCCGCCGCCATTGGCGCAGGGCTTCGGGCCACGGAGCTGAAGGACCTGGAGCTGGCCTATGCGCCCCCCTTCTCCTCGGCCAAGGACCCGGTGAACATGGCGGGATTGATGGCAGACAATCTGGCAGGCGGTCTGCTGCGCCAGTTCCACCTGGATGAGCTGGAAGCCCTGCCCCGGGACGGCAGCGTAACCCTGCTGGACACCCGCAGCCCCGGCGAATATGCCCGTGGGCATGTGGAGGGATTTATAAACATTCCGCTGGACGCGCTCCGGGAGCGCCTCGGGGAGCTGCCGAAGGACAGGCGGACCTATGTGATGTGCCAGTCCGGCCTGCGCAGCTATATCGCCTGCCGGATCCTCAGCCAAAACGGCTATGACTGCCTGAACTTTTCCGGCGGCTACCGGCTCTGGGCCTCCGTCCACAGCGACCGCCTGGCCGCACGCAACGCCTTTCCCTGCGGCATGGAGAAATAAGTCTCCACGGCCGTGCGCCTGAACCCCACGCGGAAAAACCGCTCCGGCCCGAAACCCGGGCCGGAGCGGCTCTGCTTGTCAAAAAAGTCCATGCCGGACTTTTTTTGACTGCGCTTTCCGCCGGG
>DCJL01000031.1:0-5707 GCA_002320035.1 Clostridiales bacterium UBA1701 | reverse complement strand
CCCCTCAAGCTCCCCCGCGGCCCAATGGTTTCGCTTCAGCAAGCCTTTTTTGACAGTCTCACCGCTCCGGCCCGAAACCCGGGCCGGAGCGGCTGCTTTTTATTATTCAATTATTGTATTTTACATTCAGGCCTCCGCCAGTCTGCCCAGGCTCTTTACATCTGTCAGCTCGATTCCACCCCGGGCCAGCCTTACCATGCCCTCGCTCTGGAAATAGCGGAGCATCCGTGTGACCACCTCCCGCGCGGTGCCCATGTGCCTGCTGATTTTTTCATGGGTGATAGCCAGCTTTTCGCTGCCCTCAAGGCGGCTCTCCTGAAGGAGAAAAGCGGCCAGGCGCTTGTCGAAGCTCTTCCACATGATCTGCTCAATGAGCCACATCACCTCGGAAAAACGGCTGCTCATAATATCGTTGGTATAATTTGCCAGAGGAGCGGACTCCTCCATCAGCACCTTGTACACCTCCGGCGGGATGATCCACAGCTCCGTATCCTTCTCGGCCTCGATAACGATATCAAACTGAATGTTGCGCATCATGCAGGAAGCGGAAAAAAGGCAGACGTCCATCTCAAAAAGCCGGTACACGGTGATCTCCCGGCCCTCCGGGGAGAGTATGTAAGCCCGGAGCTGGCCGGAGCGGAGCAGCAGAAAGCCCAGGCAATCCGCCGAGCCGTTGTGCAGCACGGTGCCCCCGGACACGCGCCGGCGAAAGGCGGCGCCTTTCAGCCGCTCCCTCTGGCCGGGCCCAAGCTTGTCCCACATGGGGAAATATTCAGCAAAATCCATGGCAGCGCCTCCCTTTTCCGAAGCAAGTATAAAATAATCCTGCCGGTATGTCAATTGATTATTGACATATGCCGCAAACAGGTTATAATATACGTATAAATGGCATATGTCAAAAATGAGAAGGGAGCGGAAGCCATGCCAAGACCGCAAAAATGCAGAAAAGTCTGCTGTCTGCCGGGAAACCCGGGCTTTCTGCCTGTAAACGGCCGGGAGGGCCTGGCGGCCGTGGTGCTGACGGTGGACGAATACGAGGCCGTCCGCCTTATAGACCGGGAGGGCTTTTCTCAGGAGGAGTGCGGCTCCTACATGAGGGTGGCCCGGACCACGGTGCAGCAGATCTACACTGAGGCACGGAAAAAAATCGCGCTGGCACTGGTGGATGGGCTGCCCCTGCGCATTGAGGGCGGCAGCTATCGGCTTTGTGACGGAAAGGAAGCCTTCTGCGGCTGCGGCGGCTGCCGGAAGCACCGGCGCGGGCGCGGAAATACGGATGAGGAGGAAAATTTATGAAAATAGCCATCCCGCTGGATGAAGACAAAATCAGCGTCTGCCCGTCTTTTGGCCGGGCGCCCTTCTTTTTCTTTCAGGACTCTGAGAAGGGGACCGGAGAAATCCGGGAAAACCCCGCCGCTGAGTCCCAGGGCGGCGCGGGAACAAAGGCCGCCCAGTTTCTGCTGGACGAGAGGACAGAGGCCCTGATCACCGTCCGCTGCGGGCAGAACGCCGCCGATGTATTTCGGGCGGCGGGCGTGCTGATATTCAAGGCTGAAGGCGCCGGCGCGGAGGAAAATCTGGCGGCCTTGCGCGAAGGGCGGCTGGAAAAGCTGAACCATTTTCATGCAGGCTTTCACGGCGTCCGGTAAAGCCCTATGAAGATTGCTGTTTTAAGCGGCAAGGGCGGCGCGGGCAAGACCTTTGTGGCCGTCAATCTGGCCTGCAGCGCCGGAAAGGCCGTCTATGTGGACTGCGATGTGGAGGAGCCGAACGGCCGGCTCTTTTTAAAGCCGCAGGATATCACGGAGAGCCCTGTGTTTGTAAGCCTGCCGGAGTTTGACGCGGAAAAATGCTCCGGCTGCCGCAAATGCGTGGATTTTTGCCGTTTCGGCGCCCTGATCTATGTGAAAAACCGGCCTATGCTGTTCTCTGAGCTCTGCCATGCCTGCGGCGGCTGCGCGCTGGTCTGCCCCGAGGCCGCGGTCAGCGAGGGGCGGCGGCAAATCGGCCATGTGGAAAAAGGGCGGCACGGCGCGCTGGATGTAGTCACCGGCGTTCTGAATCCGGGGGAGGCCTCCGGCGTGCCGGTGATCAAGGCGGCGCTTTCCCTGGGGGAGGCCGCCGGCGGCACCCAGATCCTCGACTGCCCGCCGGGCAGCGCATGCTCCGTGATGGAGAGCATCTCGGGAGCGGATTTCTGCCTGCTTGTGGCCGAACCCACGGCCTTCGGCTTCCACAATTTCAAAATGGTCTATGAACTGGCCAGCCTGCTGGGGAAGCCCTGCGGCGTGGTGATAAACAAGCAGGAAGCGTCCTATCCTCCGCTGGAGCGCTTCTGCCGGGAGGCAGGCCTGCCCGTGCTGCTGCGCATTCCCTATATCCCAGCGCTGGCCCGGCTCTGCGGGGACGGGGAGCCGGCCTGTGAAAAAAGCGGAGAATACGCCGCCATGTTCCGGGCGCTTCTGGAGAAGATCGGAGGGAGGGGAGAATGAAAAAGCTGCTTATTCTCAGCGGCAAGGGAGGAACGGGCAAGACCACGCTGACCGCCGCCTTTATCCGCTTTTCCGGAGCTGCCGCCATTGCCGACTGCGATGTGGACGCACCCAACCTGCACCTGGTTGCCCGGCAGGAGGGCAGGCCGGAAAGGGCCGCGTTCATTGGTTCGGACAAGGCCCGGATCGAGCCGCTGCGCTGTACCGGCTGCGGGCTTTGCGCATCTCTCTGCCGCTTCGGGGCCATAGCGCGGGAAAACGGTGTATGGGCCGTGAACGAATATGCCTGCGAGGGCTGCGGCGTCTGCGCCCGGGTCTGCCCCGCCGGAGCTGCTCTGATGGAAAAGGACGAGGCCGGGGAACGGCTTCTTTATCGGAACGGACGGGTTTTTTCCACCGCCGCGCTGAAAATGGGCCGGGGTACCTCGGGAAAGCTTGTGGCAGAGGTGAAAAAAGCCCTGTACGCAGCGGCCCCGGAGGCAGCGCTTGCCATTATAGACGGTTCCCCCGGCATCGGCTGCCCGGTGATCGCCTCGGTAAGCGGGGTGGATCTGGTTCTGATCGTGGCGGAGCCCTCCGTGTCCGGGCTGAGCGATCTGGCGCGGCTTTTGGAAACCGTAGCGGGTTTTCACACCCGGGCCGCGGTCTGCCTCAACAAATGGGACACGAACCCGGAAAAAAGCGCCGAGCTGGAGCGCTTCTGCCGGGAGCGGGCCGTCCCCTTTCTGGGGAAGATCCCCTACGACAGAAACGCCTCCGCCGCCGTCAATCAGGGCATGAGCCTTGCCGACATCGACTGCCCGGCAAGAGACGCGCTGCGCGCGCTGTATGAAGAAACCATGAAAATTTTAAACTAACAATAAAAGGAGAAACAAAAATGAAAATCGCCGTTGCAGCAATGGGAAAAACTGTGGCCGGGCACTTTGGCCACTGCGAGAATTTCATCTTTTTTGAAACGGAAAACGGCCGCGTCACCGCCGAAAACAGCGTCCCAAACCCGGGCCATAAGCCCGGCTTTCTGCCAAACTTTCTGGCGGACAGAGGCGCGCAGGTCATAATTGCCGGCGGCATGGGCGGCGGGGCCGTGGAGATCTTCAATGAGCGGGGCGTGGAGGTCATTATCGGCGCTCAGGGCGACGCCGGGGCCGCGGTGGAGGCCTACCTTGAGGGGCGGCTGAAGTCCACTGGCTCTATCTGCCACGAGCATGAGCACCAGGGAGAATGCGGCAAATAAAACTTTTCGCTTTTTTTATGAGAAATTAACCAAAATTGCAAAACATGTGCTATAATATACACACAGCCAAACAAGGGTGCTGAAATATGATTGTCAAAGGAGGCAAAGCGATGCAGGCAAAGTTTTATATCTGCCGCCACTGCGGGAACCTGGCGGTAAAAATTCAGGATTCCGGCGTTCCCATGGTCTGCTGCGGCGAGAAGATGGAGGCGCTGAAGCCCAACACGGTGGAGGCCAGCGGCGAGAAGCATCTGCCCGTTGCCGCACAAAAGGAGGGCCTTGTGCATGTGGCCGTAGGCTCCGTGGCACACCCCATGATACCCGAGCACAGCATTCTCTGGATCTGTCTCCAGACGGAGAAGGGCTGCCAGCTGAAAATGCTCCATCCTGGCGAGGCCCCCGAGGCCGATTTCGCTCTGGCGGAGGACAAGCCCCTGGCGGTCTTTGCCTACTGCAATCTCCACGGCCTGTGGATGAGCGAACTCTGAGAAAATGCGCATATAAAACAGCCCGCCTGAAAAGGCGGGCTGTTTCAGACTGGGAACAAAGCCTCGCGGCGTTTTTCGCCGGCGGGCGCTTATTCCTCCGCCCACAGCAGGGCGCATTTTACGGCCTTGTGCCAGCCGTCTATGAGCTTTACGCGCTTGGACTCCTCCATGGCTGAGGTGAACACGCGGTCCACCGCCCAGTTGTTCTTCACGTCCTCAAGGCTGGACCAGTAGCCCACCGCAAGGCCCGCCAGATAGGCCGCGCCCAGGGCTGTCGTCTCGATGCACCGGGGCCGGTACACATCCGAGCCTGTGATATCCGACTGGAACTGCATCAGAAAATCGTTGGCGCAGGCGCCCCCGTCCACCTTCAGCTCCGAGATATGCATCCCCGAGTCCCGCTCCATGGCCCGCACAATGTCATAGGTCTGGTAGGCCAGGGATTCCAGCGTGGCCCGTATCAGGTGCGCCCGGGAAAAGCCCCGGGTCAGCCCCACGATGACGCCCCTGGCCCGCTGGCTCCAGTAGGGCGCGCCCAGGCCCGTGAAGGCCGGGACAACATAGCCCCCTGCCGTATCCGGCACTTTTTCCGCGTACTGCTGGCTCTCCGGCGCCGCGGAGATCACGTTCAGCTCGTCCCGAAGCCACTGGATCGCCGCCCCGGCCACAAAGATACTGCCCTCAAGGGCATATTCCACATGGTCCTCATAGCCCACCGCGATGCTGGTCACCAGCCCGTTTTTGCTCTCCACGATCTCGTTGCCGGTATTCATCAGCAGAAAGCAGCCGGTGCCGTAGGTATTTTTCATCTGCCCGGGCTGGAAGCAGCACTGGCCGAAAAGGGCGCACTGCTGGTCCCCCGCCGCCCCGGCGATGGGGATCTCCCCGCCGTAGAGCTCAAAATCCGTCAGCCCGTACACATGGCTGGAGGGCTTCACCTCCGGCAGCATACAGGCCGGGATATCCAGCATCTTAAGCAAGTCCCTGTCCCACTCCAGGGAGCGGATGTTATAGAGCATGGTGCGGCTGGCGTTGGTGTAATCCGTCACATGGACCTTGCCGCCGGTGAGCTTCCAGATGAGCCAGGTGTCTATGGTGCCGAAGAGGAGCTTCCCGGCATTTGCCCGCTTTCTGGCGCCGGGGACCTTGTCCAGCAGCCACTTGATCTTGGAGCCGGAAAAATAGGCGTCCGGCACAAGGCCGGTTTTCATCCTGATCTCGTCCCCATAGCCCTCCTGTACCAGCCTCTCGATGATATCCGAGGTCCGGCGGCACTGCCAGACGATGGCGTTGGCGATGGGCTCTCCCGTCTCCTTATCCCAGACCACGGTGGTCTCCCGCTGGTTCGTAATGCCGATGGCCGCGATATCCAGCGCCGAAACGCCCAGCTTCGCCATGGCCGCGCGGGAGACCTCCAGCGTCGTGTCCCAGATCTCCAGCGGGTCGTGCTCCACCCAGCCAGGCTGGGGGTATATCTGCCGGAATTCCTTCTG
>DCJL01000027.1 GCA_002320035.1 Clostridiales bacterium UBA1701 | reverse complement strand
GTATGTACCTTAAACCCATACTTCTTCTCTACATATTCCTGTATCATTTTATATGTGATTTTCGGTTTCGGTTGATATTTCTTTGCTCGCTCTGCAATCGCATCCAACGATATTTTATCATCGCCTTCTCCAAATTCCACTTTTACATTGATAACACTGTCTGGTGATTTGTGGGACAGAAGCACGATACTTTCAACATGGGCTGTCCTCGGAAACATATCAACGGCTGTGGCGTGTCGGAGGGTATAGCCGAGGGCGTTAAAGCGCTTTATATCCCGGGCGAGAGTAGCCGGATTACAGGAGACATAAACGATTCTGTCGGGATTCATGGAGGCCACTGCCTCAATTGCGGCCTCGTTCATGCCTTTTCGGGGTGGGTCAACCACAATAACCTCCGGCCTGAGGCCGCGGGCGGCCAGCGCCAAAGCCGCTGCGCCCGCATCGGCACAAATAAATTCGGCGTTTTTTATGCCGTTTCTTGCTGCGTTTTTCTCGGCGTTCTCTATGGCCTCGGGTATGATCTCCGCGCCGATCACCTTTTTGGCGATACCCGCAAGGCAAAGGCTGATCGTACCTGCGCCGCAGTACAGGTCAAAGGCCAGTTCTATGTTTTTTCCTGCGTATTCCAAAGCGCGCCGATAGAGCTTTTCCGCCTGCGGGGGATTGATCTGAAAAAACGCCCGGGGGGCAATTTCAAACGCGAGGCCGCATAGCCTGTCCCTGATGGAGGCTTCGCCCCAGAGCGTATAAAAATCACCTGAAAGCACGGTATTGCCCCGGGTTTTGTTAACATTCAGGACGATACCGGTAAGCTCTGGGCAGGCGGAGCGCATATGAGCCACAAAGGCATTGGTTTTTGCACCGAAGCCTCCGGCGGCAATCACGCAGACCACGGCTCCCGGACTACTCACAGCCTGGCGGCAGAAAACATGCCGGACCAGCCCCTTGCCGTTTTCCTCATGATAGGCGGGAATATGGTTCTGCCTCATAAACTCCGTGACCGCCGCGGCGGCCCGGCAGCTAAGTTCACTCTGGAGCAGACAGTCATTGATGCAAATCAGGTCATGGCTTCGCTCACGGTAAAAGCCGAAAGCGGGCGTGCCATCTTTCTCTGCCACGGCAAAAATGCCCTTATTCCGGTAACGGGAAATTTCTTCACTGCCGATTATTTCTTCCGCGCGGAGCGACTGGTCGCCTATGTGTTCCAATGCGGAATTGACCCGCTCCAGCTTGAAGCGCAGTTCTTCCTCATAGGACATATGCCGTGTGTCACAGCCGCCGCAGAGGCCAAAATGGGGGCAGTCCGGCTCCTGCCGCCGGGGAGAGGGCGTGATAAGACGCAGGCCCCGGGCAAACACGGCACCGGCGCCGACCTTGACAAGCTTGAGTTCCCAGTCCTCTCCGGAGAGCGCTCTGGGCAGGAACACAGCACGGCCATCCAGGCGGCAGACACCCATGGCCTCAGACGAATAGCCCTCTACGCGCGCTTCGAATATTTCGTTTTTCTTCATGTTTTTCATGTCCTTCATGATAGCACACCGGATATTATATGGCAATCGAATACTTTTCTTTTGCAGAGGAAAAGTTTTTCTACATATTATTCAGATATTGTCAAATAATACTTATGCCATAATATAAGGAGGATAAACATGAAGAAACTACTGGCATGTGTTATATCTCTCGTCCTGCTGTGCAGCGTTCTGTGCGGCTGCGGCGACGACGGCGTTGATGATAATATCATCGTAAGTCCCCAGGTAACCGCGGGCGTCAGTCCCTCCGCCACAGCCGGCATTGACGACGGCATCGTTGACGACAAGGACGGCGTGATCGGCGACAATGACAACGGCAGAGACAACAACGGCGTTCTGGATGACGGTATCCTTGACGACAACAATAACGGCCGTGAGCCTGCCGCTCAGGGAAGCGCCGCCGTCAGCCCGGTTCCCACCGCCACAGCAAAGCCCTGAAACAGTACCAGACAGTGCCGCCGCACAGGCTTTTTGCCGTGCGGCGGCGCGGTGTTTGCAACAGGATTTTTTGCTTGATTTCAGAGGAAAAAGGCAGTATCATATCTAAAAGCAGAAGGGGGGTGCGAACCCCTTTCCCCGCCTGCCGTTTGGGGGGAGAAGCTTTTGCATACATAAAAAGCGGCGGAATGGAGATAAAAATGAGCTATATCCCAAGCCCGGAACAAGCGGAGGAGCTTGTCAAAAAATACAATAAGGAAGCCTTTCACATTCAGCACGCGGAGACCGTATCCAAGGTGATGGGGGAATTTGCGAAGGAGCATGACCCGGAGCGCGTGGATTTCTGGCGCAGTGTGGGCATGCTTCATGATATCGACTTTGAGCTCTATCCGGAGCAGCACTGCATCAAGGCAAATGAGATGCTCCGGGAGCTGGATATTGACGAGGAAATGATCCATGCGGTGGTGAGCCACGGCTATGGCATCTGCTGCGATGTGGCGCCTGAAAAATACATGGAGAAAATACTCTTTGCCACCGATGAGCTCACCGGGCTCATTGGCGCCGCGGCTCTTATGCGCCCCACAGGTATCTCCGATATGGAGACAAAGTCTGTTGTGAAAAAGTTCAAGGATAAGAAGTTCGCTGCCGGCTGCTCCCGGGATGTTATCCGCCAGGGGGCAGAGATGCTGGGCATGGAGCTGAGTGAACTGATAGGCAGAACCATTGACGCAATGCGCGCCTGATGCTTAAACTCTATTACGGCGATGTCGGCGCGCTGGATCCCTGGGCGGCCTGGGAGGGTTTTTCGGCTTACAGGCTTGAAAGACTTTCGGGCGTGAAATCGGATCGGGCCAGACGTCAGGGAATCGGAGCGGAGCTCCTTCTGCTGGAAGCCCTGAAAAGAGAGGGGGAGGGGCTGTGCCTGCCGCCCGATATAGGCAGAGATCCTGGGGGAAAGCCTTTCCTTCGTTTTCCGGGCCTTTATTTCAGCCTGGCTCATTCTGAAAGCCTTTCTGTCTGCGCTCTTGCAGACAGCCCCCTGGGGGCAGATGTGCAGAAGCGCAGAAAAATGAACCCCGCTCTTGTAAGGCGTTTTTTCAGCCAGGCTGAGCAGCGTTTCCTTTTGGATGAAGAGAGGGGAGATGATGCGTTCAGCATGATCTGGAGCCTTAAGGAGGCTTTTCTTAAAGCGGATGGCCTCGGGCTCCGCCGTCCGCTGTCGTCTTTCTGTGTTATCCCGGATGCCGCGGGAGAACTGCCCCCCGGCTTCTGGCACGAATGTAAAGGCGATTTTCACATGGCGCTCTTCCTGCCGGGCCGGAGCAGCGCAAAACCGGATTTGATCAAAGAAATAACGCTGTTGTGAAAGCAACAGCGTTATTCAATGTCAGGCATTCAGCCCGCAGTCGCGCATTACGGAGCGGAGGGTGGCCAGATGCGCTTCGCTTATATCCGTGAGCGGCAGGCGCAGTAGTCCCGAGTCCATGTCCAAAAGCTTCATAGCGGCTTTTATGGGGATCGGATTTGTCTCTATGAATAAGGCGGAAAAGAGGGCGGCATATTTCCCATACAGCTCGGTTGCTCCTTTAAAATCGCTCTCAAGGCACAGAGCACAGAGCTTTGAGACGACAGCGGGAACAAGGTTGCTCGCAACAGATATTACCCCCAGCGCCCCTATGGCCATCATGGGGATGGTATTGTCATCATTGCCGCTCCATATGTAGAGCTCGTCGCCGCAGAGACTTCTCGTTCTGGCGACAAGGCTGAAATCGCCGGAGGCTTCCTTGACGCCGTTTATGTTCGGGTGGGCGGAGAGCGTTTTATAGGTTTCGGCAGAGATACCAATTCCCGTCCTGCTTGGCACATTGTAAAGTATCATTGGAATGTCTACCCGGTCAGCCACATAGCTGAAATGCTCTATTAGCCCCTTCTGGGTGGACTTGTTGTAGTAAGGCGTTACCATTAAAATGGCGTCTGCCCCGGCGTATTTGGCATTTTCGGCGTTTTTGAGGGCACTCAGGGTGTTATTGCTGCCAACGCCGGCAATTACTTTCATTCGCCCCCGATTTTCCCTGATGGTAAAACGCACGATTTCCTCGTGCTCGTTGGCGCTGTGAGTCGCGTTTTCTCCGGTTGTGCCGCAGACCACTATGGCTGAGGTGCCATTTTCATACTGAAAGTCAATGTTTTTTCTCAGCCTCTCATAGTCCACGCCATGCTCGCAAAACGGCGTGACAATCGCCGTACAGGAGCCTTTAAATACAGGTGTTTTTACCATGACGCCCTCCTTGGATGTTTATTGCGGCTGTAAATTCTATTCTGTTTTCCCTCTGTGTATTACATACTTGCGTTGAAAAGCGCGCATGATTCTGGTATACTGTAAAAAATCTGCACAGCATACCGGCAGATACCGAACGGAGTATCATATGCTTAGAAAAAGCGCTTTATTAAAAAATTTTATGGCTCTTGCGGCTTCCCTTTTTCTTTGCCTGCCAGACAGCGCGGCCTTTGCGGAGCCTTACGGCATCGAGCCGCTGGAAAAGGGATATACCGCGGCACAAAGCACCCAGCTTGACCGGAGCCTTTACGCGGATGGCTCCCGCTACGAAAACCCGCCCGCGGAACTGGAGACTGTCAGAATCGGCATAGATTACGGCAAGGAAGCGGTGGGAAAAGCTCTGTTTAAAAATTTTTCCGGCGGCGGCTTTGCCCTGGGCTATTATGCGGGCGGACGGAGCTTCATAGAGCTTTTTCGTACGGAAAAGAGCTCGGTCGAGGTCTCTTTTTCCGCCGGTGGGGGAAGCTGGCATATTCTGATTGACGGGGAATATGAGAGTGGGGATAAGGCGGAGATAGCCGCCCTTGCCTATGGTGGCTTTGCCCGGGAAATTGACGGAAAGCACAGGGTGCTCTACGGCAGCTATTCAAGCCGTGCCGAGGCAGAGAAAATACGGGACAGATTTCGCCTGCCCGGCACCGCGTACTGCAGTGAAAAGGGCCGCCTGAGCATCTCTTCCGGCGGCGAGATTATTTTCAGCGCGGAAGAGGGCGAGACCGCGCTGGCGCTCCTGCCGCTTGAAGGGGAAAAAGGGCTGACGGAATACGGCGGCGAGCGGTACCACGGCGGCTTTGAGTGTGCCTTGAATGAGGCCGGGATGCTTAATGTTATAAACTGTGTGGAGCTTGAGGACTATGTAAAGGGTGTTATTCCCTACGAAATGAGCTATGCCTGGCCATATGAGGCCCTGAAAGCGCAGGCAGTCTGTGCAAGAACCTATGCGGTATATAATCAGGATAAATACGCAGAGATGGGGTTTGATCTGACGGATGACACGGAGAGCCAGGTATACCGCGGAACAAAAGAAGCAAATGAGCTAAGCGATTCCGCCGTTGACTCAACAGCGGGGCAGCTTGTCCGCTGGCGGGGGGAAATATGCGAAGTATATTATTTTGCCTCCGACGGGGGCGCAACGGAGGACGGAATCAATGTGTTTGATGCCGACAGACCCTATCTCACCGGAAAGCCCGATCCCTTTGAGCAGGCGGTGGATTTTACAGGGGAGAGCTGGAGCACCCGGCGAAGCGGGGAAAATATTGCCGGAAGGCTTCAAAGCCGGGGATATGAGATTGGGACCGTATGTGCACTTCAGGCGGAATATTCCGACACGGGGAATGTGATCGCCATCAGCTTTACCGACATCGACGGAAACAATCTGCGTATTCAGGGGCGGGAATGTTACACCACCCTTGGCCTTAGTAACTGCCGCTTCCATATTGCGCAGGAAGAAAACAGCTTTACTTTTGCCGGCAGCGGCTGGGGCCACAATTGCGGCATGAGCCAATGGGGCGCCAACGCCATGGCCTCGGTCTACGGCTATGATTATGAGGATATCATAAGATTTTACTTTACCGGAGCGTATATTGCATGAAAAAATCTGACTTCTATTTCGATCTGCCCGAAGAGCTCATTGCCCAGACGCCATTGCAGCAGCGGGATCACTCGCGGCTTCTGCGTCTTGACAAAAACAGCGGTGAAATCGAGCACTGCCATTTTTATCAGCTTCCTGCCTATCTCAGGGCGGGGGACTGCCTTGTCCTGAATGACTCCCGGGTGCTCCCCGCCAGGCTCCTTGGCTCAAGGCCCGGTGGCGGCAGCGTGGAATTGGTGCTGCTGCGTGATCTGGGCGCGGGGTGCTGGGAGTGCCTCAGTCGTCCGGGCAGAAAAACCAAGCCCGGTACCCGCCTCAGCTTCGGCGGGGGAGAGCTGGAGGCCACGGTGGAACGGGTTGCCGAGGGCGGGAACCGTATCGTCCGCTTTGAATATGAGGGGATTTTCCTCGAAGTTCTTGAACGCCTCGGCAAGATGCCCCTGCCGCCCTACATAAAGGAGGAGCTCAAGGATTCGGAGCGCTATCAGACTGTGTATTCCCGGGAACTGGGCAGCGCGGCCGCGCCTACGGCAGGGCTCCATTTTACTCCGGAGCTGCTGGAAAAAATTCGGGCCAAGGGCGTTGAAATCTGCTATGTGACCCTCCATGTGGGCTTAGGGACCTTTCGCCCTGTGAAGGAGGACGAGATAGAGGATCATGCCATGCACTCCGAGTTCTGCATGATTCCCGAGGAAACTGCCCGAATCGTCACTGAAACTAAGCGCAGTGGAGGCCGGGTCATTGCAGTGGGCACCACCTCCTGCCGCACGCTTGAGAGCTTTGCAAGCGCTGACGGGACGCTTCCCGCGGCATCCGGGTGGACGGATATTTTTATCTATCCGGGTTATAAATTCAAGTGCGTGGACGGGTTGATAACAAACTTTCATTTGCCCGAGAGTACCCTCATCATGCTGGTTTCTGCGCTGGCGGGCCGCGAGCATGTCCTGGAAGCCTATAAAGCCGCCGTGGAGGAGAGATATCGTTTCTTCTCCTTTGGCGACGCGATGATAATAGAATGAGTACAAGGAGTTAAAATGCTTAAACTGCTTAAACAGGAAGGCCGGGCCCGCCGGGGCTGCTTTGAAACGCCCCACGGCACAGTTCAGACCCCGGTTTTTATGAATGTAGGTACGCAGGGAGCGATCAAGGGCGCGCTGTCTGCCCGGGACCTGAAGGAAATAGGCTGCCAGGTGGAACTTTCAAACACATATCATCTTCATGTCCGCCCGGGGGATGAACTTATAAAAGACATGGGCGGGCTTCACAGATTTATGACCTGGGACGGGCCCATTCTCACGGATAGCGGCGGCTTTCAGATCTTTTCCCTGGCCAAGCTCCGAAAAATAAATGAGGACGGGGTAAAATTCAACTCCCATGTGGACGGGCGGCACATTTTCATGGGTCCGGAGGAAAGCATGCGTATTCAGGCAAACCTGGGCTCCGACATTGCCATGGCCTTTGACGAGTGCATAAAAATCCCGTCTCCCAAGGACTATGTTTCCCGTTCCTGTGATAGAACGTACCGCTGGCTTCAGCGCTGCAAAAAAGCGCTGGCGGAATATAACGCCATGGATGATGCGGTGAATCCGGGCCAAATGCTTTTCGGCATCAACCAGGGGGCGATTTTTGCCGACATCCGCGTAGAGCATATGAAGAAAATAGCCGAGCTTGATTTGCCCGGCTATGCCATAGGCGGCCTTGCGGTAGGGGAGAGTCATCAGGAGATGTATGACACCATCGAGGCTGTGGAGGAGTACATGCCGAAGGATAAGCCCCGCTACCTTATGGGTGTGGGCACCCCCGGCAATATTATAGAGTGCGTCCACCGGGGCGTCGATTTTTTCGACTGCGTTATGCCCGCCAGAAACGGGAGGCACGGACATCTTTTTACCTGGGAAGGCATCATTAACATCAAGAATGAAAAGTACTCCCGGGATACGGACCCTGTCGACCCCCAGTGCCGCTGCCCGGTATGCAGCAGATATTCGAGAGCCTATTTGCGTCACCTTTTTAAGGCCGAGGAGATGCTGGCCATGCGTCTCGCGGTGGCCCATAACCTTTATTTCTACAACAGTCTTGCAGAACGCATCAGGAAGAGCCTGGAAAGTGGAAATTTTGAGCAGTTCAGGCATAATTTTTCAGAAAAATTAGATAAACGGATATAAGCATCTTGAAATTGGTTCCGTCAGCATGTATAATGAACACACTTTATTTTTGGAGGTACTTCCCATATGACTCTTTTGCTTACGGCAGACGCAACGGCGGCCGGCGGCGGCAGCTCTATGATCATCATGCTCGTCCTGATGTTTGCTATTTTCTATTTTCTTATTATCCGCCCGGAAAATAAGAAAAAGAAAAAGACTGAGGAGATGAGAAACTCTCTCAGCATCGGCGATGAGATTACAACCATCGGCGGTCTTACCGGCAAAATCGTCCAGATCACCGAGGATACAATCACGTTTGAGACCAGCGAGGACCGCGTCCGCATCCAGGCCAAGAAGTGGTCCATTTCCACCACGGCCAAGATGGAAGCGGCCGAAGCCCAGGCCAGAAACAAAAAGCGCAAATAGGCGCCGATGAATTAAATACCCCCCGATGAAATAAGATGTAATAAATCTTATTCAACGGGGGTGTTTTTTTGACAAAAAACAATATAACAGGCGGTCCGGATATGCGCTTTCTGTTCCATGGGATCCTTGCCTGGGCTGTTTCGGCGCTGGCATTGCTTCCCGCTGCTGCATTCATTATCAGCGCGGCAGGAATAAACTCCGGTGCTGCGGGCTATATAAGCTCTGCGCTGAGTTTTTTGGCAGCTCTTTTTGCCGGCAGGGCTGCAGCGACGGAGCGTCAGGGGAGCAGATTGTACAGCGGGCTTCTTTGCGCTGCCGTGCTCGTTACGGCGCTTTTGACGCTGGGTTTTCTGATAAGGGGCAGCAAAATTGAACCGGCGGGAATTTTAAGCGTAGTCAGCTTCAGCTTTGCAGGCTGTCTGGTTGGGGCGGTGTTCCTTCCCGGGCGAAAAAAGGGGCCGGGGAGAGCACGGTTCAGCCACGGAAGGCGCAGGGGACGGTAGGTTTACATAACGTAAAGAAATAAGAAAAAAATTTTTCCTTTTTTTCTTGCACAATATCTTGAGCCTTTAGTGCCCCGGGCATCACAAAACAACTACAAATTGTGATTCTTTGTAACAAGAGTTAACATAAGAGAAAAATTTTTTTGCTTTTTTTGAAAAAAGGACTTGATTAGTTTGCAATTTTGTAATATATTGTTACCAGCAAGTCGTTATGTTAATCATTTTTTTATTTTATTCTGTAATAAATCTGGAGCTTTCAAATGTTAGCGCTGCGTTCAGAGATTCCGGGTACTGACAGAGCTTGGCCTCGGAGGCTGCTCATTTTTGCGTCTTTTCTCTGTGGGGCGCTGCTATATGGGCAGCTTGGCGAAAAGCTTCCAGCAGTAAGCAGGGATTTTTTTCAAAGCACATATGCGTTTCTGCTGCCTTTGGCAGCAGGACTTATCCTGTCTGCCTCCCTGCTCGGGCCTCTGCTTCTCCCGATCTGCGCTCTGGCGCTGGGCCTTGTTTCCGGGGTTTCGGCCGGAGAGATAAGGGAGGGCTGGTTTGCCGGGGCCGGGCTTGACGGCCGTCTGATCTGGCTCAATCTTATTTCTGTTCCCGCTTTTTTTGCCATTGCCGTCAGGGGCCTTAAGATTTCGTCAATGCTTTATTCCGCCATGGAGAGACAGGGACTCCGCGGAAAAAGCGAATTCAGCGGTGAATATATTCCTATGATAATTACAGTTATTGTTGCCGTGCTGGCCTGCTGTTTAATATAGAAATCACATGAATGAAAGGAGGGTGTTTCATTGCAGAATTCCCAGTGCATAGAGCTTTTTGAAAAATATTTGTCCGAGGCAAAAAAAGCGTCTGCAAATACCCTCAGCTCCTACCTTCGTGATGTAAGGCAGCTTGGCGCGTATCTTGAAACACATACGGACGAGGAACTTGACACGGCTGACGAAGATACTCTGGCTGAATATGTCTCCTGGCTCAAGGGCTGCGGCAAGTCGGTGTCGACGGTTTCTCGGAGCATTGCTTCAATTAAATGCCTGTATACTTTTCTTAGCCTGAACAAAATTATTGAGGCCAATCCATCCACAAAACTTGTGCCCGATAAAAGCACCCAGAAGCTGCCTCAGATTCTCACAAGCAAAGAAGTGGAGCTTCTTTTGGAGCAGCCTGAGTGTGTGGACGCAAAGGGATACAGAGACCGGGCTATGTTGGAATTGCTCTATGCTACCGGCATAAGAGTAACGGAGCTTATCGACCTCAATATCAGTGATGTGAATCTTGCTGCCGGCGTGATTCGCTGCCATAGCCGGAATAAGGAGCGCTTTATCCCCATGTATTCCACGGCAATAAAAGCGCTGAGCGAATACATAAGCCTTGTCAGACCGCAGATGATCGCGCTGCCGGACGAGCCGTCGTTGTTTGTGAACGTTGGCGGAGAGAGAATGTCGCGCCAGGGCTTTTGGAAGATAATCAAGCATTATCAGAAAAAAGCCAATATAGAGAAAGATATCACTCCTCATACGCTGCGGCATTCTTTTGCCGCCCACCTGCTTGAAAACGGCGCCGATATCCACGCAATACAGGAAATGCTTGGTCACGCGGATATTTCTTCCACTCAGGTTTATTCCCAGCTGGTAAAAAAACAGCTTAAGGATGTCTATAACAAAGCCCATCCCCGGGCTTGATATGGCCTTGTTCAGCGGAGCCGGCACGCAAACGCGTGCCGGCTTCAGTTTTAGGTTGATATAAGGGGCGGTTTATGCTAGAATTCTCTGTGGATGTGATAGAATGAGAATACTGGGTATTGACCCTGGAATTGCCACCATTGGTTTCGGCGTGCTGGATTCGGATAAGAGCAGGCAGGTGCTGGTAAAATGCGGCGTGATAAGCACTCCGGCTCACACCAGTCTTGCCAGCAGACTGGCTCTTATTTATGACGATATGTGCTGCCTTCTGGAAGGGTTCAGGCCGGATGCCGTCTCTGTGGAAGAGCTTTTTTTCAATACAAATATTACCACCGGCATTTCTGTGGCACACGGCAGGGGGGTTATCCTGCTGGCCTGCCAGAAGGCGGGGGTGAAAATATATGAATATACCCCTCTGCAGGTCAAGCAGGCCGTAGTGGGCTATGGCAGGGCGGAGAAGGCCCAGGTAATGGATATGGTAAAGCGCATCTGCGCTCTGCCCTCTGTACCCCGGCCCGATGACGCGGCGGATGCGATCGCTCTGGCTATCTGCCATGCCCGCAGCTTAACATCATTGCTGTACAAGGGAGACAATGAGGAATGTTCCACTATATAGAAGGCACCGTTTCCGAAATCGGGCAGAACCTTGCGGTTCTGGACTGTATGGGGATAGGCTTTGCCCTTAATGCAACTGTAAATACTCTTTCCAGGCTGAAAACCGGCGAAAAGGCCCGGCTTTATGTTTCCGAGGCGATAGGGGAGAATAATTTTGACCTCTACGGCTTTGCGGAAAAGAGCGAGAAGCGCTGCTATGAAATGCTGATATCTGTCTCCGGCATCGGTCCGAAAGCGGCCCTGTCCATTCTGTCCTGCACCACCCCGGAGGGTTTGGCGCTGGCGATCATGAATAATGACGAAAAAGCGCTGACGGTGGCTCCGGGTGTCGGAAAGAGAATTGCCCAAAGGGTCATTCTTGAGCTTAAGGATAAGGTCAGCAAGGAGCTGGGAGGCTATGAGCCCTCCGCTGCACCTGTGCTTGGCATGCTTCCCGGCGCAAACACCAATGTGAACGACGCGATGGCGGCGCTCACCGTGCTGGGATACAGCGGTGCCGAGATCGCCCCTGCTATGAAAGCTCTGGATGTGTCGGAAATGAGCGCAGAGCAGATAATCAAAGCCGTGCTTAAGAAGATGGTAAAATAACAGGAGCAGCAATGAGCATTAATTTTTCAGATGACAGCAATAATGAAATAATTACTACCGCCGTCAGCCTGCCGGAGGACGGGGGGGAAGGTTCCCTGCGGCCTCATTCCATCAGCGAGTATATAGGCCAGGAGAAAGCCAAGGAAAACCTGCGCATCTTTATAAATGCAGCCAAAATGCGCGGCGAATCCCTTGACCATGTTCTGCTTCACGGCCCTCCGGGTCTTGGAAAAACGACGCTTGCCGCCGTTATTGCAAACGAGATGGGGGTGAACATGCGCATCACTTCCGGCCCGGCTATAGAGAAACCGGGAGATCTGGTGGCCATGCTCACAAATTTGAGCGAGGGTGATATTCTTTTTGTAGACGAGATTCACAGGCTCAACCGTGCCTACGAGGAGATTCTGTATCCGGCCATGGAGGATTATGCCATTGATATTATCCTTGGAAAGGGCCCATCGGCCAATTCCCTCCACCTTGATCTGCCCCGCTTTACCCTTATTGGCGCAACGACCCGTTCCGGCCAGCTTACTGCTCCTTTGAGAGACCGCTTCGGCGTCTCCCTCCGGCTGGAACTCTATTCTTCGGAGGAACTTCAAAGCATCGTTGTCCGCTCTGCCGGTATTCTGGGAGTGGACATTGAGCCGGACGGCGCCTATGAGATTGCTTCCCGTTCCAGAGGGACGCCCCGTATTGCAAACCGGCTCCTGCGCCGTGTGCGGGATTTTGCCCAAGTCTGTGCTGATGGGACTATTACCAAGTCCTTGGCAGATACAGCCCTCTCTAGCCTTGAAGTGGATAAACTGGGGCTTGACTCCCTTGACCGGCGCATGCTTCAAAGCATCATTGAATTTTACAACGGCGGTCCCGTCGGGCTTGACACGCTGGCGGCTACGATAAATGAGGAAGCTGTAACGCTGGAGGATGTGTATGAGCCATATCTGCTGCAGAGGGGTTTTCTTACCCGCACCCCACGCGGTCGCTGTGTGACAAGAAAAGCCTATGAGCACCTCGGAATTGCCTATGTGGGGCAGCAGCAAATGGAAATATAAGCAGGCTGAAATAAAAAATTTAAAAGTGTTGATAAAAATCTATTGACTTTAAACAATGATGCTGTATAATACATAGTATATATTTGGCTAAAATAAATGTGTACTATGTTTGAATACGCAGATATGAATGATATGGAACTTCTGCAGCTTGCTTCAAAAGGGGACAGGCTTGCAGAGGAAGCTCTGGCGGAGAGGTATATGCGCCTCGTCCGTGCTTGTGCGCGTCCCATGTTTCTTGCAGGGGGCGACAGTGAGGATCTTATTCAGGAGGGGATGTTTGGCCTCCTGTCTGCCATCCGGCAGTTTGATAAAAACGCCGGGGCCTCGTTTCGCACCTTTGCTGAGCACTGTATCAGAAAGCGTCTTCTTTCAGCAGTGAAATCCGCATCCCGACTAAAGCATTTCCCGCTCAACGATGGAATGTCTCTTGAGCAACTCTCCGAAGATCCCAGTCCGCAGTTATCGGTGACTCCCGAATTTTTTCGGTATAGCCCGGAAAATTTGGTTCTGGCCAGAGAGAGCAAGGAAGAACTTTATGCAGTCTTTGCACAGTGCTTATCCAAGCTGGAAAGAAAAGTGCTGGATTTATACCTTGACGGTTTTTCTTACGGCGAAATAGCCGCGAGGCTCGGCAAGGATGCGAAGTCAATAGACAACGCTGTGCAGCGAATCAGACGCAAGCTGGCGCGGAACCCTAATCTTGGCGATATCAGCATTAGCTGAACGCAAATACAGCCGATAACGGCACACTATCAAAAGAGAGGATCTAAAATGTACGAAGACAAGACCTTAGTTTGCAAAGAGTGTGGTAACGAGTTCGTTTTTACCGCAGGAGAGCAGGAGTTTTATGCAGAGCGCGGTTTCCAGAATGAGCCCCAGCGCTGCAAAGTCTGCCGCGACGCTCGCAAGAACGCCGCCCGTGGTCCCCGCGAGTTCTTTACCGCTACCTGCGCTGCCTGCGGCGGCGAGGCAAAGGTTCCTTTTGAGCCCAAGTCCGATCGTCCCGTCTACTGCAGCGAGTGCTTCGCTAAGATGAGAGAGCAGGCCTAAACCGCCTGTACAAAAGGTTGGGGCGCAGAAGCGCCCCAATCTTTTATGTACTTTTTTCTGAAAGGTGAACGGTATGGAAATTACAAGAGAGACCCTTATTTCTGAAATCGTTGAAAACTGCCCCCAGGCTATGCCCGCTTTCCAGGCAATTGGAATGCATTGCATGGGCTGTGCCATGGCGAGCGGTGAAAATCTTGAGCAGGCCTGTGCTGCTCACGGCGTCGACCCTGACGAGTTCATTGACAATCTGCGGGCTTTTCTGCAGACTGTTTGATTCAACAATCCCAAAAAGCCGGACATGTTCCGGCTTTCTATTTTATATTTATGAACAAACGACTTACTGCAATCGCTTCATATATTAAAGACGGCAGGGGAGTGATAGATGTGGGCACGGACCACGGCTATCTTCCGGTTTATCTTGCCAAAAGCGGCTATAAGGGGCGCATTCTGGCCTCCGATATCAATGCCGCTCCGCTTTCCACGGCGCTGAGAACGGCTGAAAGAGCTGAAATAAAAGACAAAGTGGAGCTTCTTTTATGCGATGGACTGGAAAATTGTCCTCCTGATGCTGTTGACAGCATTGTAATTGCCGGGATGGGCGGAGATACCATATGCGGAATCCTAGACAGAGCCGAATGGTGCATGGATCGGGCCTACACGCTTATTCTCCAGCCAATGACCAAAGCGGAGATACTGCGGTACTGGCTCGTAAACAACGAATTTGAAATATGCGCGGAGTCGCTTATACAGGAGGGCGGAAGCATTTATCAGCTTCTGGTTGCCCGTTTTGGCGGGAGAACCACACTGAGCGACGCGGAGCTTTTTACCGGCAGATTTACGCTTATAGAAAATGACCCCCTTTTTGAAGCGCAGCGTATGAAACTTGAGAACCGCTTTGAAAAGGCTCTTAAGGGAATAAACGGCGCGGATTCCCCAGTGCTTTCTGGCAAGGGCGCCCTATTCCGCGGCATACTTCAAGGCCTGAAGGAGATGAAACGCAATTAATACCATAGGAGATATTTATTCTTTTCTGTGCAGCCTGGCACCTCTGGAAGCGCAGATGGATTTTGATAATGCCGGCCTTCAGACCGGGCGTCTTTCCGCGTCCCTGAACAGGGCGGTCCTTGCCCTGGATATAACTGAGGCTGTTATTGACGAGGCGGCCGCGGAAAAAGCGGAGTTGATTATATCCCATCATCCTCTTATTTGGGGCACGCTGAAATCCGTGAGCGGCAGGCGCGGTGAAAAGCTGCTGAGGCTTGCGGAAAATGGCATTGCTGCGATTTCCATGCACACCAATCTGGATATTGCTGCCGGCGGCGTGAATGATGTTCTGCTTGGCCTTTTCTGCGCGGAAGCACAAGGGCCTCTGGACAATCTGGGCTGCGGCCGGCTGGGAAATCTTGAAGAGACCATGGAGCTTTCGGCTTTTCTGGCTCTTGTTAGGGAAAAACTTGGCGGCACCGGGCTAAGATACTATGACGCGGGCCGGCCTGTGCACCGTCTTGCGGTTATGGGCGGCGCCGGCGGGGATGCGCTGGAGGCGGCCGCCGAAAGAGGCTGTGATACCTATCTTACGGCCGACATAAAATACGACCAGTTCCTGCTGGCCGCAGAGCTTGGAATAAATCTTATCGACGGGGACCATTTCTGCACTGAAAACCCGGTGATTCCCGTTTTGGCCGAGGCGCTGGCCAAGCGGTTCCCGGATACCGAGTTTATCGTCTCGAAAAAGCACCAGCAGCTTATCTCCTTTGCCTGAGGTGCTTGTCATAAAGGGCCTCCGCTGCTCATAAACTCGTACAAACGAGAACATGAGAGCGGAGGCTTTATTATGACTGATACAAATATTTATCGTGATATCGCAACACGGACAGGGGGAGCTTTCATGCTCGGCGTTGTGGGGCCTGTGAGGACGGGAAAGTCAACCTTTATCAAGCGTTTTATGGAGACTCTCGTGATCCCCCAGATTGACAACACCTATATGCGTGAACGCGCCAAAGATGAATTGCCCCAGAGCGGCTCCGGGCGCACGATTATGACCGCGGAACCGAAATTTGTGCCTGAGGACGCAGTAACGATCTCTCTTGCTGAGGATACGGAGCTCTCCGTCCGGCTGGTGGACTGCGTTGGCTACATGGTAGAGGGCGCTACGGGACAGTTTGAGGACGGAAACGAGCGCCTTGTGACTACGCCCTGGTTTGACCATGAAGTAAGCATGACGGACGCCGCAGAAAAGGGCACTCACAAGGTGATAGCGGAGCACTCCACAATCGGCATTGTTATCACAACAGACGGAAGCATCTGCGATATTCCCCGGGAGAAATATCTTGGCCCGGAGGAGAGAGTCATAAACGAGCTAAAAACGATAGGAAAGCCCTTTGTGGTGCTGCTTAACAGCGCCCAGCCCGATTCGGAGTCGGCAATAAAAATAGCCGAGGAGATTTCCGTAAAGCATGGGGTCGAGTGCCTTCGCGTCAACTGCCTGAGCCTTACGGAGGAGGATATCGCGGGTATCGTGCGTTCGGTATTAAAGGAATTCCCCCTTAAATCCATCGGCATTTTCTTGCCGGAATGGCTGGATGCGCTCCCGGCGGATAATGAGCTGAAAGCAGAGGTGTTTTCCAGCATCCTGGAGGCCGGAAGCGGCGCGGTAAAAATAAAAGACTGCTACGCGGCGGCAGAGCGGCTGGTCGGGTATGAAAAAATAAGCGGGGCCAGAATAACAAAATGCGAGCTCGGCACCGGTACTGTGTCGCTGGAATTGCAGCTGCCGCGCTGTCTGTATTATGGCACCATCAGCAAGCAGACGGGAATAGAAATAAAGAACGACGGGGATCTGATATCGATCCTTGCGGAAATGAGCGCCGTAAAAGCCGACTACGACAAGCTGCGCCGGGCGCTTGAGGATGTAAGGACCAAGGGCTACGGGGTAGTGAAACCTGACTCCTCCGAGATGCGCCTGGAGGAACCACAGATCGTGCGCCAGGGCGGAAAATACTCGGTTCGTCTCAAGGCCCATGCCCCCGCGATACATATGCTGATGACCAATATTGAAACAGAGGTCACCCCCGCGATCGGCGGTGAGACCGCTTCCGAGGACATTATAAATTTTCTTCTTCAAGGCTTTGACGGGGATGTAAACCGCATCTGGCAGTCCAACATATTTGGAAAATCCCTCTATGATATTGCAGAAGAAGGACTCTCGTCAAAAATAGAAGCCCTGCCGGAAAACGCCAAGGGCAAACTTCGGCAAACGCTTCAGCGAATTATAAACGAGGGCAGCGGCGGTTTGATATGTATTCTTCTTTGAAAGCCCGCAATCGGGCTTTCCATTTGACTTGAGGGAGGCAAGCATATATAATATATGCCGTAGCTCATACATTCTTAAGCTCTGAGGTGCAGAATGTTTTATGCGATAAAAATTAAAAAAGCCGGGAACCTGCCAGCTTTCCTGTTGGCCCTTGGAACGCTTGTAATGCTCCTGCTGTTTGCGGCGAACCTGCGGGTCGTGGAGACCTCCGCCGCTCGCGGCGGGCGCTGCCTCGTAATTGATCCAGGCCACGGCGGCATCGACGGGGGTGCGGTCTCCACGGGCGGCAAGAAGGAGAGCGACATAAACCTTGCAATAGCCCTCCGCCTGCAGAAGGCGGCGGAATTCTGGGGTATTAACACCGTTATGACCCGCGTGGACGATAGCATGAGAACCGACGCCTATACATACAGTGAGCATGAAGACCTGGTACACCGGACGGAGATAATAAATGCCGCCCCGGAGGGGGCACTTATAAGTATACATCAGAACTGCTATCCAACCACGCAGCCCTCAGGCGCGCAGGTACTCTATGCCCCAAGCCCAGGAAGCCGGAGCTTCGGCGAACTGACTCATGGGAATATTATTAAATTGCTGCAGCCGGAAAACCGCCGTGTGGCAGAGCCCGCCTCAAAGGGACTGTACATCACGGCCAATGTAGGCCGTCCTGCCATTCTTGTGGAATGCGGCTTCATGTCCAATTTCTCAGATATAGAAAAGCTCTGCACGGAAAGCTACCAGACTGCCTTTGCCGTTGTAC
Organism: Clostridiales bacterium UBA1701; assembly: GCA_002320035.1. Taxonomy (GTDB): domain Bacteria; phylum Bacillota; class Clostridia; order Oscillospirales; family Oscillospiraceae; genus Limivicinus. The sequence goes on along the minus strand of DCJL01000027.1, from coordinate 6,545 downwards.
TCCTTGGCTCATTTTTGCAGTTTTCATCCGATAGCACCATTACATAAAGACAGACGGTGATATAAATGGCAAACAAACAAAAGACAATTTACTGCTGCTCTGAATGCGGCAATGAAACTGCCAACTGGGCGGGAAAATGCCCGACCTGCGGCGCATGGAACACGCTTGAAGAGCTGCGGCTGGAGGCGGGCATGAAGCGCGGCGGCACCGGACGCGGCAGGGCCGCCGCGCTTCAGAAGCCGAAAAAAATAACTGAGCTGGATATGAGCGCGGAGATAAGATTCTCTACTGGGATCCCCGAGTTTGACCGGGTCCTTGGGGGCGGTGCGGTAATGGGCTCTCTTGTTCTTGTTGGGGGGGCGCCCGGTATCGGTAAGTCCACGCTGCTGCTCCAGATGTGCGGCCAGATACAGGACGGGCGCAGAATTCTTTATGTCACCGGTGAGGAGAGTGAGCGCCAGCTTAAACTCAGGTCGGACAGGCTTGGAATAAAAAATGACGAGCTCTATGTCCTTGCCGAGACGGACATGGACAGCGTTCTCGCGTCATTTGATGCGCTTGCCCCGGATACGGTTATTATTGACTCTATCCAGACAGTGTCTGACGCCAATGTGAACTCTGCCCCTGGCAGCATAAGCCAGGTCAGAGAATGCACCATGCGCATTATGCGCGCCGCCAAGGATAAGGGCCTGACGGTTTTCGTCGTTGGACACATAAACAAAGAGGGAAGCATAGCGGGCCCCAAGGTTCTGGAGCATATGGTCGACTGCGTTTTGTATTTTGAAGGGGAGCGCAGCACCAGCTTCCGCATTCTCAGGGCCGCCAAAAACCGTTTTGGTTCCACCAATGAAATCGGCGTGTTTGAGATGGCGGAAAATGGACTTAAATGTGTAGAGAACCCCTCGGAAATGCTTCTCTCCGGCAGGCCGGAAAATAGCCCCGGAACCTGCGTTGCCTGTGTCATGGAGGGCACCCGGCCTATTCTGGCGGAAGTACAGGCCCTTGTCAGCCCAGCGGGCTACAACGCCGCCCGGCGCTGCAACGGAATCGATTATAACCGGGCGGCCATGCTCTTGGCAGTGCTGGAAAAGCGGGGCGGCATGCCTGTGGGCGGCTGCGACTCTTACATTAATGTCATAGGAGGGCTGAGCCTTGAAGAGCCTGCGGCAGATCTGGCCACCATCCTGGCGGTTGCCTCCAGCTTTCTTGATCGTCCTCTGGGCGCTGACCTTGCCGCTATTGGAGAGGTTGGTCTTTCCGGGGAAATACGCAGTGTAGGCATGCTCAACCAGCGCCTGTCTGAAACCGCCCGGCTGGGCTTTAAACGCTGTGTCATTCCCGCCCATGTGCGGGATGAGATTCGGGTGAACGGCGGCCTTATGCTTATTTCAGTCAAAAATGTAGGCGAGGCCATTGCCGCGGTATTGGGAAAAAAATGATCCATTTTGTGGAATTACCAAGTCTTCCCAAAAATTCAGAAACGCTGATAATTGGTGAGAAATATAAAGAATTATTAGAAAAACCTTTGGAAAAGGCGGAAGTTTCTCCCCTATTTGTGCCGAATAATCCATCGGTCGATTGTAGGCTCTCCGGCCATGCCGATCTCTCTGCTTTTCATGCAGGAGGGAAGAGGTTATTTTTGGCACCGTATTTGAGAGGCACTGAGCTGGAAAAGAGGCTTCTTGATTTTGGGGCGGAAATATCGTTTCCTGAACTGCGTCAGGAGCAAAAATACCCATACGACGCTGCGCTGAATGCTTGCAGCGCCGGAAAATGGCTGATTTATTGCAAAGAGGTTACAGCGAGAGAGATTGTTTTATATTTCACAATTGCTGGCGATGTCAAACTTATCAGTAGCAGGCAAGGGTATGCCGGTTGCTCAGTCTGCATTGTAGATGCAGATTCCATAATAACTTCCGATGCGGGCATAGCCAAGAGTGCAAAAGCACAGGGGCTTGAGGTTCTGCAGATTCGCTGCGGATATATTGAATTGCCGGGATTCGACTATGGCTTTTTGGGCGGAGCTGCTTTCAAAGTTGCGGAAAAAACGCTTGCTTTTACAGGCCGTCTGGACATGCACCCGGATAGAGATCTGATACTCGACTTTTTATCAAAGCATGATATTGAGCCGCTTTTTCTGACAGATGAAAATATCTTTGATATAGGCGGCGGCATTCCGCTTATAGAAAAACAGCTTCGGAAATAAATTTTTCCGAAGCTGTTCATTATTTTTTCGATTCCCATTCCTCGATGTCGGCTTTGGTTTTGCGGCCGATGGGGTTTGCCATGGCAGCCTCATGAAGGGCGGCATTATCCAGATGTGTATAAATCTGGGTCGTGTTCAGGCTGCTGTGTCCCAGGACCTCCTGAAGGGCCCGGGTATCTACTCCATTTTTCAGCATCAGCGTGGCAGCGGTGTGCCTGAGCTTATGGGGCGAATAACGGCTGCTGTCCAGCCCGGCTAGCTTAAGCTTTTTGTCCACCATCTTTTGCACACCCCGTACGCTGATCCTGCGTCTGTCCCTGCTGATAAATAAAGCGTTTTTCTCTTCATCTATAAGGCCGCTTTCGTCACGTACTGCAAGATAGTCGTCAATCGACTCCCGGCAGCCCTCGGCAAAATAAATGACCCGTTCTTTGTTTCCTTTGCCGGTGACCCGCAAATGGTCATCATATATATCTGTTGTGTTCAGGGACACAAGCTCTGATACACGCAGCCCGCAGGACATAAAAAGCATCAGCATGCAGTAATCCCGCAGAGCAAAAGGCCCGTCGCACGCGGCGAGAAGACGTTCGCACTCGGCTTCTTCCAGGTATCTGGGCAAGGAGGCCGGACGGCGCGGCATGTCAAGTTCTTGACAAATATTGTGTTCAAGCAAATGCCGTTTGTTGCACAGGTAGTTAAAAAAAGACTTTACAGAGGAAGTCCTGCGGCAGCGGCTGGCAGCAGAGAGCGCATTGGATGAATTCTGCATTTCCGGCGAAAAAGACTGATATCTGTAAAGTTCCTCAATGCGTATTTTTTTTATAAAATCAATGTCGATATCAGTTATGTCAATTTTATTGAAAGGCGTGCCAGGGCTTACCAGACCGCGGCGGCGCTTCAGATAACGGAAAAGAATTTTAAGGTCAAGGTAATATCCTGCAATGGTTTTGTCGGAATGTCCGCGCACAGTGGAATGATATTCCAAAAATTCCATAAGGATATCCGGCGCATCGTTTATCTGATCCAGATTCATATGTAAGCCCTCTCAAAGCATTATTCTGGTGGCAAGTTCGTTTAATTTATATTATACGAACCAAGCACCCGCAAAAATAATATACACCATCCCTCCCCGAGTTGTCAAGCCCTATCATACCGCGCCGCGCCGGTCAAGGGTAAACAAGCGCATGAGCGCGCCCTTGACAGTCGCGCCCCGGTATGATTTCTGTTGCCCATGCCCAGCGCGCCGCGCTGGGCTGCACGGCAGCCACAAAGGAGGGTTAAAATGTACGATACCACAAAATCGAAATACATAGACGGGTACTTCGTAAAATACGCCGCTCGCCCGCAGGATGACATCCAAGAGAACCTATACCAAACCCGACAAGGCGACTACTTCACCGCTCAACTGTGCGATAACTGCCCGCCACAGAACATCACGCCCATGACCGCCGAAGAAGCCCGGGCATGGGTCGAAAAGCACAGGGGCGCGGAGCGCGCCGCAGAGCTATTCCCCCAGCCAAAACCAGGAGCAGACGGTATACAACTGACCGTCAACATATCCTCTGCCGCAGCGGCTCAAATCGCCTCAGCAATAGCATCAGCGTTTACGCCGTCTGACATTGCGCCGTTGTTGCGCGGTCTCCGTGAGCTTGTCAGCCATGGCATATAGCATAGTGACAGTGCTGCTGTCGTGATTCAACGCCCGCTGCACCTTGGCAATATCGCCATACTGCCGCATAAGCCCAACGGCATAATCCTTGCGCATGGAGTGCGTGCCCAGATTGATATCCAGCCTCAGCGCCCGTTGCACCCGCTTGATGTCCTTCCAAACGGCTTGGCGGGTGCGGTGCTTCTTGGAGTCGCGCCCGGGAAACGCCCATTCAGACGCCCCCGCCCGCCGTATGATTTCCGTTATCAGCCAATCTGGCAAACCCACCTGACGGCGCTTGCCGGTTTTCTGTTCCGTAATCCAGAAACAACGGCTAAGATGCTCCCGCCGCAGCGTCAGAACGTCACCCACACGCAAACCCGTGCGGAGTGCCACCTGACACACAATCCGGTTGTCCGGCAGCAGCGCCGCCAGAACAAGGTTAAGTTGCTGTTCAAGCACATAGTCAGTCCTTATCTACTTCACCCCCTCCCATTTTTTCTGCGCGGTCTAAGCGCCGCCAACGGCGGCAACCGCCCGCGCCGCGCGGCGTTTGCGAACAAGACGACAATCCCGAAATTGTCAACCCGAAAACCGTCCAGCACGCGCCCGCCCCCCGCTGAGTTTACCGCAAATCCTCCAAAGCAAAATGCACATCACTCAGCTCATCACTGCAATCATGCAGCTCATCAGACAGCTTGTCGATGCTCTCGGTCAAATCTCTAAGCACAACAAGCAACAACTTCATATCATCTTCCATTCTTTCACCCCCCTTCATACTCAGTTCGGTTTAACAGAACTAAATGAACCGAGAATTATTCATGTTTGCCGCGCAGAAATACAGGCGCAAGCTCCACAGCGTAAGACCTGTTATACTTTCCCGTGACCGCCAGCACCGCCGAAACAGCCCTTGCAATATCCGCACAGTTGAAGTCATCCGGTACATCCAAGCCCAGCGCCCGCAGGGTCAGCGCGTCCGCCTCGAGCAGCGGACGCAGCGCCCGGCGCTGTTGCCCCCAGTATAGCAACGGCGAGCAGCGCAGCCGCCGCAGCTCCGCCCGAATAATATCGCCGTATCCCACCCCCAAATCAGGAAACGCGGCATACATGGCATTAAACTCTACCAGCCGACAAAACCACTCCGTGCCCGAATACGAAGCCCGCACAGAAAACAGCTCCAACAACTCATCAATCGTTGTCCATTCCATAAACCAAACCTCCGTCAATCTCAATTTTCACGCCGCTGCAATTCAGCCCATCAAGGAAGAACGGCTGCTCCCCTGCCGCCATGGCGGTATAGTCGCAATCGAGAGCATACACCGATGGGCGCATGAGCGCGCCCCCGCTGTAGTACCACCGCCCGCCTATCTTGTCTCCGTCCTTGCCTATGTATTTGCAAACATAGCCGATAGCCGCCCGGCGCTCTCCGTAAAGCTCTAAGGCCGTAGAGAAGCCCCAGCGCCACCACGGAATATTATACACCACGTGCCCCCCAGCAGCAAGCCAATCCGCCCGCTGCGCCTTGCTGCGCGGTCTCCGTGGCCGCCCATTGATGTCCACCGTGCCACTGTCCACAACAGGCACATCGTTGAACAGCCCATGGAAATGAATCGCCCCATCCTTGTGCCGTTCCGGCACAAGGACATACGCAAGCCCATTGCGCTTGACACGGTTCTTGAGCCAATCCCCTACCCTGCGTATGACCTCCCGTTCATCATAACGCCCAATGCGTTCCGCATTAAGCGTAAGGGTCACAAAGTATTTGAAATCATTGCTCCTTGCAATATCCTCCACCGATGCCCGCGCGCGCCTGCGCGCCCGTGCAACGCTCTCAGCGCTGCCCTCCGCGCTCTGAAAGCTTGGCTCTTTATGACCCTTGCCCTGTTCCTCAAAGCCGCTCTCACGGATGATACGGCGGTCAAAAACCATGAGCTTGCCGCTGCCGTCAGGATAGACCTTAAGTTGCGCATTATGCATAATTGCGCCCGAAGTCAAGGGCACAATCACCGAAGAGTGACACCATAATGTCCCTATATCAAGTATGATGTTCACCCCCCGGAAGTCCAGCAGGCAGGCGGCGGGATGGCTTAAATCCGCACCCGCAGGCCGGAAAGGTCATCGGCGCGGACGCCTACCAGATACCAATCCTCGGCCATCTCAATGCGGGTGGGCTTCCACCTGCCGCCCACCATCACCTCAAAGGTTTCCCCACAGTGAAGCCCACCATAGTAGCCTGCCAAATCAAAGCAGATGTCATAGCGGTCTGCCTGCTCATCAAAAATCAATGTACCCTGTTTCATAGGGCCGTCCTCCTTTCAAACTGCAGAAGCTTATTGGCCGCGGGAGGCGGGGGCAATCCCCCCGCGCGCCGCGCCCAATCCTTTTCCCCGCTGCGGCGGGGAAAAGGTCAAAGCGGTATGCTCGCGGGCTCGGGTCGCCGGGGGTTTCCGCCCCCGGCTCAGCGCGTAATGTGTGCGCTGCGCGCCGCGCTGTCCCTCGCCCCTTTGCGGAGGCCCGCCGCGGCGGGTTCCCTGTCGGCCTCCGCGCTCGCACCCCGGCTCGGCGGCCCTCCCCGCTAGGGTCGCCCGTCCTTGCTCCCTGCCCGCCCGCGCCGCTCTGCGGCGGGTCGCTGGCTTCCCGCCGCCGCCGCTTTGCGGGCGGGCTGTTCGCGCCCGTCCTGCCCGCTGCGGG
>DCJL01000011.1:22915-30851 GCA_002320035.1 Clostridiales bacterium UBA1701 | reverse complement strand
ATCCGCCATTATTTTGCCGTTCTCATCCAGTATTACCGCCTTCGTATAGGTTGAGCCTACGTCGCAGCCGCCAAAGTACTTCATTTATATTTCCTCCAGTTATGTATAATTTTTAGTGGAACGGAGGCCCAGGCCTCCGTTCTGAGCCGGGATGCCCAGCGCTGTGCCGACAGCTGGCCGACCGGCCCTCTGCGGCACAGCCGCCGCGGTAATCGCGGCAAACATGCCCAAGGCATGTCTGCTACGCACAATTACATGCAGATATCGTCCTCAAAGTCCACCAGGGAGGGATCAACAGGCTCTTCGCGCTTGACGGTGCGCATGAACTCGCTGACCTTGTCGCGCATGGTGCGGCGGGAGACCGTACGGGGATCCATAAGGTCGTGCTCGACCCAGATCATATCGTAGCCGCGCTGACGGCCCTGCTCGTCCAAAATGCCCTGGACGGTAGCCATATTCTTGCAGGCCACGTTCTGATACATGATAATCATGGGCGCGTTCCAGTCCTCGCACTGGCGCCACAGCTCGTCCACCACGTTCTGGTAGCCGCCGTTGGTATGCCGGCGCATGACCATGCGCTCGTAAAGCCTGGCAAGGTCGCGCATTGCTTCTTCCTTGTCCTCGGTCTCCAGCATCTTGGTGAAGTTCAAGGACTCCATCTCCACCAGGACGTTGATGCCCCAGCAGTTGGCGGCCCAGTTGGAGAAGTTGGCGTAATAGTGGGCAGGGCAGGACCAGACGATGGCCCGGTACTTCATCTTGTTGGGCCAAGGCTCTTCCTTGTTTTCGTAGGCCTTCATGAGGATCTTGTTGACCTTCTTCATGGTCTCATGCGCTCTGGGATCGGCACCGCCGTCCATCTCGTAATTCCACTTGCGGAACAGCTCATAAGCCGGGCCTATAAACTGAGGAGTGGAGCTCTTGTTGATTTCCCATTTCTGGAGCTCAAGGCAGGTTTCCTCGTTGAAGCGCTTGATCTGGCGGAAGTATGCCTCCCAGTTCCACTTGGAGCCGGTCACATCTTCAACGAACTTGATGCAGGCCTTGATGTCCTCGGCACCGCACTGGACGGTCTCCTCGTCATAGTAACGGACGGGGAAGCAGAGGTGGAAGGTCTTCAGGTTGGGGAAACGGCGGGACATATAGGAGGAAGCCATGGTGGAACCGTCGCAGGGCATGGAGCTGGAGATAAAACAGCTTCCGCAGTGGGGCAGCGCGTCCACAACAATGGAGCCGCACTCAGAGGAGGGTACGGGGCAGGTATCGGAGGGCAGGCCATAGGACTCAACAGCGTCGATATAAGGCACGCAGGTGAGCTGGTCGATCTCAGACACCAGGAACACGGGCAGAAGCTGATAGGGGATGCCAAGCAAATCCGGGAAACCGGCCATGATCTGGCCCATGGTCATCTCGTCAAAGAGCACCAGCTTTTTGTTCAGCTCGGCGCTGTTGCCGTTCTTGGCGTCGGCCTTGGCCAGGAACACCAGATTCTCCGCCACATAACGGAACACAGTGTACATGGACAGATGGCTCATGCGCAGGTTGCTGCCGCGCATGCCCATGAGGCACTTGTCAAGGAAGCCCACGCAGCAGAAGTAGGACACAAACCAGCGGTAATAGAGCAGGGTGTTCAGGGCGGGGATGAGATCCTTGGAGAAAGTCATCAGCAGCATGGCCCAGACGCGCCCCCAGGCGAAGAAGTCATAAGCCGTGTCCTTCACACCGCGCCACTCGCGCCGGACAGTCGCCATATCGCCGGAGCGGTACAGATTGCCCAGATGTTTCTCGCCGTTCATCAGCAGATCCATCTTTTCCCTGCCGGACATGGCGGCAATGGCCTTGACCTCTCTGACAACGCGCTCGCCGTCATTCTTCAGCTTCCTGAGCTGGTTTTTGCCGAAAGCCTTGAAGTCGGTCTCTTTTATCATGCCGCCGACAATGCCGCCGATTTCCTTTATATTTTCAACCTGGGCTCTCAGATTCATATTGTCCTTGGCCCGGAAGAAGGTGGGATTCGGATACTTGGGAGCTTTAGCCATTACTTATTTCCCTCCTCTTTGTGAATGCGTTTGATCTCCAGGGACTCAACAAAGGCCTGCACACGGGTGCGCAGCTGGCCGGAGTTGCCGTTGTTGTAGAGCCTGTCGATACTGAGCACGGGCCAGCCGTATTCCTCGGCCAGCACATGGCTCGCCAGAGCGCGCTCGAAGCCCCAGTAGTCGCAGTATTTCATTTGCTCATAGATAACGCCCTCGGCGTTGAACTCTCTGGCCAGCCTGTCCGCGGTGACGCGGCGCTGGAGCACCTTTTCATCGGAGATGTAGCGGGCGCATTCGGAGACTTCCATATAATGCAGGCATATCTGGCGCAGGGCGTCCTCGTCATCCTTGAGCTCTATAACCTCGCGGCCGGGAGTAGAGCCGAAGCAGTAACGGTCGGATACCACCAGAGCGCCGCAGCCCTCGATCAGCTTTGTAAGGCTGGGGTCGTCTATTTCGGAGCCAACGATGGCTACTCTCGCACGGAAGGGGCTCTTCTCATCGGGTTCACGGGTACGGAGCTCCTCCAGCGTTTCTCTCAGGTAGGGGAGAATAAGCGCCTTGGGGCAGGTATATGTGACAAGGTTCAGCACATGGAACTCATAGCCGGTGATGACGGGGTTCTGTGCCTTGCGCATTTCGCTGATCTCGGAGATGATACGGCAGACCTCATTGTGCTGCTCGACTGCCTTGCGGATGGCGGCGTCGGAGGTATCCACGCCGAAAACCTCGGTGATCCTGTCAAGCACGCGCAGGCGCATCTGCTTTACATAGGAGTCCAGCGTGTAATCGGTGATTTTGTAGGGCATGTCGGTGTGGGTGACAAAGAAGTTCGGCTTGTTGTTCACCTGCAGAATATCAAAATGCTCCATGGAGCGGTTCATCATCGAGCAGGCGTCCACGCCGATCATGGCGTCCAGGAACTGGTAGCCGCCTTCGATGGCCCGCTCCAGCAGCGCTCTGGCAAACTCACAGGTATAGTTGGACATGTAGTATGTGGCGATGTCCACGGAACCGGTGTTTGGTGCGCGAAGCCTGACGGAGAAGCAGTTGTCAACATTGAGCAGAACCTCTGGGATATGGAAGCAGGTATATCCCAGAGCAATGCCGCCATCGGCCTGGGCCTTTTTGACGAGCTCATTGTCGGCGTTCTCAAGCAGGCTTTCAAAATAGATCAGATGCTTAAGATCTTTCAAATGTTACACCTCTTTTAAAGTATTTCTATTTTCCGGAGTGCTTCCTCCACTCCCTTGAGCATAGCGGAATCCGCGGGCAGCTCCAGCACGCTTCTGCCTTTGATGTCGTTGGCGGCAAAGGTACTGTCCGCGGGGATAAAGGAGAGTATGTCCACATCGGGAATCTGCATCATGTCCGCAAGTTCCGGATTGGTCATACGATTTACTATGGCGCCGATTTTATCGTAAGCGATAAGCTCGTCCGCCACGTTCTTGATTGTGGTGACAACCTGGCCGCCTTTTTTGCTCTGATCCGTAATCAGCAGCAGATGGGTGACCTTTTCCATCACACGGCGCTGAATTTGTTCAATTCCCGCCTCGCCGTCGATGACGACGAAGTCAAAGCTGTTGGCGAGAAGTCCGATAACTTCTTTAAGGTATGAGTTGACCTTGCAGTAGCAGCCGGAACTTTCCGGGCGGCCGATGGCAAGAAAAGCAAAGCCGGGCATCTCAATAAGCGCGTCAAAAATTCTGAACCGCGCTTCGCTGAGAAGCTCCAGCGCCTCCCTCGTCTCGCCGTTTTCAACGCTGTCCACTATACTCATGCGTATATCGTCCAGCGTCAGCTTCACTTCCACGCCAAGAGCAACGGACAGACCAACGGCAGGATCGGCGTCAATCGCAAGGATCTTCTTGTCCGGGAATTTTTCAACCAGAAGCCTTACTATGGAAGCCGAGATGGAAGTTTTTCCGACTCCGCCCTTGCCTGCGACCGTGATTATCTTGGCCCTATTTTCCATATGCGTCCCCCCTAATGAAATGCGTTTTCTGTCAGGCTCACCGACAGGTCTGATCCCGCCGCTACGGCGGCAATCGGGTCCCCTGTATTATGTTGACATTTTAACACAAAGCCGATAAATATGCAAGATGAACACTTCAAAAATGTCTGGAGGGGGTATTTTGGTGCAAAGTGCAGAAAATTTGTCCAAAACCAGCCAATGTTTAGACACGCTGCGGTACCGAGTATAAAAAACAGGCGACTTTTCCCCCCGGGCAGGGCCCGGGAGGGATTGTGCCCGAAATTGCTCAAAAAACTGGTTGTATTTTTTTGAAAAAAAATTTTTAATTCAGCAGTACCACCCCAAGATTCAAATAAGCCGCATAGCTGAGCCACAGCAGGTAGGGCCACATGAGCTTGCCAGCGGTTTCGCAGATGCAGGAAAAAACACAGCGGCACAGAAAGACCAGCAGCCAGAGCAGCGCCAGCAGCAGGAAAGCCCAGGTATAAAGCCCCTGAACAAAAAACAGCAGCGGCCAGAAAAACGTCAGGGCAAGCTGGGCGGCGTACAGGCCGAGCGCCCGCTTCTTTCTGGGCGCGGAAGCATCCGAGCTCCAAACCAGATAGGAGGCAAGACCCATAAGGATATAGAGAATTGTCCATACCAAGGGGAATACCCATCCCGGCGGCGCCAGCGGCGGCTTTGCAAGCAGGGCATACAGCCCAAAGCTCTCCCGGGAGAGCAGCGCCGCCGCGCCCCCCGTCAGTAGCGGAATGGCAACTGCAGCGGCAATGCGGCCTGTTTTTTCGCTTTTTTTCAATTACTTCACCCCCGTATATTCTATGGCTTTCCAGAGCCAATATTCTCCAGTTTGCGTTTTTTGCATCCGCATATAAAAAACGGCCCCGGAATCACCGGGGCCGTTTTTCAATATACATCATTCTGGCAGGATTCGATCAATCCTCGAGCGCTGATTTTTCATTTTTGAGGATCTTTTCAAGCTCCTCAATCGTCTCTCTGTCTATGCCCTCGCTGGCAATAAAAGCGCTCATAAGCTTGGGAAAGCTGGGTTTTTTCTTAGTGGAATCAAAGGTGCTGGCATAATACTCCTCGCAGCTGAGCGCAGCCTCATATACACGGCCACAGGTCTTGCCGCACTTGACAAAGCCCGCCTCGCGTATGGCACCTTTCTTGAGCATACTGTTGAGCAGGATATGAACAGAGCTGTCCATCCATGTCTTATCCTCAGACAGAGACAGGATCTCTCCTCTGGATAAAGGCCGGTCCTCTTTCCAGAGAACATCCATTATTTCAATCTCATTCTTTGTCAGATACATCTTTCTCAACCTTTCCTGCCGTTGGTATATTATAACACAATTATATTAATAATTTATGAACGGACTCTTAAATTATTTGTATATTTCAGTCACACATACAAATATACGAAATGTATTGCTAGCCAAAGAAATTCCCGGTTTTTTCCCGGGAATTTGCCGGTAATGCAACATACTGGTGTATTATAGCATGGGACATATTGTTTTTGCAATATGTAAAAGCGACCAAATATTTCCATTTTTTAGTGGCCCTACTTGTATGCAAAGAATTTGCATTTGCCCGGCCGGGCTATTATAATGGATGGTATAAAATTGAAAGGAAAGAAAAAATGAACCCAAACGGAAAACGCAAAAAAGCGGGCGGCGGGAACTTTCTCGGCTTCATTCTGTTCCTGCTCATCGGCGCCTGCTGCGGCTTTCTTATGATAAAGCCCATGGAGAACGCCCTGGACATGGGGAATTTTCCTTTGGCCATCCTGTTTTTCGCGGCAGCCCTGCTGTGGATGTACGCCGCCTTTTTTATCCAGATCGTTTTTCATGAGGCGGGCCACCTGATATTCGGGCTTCTGAGCGGCTACGCTTTCTCCTCCTTCAGAATCGGCAGCTTCATGTGGCTCAAAAGCCCCTCCGGCCTATCTTTTAAAAGGCTGTCCCTGGCCGGCACTGGGGGCCAGTGCCTGATGGCGCCGCCGGAGGGCGGCTGGGAAAAAATGCCCTGCCTGCTGTATAATCTGGGCGGCTCGATCACAAACCTTTTGTCGGCGGGCCTCTTTTTCTCTCTGTATCTGTTCTGGCGGCCCTCGCCCCTGCCGGCCTCCATGCTGCTTATCATCGCCTTTGTCGGCCTTGCCTTCGCTCTGATAAACGGGGTCCCTCTGCGCATGGGGCCCGTGGATAACGACGGTCGAAATGCGCTCTCCCTCCGCCGAAGCCCCGCCGCCCGCCGGGCATTCTGGGTTCAGCTCAGGATAAACCAGCTTTCCGCCCGGGGGCTCCGGCTCCGGGATATGCCCGGGGAGCTTTTTTCTCTTCCGGCCGAAAGGGATATGGGCAACAGCCTCTGCGCCTCCACGGCGGTTTTCACGGCCAACAGGCTCATGGACGAAATGAAGCTTCAGGATGCGGAGCGCCTTATGGTTTCCCTGCTCTCCCGACCGGGAAATATTCCCGGATTGTATCTGGGCCTTATTAAATGCGACCTTATGTACTGTGAGCTGATGGGTCAAAACCGCCCGGAAGCACTGGAAGCGCTGAACACAAAGGAACAGAGGAAGTTTATGGCCTCCATGAAGAGCCATCCTTCCGTCATCAGAAGCCGCTATGCCCTCGCCCTCCTTTCCCAGCGGGATATGGCGGAGGCAGAAAAACTCGGGCAGCAGTTTGAAAAGACCGCTCGCAGTTACCCCTATCCGGCGGAGCTTGAAGGGGAGCGGGCGCTGATGGCAGCGGCCCGGGAACAGGCAGAAAAAGCCGCCGCAACCGCCGGTTGACAAAATGACGGGGCGGCTTTCTTCCCGGCAACCGGTATTTCTGCTATATTTTCCCCATCAACAGTTAAGGAGCTGAGGCGAAATGATATTGGCAGACAAAATAATAGAAGAGCGGAAAAGGAACGGCTGGTCCCAGGAGGAACTGGCGGAGAAGCTGGGGGTAAGCCGGCAGTCGGTTTCCAAGTGGGAAGGCGCCCAGTCGGTGCCAGACCTGCAGCGGATACTGGAGATGAGCCGCATTTTCGGCGTGAGTACTGATTATTTATTGAAGGACGGCGAGGAGGCCCCCGCCCCGGCGGAGGGTGACGCTGAGAGCGCGGAGCCGCTGCGCCGGGTAAGCCTGGAGGAGGCCAACCGCTTTCTCCGCGTTAAAAATGAGACGGCCCCCTGCGTGGCTCTGGCGGCTTTTCTCTGCATCATTTCCCCCGTCTGCCTGATTTTTTTGGGCGCGGCCGCGGAATACGGGGTACTGCCCCTTACGGAGACTGCCGCCGTCGGTGTCGGCATGATCATCCTTCTGCTGCTCGCAGCAGCGGCTGTGGCCATGTTTATAAGCGTGAGCCAAAGGACAGGTGAGTTCGCCTTTCTTGACAGCGAGGCCTTTGAGACCGAGTACGGTGTCACCGGAATGGCCCGGGAGACAAAGCGGCTCTACCGGGAGCGCTATGCTTCTTATAATATCTACGGCACCCTGCTGTGCATCCTCAGCGTCGTCCCGCTTTTTGCGGGAATGATATTCACGGAAAACGAGTTTGTGCTGGTCTGCGCAGTATGTCTGATCCTGCTGCTGGCAGGCGCAGGCGTGATTTTCTTCATTACCGCCGGGATAAACACGGCCAGCGCCGACAAGCTCCTGCAGGAGGGGGAATATACCCGCAGGAACAAAAAACGAAGCCGCCTTACCGAAACCCTGGCCAGCATATACTGGCTCTCGGCCACAGCGATTTTTCTGGCCGTCAGCTTTTCCACCATGGACTGGGACAGGAGCTGGATAATCTGGCCCGTGGCCGGGGTGATCTTCCCCGCCCTTATGGCCATCGTCTCTGCCCTGCAGGACAGAACGCAGAATAAATAAACCATGAAAAACCAGCTTGTCAAAAAAGTCCATGCCGGACTTTT
>DCJL01000011.1:15562-22879 GCA_002320035.1 Clostridiales bacterium UBA1701 | reverse complement strand
GCGGCTTATCCCATTTGAGGCGGGCCTTGCCCCCGCAAGCTCCCCTGCGGCTCCGTTGTTTTTCGCTTCGGCAAGCGTTTTTTGACAGTCTCAACCTCCGCGCGTTTGACGCGCGGAGGTTTTTTCCTGCATTTGCCGGGGCTGTCGGATATCCCTCACTTTCAGCACTGCTTCATAAGCCTGATTAAAAACTCCACTGCCCGGTGAATGACCTCCAGCCTGATCCGCTCATTATTTCCATGGATCGTACCCCGTTCCTGGGCGCTGAGGTCCATGGCGGAGAAGCGGTACACCTTGTCGGACAGGTCTCGGTAATGGCGGCTGTCGGAGCATTGGACCATCAGGTAGGGCGCCACCAGCGCCTTCTGCCAGGTGCCGGAGACGGCGTTCACTACCCGGCGCCACCCCTCACAGTCTGTGCGGGAAATGGGGCTGGGCTCCATGTGGGCGCCGACCGTGAGCTTTACCTCCCTGTCCCCGATCGTCCGGCGGATATACTCCACGGCGGAGTCCACCGAGTCCTCCGGGTTCAGGCGGATGTTGGACACCATAAAGGCCGAAGGCGGGATGACATTGGGGGCCTTGCTGCCGCTCATCTGGGTGAAGGCAACGGTGGTCCGCAGCAGGGCGTTCAGCTCCCCGCCGCTCTTTCTGCACGTCAGATCCAGCACCCAGCCGAAGCACCAGAGGTTGGCGAAGATCATTCTGTAAATAAAGCTGGAGCGGCGGCCCAGCGTATCAAACATTTCCCGGACGGGCTTTGTGAAATGGGCCCTGAAGGGATGCCCCTCCACTCTGGCGCAGGCTCGGGAGAGCCTGCCGACAGGCGTGTGGGGCTTTGGCGCGGAAGCATGCCCGCCGACGGAGCCGACGCTGTACTCCAGGTTCAGCATTCCCTTTTCCGCGATGCCTATAAGCGCACAGGGCTGTTTCACGCCGGGGAACACATCTTCCACGACGCCGCCCCCCTCGTCCACGACCAGAGCGGGGACGATGCCCTTTTCCCTGAAATATTCCACAATATTCACAGCACCCCGGCCGTTGACCTCTTCGCCGCCGGAGAAGGCAAAATAGATATCGTTCTCCGGCGTGAAGCCTTGTTTTATAAGGTTTTCAGCGGCGGAGAGTATGCCGTTGAAGGTCACTTTCGTATCCAGGGTGCCCCGGCCCCACATGACGCCGTTTTCAATGACCGCGCCGAAGGGCGGCTTTTCCCAGTTTTCCTCCTCCACGGGCACCACATCGTAATGGGCCATCAGCACGGCGGGCTCCCCCGTTCCCCTGCCCTTCCAGCGGAAAAGCAGGCCGCGGTCGGGCAGCTTCTCCATAGGGCAGACGGCAGCCACATTGGGGTAAAGCACCGGCAGAAGGGCGATGAGCTTCTGAAACTCCCCTTCGTCCTCAAGGCTGTGGTCCTCATAGGACACGGTGCGGCATTTTACCAGCTCCGCCAGCGCCTTTTCCGCCGCGTCCCGGTCAAAGTCCACGTCGGCAAAGCGTCGGGCTTCCTCCGCACCGGGCCGGAATTTTGCGGTTCTGTACAGCAGCAGGGCGATAAAGCCCGCCAGCAGGAGCAGAATTATAATCAAAACCGGCATTTAAATAAGCCCCCTTTTGTACATGAGTCTGGAGACGCCCATTGTGAACAGCACGCCTACCGGCACCATTATTCCCACCGTCCCCGCGTTCAGGGCGGGAACAAAGATGAACAGGACCAGCATCAGCAGTACGGGTGCGACGGCTATCTTCCAGTTTTTAGAAATAAACACCACGCCCAGGCCGCCGAAGAGGGCGGGGAGCATCTGGGCAAAGGCCGGAGCCAGCACCGGGGCGTTGAGTACCGGGGTCAGCGGCGTGATGAGGGCCACACCCAGGACGATAATGAGCGTCGTGACTATGCTGGAGACGGCGATGGCGATGGTGGAGACGATCTCCCCCTCCTCGCTGCTTGCCTTGACCTCCGCCTGCTCCAGGGCATTAAGGGCCACGGGGAGCTTAAGGTTCGAGATATTCCCTGTGACAAAGGAGAGGTAAGACCCGCCTGCGCCCAGCATGGGCACATATGTAAGCGTCTCCACCACGGCCACCGCCCAGTACATGGGAGCCGTGGCGATGAGGCCGAGCAGAAAGCCGTGCCAGTCCGGCAGAGCATGGTAAATAAGGCCTACGGATATGGGAAACAGGAACAGGATTATCATCACTGAGATGTTCCAGATTCTCCCGTCCCTGTGGACGGAGTCCATGTAGGATAAATTTTTCTTCACTTTCCGTCCTCCTTTCAGCCCAGCCAGGCCGTGATGGGTATGGCACCCGCCATGCCCGCGATAAGGCTGATGGGCAGGGCATAGTCCGCTATCCAGCGCCATCTGAGCTTCTTTACCGCAAGCCCCGCAAGGCACATCACCAGCGCCGAAACCGCCATGACCAGCGGCGGCACGAGGCCCGCCGTGTTCCCGGAAAACACCGTGCCGAAATCGCAGAACACATAGCCCACGAAAGCGGAGATCATACCGATGAACATGGAGGCGGAGAAAATATTGCCCCATTTCTTGTCGCGGTTTTCCAGGGAAATCATGCCGTTTTGTAGTTTTTTCCCGATAAGCGGCACAAGCCAGATGCCCACCATGATGCTGAGCGTCATGACGCTGGCGATGGTCACATACTGGGTGGCCGTCAGGGCGCTCACCTGCCCGAAGGTCAGGCCCATGGCGCTCTCGGCGTTTGTGGCGGCGATTGTCTCATAGGAAAGGGAACCCACTACACTCAGCCGCAGCCAGGGCAGAGGCAGGCCCAGATCCTTGGCCAGCGTGATGACGCTTATAACGATCGCCACCGCCGGGGCCACAGTGAACACCGCCGCCGTGGACGCGATACGCCGCAGCTTATCCCGTCCCATTCCGATCTCGATCCCGCGCCGCCAGGCCTTCACCAGAAACCATACCGATTGGGCCAGCACCACGGCGATAATCAGCCCCGCTATCAGAAACAGAACGGGGCTGTTTACATTAAACTCCAAATCGATCCCTCCTCATAATATACGCTTATAATAGTTTGCCGCGCTAAATAATGCAAGCGTATTATTCCGCCTGCAGGCCAAAATCCGATGTCCCGCCTGTTTCACAGCGGGACATCGTTTTCTATCAAACCACCTGAAAAATATAAAATTTCAGATAATCCGTCTCCGGTACGTTCCAGAGTATGGGGTGGTCCGGGGCCTGCTGACGGGCTTCTATCTGTTTAAGCTCCACGCCAGCGTCGCCGGCGGCGGAACGGAGCATTTTCGAAAAAAGCTCCTGGGGCATGAAGTGACTGCAAGAAGCGGTGGCGAAATAGCCGCCCCGGGGCAGGAGCTTCAGCGCCCTGTAATTTATCTCCTTGTAACCCCGCTCGGCGCTGTCCACGGTTTTGCGGGACTTTGTGAAGGCGGGCGGGTCGAGAATGATGAAATCATAGGGCGCCCCTCCCCTTTTTTCAAGCGCCGGCAGAAGAGTGAAAATATCCTCCACCAGAAAATCCATCTTCCCGGAAAGCCCGTTTCGCTCGGCGTTTGCCCGCGCCGTCTCTATGGCGGGGGCGGACACGTCCACCGCCGTCACATGCGCCGCGCCGCCAAGGGCGGCGTTGAGGGCAAAGGAACCGGTATGGGTGAAGCAGTCCAGCACCCGGCGGCCCTTCGCCAGCCGGGCCACGGCCCGGCGGTTATACTTCTGGTCCAGAAAAAAGCCGGTTTTCTGGCCGTTTTCCACATCCACCTTATAGTAGATCCCGTTTTCGCATATCTCTGTCACAGGGCTCTCCGGCGGCGCTTCTCCTGGAAGCCTGAACCATCCCTTCCCCTGCTCCAGCCCTTCGAGGGCGCGGATGGGCACGTCGTTCCGCTCGAATATGCCCCGGATGTCCTGCCCGTCCTCCCGGAGCGTTTCCACAAGGAGAGGGAAGATCAGGGGCTTGAGCCGCTCCATGCCTACGGAAAGGGTCTGCGCCACCAAAAGCTCCGAAAACCGGTCCACCGTCAGGCCCGGAAAGCCGTCCGCCTCGCCGAAGATGACCCGGCAGCAGCTCTCGTCCCCGGCCATAACGGTTTTGCGGTAATCCCAGGCGTATTTTATCCGCCGTTTCCAGAAGGCGGCGTCAAATTTATCGTTGGCATTGCGGGAGACAAGGCGCAGGCAGATCTTACTCTCCCGGCTCACAAGGCCCGTGCCCAAATAGCGGCCCTTTTCGCTGACGGCGTCCGCCAGGGCGCCGTTTTCCGCCTGGCCTTCCTCGCCCCTCACTTCCGCCGCGTATATCCATGGGTGTCCCTGCTCCACCCAGCGCCTGCCTTTGTCTGAAATGACAAAGCGGGGAAAATCCCTCTGCGTTTTCATATTAAATATCCGTCCTTCATTCAGTTTGGCACATTGTACCACAGCAAGGTTCAAATCACAATAAATCTCTTTTCTTTGGTGCTTTGTTGTGTTAAAATGATTTATCTTATCAACTCCGCTTTATTCGGGGCCTAGCGAGGTACAAAATGGAAAACTCCCGCGCGGCGAGGCGGAATGTGATCGCCTCCATGTTTATCTACGGCACCATCGGCGTCTTTGTACGCTATATTCCCCTGCCCTCTTCGATGACGGCCATGATGCGCGGCCTTATTGGCGCGCCCTTTCTGCTGCTGGTTCTGCTTTCAAGGCGTTCCCGGATGGATTGGGGCGGTATACGGCGGAATCTGGGCCTGCTCTGCCTCTCGGGGGCCATGCTGGGGATAAACTGGATCCTTCTCTTTGAAGCCTATCGCTATACCACCGTGGCCACCGCCACGCTCTGCTACTATTTCGCCCCCATTTTTTTGGTGGCGGTCTCCCCCTTTGTTTTCGGGGAAAAGATGACGGCGCGGAAGCTTCTCTGCGTGCTGGCGGCGCTTCTGGGCATGGTCTTTGTCTCGGGCGCCGCTCAGGGGGGGCTGCCGGCCCTTTCGGAGCTCCGGGGGGTGCTGCTGGCTCTGGGAGCGGCAGTGTTTTACGCCTGCATCGTTATCGCCAACAAAAAGCTCCTGGGCATTTCCGCCTATGACCGGGTGATCATGCAGCTTTTCATATCCGTTCTTGTCCTGCTGCCCTATAATGTTCTTACCGGGGCCTTCGCCGCGCTTCGCTTTTCTCCCTTTATCCTGCTGATGCTGCTTATCGTAGGCGCGGTGCACACAGGGCTTGCCTATCTTCTCTATTTCGGCTCCATGGACGCCCTCAGTTCCCAGACCCTCGCCATCCTCAGCTATATTGACCCGGTTGTTGCGGTGCTGCTGTCGGCCCTGCTGCTGAAAGAGCCTCTGGGCGCCGCCGGAATTCTGGGCGCGGCGCTTATACTGGGCGGCGCATTTATAAGCGAGCTGCCGGAAAGGAAGAAAAAAACATGAATTATCAGGATATAAACGCGAAAGCCATCGACCGCTGGATCGCCGGAGGCTGGGAGTGGGGCGTGCCGGTGAGCCGGGAGGAATACGCCGCGGCCCTCGGCGGCCGCTGGGATGTGCTTCTCACCCCCACGAAGTCCGTTCCCCACGGCTGGTTCGGCTCGCTCAGGGGGAAGAAGCTGCTGGGGCTTGCCAGCGGCGGCGGGCAGCAGATGCCGATTTTTACGGCCCTGGGCGCGGAGTGCACCGTGCTGGACTATTCCGAAAAACAGCTTGAAAGCGAGCTTGCTGTGGCCCGCCGGGAAGGCTATTCCATCCGGGCTCTCCGGGCGGACATGACGAAGCCCCTGCCCTTTCCGGACGAGGCCTTCGACATTATTTTTCACCCGGTTTCCAATATGTATGTAGAGCAGGTGAGGCCCATATGGCGGGAGTGTTTCCGGGTGCTGAAGCCCGGCGGCGTTCTTCTGGCGGGTCTTGATACGGGAATCAACTTCATTTTTGACGACGACGAGCGGATGCTTGTAAACGCCCTGCCCTTTAATCCCCTGAAAAACCCGGAGCAGAGGAAGCAGCTTGAAGCTTCCGACGCCGGCATCCAGTTTTCCCACACCCTTGAGGAGCAGATCGGCGGCCAGCTTGAGGCGGGCTTTGTCCTTACGGGACTTTATGAGGACTATAACGGCTCCGGCCGCCTGAACGACTATCATATTCCCAGCTTTGCGGCTACAAGAGCCGTGAAGCCGGAAAGAGGAGGAGAATAAGCATGGCAGTCTTTGAAGATTTTATGAAGCTGGATATCCGTGTGGGGACGATAATCTCCGCCGTGAACTTTGAAAAAGCCCGGAAACCGGCTTACAAGCTGGAAGTGGATTTTGGCGGGGAGCTGGGGATAAAAAAATCCTCCGCCCAGATAACGGAGCACTATACCGCCGACGAGCTTATCGGCAAGCAGGTGCTGGCGGTGGTGAACTTCCCGCCCCGGCAGATTGCAAACTTCTTTTCCCAGGTGCTGGTGCTCGGCACATACAGCGAGGGCGGCGTTGTGCTTATAAGGCCGGATATGCCGGTTAGAAACGGGGACAGGCTGGGCTGAAAGGAGAAAAGGAATGTTCCGAGAAATGCGCCGGGCAAAGCAGGAGCTTTCCCGGGATGAGACCCTTGAAATTCTGGAAAGAGGCAGTTCCGGTGTGCTGGCGCTGTCCGGGGACGAGGGCTATCCCTACGCCGTTCCCCTGAGCTATGTTTACAGCGAAGGGAAGATATTCTTCCATTGCGCCCTGACGGGCCATAAAATGGACGCGATAAGGCAAAACGAAAAGGCCTCCTTCTGCGTTGTGGCCCAGGATCTGATAATTCCCGAGAAATATACCACCGCTTATCGGAGCGCCATTGCTTTCGGCCGGGTGAGCCTTGTTTCTTCCCCGGAGGAAAAGCGCCGGGCGGCAATGCTGCTGGCGGAAAAATATAACCCCGGCCACGAGGACGGGGCGCAAAAGGAAATTGATAACGGCATGGATCATATGGCTGTCCTGCGGTTGGATATTGCGCACCTCAGCGGAAAAGAAGGTCTGGAGCTCAGCCGGAGAAGACACGGAACATTTTAATCGGAGGCGCCTACACGCACAAACAGCAGACCGGACTCCTATTGCCTGCATTCGATGCGCTTATATTGATAATTTGAATTGCCGCTTTTCCGATACAGGCCGGCTTTGTATCGTGCAAGTATCAGAAGCAACCGGCCAAGCAGGTGTTTTCCTTATAAACGCCGCCAATCCAATAAGGAGCTCCTGTCCTCGGGACAGGAGCTCCTTAGAGACTGTCAAAAAAACGCCTGCCGAAGCGAAACGCAATTGAGCCGCGGGGGAGCTTGAGGGGGCAAGGCCCGCCTCAAATGGGATAAGCCGCCGTCAAACGGC
>DCJL01000011.1:6846-15517 GCA_002320035.1 Clostridiales bacterium UBA1701 | reverse complement strand
AAAAAGTCCGCCACGGACTTTTTTGACAAGCTGAAGGAGCTCCTGTCCTCGGGACAGGAGCTCCTTTTGCCTTATATGCCTCGTCTCTCAGGGCCGGGCCGCGTCAAGCTCCTTTACCAGCTCCGCGTCCGAGATGATCCTCATGGGCTCCAGGCCCAGGCTCTCGGCCTCCCGCTCCAGCAGGGCGATAAGCAGCTCGTAATAGCCCTCCCGCTCAGTGCCCAGCCGCCGGGCGATGCGGGGCAGCTCCTTTTCGCAGAGGCGGCGGAGGCTGTCCCCCTCCTTCTCGTCATAAAGCCGGTCCAGCAGCAGCTCCAGAGCCTGCCGCTCGCTGAAGCTGCGGTCTATATAATACCGCTTTCCGTAAAGCCCGTAGAGCACACGCTTGGCATCGTAATAGCCAATCTCCATATCCCGGCGGGACTGCTCCGCATCAAAGTACAGCACGCCGCCCAGGTCAAAATTCGTGTCGATAACGGTGACGCGCACATCCTCCGGCATTTTGAAGCGCTTCTCGACCCCGTGGCCGGGAATCCGGATGGCTATGATGTCCTTGTAGCCGTTTTCCACCAGCGCGTGCAGAGGCAGCGTGTCCACAAAGCCCCCGTCGGTATAGAGCTTTCCGCCCAGCTTTTCCAGACGGAAGCTGGGGTGATAGGCGCTGGCCAGGAGCATGTCGCATATCTCGTCCTCAGGCAGGTCGTTTATTTTGATCTCCAGGGCCTTCCTGTCGGTGATGGACACGGTGGAGACAAAGAACTCCACGTCCGACGCCTTTATGCGCCTCTCATCCACCGCCTCCCGGAGCCATGCCCTCAGGGGGGCCACGTCAAGGCCACGGTTGCGGATAATGTCAAAAACCTGTGGGATAAGCCCGTGAATATCCGAAAGCTCGATCTCTCCCCGGAACATCTTCCGCAGCTCCTCTTCCTCCTCCGGGTCCACATCTATGACCTTGGAGAGCCTTATATCCATCCAGCATTTTACGGCCCTGTCCATGTCGCGCATGACCATCATGGCCCCGTTGAGAGCGCCGACGGAGGTGCCGGAGACGGCGTTGTATTTGACTCCCGCTTCTTCCAGCGCCTTCCAGGCCCCCACCTCGTAGGCGCCCTTGGCCCCGCCGCCCTCAAGAGCAACGGCGTAAACCTTTTTATTGTCAAGCTTAAGTTCCATATCAGACCTCCGCTTTCAATTTCACCTCAAATTTATCACAGGCAACTTTCTTTGTACAGCGGATTTTGCTATACTTAAACAAAATATAATACAAAGGAGCCATGCCATGCAGACAGATAAGGAAAGACTTGAGCGCTTTGAGAAGATGCTGGCCTTTGCTGAGGAGCAGTACGCTGCCGCGGCCCAGCGCATGGAGGAGCTGAAAACCCAGGGCAAAACGAAATCCGCCACCTTCCGCCAGTACATGGGCCAGAAGCTGCAGTACCAGAGCGTTCTGGAGCTATACGGTCTTTTCGGTCTGCGCTGATTCCCAAAGCCCTCGGGAATAAAATCCCCCGGAGCCGCCTGAAAGCGGCTCCGGGGGATTTCGCCTTTGATTTATTTTTTCAGACGGATGGCAAGGCGGGCTTTCTCGGCGATGCCTTCCGCGGTCAGGCCGAAGTATTCCAGAACGGCGTTGGCCGTGCCGCTGCGGCCGAAATCGTCCTCCACGCCGTGGCGCACCACGGGCACAGGGCAAGCACCACTGAGATATTCGCACACGGCCCCGCCAAGTCCGCCCAGCACGGAGTGCTCCTCACTGGTGACTACGCAGCCGGTTTCCCGGGCAGCTTTCAGCAGCAGCCCGGTATCCAGGGGCTTGATGGTGTGCATGTCTATGACCCGGGCGGAGACGCCTTCAGTCTCCAGAAGCTTCGCCGCCTCCAGAGCCTTGCCCACCATAATGCCGGCGGCAACGATGCTCACGTCACTGCCGTCACGAAGCACGGCGCCCTTACCCAGCGCGAATTCATAGCCTTCTGTCTCGTCCGTAAAAATTTCGGTGGCGGGTCTTTCAAGGCGGAGATAGGCAGGTCCCTCGTAATTGAGCAGGGCCTCCACCGCCAGGCGCATCTCGTGCCCGTCGCAGGGGCAGCAGACCAGCATACCGGGAATTTCCCGCATGAGGGCAAAGTCCTCTATGCACTGATGGGTGGCTCCGTCCTCACCCACGGAGACCCCCCCGTGGGAGCCCACGATTTTCACGTTCAGGTGGGGATAGCCCACGGAGTTTCGCACCTGCTCATAAGCTCTGCCGGCGGCAAACATCGCGAAAGTATTGGCAAAGGGCTTGAAGCCGTCCGCCGCCAGACCTGCGGCGATGCCGGTCATGTTGCACTCGGCAATGCCGCAGTCAAAAAACCTGTCAGGGTAGGCAGCGGCAAAGAATTTGGACATGGTTGCCCCAGACAGATCCGCATCCAGGACCACAAGCTCCGGGTATTTTTCGGCCAGTTCCACAAGAGCCTCGCCATAGGCGTTGCGCGTCGCTATCTTTCCGGCCATATCAGTTTCCCTCCAGTTCTTTGATTCTGGCTTCCAACTCCGCCTTTGCCTGGGCAAACTGCTCGTCGTTGGGAGCCTTTCCGTGCCAGCCGGCCTGATTTTCCATGAAGGAGACGCCCTTGCCCTTCACCGTGGCGGCCAGAATGGCAGTCGGCGCGCCCTTATTCTCCCTGGCCTGGGCCAGGGCGGCCAGAATGGCGCTGAAATCATGGCCGTCCGTCTTTATAACATTCCAGTTGAAGGCCTCGAACTTCTTGTCCAGCGGCTCCAGCGGCATAACGTCCGCCGTGCGGCCGTCGATCTGCAGGCCGTTTACATCCACAAAAATGCAGAGATTGTCCAGCTTCCACTTGGCGGCGGCCATGGCCGCCTCCCAGATCTGGCCTTCGGCCATCTCCCCGTCGCCGCAGACCGCGTAGCAGCGGCGGGCGCTGCCCCTGAGTTTCGCCGCCATGGCCATGCCTACGGCGGTGCTGAGGCCCTGACCCAGAGAGCCGGTGGACATGTCTACCCCGGGCACATGGCGCATATCCGGGTGGCCGGAGAGATGGGCCTTGATGGAGCGCAGCAGCTTAAGCTCCTCCACCGGGAAAAAGCCCCTCAGGGCCAGCACAGCATAGAGCGCCGGGGCGCAATGGCCCTTGGAGAGGACAAAGCGGTCCCGCTCCTCCATGCGGGGATTCTTCGGGTCCACATTCATCTCGTTAAAATAGAGCGCGGTGAGCATATCCATGCAGGAGAGGGAGCCTCCGGGATGGCCCGAGGCAGCGGTGTGTACGGCGTCCACAGCCAGCAGGCGGCCCTTGGCCGCCATGCGCTGCAGATCCTTGACCGGCAGTTTTTCCATTGTGTTGTTCCTTTCCGACTGTTTTTCTGGAGCGGCGCGCCCCCGGTGCCCGAACGGGGCGGGTTCCATCCTTATATTTTCCGCCATGCGGCCTTGTTTGTCAATAGCATTATGAGCCTTTCCCAGCCCGGTTAAACAGGGCGCCCCGGCCGCGCTGCCGGGAAACCGTACCGCAGCGGAATCTCCCGCGCTTTCGCTTTGCGCTCACATCATTCCCATATTCCGCAGCAGAGAGGCGGATTTCTCCAGCGCGGCCACGGTTTTTGTCTCCAGCACCACCCGGCAATTGTGTTCCTCCGCCAGGGCCAGATAGCGCCGCAGATCCAGCTCCCCGTCCCCAAGGGCCCGATGAACCCTGGCGCCGAGGGCGTCGTGCATGTGCATATGGATGAGCCTGCCGCCCCGGGCCATAATCACGGGCTCGTCGGCGCCGCCGATGGCATGGTCATGGCCGATATCAAAGGTCAGCGCAAAGGCGGGGCTTTCCAGCAGCGTGTCCAGCGCGTGCCGCAGGAAAGGAAGCTCATAGCCGTCGGTATTCTCCACGCTTATTTTGATCCCGCTGTCCCCCACCTGCTCCGTGACCCGATCCCGGAAAGCGCGGAGCTTTTCAAGATAGAGGTTCTCGTTCTCGGCGTAGACATAGGTTTTTCTGTCCGGCAGGGTGACGAATATGCCCCGCAGAAGGTGCATGTTCAAGGTGGGAATATCCAGCCTTTTCGCAAGCGCCACGGTTTTGCACATGGTGTCCGTATATACCTCCGCTATCCGGGGGTTCACACTGCAGGGGTCAAGGCTTTCGTCTATGTGGACGGTATAGAAAATCCCGTATTTTTTCTTAAGCTCCGCCAGAGCCTCGGGATCCATGCTTTCCGGCTGGTACTGGGGAAAGCTCATGTTCAGCTCCACAAAGCGCAGGCCCAGCTTCCGGCAAAGGGCGGCGGTCTCCTCCGTGCTTTTCAGTTCTATCAAAGTGGGCATTCCGAAGCAAAGCATAAAACCACCTGATTTCTCATATTTTTGCCCCACAATGCTAGCAGAGCGGCGGAGCCTTGTCAATCAGGCAGGGAAAATTTTTGTTCATATTTTTGCTCTTGACATTAAAAAAATGAATGCTAAAATAGGTCGCACACTACGCATTGAGGTGGCAAAATGAAATCAGACATGCCGATAGGCCTGCGCTTTTCCCTGCTGCACAGGGCCTTTCTCCGCCAGATGGACCAGCGGCTCCTGGAAAAGGATCTGACTGGGGTGCAGTTTGGCGTGCTGGCGGCCCTCATCCGGCTGGAAGAACGGGGGGAAGCCGAGCTGAGCCAGCGGGATCTGGAAAACGCCAGCCGGGTCACACACCCCACCATGACGGAGATCATAAAGCGCCTTGAAAAAAAGGGCTTTCTTCTCTGCCGCCCGGGTCAGCTGGACCGGCGGCGAAAATGCGTCAGCTCCACGGAGAAGGCCCGGAGCCTCCGCCGGGAGATGGCTGAGCTCGACCATAGCGTGTTCCGCTGGCTCTGCCGGGGCATGAGCCGGGAGCAGATGGAACAGCTTATCGGAGCAATTGACAGGATGCTTGAAAACGCCGCGGTCTGCCGCGGGAAAGGGATCGAGGAAAACAGTGACTAAAACGCTTTTAAAAAGTCTGCGGGAATACAGGACCCCGACCCTGCTCACTCTGCTGTGCATGGTGGGCGAGGTGTTTATAGAGGTTCTGATTCCCTTTATAACCGCCCGCCTTGTAAACGGGATCAAGGCCGGCCTTGAGATGCGCCAGCTTCTGATAACGGGGGGCTTTCTGGTCCTGATGGCCATGATCTCCCTGTGCTTCGGCACGCTCGGCGGGATTGCCGGCGCCAAGGCATCGGCAGGCTACGCCAAAAATCTCCGGGGAGATCTCTTCCGCCGGGTACAGCGCTTTTCCTTTGAGAACATAGACAAGTTTTCCAGCGCCTCCCTTGTGACCAGAATGACCACGGACGTAGGAAATGTGCAGATGGCCTTTATGATGGTCATCCGCATCGCTGTCCGGGCGCCGCTGATGTTTGTTTTCGCCATTGTCATGGCCTATATCATGGGCGGCTCCCTGGCCACCACGTTTGTAATCGTGGTGCCGGTGCTGCTGGCCGGGCTGATCTATGTAGCCAGAAAAGCCCTGCCCGCTTTCCGGGCTGTTTTCAGAAAGTACGACAGAATGAATGCGTCCATTGAGGAAAACGTCCGGGCCATGAGGGTCGTCAAGGGCTTTTCACGGGAGGATTATGAGACGGAGAAATTTTCCGCCGCCTCCCACGATATCTGCCGTGACTTTACAAAGGCCGAGCGCATTGTGGCTCTCTGCAACCCGCTGATGCAGCTCTGCGTCTATTTTAACATGGTCTTTGTATTGCTGGTGGGCTCAAAAATCATTATTTCTTCCGGCGGCCAGACCATAGATGTGGGCCAGATCTCCGCCATGCTGACCTACGGAATGCAGATCCTCATGTCCCTTATGATGATCTCCATGATCTATGTGATGCTCACCATGTCTGCCGAGTCCATGAAGCGGATCTGCGAGGTGCTGACGGACCCCCCCGCCATCGAAACTCCCGAAGATCCTGTTACCGAGGTAAAAGACGGCTCCGTGGATTTTGAGAACGTATCCTTCAAATACGCCAAGACTGCCAAAAAGAACGCACTTGAGAATATTAATCTCCACATCCGCCCGGGCATGACTGTGGGTATCCTCGGCGGCACCGGCTCCAGCAAAAGCAGCCTTGTGCAGCTGATCCCCCGGCTTTACGATGTGACGGAGGGCCGGGTCCTTGTGGGCGGCGTGGATGTGCGCAGCTATGATCTGGACACGCTCCGGGGGGCTGTTGCCGTGGTGCTTCAAAAGAATCTGCTTTTCTCCGGCACCATAAAGGAAAACCTTCGCTGGGGCAATCCGGATGCCGGCGACGAGGAGCTGGAACAGGCCTGCCGGCTTGCCCAGGCAGACGATTTCATCCGGTCTTTCCCCGATGGCTATGACTCCAAAATAGAGCAGGGAGGCACAAACGTGTCCGGCGGCCAGAAGCAGCGCCTCTGCATAGCCAGAGCTCTGCTGAAAAAGCCGAAAATCCTCATTCTGGATGACTCTACCAGCGCCGTGGACACCCGAACCGACGCCCTCATCCGGGAGGGATTCAAAAACTACATTCCTGAGACCACCAAAATCATAATCGCCCAGCGCGTTGCCTCTGTGGAGGACGCCGATCTGATAATCGTCATGGATAACGGCCGCATATCCGCCATGGGCAGCCATGAAGCGCTGCTGGCAGGCTGCGAGATTTACCGGGAGATTTACTTCCAGCAAACCAGAGGAGGGGAAAAAGATGCATAACAAATATAATGCAGCATCCCCCATGGGCAGGAGCGGCGGCGCAATCAAGCGCACGGTGAAGAAATTTTTCGGCTATTACCCAGTGCTGGCCCCCCTTGCCGTGGCCTGCACGCTTTTCTCCTCTGTTGTCTCCGCTATCCCCGCCCTTTTTGTCCAAAAGGTGCTGGAAATTATAGAAAAATGGTATCGCGGCGGGGACTGGCTCTCCGCCAGAGCGGAGCTTATGCCTTATATGGCTCTGCTCATCGTCCTCTATCTGCTCTCCGTTATCTCCATCACTGTCCAGACCCAGCTCATGGCCTATATGACCCAGGGCTTTCTGGACAAGCTCCGGCAGGAGATGTTCGGTGGCATGCAGAAGCTGCCCATCAGCTACTTTGATCAGAACAAGCACGGCGATATCATGAGCCATTATACCAACGATATCGACACGCTCCGCCAGCTTGTGTCCCAGGCCATTCCGGCCTTTATCCAGTCCGGCGCGATCGTGCTGGTGGTTTTCTCCATTATGCTCTATTTCAGCGTCTGGCTTACTCTGGTGGTGCTTCTGGGCATTGCGCTCATGTTCATCGCTGCCAAAAGGCTGGGCGGGGGCTCGGCCAAGTATTTCATGGCCCAACAGAAGTCCGTCGCTGCAACAGAGGGCTTCATTCAGGAGATGATGAACGGCCAGCGGGTCATAAAGGTTTTCTGCCACGAGCGCGAGAGCATAGAGGCTTTTGACAAAATAAATGAAACGCTCTATAACGACAGCCGCAGGGCCCATTCCTACGCCAACATCCTGGGCCCTGTCATCGGAAACCTGGGCAACATTCTCTATGTGTCCCTGGCCCTGGTGGGGGGCCTGCTGCTGCTCTCCGGCGTGCCGAATCTGAGTCTTTCGGGCCAGGCGATGGGCATAAGCATCGTGGTTCCCTTCCTGAACATGGCCAAGCAGTTCACCGGGAACATCAACCAGCTTTCCCAACAGATCAATTCCATCGTCATGGCCGGAGCCGGAGCCGCCCGTGTTTTTGCTCTTGTAGACCGGGAGCCGGAGGCGGACAATGGCTATGTGACCCTGGTAAACGCCGAAACAAATCCCGATGGCAGCGTAAAAGAGGCCGTAGGGCGCACCGGCCGCTGGGCCTGGCGGCATCCCCATTCCGACGGAAGCGTGACCTACACGCCCCTTAAGGGCGATGTGCGCATGGTGAATGTGGACTTCGGCTATGAGGAGGGAAAAGAGGTTCTGCACGACGTCTCCGTCTACGCGGAGCCGGGCCAGAAGGTGGCTTTCGTTGGCGCCACCGGCGCGGGCAAAACCACCATCACAAACCTCATAAACCGCTTTTACGACATTGCCGACGGTAAGATCCGCTATGACGGCATAAATATAAACAAGATCCGCAAGTCCGACCTGCGCCGTTCTCTGGGCATCGTGCTCCAGGACACCAACCTCTTTACCGGCAGCGTCATGGACAACATCCGCTACGGCCGCCTGGAGGCTACGGACGAGGACTGCATAGCGGCGGCGAAGCTGGCCGGGGCTGATGATTTTATAAGCCGGCTGCCCGAGGGCTACGGCACCATGCTCACCAATAACGGAGCGAACCTCTCCCAGGGCCAGCGTCAGCTTCTGGCCATAGCCCGGGCGGCGGTGGCCGACCCGCCCGTTATGATTCTGGACGAGGCCACTTCTTCCATCGACACTCACACCGAAGCCCTTGTACAGAAGGGCATGGATAAGCTTATGGAGGGACGCACCGTGTTCGTCATCGCCCACCGGCTTTCCACCGTCATGGACGCGGACGTTATCATGGTTCTTGACCACGGCCGCATCATAGAGCGGGGCAGCCACGAAAAGCTCATTGCCGAAAGAGGCACCTATTACCAGCTTTACACCGGCGCTTTTGAGCTTGAATAAAAAAAGAATCGTCATGCCGCTGGGCATGACGATTCCAGCTTGTCAAAAAAGTCCATGC
>DCJL01000011.1:0-6839 GCA_002320035.1 Clostridiales bacterium UBA1701 | reverse complement strand
GACGCTGTCAAAATGCCGCTTCGCGCAAAAGGCCTGTTTTCAAGCCGTTTGACGGCGGCTTTATCTCATTTGAGGCGGGCCTTGCCCCCGCAAGCACCCCTGCGGCTCCGTTGTTTTTCGCTTCAGCAAGCGTTTTTCGACCGTCTCGATTCTTTTTTATCAGCATATGATGTACGCGCTGACGATCCGGCCGTAGTAGGCGGTGTGGTAATCCCGGTTTTCTCCCGGATTGCTGCCGGGCACATCCTCCGGGTAAAACCGGGCTCTGTCTCCGGAGCCGATGGCGTTCCTGTCCTGCTTCTGGCTGTATATGACTCTGCATTCCAGCGTCAGCGGCAGTTCCCGTATTCCCGGCGCGGCCACCAGCTCCGGCTCCTCAAGGCTCAGGCCCAGCACGGCCGCCTTGTCCGTATCTCTGCCGGAGCGGGTGCCGCAGAAACCGATTATCCGCCGGTCAAAATCCCCTATGGGGATATTCACGGTGAACTCTCCGCTCCGGTCAAGCTGCTCTTTCGTGAAGCGGTTTTCCCTGACGAACACGGTGAATATAGGCTTATTCCACTCTATGCCCAGCATCCCCCAGGAAATCGCCATGCTGTCCAGCTTATCTCCGTTTTTTGTGGTCAGCAACACGCCGGTTTTCAGGGCGGAGAGTATCTCCGCCGCATAATCAAAGGGATCGATTTTCCGTTTCATCTCGCCCTCCCTTAAAGCTCCAGATAGCCCTTCAGAATTTTAAGGGTGTTTAAAACCCCGTCCATATGGCTGCGCTCATAGCCGTGGCTGGCGTAGGTGCCCGGGCCGATGAGTCCGTGGCGCAGGTCGCTGCCGGCGGAAAGGGTGGCCTCCACGTCCGAGCCGTAATGAGGGTAGACGTCCACGGCGTAGTCGGCGCCCTCCCGCTTTGCGGCTTCTATGAGCCTTCCCACCACTTCATAGCTGTAAGGCCCGCCGGAGTCCTTGGCACAGATGGAGACCTGGCGCTCCGTACAGCGCAGGCCCTCGCCCACGCAGCCCATATCCACACTTATGGCCTCGGTGACCCCTTCCGGCACGGACGCCGCGCCGCCGTGGCCTACCTCTTCATATACCGTCACATGGATGTAGACCCGGCGCTTCGGGACAAGGCCGCCGTCAGCCATGAATCTGCCAAGGCCCAGCAGAATGCCCACAGAGAGTTTATCATCCAGAAAGCGGCTTTTTATATAGCCGCTTTTTGTTATCCTTGTACGGGGCTCGGGGCAGACGACATCCCCTACCTCAAGGCCAAGAGCCCGGACATCCTCCGCGGAGGACACCGGCTCATCCAGCAGTACCTCCATGGTGTCAAAACTGCGCTTCACATCGCCGTAGCTGCCGTTTACATGGACGGAGGCGTTGCAGAGCTGGATGGTGCCCTCGTGCACCCGGCCGTCCCGGGTATAGACGCGGACGTTCTCCGCCTCGGTGTTTTCCGCCCGGAGGCCCCCCAGGTTGCTTATTCTCAGCCGCCCGGAGGCCTTGATCTCGGCTATCATAGCCCCAAGCGTGTCCACATGGGCCTCCAGCAGCAGGGCGTCCTCCCGGCCGGCCCCACCCAGGTCGATGAGCACGCCGCCTTTTTTTGTCATGCGGGCCGCAAAGCCCAGCTCCGTAAACGCGGCCCGCACCCATTCCGCCGCCCGGGCGGTGTAGCCTGTGGGGCTGTCGATGGCCAGCAGCTCCGCCGCCTTTTGGGCAGCGTATTCGGCATATTTATATTCCATCATTGAAAGTCTCCTTTTTTCGTGATTTTATTATTATAACACACTTTCCGAAAAAGTGCCTGTAACATACCCAAAAATATTGTCCCGGCGCCCCTCTTTTTTCTGTCTGTCTTGCAATTTGCCTCCGGAATGGTATACTTGTCCTGACAAAATCACGCGCGCAGGAGGGACTTTGCGATGCTGTTTAAAAACGCTTTGATCTTTGACTCTGTCCGGGGCTTTGTCCCCGGCGGCTTTCATGTGGAAAACGGGCGCTTTGCCCGGATATATCAGGGGGAAATTTCGGGCGACGGCCTTGACCTGGGAGGCATGCGCGTCATCCCCGGGCTTATCGACCTGCACAGCCACGGCAACTCCGGCGCGGATTTTTCCGATGGGGACTACGAGGGCCTTGTTAAAATGGCAGGCTATCTGGCCCGAAATGGTGTGACGGCCTTTGCCCCCGCTTCTATGACACTGCCCTATGATGTGCTGGCGGCCGCTTTCCAGGCGGCAGTGCGCCTGCGCAGAGAGCGGCCCCGGGGCTGCGCACGGCTTATGGGCATCCAGATGGAGGGTCCTTTCTTCTCCGAGAAGAAAAAGGGCGCCCAGAATGCGGACTATCTGCGCCTGCCGGACTTTGACGCCTTCAAAAAGCTCTTTGACGGCTGCGCCGGTCTTTTGCGGATTGCGGACCTTGCCCCGGAACTTCCCGGCGCGGCGGAATTTATCCGCCGTGCCAGCGAACTCTGCCTCGTCTCCATAGCCCATACGGATGCGGACTACGAGGCGGCCCGGGCTGGCTTTGCGGCCGGCGCCCGGCATCTGACCCATCTTTTCAACGCCATGCCCCCCATCCATCACCGCAAGCCCGGCGTGATCGGCGCCGCCTCCGAACGGGAGGACGTAGTGGCTGAACTCATCTGCGACGGGCTCCATGTCCATGAAAGCTCCGTGCGCATGGCTTTTAAGCTCTTCCCCGGCAGAATATGCCTTGTGTCAGACGCGCTGCGCTGCTGCGGTATGCCGGACGGGGAATACACACTGGGCGGTCAGCAGGTCTTTCTCAAAGGCGGTCTTGCCACACTGGAGGACGGCACCATCGCCGGTTCCGCCACCAATCTCTATGACTGTATGCGAAACGCCATTTCCTTCGGCATCGCCCCGGAGCAGGCCGTCCTCTCCGCCAGCCTGATTCCCGCAAAGGAGCTGGGCTGCGCCGGAGAACTGGGCTCCATAGAAGAGGGCAAGCTCGCGGACTTTATTGTCTGCACGGAGGATTTTTCACGCAGAGCCGTCTATATGGGCGGAGAGCAGCTATAATTTTTATATCCGCAGTGTTTTCCCCCTTTGAATTGTATCCCTGCTGTACACGCCCTGTTATAAAGGAGAAATAGAAATGAAAAAAACGATTGTTTTGCTTCTGACTCTTTTGCTCTGCCTGTTTTTTGCCGCCTGCGGCCAGGCGGAGACCGTGACTTCCCCGGCGGAGAGTACCGTCCCGGAAAGCGCCGCCCCGGACGCGCAGGAGGGAGGCAGCCCTGAAGCGGGGGTCATCGTGGAAGCCGACCCCGCAGGCGGGGAAGAGGCCGAAAAACTTGCCGCCATCCTGGAAAGCATTGATCAGAACGCCGCTCCCGGTACCGCCGGAGGCTCACTCAGAGCCGCAGGCGAGGCCGCAAAGCTTCTGGACTGGGCCGCCCAGACCGGCATGAGCGCCGAAGACGCCCGTTCCGCCACGGTCGGCTGGATGTCTCCCAAGGGAAATGACGCTCAGACAGTCTTTGCCGAAAAGCTCGCCTCCGTGGATGAAGCCTGCGCCCAGCTCAAGGGGGAGAACGCCCAGGGCCTGCTTGAAGATGCCGGCTGCACCGGGAGCGCTTACCCGTGGAACGAGCAGGCATATGTTATAGCCGAGGCCATCATGGCTGCCGCCGGACTCAGGTGCGCGCCATGAAGCTGGAGAGTGAACGGCTGCTTCTGCTGCCCCTGCGGCCCGAGGAGCTGCGGCTGCTGTGCTTTGATCTGCCGGAGCTTGAACGCCGCCTGAGCATAAGCTATCAGTCGGAGCCGGTGGAGGGCGTTTTCTCGGAAATCATCCGGAATCAGCTGGAGATCTGCGAGAGAAGGCCGGAAAGTTATCTCTGGGACAGCTTCTGGCTCCTTCTGCGCCGGGAGGACCGGGTCGTGGTGGGCTCGGCGGACTTTAAGGCTCCGCCGGATGAACAGGGCCGGGTGGAAATCGGCTATGGTCTGGGCAAGGCCTTCCGGGGCCAGGGCTATATGAGCGAGGCCGTATCCGCCATGTGCCGCTGGGCCCTGAGCCAGCCGGGCGTCAAAAACATTCTGGCTGGAACTGAGGGGGATAATCTCCCATCCCAGTCCGTCCTGCGCCGCTGCGGTTTTTGCGAGCTTGCCCGGGGTGGAATAATCTGGTGGATCCTGTAAAAAGCAGAGAAAGAACCCATGCGTTTTTTTCAAAGAACGGTTGCCAAATGCAGTTTCCTGATCATTACTAAGGTTCTGACTCATAACCTGTTGAATACGTTTCAGATTATCAATATTGATTGCGGCATGAAGCGTGTTAGGGTCAATTGGGGATAAAATTCTCAGGAGGCTATCGTTATTCTGCAAGAGTTGTTCTATCGTTTCCGGTTGTTCGTCTTTTTCAACATATATCCCCACGTCATTATGGATTCGTCAACTTCCCGTTAAAAAGGCGATAATACTGGAATCGTCCTTTACCGAGTTCAAACGTCTCTTTTGTGTCAAGCTCAATCTCTGTCAAGTCATGCCCAGTAATGTCTTTCTTGCTGAATTTATCATCATCTGAAAAGGATTCTTTGAGATCGATTTAATTCCCACTGCGACGCAGCAGGCGAAGCAACGCCGGAGCCGGCGGCGGCGCCTACTGACCAGAAGGTCAGGGGGTTGAATCCCTTATCGCGTGCCATCAGAGAAACCTCTTTTGTCTGTCGGGGCAAAAGAGGTTTTCTTGTCGCGCGTTTGTGCTACACATGGTATAATCATCTCGATCAATCTGAATATGTATAGGTGAACACGAATGAAAAAAACAAAGGCAAGCTCTGGAGAATACAGGGTTTTTTACAACGCTGTTATATGGTAAGTGCAATTGAACTGAATCCCTATTGATTCCGACTAAAAACGCGATTATTCATCTTTTGTGCGCTTTTGTACAACAATGAACATCCCTCAATGCGATTCATATCCGCGAAGAGGGGAGAGTATCTGTTCCCATACGTTGGAACGCTTCGTGGGCGCAACGCAGGAGCCAGAGTGTATTCCGCCTCTGGCTCCTGCTCTGTTTTTCCACTTTCATCGGCGAGGGTGGGATATGCCGCCCAGAGGACGCCGGTCCTTTGCCTGTACCGGGAATTCTACCGTGCGCTCCATTACTGCAGGCAGCTCTTGAAGAAGTCCACAATCCCCTTCTCAACCTCGGCCTTGATCTCGTCGTAGTTGTGAATCTCATGCCGGTATCCGGAATAGAGCTTGGTCTTGACGCGGTGACCCGTCTGAGCCAGCAGATTCGATGTGCAGTATACGCCCTCGCCCCAGTTGCCGACCGGATCCATATCCCCGCCAATATTGTAGATCGGAAGACTGGCGGGAACTTTTGCAGCCCATTCCGCACCCTGGATGCAGTCCATCATCTCGCAGAAGTACAGCATGGAACGGTTGTTCGTCGGCTTCGTAAAGGCATCGAAGGGGTCGGCGGCGTGATCGTTCTGCACCCACTTGCTGTGACAGATCCATTCGTTGCCCAGCCTCACCGGCTCCTCGATACGGGCAAACATAAAGCCGAAGAGCATGTTGGTGAACTTGGGATCAGAGGCGTTCCCTTCTCCGGCGTCAACCGCCTCTCTCAGAGCGGCGATCGTATCCGGCAACGTGGGGAGCGCGCCGCAGGTTCCGCAGAGGGTCACACCCGCCAGTTCGTCTCCATACTTTGCGATATAATCCCTGGCGATGAAAGAGCCCATGCTGTGCCCGAACAGGAAGCAGGGAAGGCCTGGGTACATCTCCCTGACCAGCCCGGTCAGCGTGTGCTCATCCTCCATCATGGTGTGCGGGCCCTTTTCGCCCCAGTCGCCCCAGGTGTCGTTCACAACCGCCGTCTTCCCGTGACCAACATGGTCGTCGGCGGCGACAATGAATCCCGCGTCCATGAAGGCCACAATCATGTGGAAATAGCGTCTGGAATGCTCGCCGAAGCCGTGCACCAGCTGGACGATCCCCTTCGGCTCGCAGGCCGGAACATAAATCCACCCCTGAACCATATCCCTCTCATTGAAGGACTTGAAACTTACTTCATGAAGCATAGCTGTTCTCCTTTTCCTGTATTTTGTCCGATTTTATCTAAGCCTCCTAAGCTTATTCACATATAAAACATATACCATAAATGCTTGTACAGCACAATAGCTTCTTTAATCTTTTTTATCTCATTCCTCCTTCTCTGTGGATTTGCTTCAGTTTTTCTCTCATGCACTTCTCACACCAGCACACGAACCCGTGGGCAGGGTAGGGGCAGCCGGCGCACTCCGGCTTCTCGGTACATACCGGCTTTTCCGGAGGTTCCCGTGCGCTGCCCACATCCTCATGGCGCATGAGTTTTGCGTAGTTTTCTCGCGCAGGGCGATCCCTGCTTCTGGCTTCCTGTTTCATTTGTTTCTCCTTTTCTTCGGAAAATAAAAAAGCGCCGTCCTGTAGTTCCGTGACAACCGGAACCTCAGGACGGCGCTTTTCTTTCATGATTTGGTTATTATAGTGGAAATAAACAGTTCGAATCCGTTAACCCCCTCAAAACGGAGGCTTGGCATCTTTGTAACAACAAGTGTTTTTTCGGCGCGAAAAAAGTCCGGGAATGCTTGATGCCACTGGCATTTTTGCCAGTGGCATCCTTAGTATAATGAATGGGTGGTGGACGATACAAGACTCGAACTTGTGACCTCCCGCACGTCAAGCGGATGCGCTACCAGCTGCGCCAATCGTCCATCTCTGTCAGCAAGGGGTATTTTACAGTATCTGCCGCTGATTGTCAAGAATTTTTTTCATTTTTCGGTGGAAAAACTGTAGGTGTTACAATGAAGTGTG
>DCJL01000008.1 GCA_002320035.1 Clostridiales bacterium UBA1701 | reverse complement strand
TACCATTGAACTACACCCGCATGGCCGTTCCCTTATTCAGCCATGAGATAATACCATATTTATATGCCCCATGTCAACATGTTTTATAGAAAAAATCGCGGGAAAAAGCCCCGGCGGACGAAAAACCGCCGCTTTCCTGCCGCCGGGGCAATCTTTAAGGAATCAATGCCTGCGGAAGCGGCTGATAAGCTCTTCCAACTTGTCGGCAAGCTTGTCGGCGCCCTCCCGGTTCATGATGTATACATATGCGCCAAGCCCTAAAAGAGCCAGAACGGCGGCGATAATGATTATTATAACCAGTACCTTGCCGTTGCTGCTTTTATGGGCGGGGCTGCTCTCTTCCTCCGGAGCGGGGGACAGGTCTGGCAGGGGTTCCGCGCTGGCCTGGGGGCTGGCCTCCGCTTCCGTTTCCTCAACGGTGACGGAGAAGCGGCATTCAAGCTCGCCGTAGCTGACAACGATCTCCTGCCTGCCCGCTGTCTCAAGTTTTGTGGGCGTGCAGCGGAATTCGGAGCTTATCTTCTGGGTTTTACCGGAGCTGTCGGTAAGCTTAAGGGTGAGGCCGGCAGTATCCAGCGTGTCGCCGATGGTGTAGACGGTTTTATCCGGCAGCTTGGAAACGGCGAGGCTGACGGCGGAAACCTCTTTCACGACGCTGACGGCAAAGGTGCAGGTCTTGCCGCCGTAGCTGACCGTGATCGTATGAGAGCCCGGCTTGTCAAAGCTGGTGGGGCTGCACGCAAGGCCGCTGTAAACATCCCTGTGGCCGTTGTTGGTGTAGACTCTTATGGACAGGCCTGTGGTATCCAGCGTTTCTCCGGGGGCGTATTCGGTTTTGTCCGGCAGGGTCAGGACGCCGATGCCCTGGATCTCTTCCTCTGCCTGCTCTACATTGACGCTGAAAGTGCAGGTCTTGCCGCCGTAGCTGACCTCGATGGTCTGCGCCCCGGCGCGGCCCAGCCGGGTGGGATACAGGTCAAAACCCTGGCTGAGAACATCGCTGCTGCCGTTGGAGTAGTTCACATAGATAAGAAGCCCGGTGCTGTCCAGCGTGTCCCCCACGGTGTATTCAATCTTGGCGGGCATGGTCTGGACGGAGATGGAGCTGACCGAAAGCGCCTCCACGGTGACGGGAATGGCAGAGGAGGTTACAGAGACGCTCTGACCCTTGTTGGTATTGGTTACAACACAGTAATAATAAGTAGTCCCCGCAAGGGCTGTGCCGGCCTGATAGGAAGAGGAGGTGGCCCCGGAAATGAGAGAACCGCTGCTGGAGTTGTTATTGGGGTTGGAGTACCACTGATAGCTGAGACTGCCTCCGTCGGTGGTGCTGGCGGTTACGCTGACAACCGCCTCTCCCCCCGGCTGGCATTTGACGCCGGGCCCGGCTGTAACACTGGGGGAAGTGGGAATCACATTCACAGGGCAGATAATGGTGCGGGTGCCGTCAACATTGATGACGCAGTCATAGGAGCCCACTGCGCTGGGGGTGCCGCGCAGATAGATATACAGCCCGTCGCTCCCCGAAGAGGTTTCCAGAAGGATTCCGGGGGGCAGGGTGCCTTCCGTGGCCTGCGCGCTGCTTGCGGACACGATGGCGACCAGATGGTCCAGCGTGCCGCCCACGGGAATATCCCCCGGGGCGGGATAAGTAACGTCCGCAAAGGCGGCGGGAATTATTGCGAGCATCAACAGCAGCATGGCTGCCATTGATATAAGGCGCTTTTTCATAGTTAGCATATCCTTTCAAGATACATACTTTAATGATAGCACTTTTTTACCAAATTGTCAACATTTGCAAATATTTTGGAATTATGTCGAAATAAGTCGGTAAACTTTTCCCAAAACAGAAAGACAAAAAATATCCTGTTCTTGCTGTTGAGATAAACAAATTCATGTGATACAATAAATGAAACAAACGAGGGAGGCGGAGGAAAATGGCTGGAAAACAGTGGTACAAGGAAATGGCGGTGTACCAGATATGGCCCCGCAGCTTCTGCGACGGGAACGGGGATGGGATAGGCGATCTCTGGGGCGTGCTGTCGAAGCTGGACTATATCAAGAGCCTGAATGTGGACGCGATCTGGTTCTCGCCCCTCTATCCCTCACCCAACGCGGACTTCGGCTATGACATCTCCGATTATATGGACATCCACCCGGACTATGGCAATCTGGAGGTTTTCAGGCAGGTTCTGGACGAGGCCCACAAGCGGGAGCTGCGGGTATTCATGGATCTTGTGGTGAACCACAGCTCCGACGAGCACCGCTGGTTCAAGGAGAGCCGCAAAAGCCGGGATAATCCCTATCATGACTATTATTTCTGGCGCCCGGGCCGTGTTGTGGGCAAAAAGCGCCTTCCGCCCAATAACTGGACCAGCATATTCGAGGGCGGCGCCTGGGAGTATGACAGAAACTTAGACGAATATTATCTGCATTTGTTCGCGAAAAAGCAACCGGATTTAAACATGGATAATCCGAAGGTTCGCCGGGAAGTAAAAGAGATCATGCGCTTCTGGCTGGACATGGGGGTGGACGGCTTCCGGGAGGACGTGATAACCTATATCTCCAAGGCTCCCGGCCTGCCGGACGCATATCCGAAGCTCCCCGCCGCCAACGGCATGAAATACTATTCCAACCGCCCAAGAGTACACGATTATCTCAAAGAATTCAAGAGGGATGTGCTGGATTATTACGATTGTTTTACGGTGGGCGAGAGTCCGATGACCACGCCCGAGATCGCCCTGCGCTATATAAGCGAGGGGCCAGACAAAGTCCTGGACGAAATGATCGGCTTTTCCCATATGGAGGCCGACTGCTTTTTGACCGACATGGTACAGCGCCCTTTCAATCTGGTCAAGATGAAAAAGGCCTTTACCCAGTGGCAGACCAAACTTGAGGGAAAGGCCTGGAACGCCCTGTATATCGAAAACCATGACCATCCCCGTATCATCAGCCGCTACGGCAGCGAGCGCTATCACAGGGAGAGCGGAAAAATGCTGGCCGCTATGTATATTCTCCAGCGCGGAACGCCCTTTGTGTATCAGGGCCAGGAGATAGGCATGCTGAACCTTTGCCTGCCCAGCGTGAATATGTATCAGGATGTGATGACCAAAAACAACGCTCGGATCGCTTCCCGGTTTCTGCCCAGGAAAAAGGTCCTGGAGCTGGTGCAGAAATCCAGCCGGGACAGCGCCAGAACGCCCATGCAGTGGACCGGGGGCAGAAACGCGGGCTTCAGCACCGGCGTGCCCTGGTTCTTTGTGAACGACAACTATAAGCAGATCAATGTGGAAGAACAGGAGAAGGATGAGGACTCCCTGCTGAACTTCTATCGGAAACTGCTGAAATTCCGCAAAGAGCATCCCATTGCCATCTACGGCACATACCGCGAGCTTATGCCGGAAAGCAGAAAGCTCTATGTATACGAGCGGAGCTATCAGGGAAAACGCCTGCTGGTAATCTGCTCCTTCACCGCCGAGCAGGTGCGCTTTGAGGCGCCGGAGGGCACGGAGCTCTCCGAGGGCACGGCCGTGCTGTCAAATTACGATTTTAACTACATTATTTCAAACGGTTTCACCACCCGGCCCTATGAGCTGAGAGTGTATCTGTTTGAGTGAGAGGAAACATGACAGAGATCAGAGAAAAAGCCTGGGCAAAGCTGAATATATCCCTGGACGTGGCCGGGAAACGGGAGGACGGCTACCATGACATGGTCATGGTCATGCAGACCGTCTCCCTTTGCGACGAGCTGCTCATCAGCCTCAACAGCAGCGGCCGGGTCAGGGCCTCTTCCAATCTGCATTTTATTCCGGGAGATGAGAGAAACCTGACCGTCCGGGCCGCCATGAGCTATCTGGAGGCGATGGGAAAGACCGGGCAGGGCGTGAGGATAGACATGCGGAAGAATATCCCGGTTGGCGCAGGCATGGCCGGGGGCTCGGCGGACGCGGCGGCGGTTCTGCGGGGGATGAACGCGCTGTACGGTTCTGCTCTGTCCTGGCCGGAGTTGGAGGAGCTGGCGGCCGGTGTGGGCTCGGATGTGGCCTTCTGTGTCCGGGGCGGCACGGCTCTGGCCAGAGGGCGGGGGGAGCTGCTGTCCCAACTGCCGCCCTTGCCGGCGTGTTTTTTTGTTGTCTGCAAGCCGGAGTTTTCCATCTCCACGCCGGAGCTTTTCCGAAAGCTGGACGCCGTGTCCCTCCGCCGCCACCCGGACACCGCCGGGATCGTTCAGGCGCTGGAGCGGGGCGAACTGGGGGAGCTGTGCCGGAGGATGTACAATGTCTTTGAAGATGTGGACGACCGGCGCATGAGAACCGTGGCCGGGATAAAAAGCCGCCTGCTGGACTATGGGGCCTTGGGTTCCGTTATGACGGGGACGGGCTCCGCGGTTTTCGGGGTGTTCCGGGATAAGGCCGCCGCCCTTGCCGCCCGGGACAGCCTGAGCGGGGAATACCGCTTCTGCCGCGTGGCGGAGCCGAAGTGCTTCATCGGCGCTGTTTGAAAAGAAGAAAAACTGCCTATACTATGGATGAATACATAGTATAGGCGGTATTTTTTATGAAGAATCACGGCGGAAAGCTTAAAATCTGGGAGACGGCGGCGCTGTTGGCTCTGAGCCTCTCTCTCTGCGCCGGGGCCTGGGCCCAGGGACGGCAGAATTCTATAAGCGGCAATCTTGTGCGGCTGCATGTTATCGCCGCTTCTGATGAGCAGGCGGAGCAGGAGCTGAAGCTCCGGGTGCGGGATGAGGTGCTTCGGTATCTGGACCCGGCGCTTCAGGGGGCGGAGAGCGCGGAGGAGGCCAGGGAGATCATTGGCGCCTCGCTGGAGAAGATCGCCGGAGCGGCAGAGAAAGTTTCCGAGGGCCGCTCCGTTACCGTGAGCCTCAGCCGGGAGCGCTATCCCACCCGGAGATACCAGGGCTTCACCCTGCCCGCGGGCTGCTATGAGTCCCTGCGGGTGGTGCTGGGCGAGGGAGAGGGCAAAAACTGGTGGTGCGTGGTGTTCCCGCCCCTCTGCCTCTCCGCGGCCGGAGCGGAGCAGGCCGAAAAAGCCATGAGCCGGGAGGACTTCGCCATCGTCACCGAGAGCGAGGGCTATGAGCTGCGCTTTCGCCTCGTGGAGCTCTGGGGGGAGCTGAGCGCCGCCCTTCAGGGAAAATAAGCCGTTTTCGCAAGCCCGGCGCAGGACAAGGGGGCGGGAGGCAGACTGCCGCCCCGCGAGACAGAGAAACACTGACTGTGGAAACGGAAATTATGGGTGGATATCAGTCCAATAATTCCTCATAACAAACATTGAAGATTTCAGATAATGCTTTGACCTCATAATCCGGGACAAAGCGGGTTCCGTTTTCAATGCGCAATATTGTCAGAGCAGAGAAATTAAACCCATTCAACTGAAGCTTTGCTGCAAGGGCTTCCTGTGTCAGGCCGTTCCTGATTCTGAGCATGCGAACCTTATTGCCGATTATATTCTTGGAATCCCCGTTCCAATATATTTTCAAAGGCTCGCCCCCTTCTAAAGATGAAATATGTTATTGATTTTACACATTTAATCTGATAACATACTTCTAAAGATGAAGGGGGCGATTGAAATTAACACAGAAGAAAATTATGAAATCTATAAAAAAATATATTTTATGCTGAGACTGTCAAAAAACGTTTGCAAAGCGAAAAGCAACTGAGCCGCGG
>DCJL01000024.1 GCA_002320035.1 Clostridiales bacterium UBA1701 | reverse complement strand
AGGGGTGCTCGGAATGACAGGGGGGTATTTATGACGCTTGCAGAGAAGGCGCTGGCCTATAACCGGGAGATCAAAGAGGCGCTGGAGACGGTATACGGCGCTCTGAACGAGGGCCAGAAAAAGAAGATACTGAAAAACGCCAAGGTAAAGGCGCTGTTTGACCGATACAAAATCAGCGCCAGCGGCAAGTAGAAATGAATAAAGAAATTTTCACCTCAGGAGATCAGGCCTGGGGTTGGGAGGAGGTACAGGTATGATAAGCGGCAGGACATTTCCCTATCAAAAGGTACCGGCGGCGGCCCATGGAGCGGTTTTCAGAGGGGCTCTGTCGGACGGGATATTGAGCGGATGCGATCTCTCTTTCACAGGAAAAACTCTGACGATTGGGAAAGGGCTTTTTATTGAGGGCGGGCGCGAGGTGGAGGTCACGGCGGCGGAGACGCTAAGCGTGACGCAGACAAGCGGCTATGCCAGGGTAAAGGCCGTAATAAACACCGCGGCAGAATCCAATGCGGAAAATTTTCAGCAGTTTTCGTGGGCAGTAGACTACTCCACGAATATGAGCGGATTTGCAGCGCTGACCCGGGAGGATATCAACCTGAGCGGCACGAACTACGAGATGGAGCTGTGCGTGCTGGCATTGAGCAGCGCCGGCATTAGCAGCATTGCCAGGGCCCCGGCAAAGGCCCACGGCAAGGCGGGCACCGCCACGGCCACGCTGAGCGCAAGCGGATGGAGCGGGAATTTGCAGACCGTCTCCGTGGAGGGCGTTACAGCGGGAAACCTGGTATTCACAAGTCCGAATGCGGAGAGCTGGGAGAGCGCACGAGACAATGGGGTTCGCTGCATCGGACAGGGAGAGGGCAGTTTGACCTTCCAGTGCGATTCTGAGCCCTCAGGGGCACTGGGAATCAATATAGCGATTTTGAACTGAGGTGTGCGGATGATTATCGACATGGGGCCTATGGGCGGCGGCGCAATGGAATTCAGCTACACGGGACAATACCGCTTTTCCGGCGACGCGAAG
This sequence comes from Clostridiales bacterium UBA1701, assembly GCA_002320035.1. GTDB lineage: Bacteria > Bacillota > Clostridia > Oscillospirales > Oscillospiraceae > Limivicinus. The sequence continues at coordinate 9,408 of DCJL01000024.1, read as the reverse complement.
GGAGATTGGACGATTGAATGTCTGAGCAGCGGGACGCTGCGCTTTTCCAGGCTCGGCAAGGCCGGCAAGGGCGTGGATATCTTCAGCCTCGGCGGCGGTGGCGGCGGCGGCCGGGCGGCTCAATTTGGCTACGGCGGCGGTGGCGGCGGCGGCGGAAAGACAAAAACCGTGCGCGGCGCAAGAATCGCGGGAGGCGCTGCCATAGATATCATCATAGGCAGCGGCGGCGCTCCCAACGCGGCTGGCGGGACTTCTTCCGTCAGGCAGGGCGGCGTCAGCTTATGCGAAGCCGAGGGGGGACAGCCGGGAGGCCCTGGCAACAGTCAGGGCTATGGCGGTTCCGGCGGCTCCGGCGGCGGCCATGCGGCAGGCGTTGACCCATATTCCGGCTCGGGCGCTGTGGCAGGCGCTGGCGGTTCCAACGGCGCCAATGGCGGCAGCTTTGGCAGCTTAAGCGGCGGCTCTGGTCAGGGTACAAGCACAAGCGCATTTGGGGAAACCGGGGGGACGCTTTACGCCGGCGGAGGCGGCGGCGGGGCTGGCGTGTCCAGCAACTGGATCACAAGTTCGCCGGGGGCTGGCGGCGCCGGCGGCGGGGCGAACGGGGCGCCCAGAGGAGTAAATGGATACAGCGCGGCCAACAACACCGGCGGAGGCGGTGGCGGTGGCGGAGGCGATGGAGGCGGCGGCAATGTAGGCAACGGCGGCGCGGGCGGCTCCGGCATTGTGATCATCCGCAACCGCAGGGCGGCATAAGGGAAAGCCAATGGACGACGATGAAAAGGAATACAGCGGGTTGCTGACGGAGGACTGAGGGTGCATGAGGGCGAAAAGATTCTTCGCTCCGCTCAGAATGACAATGGGAAAAGGCTCCTCAGAATGACAATGGGTTTGGGTGCTCAGAATGACAGGAGGGGGCGCTCGGGGTGACGAGGACAGGAGAAAAGATTCTTCGCTCCGCTCAGAATGACAGAGTGGGGGTGCTCGGGATGACGGGCTGCGGCGGTAAGATTCTTCGCTGCGCTCAGAATGACATGAGGGGCGCTGAGGATGACAGCGGGGGCAGGCTCCGGGCACACAGGGAGAGGAGACAGAAATGACAGAAAAGGAATTATGGCTTGCGCTCCGGCGCAATGGTTTTAATGAATTTGCCGCGGCGGGGATCATGGGCAATATGCGGGCGGAAAGCGGCCTGCACCCGGACAGAGTACAGGGGGACATCCCCTATTCCGACTGGTCGCGCGTCTATACGGAACGGGTGGACAGCGGCGCGGTCAGCAGGGAGGACTTTATCCACAGAGGGCCGGGCGGGGGCGGCTACGGCCTGTGCCAGTGGACATTCTGGAGCAGGAAGCAGATGCTCTACGACTTCGCAAAGCAGGCCGGTGTGTCCATCGGCGACGGCAGCATGCAGGTGGATTTCTTTACCTATGAGGTCAGAACCAATTACAGGGCCTTGTATGACGCGCTGATGAGCGCGGGGAGCGTACGGGAGGCTTCGGATGTAATGCTCCTGAAATTTGAACGGCCCGCCGGGATGTATGAAAAACGGGAGGAAAGAGCCGGATACGGCATGGAATTCTACAACAAATATCATGGTATGGAGGTTACAGGAATGGCAGATACATACAGACCGATGCTCCAGCGCGGAAGCAGGGGGGACTATGTAACACAGGCACAGAAAGCACTTCTAGCAAAAGGTTATTCGCTTCCCCGATACGGCGCGGACGGGGACTTTGGCGGGGAGATGTACGCGGCGGTCATAAAATTTCAGAGAGACAACGGCCTTGCGGCGGACGGCATCATCGGCCCTGCCACATGGGCGGCGCTTCTGGTAGATAAAAGCGAGCCGGAAGCAAAGCCGGAGCCGGAAACCAAAACAGGAATTAAGGCGGTGGACATCGCCCTGGGCGAGGTAGGCTATCTGGAAAAGGCCAGCAATGCACAGCTCTATGAGCCTGCGGCCAACGCCGGGTATAACAACTGGAACAAGTACGCCTATGAAATAGACAGCAAATGGCCGGCCTTTTATAACGGCAGGAAAAACGGATATGCATGGTGCGACTGCTTTGCAGACTGGTGCTTCCTGACGGCTTACGGCTATGAGATGACCTTGAAGCTTCTCTGTGCGCCGGAGCGCTCCTGCGGGGCGGGGTGCAGCTTCTCGGCGGGCTATTTCCGGGCAAAGGGGCGCTTCTTCAAGACGCCGGAGGTGGGAGACCAGATTTTCTTCGGGGATTACGGAAATGAGTACCATGTGGGGCTCGTGTATGCGGTTGACGGGCGCTATGTTTACACCGTGGAGGGCAACACAAGCTCGGAGCTGGGCGTCGTGCCCAACGGCGGGGGCGTATTCAAAAAACGGTACGCTATTGGAAACGGGAATATATCCGGCTATGGGCGGCCTGATTACAGCCTCCTGAAAGAGGACAAGCCTCAGCCCGAACCCGAACCGGAGACAAAGCCGGTCACTCCCGATGCCGGCGGCGGAATCAGGCTGGACACGCTCCGCTTCGGCGCGAAGGGACAGCAGGTAAAAACGATGCAGATGCTCCTGAATGGCAACGGCTGCCCCTGCGGCGTGGCGGACGGGGATTTTGGGGGCGACAGCCTCTGGGCGCTCAAAAAGTTCCAGAAGGCCAGCGGACTTGAGGTAGACGGAATCTGCGGCCCGGCCACCTGGGAACGGCTGCTGAAAGGATAAGGCCGGATGGAATACACGGAAATTGTCATTGCAGTGCTGGGCTTTCTGGGCTCGGCCCTGGGCGCGTACAGTGGCTTTCGGCTGACGGCATACCGGGTGGGGCAGCTGGAAAAGAAAGTAGACAAGCACAACAATTTTGCGGCGAGGATGCCGGTGCTTGAGGAGCAGATCAAGGTCATTAATCACCGAATATCCGATTTGGAAGGGTATCACAAATAATCAAGGACATGCCGCGCCCCGTCGGAGGCTGGTGCTGACGCGCCGGGTAATGATGCAGACGGGAGACGGCATGCATTATAAAACGGAGGTATAAAAATGGAAAACATACTGACAGAATACATCATGCAGATTATAGCCGCGATTGTGGCGGGCATTGCCGCATGGCTGGGGCTGGTATTCAAGAAGCTTTACCAGAAACATATCAACACGCAGACTAAAAAGGACGTTGTTCATACTGTCGTTCATGCTGTGGAGCAGATATACAAAGACCTCCACGGCGAGGAAAAGCTTAACAAAGCCCTTGAGGCCGCGTCTGAGATGCTTAAGGCGCAGAGCATAACGGTAACCGACCTCGAACTTAAAATGCTAATCGAGAGCGCTGTGGGCGAATTTAACGGGGTTTTTGCCGGGGATACTGAGACTGCCCCAGTAGTAATTGCAGGAATGACCACTGAATAATAAAAGCGAGAGACCAGAGTAAGTAAAAATGGCCGCATACCGCTAAAGGCCTGCGAACCGTCGCGGGGTATTTTAGACGGTATCTGGCCTTACTTCAAAGCCGACAGAGAGCGCCGCTGGCAGGATGCGGGATATAAAAGACCGACCGGGGGAGACCTCTGTCCTCGGCGTGCTGAAGCATGTAATAAAAAAAGAGCCAGACTTTGAATCTTCAAAGTCTGGCTCTTTTCAGTTATGCCGGGCTATTGAGATGCACAATAGCCCCTGATTGATAAGAATTTTTGGTGCCGGTGACCGGACTCGAACCGGTACGCTGTTGCCAGCGAGGGATTTTAAGTCCCTTGTGTCTACCATTCCACCACACCGGCATGTGGGACTTCATGTGGGACTTATATAATCTATCACCGGCGGCCCGGCCTGTCAAGCCCGCCTTAAATTCAAGCGCCGCCGCCCGGCTTTACCGGACGGCGGTCAATCCTTATTCAACGCTTACAAGCCCATCTTCGGAGACGGTGACGGTCATACCGGTCTGGACATAGTCCAGAAATTCCTGACCAAGCATATCCACAACAGGCATGGAGCTGTCGGTCCAGACATCGCCCAGTATGGCGCCGGAGGCGGCCAGGGAGTCGATGGGCATGGAAAAAAGCATACAGGCGGGCTGCTTCCCTACGGCGCAGGCAGTATAGAGCACCATGCCGCCGGTGGTGGAGCCGATCGTCTGTGGAAGGCACAGGGCTTTGCCCAGCATGGGCTTCTTATAGATGTCGGCGTTGTTTTGATCGCCGCATTTGACCTGTTTATCCCCGAACTGGAGAGCCATCTGATAGCTGGCCAGGGTGTTGAAGCCGCCCCGGCTCACGAGCGCCTCGGCAGAACAGCATCCGGGAACGATGACGCGGCCTTTAAATTGTTTCATTTGCCCACCTCCTTGCCGGTGATGATGTTAAGAATATCCGCTTCGGGGTAATATCGGGCGCTGGTATAGGTGCGCAGCTTATTGGAGGAGGTTATGACGGCCTTCTTCTTGCACAGGGGATTGTTCATGTACATCAGCGGGCAGATATAGCTGAGAATAATGCCGGTATCCTTAAGGCGGGCGGCGTAGGGGCCTTTCTCGAACTCCTCGATGACCGCAGGGGGAGCGGTGAACACCGTGGGCACGGCGATTTTGCCGCGTCCGTTTGCCCGAAGCGCGCGGCTTACATTATCTGTCCAGTCCTGAAGCTGCCTGAGCGTCATATGCGGGCAGCCCACAAAGCAGAGCTCCGGTTTCGCGTCCGCGTTTTTCCAAATAACGGGATAGGAGGCCCGGACGCGCTCAAGCTCCGCGTCGTCCACCACATATACCTTTGCGCCCTCTTTGATCAGTGTCTCACCCTGTTCTACGGCCTCAGGAGTCAGATTTTCCACATGATACAGGCCTACGGAGCCGTTGGAGGCGGTGGCCGCGCCAAAGTCTTTCAGATAGGTGCAGGCCTCTTCGTCAAGCCCGGTGCCCAGCCATTTGTCAAGGCCTTTTATGTAGGGCACTTCCTCCATGACCTTCATGCCGATAGCGGAGCCCAGCAGTTGTGCTTCGGGCCGCTTTTCACAGCGGACTTCCACCACCCAGCCGGCCTTACGGCCCTCATCGGTCAGAAGGCCGAATTCGGGAACAAAACCTGCGATGGAGCCCATAAGCTCTATCATGCCCGAGTTGCGGTTGCAGCGGGCACCGAGGACGGAGTTGGCGTAGACAACCGCAGAGGACTCAGCCCAGGAGAGAATGTCCCCCTTGGCGGGCTTGTTGCCGACCTGATCCTGATAGCAGGTGCAGGTGTAGCCCTTGCTGTCAATAATTCCAAGTTCTGCGAGCTGCTTTTCGTAACGCGCCTGCTCGGTATACATGAATTTTTTAAATACGATGTTCTCCAGCAGGGAGGAGGGGACGTTCTTGTCCAGCGGTCTGGGGTCGGCTGTGAACTCCTGTCCGCTTACAAGCCCGGCGGCGATAAGCCGGTCATACATATCGTAAACCGGCTTCATGGCTTTAAGGCCAAAGCTGATAACGGTATGGCCGTACCGGCTTGTGATGGGGACCATTTTCTCCGCGCCGAAAGCGTCGCCGTACATGACGAGGGTCTTCATGACCTTGGCCATGACCTCGCCCCGGCTGCCGTCAAGCAGCGCCTGCTGCTCGGGAGTGAGACGCATAAAAACCACTTCCTTCTATAAAATGAGTTGCATGCTGATTTGTCATTATTCTAACACTCTGCGGTCATTAAGTCAACGAAGGGAAGCACATTGCCTTATTTTCTTGCAATATATCTGCCCTTGCTTTATACTGGCGGAAGAACCGGCGCGGAGCGCCTGAAACGGAGGGCAACATGAAAGGAATCATCCTGGCCGGAGGGACGGGCACTCGCCTCTATCCGCTTACCCGGTCCATATCAAAGCAGATACTGCCCGTATACGACAAGCCCATGATATACTATCCCTTGTCTGTTCTTATGCTGGCGGGGATAAGGGATATTCTTATAATCAATGCCCCCAAGGAGAGTGCCGCCTTTCAAGAACTGCTGGGGGACGGCGCGGCGCTGGGCCTGCGCATTGAATATGCCGTGCAGGAGGAGCCGAGGGGCCTGGCGGAGGCTTTTATCATCGGCGAGGACTTTATTGGGGATGACAATGTCTGCCTGATTCTGGGGGACAATATTTTTTATGGCGGAGGGATCACCCCTGCCGTCCAGAGTGCGGCGGCACTGGAACACGGCGCGGTCATCTTCGGCTACGCTGTTCCGAATCCGGAGGCTTTTGGCGTGGTAGAGTTTGACGGGGAGGGCAGGGTCGTCTCCATAGAGGAAAAGCCCCGGCATCCAAAGTCAAGCTACGCGGTGCCCGGCCTGTATTTTTATGACAATGATGTGGTGGCCATTGCCAAAAGCATCCGCCCCTCAAAGAGGGGAGAGCTGGAGATAACGGATGTGAACATGGCATATCTGCGCCGCGGCGACCTGAGGCTGAAGCTTTTTGGCCGGGGCCTCGCCTGGCTGGACACGGGCACACACGGGAGCCTGCTGGAGGCGGCGAACTTTGTTTCCATCGTTCAGAAGCGGCAGGGAATGTATGTAGCCTGCATTGAGGAGATCGCCTACCGCATGGGCTATATAAGCGCGTCGCAGCTTGTGGCCCTGGCCCAGCCCCTGCTCAGGACCGATTACGGAAAATACCTGCTGCGCATAGCCGAGGGGCAGCTTTGAAAAACAGCGCAGTGCGCGCGGTAAAAGAGGTGCGGACATGAAAAAACTGCTTGTCACCGGAGGCGCAGGCTTTATTGGCGCGAACTTTATTCAGAAGGCGCTCCGCGAGCGGAGCGACATAGAACGCCTTGTGAACCTGGATCTGCTGACCTATGCGGGCAACCTGGAAAATCTTCTGCCCGTACGGGAGGACGACCGCTATACCTTTGTACATGGGGATGTTCGGGACAGGGCCCTTGTTGGCGCGCTTTTCTCCCGCTATGACTTTGACACCGTGGTGCATTTTGCCGCGGAGTCCCATGTGGACAGGAGCATTGTGGAGCCGGCGCTTTTTCTGAGCACCAACGTGCTGGGCACCCAGACCCTGCTGGACGCGGCCATGGCCAGATGGAAAACCGCGCCGGATGACAAGTATTCCCGGGAGTACAGGGAGGGCGTGGTGTATCTCCAGGTCTCAACGGACGAGGTCTACGGCGCGCTGGGGGAAACCGGGCTTTTCAGCGAGGAAAGCCCCATTGCCCCCAACAGCCCCTATTCCGCCTCAAAAGCCGGGGCGGATCTCATGGTGCGCGCTTATCATATGACCTACGGCCTGCCAGTGAATATCACCCGCTGCTCCAATAACTTTGGCCCCTATCAGTTCCCGGAAAAGCTCATCCCCCTCATGCTCCACAATGCCGAAGCGGGCAGGCCTCTGCCCGTCTATGGGGACGGGATGCAGATAAGGGACTGGCTCCATGTCTCGGATCATTGCGCCGCGATCATGGCTGTGCTGGACCGGGGAGTCCGGGGCGAGGTATATAATATCGGCGGTGGAAACGAGCGGGCGAATATTGACATCGTGCGCCTGATTTTAAAAGAGCTCGGCAAAAGCGAAAGCCTGATACGCTTTGTGCGGGACCGCCCCGGCCATGACCGGCGCTACGCCATAGACAGCCGCAAAATAACAGCAGAGCTGGGCTGGACTCCGGCCTGCTCCTTTGAAAGGGGAATGCGCGAGACCATCGCCTGGTATCTGGATAACCCGGGCTGGGTTCAGCGGGTGGTCAGCGGGGAATACATGGATTATTACAGCAGAATGTACGGTGGAAAATGAATATGCTCAGGCTGCGGATAAGCTGAAAATGCGGATGCAGGTTCGGTTTTTGCAGGCTGGATATCCTCCGGGGACCGTTCCCGGAGGATAGTTTTTGCTGCGCCGTTACAAATTGAAAATTATTGAATCTAAAATTTAATAATAATGCTTGCAATTTACCAGACTTTGTCGTAAAATTGTAACCGAAGCGGTCTATACCGGAGGGCTGCTGAAAAAATCTGGAAGAGGCGAAGGACCCGGGCCCGGAAAGCGTCCGTCGGTGCGGGGCCTCAAAACTTAAGCTTTATTAATTCCGCTCCGCTTTTATGGACAGGGCGGGACGGCGCGTATATAATATCAATATAAAATACGATTCGGGCGGTTATTGAGGAAATATTCGGCCCAGGCGGGCCGGTAAGGGGGATATACATATGAAAAAACGGCTTATCAGCGTGTTGCTTACGCTATGCCTGGCGGCGGCGCTTTTTTCCAGCATGAGCGTCACGGCCTTCGCGGCGGACACAATTAAATACACGCTTAAAAGCGGGGACACGGTGTACGGCGTGTGCCAGAGCCTCGGCATAGATTTTTATGCCAACTATACCTGGATCACAAAAACCAACAACATCAAAAACTATGCCAATCTGAAGCCCGGCACGGTGATTACCCTGCCTGCCGCAGGCGCCAAGTCCGACAGCGCGACGGGGACCACGCCGGTGGAGGGCAGCGCCAACGACAAGACCCTGTTGGACGGGGATTTTATCAGCGGCTATCTGGTACCCCATGTGATGAAGTCCGGTGAGACCGTGTACGGCGTTTGCAGCGAAATGGGCATTGATTTTCACTCCAATTCCGACCGGATCATGAAGCTCAACAACATCAGCAGCTACAATAAAATTGCCGCCGGACGCACCGTCCTGTTTCCCTCCACAAAAGCGCCTGAGTCCGGCTCCTGCGTAAAAATTGTGGCTCATAAGATCGTCTCCGGCGACACCACATACGGCATCTGCAGCAGCTACGGCATTTCTTATGATGGAAACCTGAAGCTGCTTCAGACCCTTAACAACAAAGAAAATATGGGCGCTATCAAAGCGGGTCAGCTGCTGTACCTGCCCGTTCCGGCCGTCATCTCCGCAAATCAGGGCGGCGCCAATACCGGCAATACCAACACCGGCACAACCGCTCCTGCGCCGGCCCAGTATGAGATCTATACCTCCATCAGCAACGGCGAGCTTTTGGTTCAGATCAGCGGCGTCACTGTCACCAAGGCCAAAGCGGGCGATACCATAAAGGTCGAATGCACGGCGGACAAGGGCTATACGCTGGACAAGATCAGCGTGACCAAGCATGGTGATGCTGCTGCCTCCGTTGAGGTTGCGGAAGACGGCAGCTTCAAGATGCCCGCCTACGCCGTTGATGTTAAAGTAAGCTTTAAGGCCGCGGCCTGAGACATTTCAACAGGATATACGCCATGTGAGCATAGGTCTGCCGGCTGGCTTGAAGTGTATTCAAGCTGAAAGAATGAACGGCAAAAAACGGTGAGTCTCAAAATGAAGATTCACTGCTCCGCCTGTGAAGAAAGCAGCCGGACGATTTTCGTCCGGCTGCTTGGGACTGTCAAAAAACGCTTGCCGAAGCGAAAAACAACGGAGCCGCAGGGGTGCTTGAGGGGGCAAGGCCCGCCTCAAATTGGATAAGCCGCCGTCAAA